>CAMELV010000072.1 GCA_945925985.1 Comamonas sp. lk | reverse complement strand
CGATGTAGGAGATGATCTCAAAACCGTTGGTCAGGCGCACTTTGGCGACCTTACGCAGGGCGGAGTTTGGTTTTTTGGGCGTGGTGGTGTACACACGGGTGCACACGCCGCGCCGCTGCGGAGAGTTCTGCATCGCAGGGCTTTTGGACTTGGTCGTTTCGACCTCGCGCCCCTGACGCACTAGCTGATTAATGGTTGGCATTGAAAAACGTCCCTCAACGTTTGGTGACTAAATAATCACTCGGATAAACGAAAACGTGAAACCCTTCGGAAATTCCGAAAAGCCTTCAACTATAGCAGGTCAAGAATTCAACCGCAATTGAAATCACGCGCATTGCCGCAACTCACTTGATCCACAAGCGCAGCGCGTCCCAAGCCCGGCCAATCACGCCGGCCTGCTCCACCGCCTCCAGTGCCAACAGCGGGACGTCTACCACCGGCTGCTCATTACTGCTGACCTTGAGGGTTGCCAGCGGCTGACCTTTGGTAAAGGGGGCCACCAATGGGTCCGAGCGCAGCACTTGGGTCTTGAGCTTGGCGGCAGCGCCCCTCGGCACGGCCACCACAATTGATTGAGGCCGTCCCAATTTGACCACCGCATCACGCCCTTTCCATACCGGCGGGGACACCACAGCCTGATTGGCGTCAAACAACTTGACGGCTTCGAAAGCCGTGTAACCCCAGTTCAACAGTTTCTGCGACTCGTTGGCGCGTGCGTTTTCGCTGGCGGCACCAAGCACAATGGAGAGCATTCTCCGACTGCCGGTGGCCGCCGGCGAGCCCGCAACTGCCCCCGGCGTCACCAGGCTCGGAAAATCCCGATGGGCGGTGGCGATCAGGCAATAGCCTGCGGCTTCGGTATGCCCAGTCTTCAGGCCATCAACCGATGGGTCGCGAAAAAGCAACAGGTTACGGTTGCTGTCGTTGGCTGCAGGTGTGCCTTCATAGCGGTATTTTTTGATGGCGTAGTAGGGCACGTATTCCGGAAAATCCAGCATCAGCCGCGTGGCCAGCAGACTGAGATCGCGTGCGGTCGTGAGGTGACCGGCTTCGGTCAGCCCCTCCGGGTTTTTGTACACCGTGGCTTTCATGCCCAGCTCGCTTGCCTGCTGGTTCATCAATTGGACAAACCTTTCGACGCTACCGCCAACGCCCTCAGCCAGGGCCATGGCAGCATCGTTACCACTCTGGACGATCATGCCTTTGATAAGGTCCTCCACCGGCACCTTCATCTTTGGGTCAATGAACATGCGCGAGCCCGGCATCCTCCATGCGCGATCACTCACCGGCAGGGTCAGTTTGAGGTCAATTTTCTTGCTGCGCAGGGCATCAAAAACCAGGTAAGCAGTCATTAATTTGGTGAGCGAGGCCGGTTCCACGGGCGAGTCGATGTCTTTTTGCGCCAGCAGCTGGTTGGCGGTGATGTCGAACAGCAGGTAGCTGCGGGCGGCAATTTCCGGCGGCTGTGGCATTTGGGCGGCTGCCTGCAAGCAAAAAACGGCAAACAGGGCAAAAAAACGTTTTTTCATGGGCTTATGGGCTAGCGGGACTGCAGCGCGGACCCGTGGTGAGACAAGAAAAATACCTTAGCCGCTACAAAATAAGTAGCAATAAACAACCAGCTGACGGGGCCTAGGGCCCAAAACAGCTTAACGTCCGAGGTGGGCGGGGGTAAGCAGCCGCTCGACCACCTGTCCATTTTTGAGATGAGACTCCACAATCTCCTCGATGTCTTGATTGTCCACATAGCTGTACCAGACCGCCTCGGGGTACACCACGGCCACCGGTCCGCCGGCACAGCGGTCCAGACAGCCGGCCTTGTTGACCCGGACCTGGCCCGGCCCGGACAGTCCGGCCGTCTTGACCAGCACCTTGCAGTGGTCAAATGCCTGCTGCGCCTGATGCTGGGCGCAACAGCCCTCGCCGTTTTTTCGCTCGTTGAGGCAAAAAAAGATGTGGCGCTGGTAATAAGAGGCAGGGGCTGCGGCGGTGGGGTCGATCATGGGCTCATTCTAGTTTTTCTGCTCCCGCCCCCAGACCCGGGCCAGCACATAGGCGAGCGCGGCATAGGGCCAGAGCCAACCCAGCCATTGCGCAATTCCATTAAACCGGATGAAGCGGCCCTGCTCCCAGGCCGCCAGGGTCTGCGCAAAATAGGGGCTGGTAGGCGCTTGGTTAAGCAGGCTCAGGTACACACCCAAGGCCAGCAACAGCAGTGCCGCACTAGCGCGAGTTGGCAGCCAAAGCAGGGCCGCAGCCAGCAACAGCGCCCCTGCCATGCCGGCACGCGCCGGCGCGCCAAACCAGGCCCAGCTGTGCTCGGGCCCATAGCTCAACGCCGCTGACAGCGCGGTGGCGGCCAGCCCAAGGGCAAACACGGTCCCTGCAAATAGCAGTCGGTGGCGCAACTGGCGAATGATGCAATACCCCAGCAGGCAGGGGATCAACAGGCCCAGAGCGACACAGACCATCTCCACCCCGGGCACCAGGGGCTGCAACTCGACATCGCGCACGGGCAGCCATTCCAGCCAGGGCGTGTCACTCAGCCATTCGGCCAGCGCCGCTTCCAGCCGCTCAAACACCTGCCCCAGGCCAAAAGGCACCGCGGCTGGAAACAGCAGTGCCAGTGGCCACAGGGCTAGTAACACCAGCCCACCACGCGCTTGCGGCACAAACCAACGCGCCCGAAACCGGCTCCATCGGTCGATCACGCCCAAGGTCTCCATCAGGCCGGCCGCCACCGCCCCAATTCCGGCGCCCAGGCAGTTGAGCGCCCAGTCCGCTTGCGAGGGGACGCGAGCTGGCAAATAGCTCTGCAGCGACTCCATCACCAACGACAGCGCGGTTGCCACCAGGGTGGCCGTCAGGGCGGCAAAGCGCAGGTGGCCGCTGCGCCGACGGCTCAAGGCCAGCAGAAAGCCCAGCGGCACGTAACCCAGCACATTGATGGCTACATCCGCCCCTGACCAGTAGCGCGGCCAGGGGCTGTCTAGGAAAGCCCAGGGCATGATGCCCTGGTGACGCCAGTCGGTAAAGGGGTACAGGCTGGCGTAAACCACCAACCCGACGTAGAGCAGGGACAGGGGCCACGCTGACGTCTTATGCATCAGCGCGCTTAGGGATCAAAAGGGCTTCAGCACCACCAACAGCACCGCCACCAGCAACAGCAGCACGGGCAGCTCATTAAACCAGCGGAACCAGACGTGGCTGTGGCGCGATGGCCCATGTGTCAACTGTTTGAGCAGCCGGGCACAAAGATGGTGGTAGCCCACCGTAAGCAACACCACCAGCAGTTTGGCGTGCAGCCAGCCATTGCCGGGACCGCTTCCAATGCCGTAACCGAGCCAGAGCCACAGACCGAAGGCGAGTGCCGGCACCGCCAGCACGGTAGAAAACCGAAGCAACTTGCGCGCCATCAGCAGCAGGCGCTCGCGCTCGGCGGTGGAGTCCGGCGCCACCATGGCCAGATTGACAAAAATGCGGGGCAGATAAAACAGGCCGGCAAACCAGCTGGCGACAAAAACGATGTGAAGTGATTTGACCCAAAGCATTCGAGAAGTTTAGGTCAAAAAAAACCCCAGCACTTGGGCTGGGGTAGTAAGCCTATTTGCTGTCACACATCAAGGCCCCGCTCAGGGAGGAAAAGCGGGAAGCGGTAAACCGCTCAGGTGAAACCATACCAAAATTGTGGGCTCATCGCAAGGTTTAGCCTATTCCAACGAGGTGTGAGCCTGAAGGGGGGTGCGTGATTCCAACGAGTTATGAGCCTGAACGGTGGTTTTGGGTCGATCATTTTCCACATGGTGATCGACATGGACGAAACCCGTCTTCAAACTATTTCCCAACTTTCGGC
>CAMELV010000071.1 GCA_945925985.1 Comamonas sp. lk | reverse complement strand
GGGTGCGAGCAACAACGCCAGGGGCCTGAAGCGGCAGACCTGCGGCCGTGCAGCGCTTCACCCATGAGGTGAAGACCGTCGTGGGCGCAAGTGTTTGATTCATATGGTGTTTGATGCGGAAGCAAGCGGCCAACTGCCGGGTTTAGGGTTAAAGCTTTTCCTGTGTTCTGTGGCTGACGCGGGCGGTATAGCCTTCGCGCGCAAAGCGTCTGGCAACCGCGCCTCCGGTGGAATCACCCGCGCCTATGACCAGACAGACTTTTGATGAGGATATGGTGTGCCTAGGTTCAGCGCGGCCGAGACTCGGCCTCGATCAGCGCAATCACCGCGCTGATGTCTTGCTCGCCCATGCCCTGGCTCAGGGCCTGCCGGAAGCAGGGCGCAGCGGTCTCGTGCGCAGAACTTTGGAAGTTAGCGATCTTGCAATCTGGCGCGATGGCCTTGGACGATGGGCCTGTTTTGTCCCTGAGGGGACAAGCCTCTGAGCTTTCAGCTTGTTCAGCCCGCTCAAATGCGCGAAAGTGACCGCATCAGTATTGGCGCGAGCAGGGCCCTGTGTGAAATGAACGAAACCTTTGACTATGTGATCGTCGGCTCCGGCCCCGCAGGCTGTGTGCTGGCCAAACGCTTGAGCGAGGATGCGGGGGTCAGTGTCTGCGTGCTGGAAGCGGGCGGGCCCGACAGCAGCCCCTTTGTGCGCATGCCGGCAGGCTTCGTCAAGATGCTAGACAAGCCCGCCTTCATGGGCTTTTACCCCACCGAAGCCATACCTTCTGCGGCTGGGCGCAGCCTGCGCATACCGCAAGGCCGCATCGTGGGCGGTTCCAGCTCAATCAACGGTCTGGCTTACTCGCGCGGCCAGCGGGATGACTTTGACGACTGGTCGGCCTGGGGCAACTTGGGCTGGAGCTATCGCGAGGTGTTGCCGTATTTCATGCGCTCGGAGCGTCGCATAGGCGCAGCTGACGAGCGCTTTCGGGGCCGAAGCGGCGAGCTGCCAGTGAGCAATCCGGATTGGCCCAGCGAGCTGTGCGAGGCCTTCATTGCGGCGGCTGGGCAGCAGGGTTTTGCTCGCAATTACGACTACAACGGCGCCGGACAGGACGGTGCGGGCTATTTCCAACGCTTCATCGAAGGCGGGCGGCGGGTCAGTGGTTCCGACGCATTCTTGCGGCCGGCCCTGGCCAGCGGCCGGGTGCAGCTCAAGCTGCGCGCAGAGGCCGAGTCACTGCTGTTTGAAGGCCTGCGCGCCAACGGCGTGGCCTATAGACAGGATGGGCAGGTGCGGCAAGTGCATGCGCGCCGTGAGGTCTTGCTGTGCGCAGGCACGATCAACAGCCCCAAGCTGCTGCAGCTCGCCGGCATAGGCCCGGCGCCGGCCTTGCAGGAGCTGGGCATTTCGGTGCGACAGCACCTGCCCGGGGTGGGCCAGAACCTGCGCGATCATTACACGGTGCGCATGGTGGCCCGCGCCCGTGATGTGGCCACGCTCAATGAGTATTCGCGGGGCTGGCGCCTGGCGCTGGAGGCCGTTAAATGGCTGGCCGGCCGACCCAGCATATTGGGTTTGAGCCCCTCGCTGGTTCATCTGTTTTGCAGGTCGCGGCCCGAGCTGGACCGGGGCGACATTCAGGTGCTGTTCACGCCGGGCAGCTATAAAGAGGGCCGCAGCTATGTGCTCGACGACCATCCCGGCATGAGCTGTGGGGCCAGGCAGCAGAGGCCTTTTAGCAGCGGCCATGTGCGCCTGAGCTCGCCTGACCCGCACGCGGTACCCCAGGTCCAACCCAACTATCTGAGCGATCCGCGTGATCCGCCGGTGTTGCTGGCGGCGCTGCGCCTGGCCCGCCAGCTCTTGCACAGCCCCGGGCTGGCGCGCTACTTCCACAGTGAGACCTTGCCCGGCCCACAGGTACAAACCGATGACGAGTGGCTGGACTTTGCCCGCCGGCGCGGCTCGACCGCCTATCACCTGGTGGGCACCTGCAAGATGGGTCCGGCCGATGATGCGATGGCGGTGGTCGATGCGCAGTTGCGGGTGCGCGGCTTGCAGCACTTGCGGGTGGTCGACGCATCGGTCATGCCTCAGGTGCCCTCTGCCAACACCATGGCCGCCACCCTGATGGTGGCCGAAAAAGCCGCTGACATGATTCGGGGGCGGCAGGCGGCTGAGGCAGCTGGGGTCTAGTTGCAAGCGTGCTCTGTTCGCGGCAATGAATGCCTTGTGAGAGCGCCGCCTCGGCGCGATGGGGCCTTGATAGCTTGCCCGTGATGGCCTCAATTCAATCCCAGCCGATAGACCCGGGCTGCACCGCGCTGAACAGCGCTTGCTTTTCTGCGGCACTGGCACCGCTGATCATGCGCTTGTACGCATTCCAGAGTTCGCCATAGCTGCAGCTGCCCTTGTCGACCGGCAGGGTGCTTTCGAACATGCAGCGATCGGCGCCAAACAGCTCGATGCAGGTCTGCACACAAGGCTGCCAGAGCACCGCCAGTTCCTGCGAGCTGGGCGGTCGTGGCTGGTTCCCCAGCGGATAAGAGATTCAACCGGCGGAAAGCGGATGCGGATGGGAGATCCAACCACATATGCACGATGACGGCCCAGGTTTGGGGCATCACTGGCTTGCCGGTCAGCGTTGTGTGAGCGTTTGTTCAAGGCCAGTTGCCCGAGATTTGCCGACTCTCCCATGTAGGGGCAGTGCCAGGCGCAGCCTGCCGTCCAGCGGCGGTCAACTCGCTGTTTTGTCCCTCACCAACTGATGCGCTGATCGGCCTCAAAGTCTGGTGCTGCTTGGCAGCCCTCGCCCCAGTCCGGCAGGGGCTCCATGGCTTGCACACCTTCAGCTTGCCAAAAAGACAGCGCCTGCGCCGAGCCCAGCAGACACTGGCGGCGGCTCAGCGCGGGGGCTAAAGCGCGCGCGGGGTTGGGATTCGTTGCCATGGTGTCACTTCTTGAAGAGAAGGCATCTTGGCCATTTGAAACGGATGCGGCTTGCGGTGAATCAATTTAGGCTGAGAAGCCACATGTCTGCGCTCGCACTCAGCTGCTGAAAAGTTCTGAGTGCGTACCTGCCCGCACAAAATTGATCGTGTTGGCCTCGATCTGGTAAATCAACAAAAAATCACCGCCGATGTGGCACTCCCTGTGATCGGCCCCATCCCCTTTTAATGGGTGATCTAGCCATTCAGGGCCAAGAGGGGTGTCGTTGGCAATCAACAGCATCATGGCCTCTTTGAGCCGCACCAAGTCGAAACGACCGGAATGCGACAAGCGTTGCCAATCCTTCAAAAACGCTTTGGTGTAGTCAGCGGCCCGCGGTGGTGCCGCACGTTTACTTGCCGCTGTTTTTTTCAAGATCAGCAAACAGCTCGTCAGCAGAAGAAAAACGGTCGCGACGTGCTGACATCATGGCGCGCGACTCTTGCATGGCTGCAAGGGTTTCGGCGTTAGGCACCTTGAGTTCGAGCGGAAAAGCCTGCTCTACGACCACTCGGTGCAAAAACAGACGCACCGCTTCTGACACAGTCAGTCCCATCGAAGTCAAGGCCAGCGTTGCTTGCTCTTTGATGTCATCGTCCACCCGAATGTGAAGCATGGAAGTGTGTGTTCGCATGGCGGTTGTTCCTGAATTCAAGGTCATTTTGTATCTCATTTGATATTTTGTCAAAACCCAACTTCAAAATGGCCCCCTGGTCGATGCAGGCGATAACGCCGACAGATTGCATTCTGGCAAAGTCGCGCAACAGCATCTCAACACAGATTTGGCCCAAAGCGGATCCCTATTGATCCGCCCCCGTGAAGCGGAAATTCAGCCGCATGTGCACGATGACGGCCCAGATTTGGGGCATCACTGGCCTGCCGGTCAGCGTTGTGTGAGCGTTTGTTCAGGGCCAGTTGCCCGAGATTTGCCGACTCTCCCATGCATGGGCCGTCCCAGGCGCAGCCTGCCGCCCAGCGGCGGTCAACTCGCTGTTTTTCCCCTCATCAGCCGGTGGTCGGCCTTGGGCAACTCTGTGTTCATGTTGTCTGACACTTTGTTGGCCCTGGACAAATTTGTCAGCCCCTTGCCCTATGCCGGTTTGTGGGTCTTGGCCAGCTACTATGTGGCTCAGGGTTTGATAGTGCGGGGGGTCTCGAGGACCTCAAATAATTAAAATGTTAGAGCGGTGATTTGTATCTACAATGTAGACACACTAGGAGATTACCATGGAAGCCATTATTCGCAAATGGGGCAACAGCCCAGCTCTTCGACTGCCAAGTGCAGTCATGAAATCGGCCGCACTCGAATTGGAGCAGCATGTCATCATCACGGCCACCAAAGGGCGTATCGTCATCGAACCCGCCACGAAGCCAAAATATAAGTTGGAAGACTTGCTGGCGGGCATCACGGATGACAACGCGCACGACGAAGTGGACTTTGGAGTGCCAGTCGGACAGGAAGCCCTTTGATGGCCACGCGCACTTATGTGCCCGAGGCGGGGGATATTGTTTGGCTGCAATTTGACCCTCAAGCAGGCCATGAACAAGCCGGACACCGGCCGGCACTGGTGCTCAGCCCGGCGGCCTACAACGTCAAAAAGAGCTTGATGTTGTGTTGCCCGCTGACCACCAGGGTCAAGGGCTACCCTTTTGAAGTACTCACAGATATAGCGGGTCAGTCAGGCGCTGTACTGGCGGATCAGGTCAAGTCCTTGGACTGGCGTGTTCGCCAAGCCAAACGCAAAGGAGCGGTGTCTGATGAGGTGCTGCAGGAAGTGCGTGCCAAGATCAAGTCGTTGCTGCTGATTGAATAAGGTGGGTATTTCTATGCTGCCTAACGTCAAAATTCAGCGAGCGGCGAAGCCGTCCGATGGAATGGTCGGTTATGCGGTGACTTCAACGTACTCAACTTGGCTTGCACCTACAGGAACTGGCAAGCCGTCCGCGCGCAACTCTTCAAGGTGAAAGGCTATGGCCTCACGCATTTCGAACTCGACTTCTGCAAGGGTTGCCCCGGTAGCCACGCACCCGGGCAAATCAGGCGCATACGCCGAGTAATTTCCTTCTGCTTTTTCAATAACGATTGCATAGCGCATAGCACCTCACTTGAGTCCAGCCTGTTTGAATATGCTGTTCAAAGTACCCGGCGCCAAATCGTCGCT
>CAMELV010000070.1 GCA_945925985.1 Comamonas sp. lk | reverse complement strand
CCTCTTGGTACTTGGCGGCGGTGCGGGCAATCACCACATCGGGCACGCGAGGTGCCGGCGGGGTTTTGCTCCAGGGCTTGCCGTCGACCAGCGCCTGCTCCAGCCAGTCGCGCACAAACTGCTTGTCATAGCTGGGCGGGTTGGTGCCGCTCTGGTAGCTCTCAGCAGGCCAGAAGCGGGACGAATCGGGCGTCAGCACCTCGTCCATCAACGTCAGCGTGCCGTCGGCGTCCAACCCGAATTCGAACTTGGTGTCGGCAATGATGATGCCCTTAGTGGCGGCAAAGTCGCTGGCTGCCTGGTACAGGCGCAGGCTGATGTCACGGATGCGGGTGGCCAGGTCAGCGCCAATCATGGCCACGGTCTGATCAAACGTGATGTTTTCGTCGTGCTCGCCCACCGCAGCCTTGGCCGCTGGTGTGTAGATGGGCGCTAGGAGTTTGGAGGCGTTTTGCAAGCCGGGCGGCAGCGCCACCCCGCAGACCGCCTGGTTGTGCTGGTATTCTTTCCAGCCACTGCCGGCCAGGTAACCACGCACCACCGCCTCCACCGGTAGCGGCTTGAGCCGCTTGACCAACATGGAGCGACCCGCCACCTGCACCACCTCGGCCGTTGTGACCACGCTCTCCGGCGCCTCGCCAGTCAGGTGGGTGGGGCAAATGGCCAAACCCTTGGGGCCGAGTTTGTCGAACCAGAACAAGGCCATTTGCGTCAGCAGCACGCCCTTGCCCGGGATCGGCTCGCCCATGATGACGTCAAAAGCGCTGAGGCGATCGCTGGCCACCATGAGGATGCGGTCCTCGCCCACGGCATAGTTGTCACGCACCTTGCCCCGCGCCAGCAGTGGCAGCGAGCTCAGCATGGAGGTGTGCAGGGCAGCGCTCATGCGGCTGTCAGGTCACCACTTGGGTCAGTTCGCCACGGCTGTATTGGCCAGCCACCACCGACAGGGCGTGGCCTTTGATCTTGCTGGCCTGGCCTTCGCAACCGAACTCGATGTAGCGCTGCTTGCAGATCCGTTTGGCCGCCTCGCGCGCCGGCTTGAGCCATTCACGCGCGTCGAACTTGTCCGGGTTCTCAGCCAGAAATTGGCGCACCGCCGCCGTCATGGCCAGCCGGATGTCGGTGTCGATGTTGATTTTGCGCACGCCGAACTGGATCGCCTTCTGGATTTCTTCCACCGGCACGCCGTAGGTTTCTTTCATGTTGCCGCCGTACTGGCGGATGGTCGCCAGCAGGTCCTGCGGCACGCTGCTGGAGCCGTGCATCACCAAGTGGGTGTTGGGGATGCGCCGGTTGATCTCCTTGATGCGTTCAATCGCCAGGATGTCGCCGGTGGGCTTGCGGGTGAACTTGTAGGCGCCGTGGCTGGTGCCAATGGCAATGGCCAAGGCGTCGAGCTGGGTGCGCTTGACAAAATCGGCCGCCTGCTCGGGGTCGGTCAGCAGCTGCTCGCGCGTCATGGTGGCGTCGGTGCCATGGCCGTCTTCCTTGTCGCCCTTCATGGTCTCTAGCGAGCCCAGGCAGCCGAGCTCGCCCTCGACCGTGACGCCGGTGGCATGGGCCAGGTCCACCACCCGGCGCGTCACCTCGACGTTGTAGTCGTAGCTGGCGATGGTTTTGCCGTCAGCCATCAGTGAGCCGTCCATCATGACCGAGCTGAAGCCCAGGCCAATGGCGCCCTGACACACCTCGGGGCTTTGGCCGTGGTCCTGGTGCATGACCAGCGGAATGTGCGGGTAGCTCTCGATCGCTGCCGCGATCAGGTGCTTGATGAAGGCTTCACCCGCGTACTTGCGGGCGCCCGCGCTGGCTTGCAGGATCACGGGCGCGCCCGCCTCGTCGGCCGCGGCCATCACGGCCTGCACCTGCTCCAGGTTGTTGACGTTGAAGGCTGGAATGCCGTAGCCATTAACGGCGGCATGGTCCAGCAGTTCGCGCATTGAAACGAGTGCCATGGTTGGATTCTCCCGGGAAAGTTGGTAACCACTTGGTAACCAACCAATTTTATCCCCCAGAGACGATCCGGGTGCTTACGACACCTGGCAGATTTTCAGCATGTTGGTGCCGCCCGGTGAGCCCATGGGCTCACCGCAGGTGATGGCGTAAACGTCGCCTTGTTGCACGATACCCCGCGATTTGAGGTGGTTTTCTGCCTCGATCAGCGCGGTATCGCGGTCGGTGCTGCTGTCCATCAGCAGCGGGCGCACATTGCGGTACAGCGTCATGCGGCGCTGGGTTGCCACCTTGGCCGTCAGGGCATAAATGGGCACATGCACCAGGTGCCGGCTCATCCACAGTGCGGTCGAGCCACTTTCTGTCATGGCCACAATCGCCTTGGCACCCAAATGGTGCGCCGTGAACAGCGCGCCCATGGCAATCGACTGATCAATGCGGCTGAAGGTCTTGCCGGTGAAATCGGCATCCAGCAGGATGCTCTCGTGGCCTTCAGCCGCGTGGCAGATTTTGGCCATCTCGATCACGGTCTCCAGCGGGTACTTGCCGGCCGCGGTCTCGGCCGACAGCATCACGGCGTCGGTGCCGTCCAGAACCGCATTGGCCACGTCACTCACCTCAGCCCGGGTAGGTACCGGGTTGGTGATCATGGACTCCATCATCTGCGTGGCGGTGATCACCACGCGGTCGTGTTCGCGCGCCAGTTTGATCATGCGCTTTTGCAGCCCGGGCACGATGGCATTGCCCACCTCCACCGCCAGGTCGCCGCGCGCCACCATGATGCCGTCGCTGGCCAGCAGGATCTCCAGCAGCTTCGGGATGGCCTCGGCCCGTTCGATCTTGGCAATCAAACCCGGCTTGTGGTTGAACTCGGCCGCCGCCACATTGCACAGCTGGCGCGCCATTTCCATGTCGGTGGCGCTTTTGGGGAAGCTCACCGCCACGTAGTCGGCCTGGAAGCTCATGGCGGTGCGGATGTCGTCCATGTCCTTGGCGGTCAAGGCCGGCGCGGTCAGGCCACCGCCCTGTTTGTTGATGCCTTTGTTGTTGGACAGCTCGCCGCCGAGCTTGACCGTGGTGTGGACCGCATCGCCGCGCACCGCATCGACCGTGATAACAATCAGGCCGTCATTGAGCAGGAGTATGTCGCCCGCCTTGACTTCGCGCGGCAGCGCCTTGTAATCCAGCCCGACGGCGTCGATGTCGCCGAGCTCGACCCGAGCGGCGTCGAGCACAAATTTTTGACCCGGCTGCAGCATCACGCGCCCTTCGGCAAACTTCCCCACCCGAATCTTGGGGCCCTGCAGGTCGGCCATGATGGCCACCTCGCGCCCGGCGCGTTGCGCGGCCTCGCGCACCAGCCGCGCCCGGTCGATGTGGTCTTGCGCCTTGCCGTGGCTGAAATTGAGCCGCACCACATTCACACCGGCGCGGATCATCTGCTCCAGCAGAGCGGGATCGCTGGAGGCGGGACCCAAGGTGGCAACGATTTTGGTGGCGCGACGCGGCATGATGGGTGTCTCCATGTAATTAAGTTCCCATTTTTACATGGAAGCAGTTACATAACCGCGACAGTTTGCACCCCGGCAAACGGCCAGGATCGCCACCGACTGCGGTCAAATTGCGGTTAAAGTAGGCTTTTGGCGACCCATTCATGAAACTGCACCAGCCTGATTCTCCGCTCGCCCGGCTGTTGAGCGAACGCAACGCGCGAGCCCGCCTGTTGATTGTGGACGACCACACGATGAGCCTGAAGCTGGCAGAGCTAACCTTTGCGGACCACTTTGAGCTGATCACCGCAAACAACGGGCCCATGGCCTTGGCGCTGTGCCAGCAGCAGGCTCCCGACCTGGTGCTGCTGGACATCGACATGCCGGACATGGATGGCTTTGAGGTCTGCCGACAACTGAAAAGCAATGAAGCCACACGTGACATTGCGGTGATTTTTCTCACGGCGCAGGCCGACGAGGCCCAGGAGGCCCGGGGCCTGGGCCTGTTTGCTGTCGACTTCATCGCCAAACCGCTGCATCCGGCTGTGGCTCTAGCCCGCGTCAACACCCATTTGCTGGTGAAGCTGCAGGCTGATGCCATCCGCAAGCTGGTCTTTCTGGATGGCTTGTCGGGCATTTACAACCGCCGGTTTTTTGACCAGCAGCTGGTGGTTGAAATAGCGCGCTCGGTGCGTAATGGCTCGCCGCTGGCGCTGATCCTGCTTGACGTTGATTTTTTCAAACACTTCAACGACCACTATGGGCATCAGGCTGGCGACGATTGCCTGCGCGAAATTGCCACCGCCCTGAAAGCCAGCCTGCGCCGGCCGGCCGACCTGGTGGCGCGTTACGGTGGCGAGGAGTTTGCCTGCATCCTGCCCGAAACTGACTTCTCTGGCGCAATGGCGATCGCCAGAGTGCTGGAGGACAGGATTCGCAAAAAATTTATCCCCCATGCCCGCTCCTCGGTCGACAGCGTGGTCAGCATCAGCCTCGGCGTGGCCGTGCGCAGCGGTTTTTCCCTGAACCATGCCTCTGAATTACTGGCAACGGCTGACGAACAGCTTTACCACGCCAAGCACACCGGTCGCGGCCGTGCCTGCGGCATATTAATGGGCGCGCCAGCGCCAAGCTAACAGGCAGACAGGCCGACCTGACGCCGAAGGGTCAGTCGGCTTGGTTCACGTAGGCCTGAATATCGCGTAACAGACCCTGAAAGGACGGACCCATTGCCGCATACGCCACTGCCAGCACCTCAGCAGACTGGCTTTTGCTCGATTGCTCCAGCTGCAACACATCGGCCACCAACGCATCACTGCCAAAGATCGGCAGGTAACCTTTGATGCCGTGCAAGCGCCGGCTGGCAGCCCGCACATCACCCTCGGCCAGTTCACGGCCAATGGCCGGCATGTCCTCAGACAGGCTCAGCAGGGCGGTGTTGAGGATCATCTTCAGCGCCTCGGGCGAGCCCAGCATGCTGATGCCACGCTCGGCATCGAGCTGACTGAATGCTGAACTGGATTTTGAGGGGCTTGGATTCATGCTGATTCTGATCGATAACGCGCCGGGCTCGGGCCCCTAGGCGGCTGCTCTGCGGCTGAGAATGTCAAGGGCTGGTAGGGTCTTGCCCTCCAGCACCTCAAGGAAGGCGCCGCCGCCGGTAGAAATGTAGCCGATGTGCGACTCAATGCCGTACTTGGCAATGGCCGCCAACGTGTCGCCGCCGCCGGCAATAGAGAAGGCGCTCGATGCGGCGATGGCCTGGGCAATGGCGCGGGTGCCCTGCTCAAAAGCCGCGAATTCAAACACGCCGACCGGGCCGTTCCAGACAATGGTGCCGGCGGCCTTGAGCTGCGCCGCCAGTAACGCAGCCGTCTGGGGCCCGATGTCAAGAATCAGGTCGTCGTCGTCTACCTCAGTGGCGGCCTTGATGGTTGCTGGCGCGTCCGCCGCAAAAGTTTTGGCGGTGACCACATCGCTGGGGATTGGGACCGAGGCACCTCGTGCGCTCATGGCGGCCATCACCGCGCGGGCTTGGGGCAGCAGGTCGGGCTCGGCCAGGCTTTTGCCAATCTTCAGGCCAGCGGCCAGCATGAAGGTGTTGGCAATGCCGCCACCGACGATCAGTTGGTCCACTTTGTCGGCCAGGCTTTGCAGGATGGTCAGCTTGGTCGACACCTTGGAGCCGGCCACGATCGCTACCAGCGGGCGGCGGGGGTTGGCCAGTGCCAGGGTGATGGCATCCATCTCGGCAGCCAGCAGCGGCCCCGCGCAGGCCACTGCAGCATACTGGGCAATGCCATAGGTGGACGCTTCCGCCCGGTGGGCGGTGCCAAAGGCGTCGTGCACAAAAATATCGCACAGGCTGGCCATCTGGCGGGCCAGCGCCTCGCTGTTTTTCTTCTCGCCAACATTGACGCGGCAGTTTTCCAGCAGCACCAGCTCGCCTGGCTTGATGGCCACGCCGTGGGTCCAGTTCGCCAACAGCGGAACCGGCCTGCCCAGCAGTTCGGACAGGCGCTGCGCCACGGGGGCCAGCGAGTCGACCGGGGTCAGCGTGCCCTCGGTCGGCCGGCCCAAATGCGAGGTGACCATCACAGCGGCGCCGGCCTCGAGCGCCATGCGGATGCAGGGCAGCGACGCGCGGATCCGGGTGTCTTCGGTAATCGCGCCGAGCGGGTCTTGGGGCACATTGAGGTCAGCACGGATAAAAACGCGCTGGCCAGCCACTCGGCCCTGGGCGCACAGGTCTGCAAAACGAAGGACATTCATGGGAGACGCTGCAAGTTTAAGTTGGACATCGCGACGATTGTAGGAGCGCCCGTTCTTCCCCGACCATTCCCCAAACCGGCTGTAGCTACCAGCCCAGTCCGATGTGCAGCGGCAGGTACACCGCCATGCCGGCCAGGATGGTGCCCAGCACCGCCTGCCCGGCACCACGGCGCCAGAAATACCAGGCCACTCCCACCGCCACGGCGTAGATGCGGGCGTCCTGCCAAGTGCTGATGAACTGACCCTGCGTCATCAGCAGCTCCGGCACGATCACGCCGGCCAGCGCCGCAATGGGCGCGTACTGCAGGCCGCGCTGGG
>CAMELV010000069.1 GCA_945925985.1 Comamonas sp. lk | reverse complement strand
ATCAATGGCGCGCAGCCCCTGTCAGGCGTCTCCTCTATCTCAGCGCAGGACAGCCAGGTATTCAAGGCACTGAAGGTCAAGCCACCCAGTCAAACCCAGCAGATGAGCCTCTTGTAGGGGCACGTTTTAACTCCGAGTCCAATGAAATCGGCCACTTGCGCGCGTAACTGTCGAAGACCGGTGGGAACGGCTGGACCCTAGTTGCGACAACGGACCTACGAGGGGGCTTGGGCGGGAACATCACGGTGTATTGTATATACAGTATTGTGCTACAGTCGTACTAATGGAACGGTTTCTCGAATGGGATGAGCAAAAAGCGGATCTCAACTTCCGAAAGCATGGCATCCGGTTTGTGGACGCTGCGCGCGTATTTGATGACCCGCTTGCCGTTACCGCCCAGGATCGAGTTGAAAACAGTGAGCAACGCTGGCAGACCATCGGTATGGCTGGCGAGCATTTGTTGCTCTTGGTCGCGCACACCGTGCGCTTTGAAGATGTGGGCATCGAAGTGGTGCGCATCATCAGTGCCAGGCGCGTAGACCGCGCGGAACGGAGACGCTATGAACATGGTTAGATACAAACAAGGCGAGTTGCCGCCCATGACCGAGGAACACAAGGCCGAACTCAAGACACTGGCAGACATGCCAGACAGTGCGATCGACTACAGCGACATTCCACCTCTGACAAATGAGTTCTGGCAAAACGCTGTTTCCAACCCGTTTTACAAACCCACCAAAACCCATGCGTCTGTGCGCATTGACGCAGATGTCATGGCATGGCTAAAAAGCCAAGGCAAGGGCTACCAGACCAGGATGAACGCGATTCTGCGCGATGCCATGATCCGCGCCACCCATCACAAAGCCTGATTCGCAAACGGCCCTTGCCTTTTTTGGGCCTTCACTCGCGCCAAGGGGGCGGCGGCAAAGTTCTTACGCTGCGCAAGCAAGTCCGCATCATCGATGAAATTGGCAAGCTCTTCGATGTCGCGTTCTGTGATGCCATGGCCCCGGAAATGATCTCGCCACCCATTGACGACATGGATGACGGCCTGTATTTCGTGCCGTGCTGCCTGCGGCGACAAATCAAACTGCGCACAGACATCCATGGCGTTTGCCAACAAAGGCTCGGGCGAATCCTCGCTAATCAAGAATTCATGCGCAAAGGCCCCGTTGCCAGAGGTGACGATGTCATAAGCCGGTGACAACGCCAGTGCGGTGCCAGATCCTTTGGTGGACACCAAAAATGCGTGATTCTTCTCATGGTCATCGGTGTTGGCGATGAGGATGTTAAAGACCATGCGGCGGAACAGGTCCAGCAGTTGCAGACGCACGGTTTGAGAATCACCGTTGCGGCGGATAGCGCGTGCCAAGTGGGGGTAGCCGTAAACAGGTGTCTCGCCGGGTGGCGTTTCTGCACGCAAGACGGTTGCCGCAGAGATGCAATGAATGCGTTTGCCGCCGGCTCGGTCGAACCGCTGAACAACCAGCGCGTGCTCACCAGGCAGTGGCACAGGTAGCGTGATGGCCACCTTGATGCCGCACTTTTGCGCCAGCGTCATGGTGGCGTGCTCTGCCAGTGGCAGGTCAAAAGGCTCGCCGTTGTACAACTTCAGCACCCACTCTTGGTCGTCGATGCGCACCAGCGCCTTGGGTTTGGCCCCCCCAAGGCTGGCGTTGCCAGAGGCTAGCGTGCGTTGTTGGGCAGTGAGGTGGCCACCTAGCTGGATGATTTTGGCGGTCTCGCTGATAGCCGCGGCATCTTCGAGGCGCGCAAGGGCGGGCGTGGGAAAAGGTTGGTAGGCGGTGATTGACGACGAGACGCCCAAGGCACCAAAGCGGTCGTCGCCAGCAAAATACAGGTAGTCGATGAGGTGGTTGCCGCGCGGCATGTGCAGGTAGCGAATGACTTTCTCGCCCCAACTGTCTGGGCGTGCATCGTCCACGGCCCCTGGTGCCGCCTTGTCGCGCATGCGGCGGTGAATCGCCGGGTATTCTTGGGTGCTTAGCGGCAAATCCGGGCTTAGTGCGTAGCCATTCGGCAGCCAGCTTGCGTCGTACTGAAAAGACACGTCGCCATTGGAGAGCTTGCGCAACTCCCCCACCAGGCGTGGCGCGGTCGGCGTGGTGAGTTCCCACAAGAAATAGGCGCTGGGCGAGGGGGTGCTCATTCATCTGCCTTGTTTTTTTGAGCGCGCTTGGCGGCCGCTGATCTTGCACTTGTTGCACGACGGGCGCCCAACGCCTTGGCCGCCCGCACATCGAGCTCTAACGCAGCGCTGTCGGTGGCGGGCTCGGCAAGCCTAGCCAGTTCGCCATCGCGTCCAATAAGCCACAAGGCACTGGCATAAGCCCCAATGGAAACGCCAGGGTCTCCAGACTCCAGCTTGAGCAGCGTAGGCACCGAAATACCGATGCGTTGCGCCCAGGATCGCAGGCTTTCTTTGCGGCGCACCCTCGCCACCGCCAGATGCGCGCCCAGGGCAATCAGTGCATTCTGAGTCTGAGGCGGGAGCCTGGTGATGGCAGCAGACAGCTTTGGCATAAACAAGAGTTTAACAAAAAGTATATTTTTGTACCATTCTTATTTAACGCTTTAATTGGGGTCAGATTCCAATTAAATTTTCATACCGGGGAGACGAGTTCATATCCGGCTTCAACCAGTCAGCTTTACTTTTGCCCTGAAAGCGGTACATTTTAGCGGTATATAAATGGAGTGCGAAGATTGGTATCAAGAACTAAACGCAAGACGTCTCTGACGCTAGATGCCGAAGTGCTGGATGGTGCAAAAGCACTGAAGATCAATGTGTCTGCAGTGGCCGAAGCAGCGCTCAAGAGCGCAGTTGCCAGCGCCCGGCAGGTGCAATGGCTCGAGCAAAACGCCGAGTCCTTTGCTGCGCAAGCAGCTTGGCATGAGCGCAATGGGCACCCGCTGGCCGACATCATGGTGGCGCCAGGAGGGTCTTCGTGGAGCACCTAACCCGGTACGACGTGGCGGAATACAGCGGGGTGAAGATGGTGGTCGTCGAAAGCAAGCTCTTGCCACCTGACCCGGCGGTGGTGGTGATTCCGCTGTTGGCCGACTACCCAGCGGTCAAAGACTTGAACCCAGTGCTTGTGCACGACGGCCAGCCATGGGTTCTTGCAACCCGCCTGGTTGCCGCTGTGCGGCGCTCAAAGTTGCGACGCGTCGGCAGTGTGGCAGACCAGGGTGATCGCATCACTCGTGCGGTCGATGTGTTGATGGCTGGGCACTAAATCATTGAAATACGAAGGCTAGAGGCCTTGGGGTCAGATTCCAATTAAACCGAGCTTGATCTGGACGCCATGTGCGCCGACACTTGATGCGGGCAGGCCGCCAACCCGCGTGGGCAGGGAAGCGACTGAAGGCAAGGTAGCTGCCTCGCAAGTAGAAATGCCGCTGCCAGCCGCGGTGGCTGCGCGATAGCAACATAATCCATGACCATATGATTTCAGAGCAAACCATACAACAAGCCGCACAGCTTCTGGGTGAAGCAGCCAAACCTTCACAGGTCATTCTGTTTGGGCCTTATGCGCGTGGCGATGCAAAAGAAGATTCGGATTTGGATTTCCTGGTGATAGAGGCCGCACCCCATGACAAATTTACTGAGATGGTGCGGCTTCGGCAAGTGCTGCGGCCATTGCAGATACCCGTAGATGTGCTGGTCTACTCACAGGCGGAAATTGACCAGCAACAGAACTCTTGTGCAACCGCGGTGTACTGGGCGCTTAGGGAGGGCAAGGTGTTGTATGCCAGCCTCTGATGAACAGGCTGAGCGGTTGTTGGCGGGAGTTGGGGTCAGAATCCAATTCATTTCAAAAAGACTGCGCTGCCCGTCGTTCGGGCTTGATGCGGGCGCGTGAAGCAGCTTGAGGATCAGCATACTTCTTCTATTACAGACAAAATATTAAGTATTTGACTATAATAAAAAAATGCCTCGCCAACCGCCAACCATTTTTCCCAAAGAGCAGGAGCTGCTGTCTGACCTGGGCGAGCGGTTCAAACTCGCCCGCAAGCGCCGCAAGCTCAGCAATGCGGTGGTAGCCCAGCGCGCGGGTATCTCGCGCTCATCCCTGTACAAGGTAGAAGCGGGTGACGCAGGCGCAACCATGGGCACCTACCTGCGCGTGCTGGCAGTTCTGGGTTTGGAGGGAGACATCGCCGCGATTGCCGCCGACGACAAGTTGGGGCGCAAGTTGCAAGACTTGGCGTTGGAGCCTTCCCCACCGGCGCCACGGCGGCGCAGTGCTGCCCCCAAGTGGGGCGCTGGGCCTTTGCCTGCTGCGTCGCGGGCATCAGGAAACGAGTGATCATGAGCAGCCAAGGTAAGGCGTTGGAGGTTTGGCTTGACTGTGACCTTGGGCATGAGTGCCAGGTTGGCACGCTCGCGCATGACCGTGGGCAGGTTCGATTCCACTATGACCGTAACTGGCTCAAGGACGCCCGCGCCGTCGCACTTGACCCAGACCTGTCGCTAGACGATCAACCTTTTTTCCCAAAACCAGAACTGGGCAACTTTGGAATATTCCTGGACTCTGCGCCAGACAGATGGGGCCAAACGCTCATGAAGCGCCGGGAAGCGCTTCAAGCCAAGGACGAGAAGCGTACTCCGCGTACGCTTTATGCTTGGGACTTTCTGATTGGCGTGCAGGACTACACGCGCCAGGGTGCACTGCGCTTTCGCTTGGCCGGCACGGATGAGTTTTTGGGGAACGAGAAGCGGGCCGCGCCCCCCATCACCACGCTGCGGGAGCTTGAAGCAGTCGCGTATCAACTCAGTAGCCGTAGCATCAAAGACCTGGCTGCGCTGCGCAAGTGGTTGGCTGTTCTGGTTGCGCCAGGTGCATCGCTTGGTGGAGCCCGGCCCAAGGCGAACTTTACCGAGGCAGACGGCATGCTCTGGATTGGCAAGTTCCCGGCGCGTGATGATGACCGAGATGTGGGTGCCTGGGAATACGTGGTGCACGGCCTAGCCACAAAAGCGGGCATTGACGTTCCGCCCGCCAAGCTGATCAGGCTGAACAACGATTTCCATACCTTCTGTGTGCAGCGCTTTGACCGCATAAAAGGTGCCCGAAGTTTTTATGCGTCTGCCATGACGCTGCTTCGCAAGGAGCATAGCGAAGGCAGCAGCTATATCGAATTGGCCCAGTTTTTACGATCAAGCGGAGACGGCGCTCATGTTGGAGCGGACCTGGCGCAATTGCTTCGCAGGGTTGCATTCAATGTGGCAGTCGGGAACAGGGATGACCATTTACGCAATCACGGCTTCGTGCTCGGCGCGAATGGGTGGCGGCTTGCGCCAGCGTTTGATGTCAATCCGAATATCGACAGGGCAGAACACGTCCTGAACATCAATGACGCAGACAGCAACCCAAGTATCAAAACGGTGCTGGCCACCGCCCGTTTTTACGCAGGTGACATCGAACTAACCGAAAGTGCGTTTGCCGCGCATGCCGACTATCGCGCTTAATAACTAGCAATTGAGCAATTGGGGTCAGAAATGGAGCAATAGGGGTCAGATTCCAATTAATCCTAGCTTGATCTGGACGCCATGTTCGCCGACACTTGATGCGGGCAGGCCGCCAACCCGCGTGGGCAGGGGGATCGAGCGTGCATTTCAGGAGTCGATGCAAAACCGTACAGCGGATGAAGGCGATGCCAGAGCCAGTTCGTGCCATCATCGCCCCCAGGGTTGTAGACTCAACTTTTTTTGAAGCACCTTTTTCCCATGAGGCCATCGAAAGCTTTGCAACTGCACCGCGTCGCCATCCGCCGGATTGTGGAGACCCATGGTGCCTGCAACCCACGGGTTTTTGGCTCGGTGTTGCACGGGGACGATACAGACGACAGTGACATCGATATCCTGATTGATCCGGTTGATGGGAGAACGTCACTCATCAGTTTGGTGCGGATCAAGCGCGACCTTGAGCAACTCTTGGGAGTGAAGGCCGACATTCAGACCCCCTTGTCGCTGCACGAAAAGTTTCGGGGTGCAATCCTTCAGGAAGCTGTTTCAGTATGAAGGCGAAAGGGTTGCGGGCGCATGATCGAATGCATCATATGTTGGAGGCGGCGCAACACATTCGGTCCGATATCGGTGACCTCAGCCACGGTCAATTTCTGGGCGACGGCAAGACGCAACGTGCAGTCATTGAAGGCATCATCGTTATCGGGGAAGCGGCAAATAAGGTCCTGGGCCTGGATCCGTCCATTGAAGAGATGAATCCGGCGCTGTGGCAGCAGCTTCGTGATGCGTATGACATGCGGATTGTGTTGACGCATGAGTACTTCCGGGTAGACCCTGAAATCGTCTGGAATACCATCCAAAACGATCTGCCTAATTTGGTAAATCTCTTAATCAACACAATGACTGAATCAGGTCAGTGAGTGAAATAAATGCAAAACAACATCGTGGTCCAGTCGGTGGTTTTGTCGGGCGGCTCCGGCACCCGGCTGTGGCCCTTGTCACGCGAGAAGTACCCCAAGCAGTTGCTGAGCCTGGTGGGGCAAGACTCGCTGCTGCAGGCCACCGTGCGGCGCGTGGTGGGCACGCCCGGCGTT
>CAMELV010000068.1 GCA_945925985.1 Comamonas sp. lk | reverse complement strand
GCGATTTCTGCGCGTTTGGCAGTATGAGCCCCCCGGCCCCACCCTCCCCGGCAGGCACAAACTCTGCCAGGTATGAACCCCGTTAGGCCCAACAACCAGCGCGCAGGCCCGAGCCGGCCGAACCAACTAAGGAGATGACCGCGATGAACGTTAACCAAGGCGCCCTGCCCCACATCAAGGTGCTGGATCTGTCCCGCGTGCTGGCCGGCCCCTGGTGCACCCAGATGCTGGCCGACCTAGGCGCGGGTGTGGTCAAGGTCGAGCGGCCTGGTGCGGGGGACGATACCCGACATTGGGGCCCCCCGTTTTTGCAGGACGCCCAGGGGCAAGATACCAGTCAGGCCACCTACTTCACCGCCTGCAACCGCAACAAACGCTCAGTGGCGATCGACATGGCGCAGCCCGAAGGCCAGGCGCTGATCCGTCAGATGGCGCTGCAAAGCGACGTGCTGGTAGAAAACTTCAAGGTGGGCGGCCTGGCGCAGTACGGGCTGGACTACGCCAGCCTAAAGGCGCTGAACCCGCGCCTGATCTACTGCTCGGTCACTGGCTTTGGTCAAGACGGCCCCTACGCCCCGCGCGCCGGCTACGACCTGATGATCCAGGCCATGAGCGGCATGATGAGCATCACCGGCCGGGCGGACGAGTTGCCCGGCGGCGGCCCGCTGCGGGTGGGCGTGGCGCTGACCGACCTGTTCACCGGCGTCTATGCCTGCAGCGCCATTTTGGCCGCCATCGAGGTGCGGCACCGCACCGGCGAGGGCCAGCATATCGACATGGCGCTGCTGGATGTGGGCATGGCCATCCTGGCCAACCAGGCCGCCGGCTTTTTGAACACCGGCGCCGTGCCGCAACGCATGGGCAACAGCCACCCCAGCCTGGCGCCCTACCAAGACTTTCCCACCGCCGACGGCGCCATGCTGCTGGCCATTGGCAACGACGGCCAGTTTGCCCGCTTCTGCCAGGCCGCCGGCCACCCCGAGTGGGCGACTGACGCCCGCTACGCCAGCAACACCCTGCGCGTGCAACACCGCAGCGTGCTGATCCCGGCCATGGAGGCCGTCACCCGCACCCGCAGCACCGCCGACTGGATTGCGCTGCTGGAAGACAAGGCCGTGCCCTGCGGTGCCATCAACGACATCGGCCAGGCCTTTGCCGACGCCCAGGTGCAGGCTCGGGGTTTGAAGCTAAATCAGGCTCTAGCCCCCGCCGTTATTGATAGTACAGCTATTGAATCAATAGCAAGTGTGGCCAGCCCACTGCGCCTGAGCGCCACGCCGCCGGTGCTGCACCGGGCCCCGCCCATGCTGGGCGAACACACCGACGAGGTGCTGGCCGGGCTTGGGCTGGCGGCGGATGTGGTGGCTGGGTTGCGCGCGCAGGGGGTGGTGGGTTAGCGACCTCCGCCGTCGCTCAGGTACAGGCCCGGGGTTTGGAGCTAAATCAGGCTCTAGCCCCCGCTATTATTGATGGTCCAGCTATTGAATTAATAGCAAGCGTGGCCAGCCCCCTGCGCCTGAGCGGCACCCCGCCTGAACCACCGCCTACAGTGGCGCTAGCAGGACACGCTGGCCCTGTTGGCCGATCTGGTCGAGCCTTCTGCTGATGCCGCGCGCATGGCAAAGCCGGCCTGGTTTTGGGCTCAGCACGGTATCGGGTAAGATTCTTACTGTTAAAAGTAAGAATCAGGAGTGACTCATGAAAATCACCAGCAAAGGCCAGGTCACTATCCCGCAGGCCGTGCGCGAGCAGGCGGGCTTGCACCCGCACAGCGAGGTGGAGTTTGAGGTGCTCGCCAATGGCGACGTCGTCATTCGCCCAGTGGCTGTGCCGGTCGCCAGCGTTCGTGCGGCCTTTGAGCGGGTGCGCGGCAGTGCCAATGCCAGCCAGTTCAAGGGCATGGGCACCGACGAATTCATGGCCTTTTTGCGCGCCTGAAAGCCCCCCACAGTGAACCACTTGGCCGCCCGCGAGCCGGATGCGCGTTATCTGCAGCCGGCTCAGCTGCAGGGCACGCTGGTAGACAGCTGTGTGCTGATCGACGTGCTGGCCGATGACCCCACCTGGGCCGACTGGTCGCTGGAGCAACTGGACCGCTGTGGCAGCCGCGCGCCACTCATCATCAACCCGCTGATTCTGGCGGAGCTGAGCCCGCGGTTTGAGCGGGCGTCCGACCTGGAGGTTGCGTTGGCACAGCTGCCATTGCAGCGCCAGGCGCTGCCTTGGGACGCGGCTTTTTTGGCCGGCCAGGCGTTCAAGGTTTACCGCCAGACCCAGGGGCTAAAAACCTCACCCATGCCTGATTTCTACATTGGCGCCCACGCCTTGGTGGGCGGTTTGCAATTGCTCACCCGTGATGCGGCCCGCTACCGCAGCTACTTCCCCAAGCTGGCACTGGTCGCGCCCTGACGGGAGGGTGTAGGCCGCCAAGGCTCAAGTTGACCCGATGTCAGGTCAAAGGATGCCGGGCTAAAAACTCTTCTGGCGATAAGGCTGGCAGCGGCGATTGCACGAAGTCCCGCCCGTTGCGGGTGATGATGTAGTCGGCTCCGCAGGCCTGAGCAGCGCTGACCTGCAAGGCGTCTTCAAAATCTGACATCGGCAACTGAAGCGCCTGTACTGCGTCCTGGTGCCCGGTGGTCGCCACCCTGGCCCAGCTGAGCAAGCCCGTCACAAGCTCACGCGCTACAGCAGGATTGCGTTCGCGCTCGATCAGATAGGCCAGCGTCGCGACCGAGTGCCAGGCCACCCAGGCCTGATGCTGCTCATTGCAAGCGCCAATCAAGGCTGAGGAGGCGGGCTCGCCCGGGCGCTGAATGACAACATCCAAAATGATGTTGATGTCGAGCAGCAGCAACATCAGCGCAGGTGCTTGCGCAGGATGTGGGCCACCCGCGCATCGCTGGCGGTATCAGCCACAGTCTTTTCAGCCGGGTCGATGGCATGGGCAGCAAATGCGCCGCGCCACTGCCCGAGCCAGTTGACCGCCGGTGTGGTCTGACTGAGTTCGTCGGCAAGCTCCTTTTCCAGGGCCTTGCGCACCACGGCAGACTTGGTCAAGTGCCGGCGGGCACTGGCCAGTTGCAGTGCGGCGTCTAACGCGTCAGGGATCTTGAGGGTGAGGGTGTTCATGTCAACCGCCGGTATTACCAATTATCAAAAATTATAATACCGGCGTGATGCGGCCCGCTACCGCAGCGATTTCCCCAAGCTGGCTCTGGTTGCGCCCTGACGGCGGATAGGGCCCTGACGGGAGTGGGCACGGGTTTCCCCGGTTTAACCAACAACACAATGAGCAAGGGGCTAACCAGGCTTACGCGGCTTGCCGAGCGCCTGGGTATGTCTGAGCTGGAGACAGTTCAGGCGTAGCTGGCCCAAGCCAAGGCGCAGTTGTGGCAACGCGAGCGCCTGCTGGAAAACACCGAGCAAGGCATTTGGTATCTTGACGGCAGCGGGTTGACGGTGTTTGTCAACCCGGCCATGTGCCGTCTGCTCGGCCGTGAGCAGGGTGAGGTCATGGGGCACAGCGTGTTCGAGTTCTTCTCGGGCCCCGACCTCGTCACCCTCAACGTTCAGCTAGAGCGCCGCAACCAGGGGCACAAGACGGGCTACGAGATCGGTCTGGTGCGTCCTGACGGCACGCGTCTTGAGTGCTTCAACAACGCCACCCCGATCCATGACGCGGCGGGCACGCGGCTGGGCTCGGTCGGCATGTGGACCGATCTCACGCCCATCAAGCAGGCCCAGCGCGAACTGGACGCTGCCCTGGCCGACAGCCAGGCGCGGCGTGCTGAATACTAAGCGCTGCTGGCGAGTTTCCCCGGCAGCGGGCGGGCGAGGTCATCAGTGACATCGTTGAGCACCCCGCCCGTGCCGGGCGGCCGGCCGTTACCGTGCGGGTCAATCGCCTGGCCGCGCCACCCAGAGAGCATGGCCAGCACTATTACGCCTTCAGCATCGACATCACTGGCATCCTCAAGGGCGAGGCCAGAAGCAACTTCCTGGCACGCATGAGCCATGAGATCCGCACGCCGATGAACGCCATCATCGGCAGCGCAAGAGCCGCTGGCGCTGCGCTTTACCGTGCAGGACAGCGGTCTGGGCATGTCCGCGGCGCAGGTAGAAGGCCTGTTCAAGCCCTTTGCGCAGGCCGACGCGTCGATTGCACGCCAGTTTGGCGGCACTGGCCTGGGCCTGGCCATCAGCCGTGAACTGGTTGAGCTGATGGGCGGGCGCATCTGGGCGCACAGTGAACCTTGCCAGGGCAGCACCTTCAGCTTTGAGCTGCCGTTCACCCAAGATGCCAGGGTCGCCAACGCGCCAACGCGGGCTGACGACCCGGCCCGCCGCGTGTGGCCTGTGTTGGAAGACAGCGCTTTGGCGGCAATTCAAGGCGCCCGCATCCTGCTGGTGGAGGACAACGCGGTCAACCAGCTGGTGGCGGTTGAGTTGCTGAACCAGGCGCAGCTTGAGGTGACGGTGGCGAACAACGGCCCTATTGCCAAACCGGTCGTGCCGCAGGCCTTGTTCGCTGCCCTGCTCCAAGGGGTGCCGGTTGGCCGGCGCGTGGCTGGTCTGGGATGAACGGGGCAGGGGTTCAACCTTAGACAAGACAGCCCTTTCACAATGCTGCACACTCAGTGATAACTATGTTGTCCGCCCAAGCTGAGTCGGACGGCGGAACACTTCAGAGAGATTTTCAAATTGATGAACAACCCATTACACGGGGTTCACGTTAAGCAGGCGCGGCTCACCGCGGCGCCTGGGTATGACTGAGCTAGAGACAGTTCAGGCCGAGCTGGCCCAAGCCAAGGCGCAGTTGTGGCAACGCGAGCGCCTGCTGGACAACACCGAGCAAGGCATTTGGTATCTTGACCCGGCCGCGCTCACGGTTTTTGTCAACCCAGCCATGTGCCGCCTGCTTGGGCGTGAGCAGGTTGAGGTCATGGGGCACAGCGTGTTCGAGTTCTTCTCGGGCCCAGACCTTGTCATCCTCAAGGATCAGCTCGAGCGGCGCAAACAGGGGCACAAAACGGGCTACGAGATCGGCCTGGTGCGTCCTGACGGCACGCGTCTTGAGTGCTTCAACAACGCCACCCCGATCCACGATGCGGCGGGCACCCGGCTGGGCTCGGTCGGCATGTGGACCGATCTCACGCCCATCAAGCGGGCCCAGCGCGCTGACTACGAGGCGCTGCTGGGGAGCTATCCCGGGCTCATTACAGTCGTGGATCAGGATGGCCGCTACGTCTATGTGAACCAAGCCCTGGCCGACCTCTTCGGGCTGCCAGCGGCCGAAGTCATTGGCCAAACCTTGCAGGAACTGCGGGGCCCCGAGCGCGCCGCCCAGTTGATCAGCGAGTTTCCCCGGCTTCGGGCGGGTGAGGTCATCAGTGACATCGTTGACCACCCCGCCGATGGCGCACGACCGGCTGTCAGCCTGCGGGTCAATCGCCTGGCCGCACCGCCCAGCGCGCATGGCCAGCACTTTTTCGCTTTTTGCATCGACATCACCGACATCCTCAGGGGCGAAGCCAGAAGCAACTTCCTGGCGCGCATGAGCCATGAGATCCGGACCCCGATGAACGCCATCATCGGCTTGACCGCGGTGACCTTGGGTACTGATCTGACGCCAGAACAGCAAGATTACCTGGGCCGGGTGCATATGGCCGGGCAAGCGCTGTTAGGTCTGCTTGACGAGGTGCTGGACCTCAGCAAAATTGATGCCGGCAAGATGCAGTTGGAGACCCGCCCGTTCAACCTCGAAGCGTTACTCGATAGCACCATCGCGGCCCTGGCCGGGTTGGTGGCAGACAGTGGCCTCAGTTTCAGCTTGAACTGTGCGCCCGAGGTGCCCCTACAGCTGCTGGGCGACCCGATGCGTCTGCGCCAAGTGCTGACCAACCTGGTCAGCAACGCCTGCAAGTTCACAGAATCGGGCGCCATTGTGGTCAGCGTGGCGCTGGTATCCAAGCCGCAGGAGCCACTTTTGCTGCGCTTTGCGGTGAGTGACACCGGCCTGGGTATGACCCGGGCTCAGTTGGCAGGCCTGTTCCAGTCTTATGTGCAGGCGGATGCGTCAATTGCTCGCCAGTTTGGCGGTACTGGCCTGGGCCTGGCCATCAGCCGTGAAGTGGTAGGGCTGATGGGGGGACGCATCTGGGCTGAAAGCAAACCGGGCCAGGGCAGCACCTTCAGTTTTGAACTGCCTTTCACCCAAGTCGCCCACGTGGACAGTACGCAGGAGACCGATGACCGTGATGCGAATGGCCTGCTCCCTCTGGCGGATGACATCGCACTGGTGGCACTCCGGGGCGCCCGTATCCTGCTGGTAGAAGACAACGCACTCTGCCAGTTGGTGGCGGTCAAGTTGCTGACCCAGACTGGCTTCCAAGTGGAAGTGGCGAACAACGGCCGGGAAGCGCTGGCGCTGCTGGCGCAACGCCGGTTTGACTGCGTGCTGATGGACCTGGAAATGCCGGTGATGGATGGCTATACGGCCACGGCCCACATCCGCGCCAACCCGGCCTGGGCGGCGTTGCCGGTGCTGGCCATGAGCGCCAGCGTGTTGGCTGAGGAACGCGCCCGGGCCGAGCGCGCCGGCACCAACGGCCATATTGCCAAACCGGTC
>CAMELV010000067.1 GCA_945925985.1 Comamonas sp. lk | reverse complement strand
CTCGACCACAGGCCTTTGAGGCCTTTGCGGTAAACCGCTGTGTTGGCGGCGTTGAACAGGAACACGTTGACGGCATCCTTGGTAATCATGCGCTGCATGTCGCCAAACAGCTGGGTTCGCTCTTTGGCGGTCGTCGTGGCCGCGTGTTTGGCGGCCAGATCGCGGAAGGCCTTGCTGTCGTAACCCCAGTAATACTGCGGGTTGGCGTACGCCATGTAGTCAAGGGGCTCGACGTGGTTGATCACCGTCAGGTCAAAGTTTCCCTTGAAGGTGCCGCTCAACCACTGCGCCCACTCCACATTTTCGATTTTGGCCACGATGCCGACCTTGGCCAGCTGTGCGGCCAGGATTTCACCGCCCTTTCGGGCATAAAGTGGTGGTGGCAACGTCAGGGTCACGTTCAGTGGGGTTTGAACACCAGCTTCCTTGAGCAGGGCCTTGGCCTTTTCGGGGTCATAGGCATAGGTGCCGCTCAACTCCACATACCCCGTGTCGGTGGGGGCCATGTGGCTGCCAATGGGTTTGGCCAGGCCTTCAAACACACCGTCGATGAAGGCCTTCCTGTCGACCGCGTGCGACAGGGCCCGGCGCACGCGCACATCGTCAAACGGCTTCTTGCGGTTGTTGATGGTCATGATGCCTTTGCCCGCAGTGCTGCCCATCTCGACCACAAAGCGCTTGTCTTTTTGGAACTGCTGCAGGCTTTGTGGCGACTGAAAGCGCGGCATGCCATCGATGTCGCCTGCCAGTAAGGCGGCCACCTGGGCAGCTGAGTCGTTGATGAAGCGGAAGGTGACCTTCCTCACTTTGATGGCGTCGGCATCACGAAAGCCATTCCACTTGGACAGGGTCACGGCGGTGCCTTTGGCCCAGTTGTCGAGCTTGTAGGGGCCTGTGCCCACGGGCTTGGTGGCGGCGTCGGCCGCGCTGTTGGGATGCAGGATAACGGCAGTGTTCTCGCCCATGCGGAACAGGAAGTTGCCGTCCGGGTTGGTCAGCACCAGCACCACGGTGTGCTCATCGGGCGTCGAGATGTGGGTGATGTTGTTGAACACAGCGCCTTTGGCCTTGTTCGTGCTTTTGTCGTCTTTGGCCCGCTCAAAGCTGAACTTGACAGCGCTCGAATCAAAGTTGGCGCCATCGGAGAACTTCACGCCCTTGCGCAGCTTGAATGTGTAGGCCTTGCCGTCGGCGTCCATTTTCCAGCTCTCGGCCAGCAAGGGGCTGACGCTGCCATCGACGTTGATTTTGGTGAGGCCTTCGAGGATGTTGTAGTGCACCACTTCGCCAATGGCTGCAGCCGGGGCCATGGTCGGGTCCAGGCTGGTGGGTTCCAGGATCATGCCCAGGGTGACCGTGTCTTTGCGCGACTGGGCTTGCGCCTGCAGAGGGGCAGCCACGAGGCTGGCGACCAGCACGGCCGCCGAGCTCCAGGCGAGGGTGCGACGGGTCATGGACGAGACCTTGTTCATGGAGACGCCTCTTCAGAAGATGGAGTCGGCTGACCAGGAATGGCGGCCAGCAACTTGCGGGTATAGGGATGCTCGGGATGCTGAAAAATCAGCTGAGCAGGGCTGTGTTCGATAACACGGCCCGACTGCAAAACCAGCACATCGTCGCACATCAAATTGACCACCGCCAAGTCGTGGCTGACCAGCAGATAACTCAGGCTGTAGCGCTCTTGCAGGTCCATCATCAGGTTCAGCACCTGGGCCTGCACGGACACATCGAGCGCGCTGACAGGCTCATCGGCCACGATCAGGGCCGGCCGGGTGATCAAGGCGCGTGCAATCGCAATGCGCTGGCGCTGCCCACCTGAAAACTCGTGCGGGTATTTGTCGAGGTCGGCCGTTTTGAGGCCGACTTCGTTCAAAGCCTGGGCCGCACGGTCGCGCAGCTCCGATCGGCCATCCGCGGATTTGAGCAAGGTCTGGATCGGCTCGGTCACGATGGCCAGCACTTTTTGACGCGGGTCCAGCGAGCCATAAGGGTCCTGAAACACCATCTGGAAACCGCGTCGCAACTGGCGCAAGGCTTGGCCATGCGTCTGGTGCACATCCACACCCTTGAACAAGACCTGCCCCTCGGTGGGCGTGTCCAGCGCCATGACCAACCGCGCCAGCGTGGACTTGCCTGAGCCTGACTCGCCGACAACGCCAAGGCTTTTGCCGGCTTGCAGTGTGAAGCTCACATCCGTCAAGGCCTGCAAAGGATCTGCGGGCTGCCACAAACCGGCACGGGGCAAGGCAAAGCGCCGCCCCAAGTGCCGCACCTGCAGCAGCGGCGCAGCAGTCGGCATCTCGCTCATGGCTGCCTCCATCGCGGGCAACGGACCACATGCGGCGTCTTGTCAGCGTGTTGGCATTCGATGCTTTCAGGCTGCGGCGGCGTCTGGCGGCATTGCTCAACCGCCAGGCTGCAGCGATCAGCAAACACACACCCCGCCGGAAAATCCATTAGTTCGGGCACACTGCCAGGGATCGTGGTCAGGCGCGTGCCGCGTACCAGCCCCAGGCGTGGACGCGCCGCAAACAGACCCCGCGTGTAGGGATGCGCCCGGTGTGCAAACAACTCGGACGTGGCCGCGCTCTCGACCACCGCGCCGCCATACATCACCATCATGCGGTCCACCTGATCCTGCATCAGGCCCAGGTCGTGGCTGATCAGCAGCAGGCCCATGCCGTCTTCTTGCACCAATTGCCTGATCAGTGCCAACACTTCTTTTTGCACCGTCACGTCGAGCGCGGTGGTGGGCTCGTCGGCGATCAGCAGGTCAGGGCTGCAGGCCAGCGCGATTGAGATCATCACGCGCTGGCGTTGCCCGCCCGAGAGTTCGTGCGGGTAAGCGTCGAGCCGCTCATGCGCGCGAGGCAACTGCACGCGTTCGAGCAGTTGCAGGGCGCGGAATCTGGCATCACTTGCGCTCATGTTCTGGTGCAGACGCAAGGGCTCGGCGATCTGCTTCCAGATGGGGTGCAAAGGGTTGAGTGCCGTCATCGGCTCCTGGAAAATCATCGCCATGCGGGCACCGCGCAACTGGCACAGCTGCGGCTCGGGCAGGCCAACCAGCTCTTGCCCTTTGAATGTGATGGAGCCGCTCACGCGTGCTCGTTCGGGCAACAAACCCATCAAGGCCAAAGCCGTCAGCGATTTGCCGCTGCCGCTCTCTCCAATCAGGCCCACCGTCTGGCCGCGTTCCATGCGCCAGGACACGCCGCGCAGGGCGTGTGCCCAGCCGCGAGCCGTGGGCAGGCTCACCCGCAAGTCCTCGACTTGCAGCAAAGGGTTGGCGTTGGAAAGATCGCTCATGCTGACCTCTGACGTGCCAACCGGGGATCGAGCACATCGCGCAAGCCGTCGCCCAGCAAATTCAGGCCCAGCACTGCCAGCGCAATGGCGGCGCCCGGGTACACCGCCAGCATGGGGGCCTGAAACATCTGCGACTGCGCTTCGTTGAGCATGCGGCCCCAGCTGGGTTGCGGCGGTTGGGTGCCAAGGCCCAGATAAGACAAGGCCGCCTCGGCCAATATGGCGATGGCGAACTGGATGGTGGACTGCACGATCAAGACACTGGCAATGTTGGGCAAAACATGCGCCAGCGTGATGGCCAGCGGGCCTTGGCCTGCAGCGCGAGCCGCCGCCGTGTAGTCCCGCGCCCAAACCGCATTGGCTGCGCCCCGCGAAATGCGCGCAAACACCGGGATATTAAAAATACCAATGGCCACAATACTGACGACCAAGCCCGGCCCATAGATCGCGGTCAGCATGATGGCCGACAACAATGCCGGAAACGCGAATGTGAAATCCGCGGTCCGCATGATGACCTCCTCCACCCAGCCGCGCCGCGCCGAGGCCAGCAAGCCCAAAGGCACGCCCACACCGAGCCCAATGCCCACTGCGATGAAGCCCACCAGCAAGGAGTTTTGGCTGCCCACCAAGAGCAGGGAGCCGATGTCGCGCCCCAGGCTGTCGGTGCCCAACCAGTGCGCTGCGCTCGGCGAAGCCAGCTTGTTTGGGATGTCGATATCGCCCACCGGGTAGGGCGACCAGAACAAGGACAGCACCGCACTCAGCACCATCAGCAGCACCATGGCCCCACCCGCCACCAGACTGGGATGGCGCAAGGCGCGTCGCCGAAACGTGCTTTTATCCAGCATGGCCCGCCTTCAGTCGCGGATCGATCCACGCATACAGCAGGTCGATGAAAAAGTTGATGAGGATGACCAGCGCCGCCAGCAGCATCACCACATCGCGCACCACGATCAAGTCGCGGTTGGCAATGGCCTGAAAAATCAGCCGCCCGATGCCAGGCAGCACAAACACGTTCTCGATCACGATGGCGCTGGTGATCAGGTTGCCAAATTGCAAACCCATCACGGTGAGCACCGGGATCATGGCGTTGCGCAACACATGGCCCCACAGCACCTGGCGGCGGCTCAGACCCTTGGCCCGGGCGGTGCGCACAAAATCTTCGCGCAAGGTATCGAGCACAGCTGAGCGGGTCACCCGCGTCAAGATCGCCGTTTGCACGGCGGCCAGCGCCATGGCGGGCAAGAGCAGTGCCTTGATGCCCTGCCATATCCCACCGCCATCGTCCTCGGACCAGCCCGGGAAACCGCCCGCGCTCACCCACTCCAGGTGCACCGCAAACAGCAGGATCAACAAGATCGCCAGCCAAAAATTGGGCAGGGCCAGACCCAGCTGGCTGAGTGTCATCACGCCCACATCGCCCGCCTTGTTTTGCTGCGAGGCGGCGTAAAGGCCCAGCGCCAGCGACAGCGCCACCGTCAGGCCCATGGCCATCACGGCCAGCGGCAAAGTGACCTGCATGCGCTCGGCCATCAAGTGGGCAGTGGGGGTGTCGTAAGAAATGCTCTGGCCTGTCTGACCCTGCAGCATGCCGCCCATCCAGCTGAGGTATCGGCTGGCAGCGGGCTGGTTCAGGCCCAGCTTGTCTTCCATCGCGGAAATTGACTCGGGCGTGGCTGTCTCGCCCAAAATGACCTGCGCGGCATTGCCCGGCAACAACTCCAGCACGGCAAACACCACGACCGATGTGGCCAGCAGGGTCAGCACAAAGCTCAGCAGTCGTGTCAAGACGAACAGGGGCACGCGCTATCCTCGGGGTCGGTGGGCATCGACGATCACGGTTTTAGTGGCACCTCAGACGATCGTAAACCGTTGTCAAGGCTCCATTGTGGATATTCGCGAGGTGGGCGTATCGCTTCACCGTGGTCATGGGGCGATGTCCGGGCGCATCGGCGATTTCGCGCGGGCTTGCACAGGGCGAAGACGTGAGCGAAACACGAGATGGTACGGACCGCCTTCCGATGGAAAGGGGCGCAATACGGCGATCAGCTGCCCAGACAGCGCCAGCGTGCGGGAATCGCCGGGTGTTGAGCTTTACGAGGGGAATACGGCCAACCCGTGCGCACCACGCTACCAGGCGCTGCGGGCGCGTGCGATGTACTCAGGGTGATCAGTCAAACAGGCACTGATGGCTTTGCCAACATCGATTGATCCAGAGCAAGCAGGCACATGTCGCGAGGTCAGCGTTTGGTCATTTCAAAGCAGGACGCGACCTGCGGAATAGCCGAGTTGGATGTGTGGACCTGGGTGAAGCACAGTTCGAGGGCGTTGGAGTCGGCCCGGGAAAAGTTGAACGTGCCGTGCTCGTTCACCATGACGCCGCTCTTCAGGTCTTTGGCCAGAGCACCTATGACGATTTCGCTGTGCTGAGCGGAGGTGATCTTTCCCGAAAAGTTCCGGCCTTCCTGTCGATCAATCGTCAGGGTGTACTCAACTTTTCTGAATCGAATGGCTTTTCGATCCGTCTCGGGTGAATGGTGATGCAAACCAGCGCCCAGAACTGCCGAGTTGCTAATGCCGCGCCAGGTGCCGAGCATGTCTTCACGAGCGTGCACGGTTGCGCACGACAAGAAAAGGCCGAAGCAGACGAATCGAGCGATTGTTTTCATGTCTCTGCTGAAGTCGACGGAGGTGTCGTCAACGCGACTTAGACAGCGGCCGGCTGCGTCACGACTGAGATGTGGGTTGGCTCCCCGACCTGGACTCGAACCAGGGACCTGCGGATTAACAGTCCGTCGCTCTACCGACTGAGCTATCAGGGAACAGCCCTCTAGTGTAGCAAAAACATTTCTGTAATCCAAACCGTGCGTCGGGTGTGCAGCGCACTGCAGCGGCTGGTACGGAAGGGGTCAGTGAATCGACTCGCCCTGCAGGATCTGCAGTCTCGCGTTGACCTGATCGATGAGTTCTTTGTCGCCGTGCTGGGTATGTATGGCTTGAAGGTTGTTGAGCATGCGGATGAGAATTTGCTGGTTGGATGCCGGATTCAGCAGACGTTCGGGGCGAAGGCCAAAGGCAGCAGCCCGGGCTCCTAGCTCCGCTCGGTCAAGGCTTTCTCCAGTAAACGGATCGATCACCACAACGCCTTCCTTTAGGGTCGCTTTCACCATGAAATGGCCAGGGAACGAGACCCCCTCGACCTGAAGTCCAACGCTTCGTGCCAGTTCGACGAACAGCACCGCTAGCGTGATCGGAATGCCGCGACGGGTTTGCAAGACCCTGTGGAGGTAACTGTTTTCGCGGTCGTAGTAGTTATCAGTGTTGCCTGAAAATCCCATTTCGCCGTAGAAAAAGCGCAGCGCGAGCTGCAGGCGCTCGTGGTCGGTGTGTCCGCTCTTGCATCGCTTTGCCAACTCGCTGGCGAGCCCATCGACTTCAGACAAGGTCGCTTGTACGTCCAGCGTGGGATACGCGTCGACGGCAATGCTTGCGGCCGCTTCGAGAAGCGGAATGGAGCTCGCATCCGACGTCAGGATGCGGAAATAGTGAAGTGCGCTGATGGGTTCAAACATGGCGGTGCAGAACGCGGCTGAAGCGATCATGATGCCGCATGAACCGTCTTTTCATGCGCGTATCAGGCGTCGCGGTACCATCCCGACCTTCATCCAGGAGGACAGAACAGTCATGCAGACACAAGACAGAGTGGCATTGGTGACGGGCGCAGGAACAGGTGTCGGGAAGGCAGCCGCGTTGGCTTTGCTGGCTGACGGTTACAAGGTGGTTCTGGCCGGGCGTCGCACCGAGATGCTCGAGCAGGCCATTGCCGAATCCGGCGTACCAGCTGGTCAGGCGCTTGCTGTTGCGACCGATGTGACCAATCCGCAATCGGTTGCCGCGCTGTTTGACCAAGCGGTCAAGGTTTTCGGCAGGCTGGATGTGCTCTTCAACAATGCGGGAGTGGGCGCCCCGCCGGTCAACCTGGAAGACCTGACCTACGAGCAATGGAAAGCGGCTGTCGACACCAACCTGACCGGGCCGTTTCTGTGCACGCAGCACGCCTTTCGG
>CAMELV010000066.1 GCA_945925985.1 Comamonas sp. lk | reverse complement strand
GGGACGACAGCACGAGGAACATCAAGCAGACGTTTCGCTTGGCTGTGGCACGTAAACGAAGGCCTTGGTTTGACGGTTTGTGGGCAAATGCGGGCGAGCCCGTGAAGCTTACGCCGGTGCGATCAAATTCCTAATGGACAATCTCGGTTGAACATTGAGTCGTTTCCTTTGTCAGTGACGTCAACCGAGCCGGACAGGCCGGTGGTGTTTACGGAAGGCTTTGCCATTGCTTCATGAGACCTTTGATCAGCCCCATCACGCAATGTGAATGAAGTATGTCACAGAAATGTAAGAAAACCTTGCCGAGTCGCCCTCTCTGACGCGTCAGCGTCGTGGTGGGTCAGCCCAGGTGTTTGCCCACAATGCCGGCCAGCTCAAACATGGTGACCTGCGGTTTGCCGAACACGGCGAGCAACTTGGCATCGGCGTTGATGGCGCGCTTGTTGGCGCTGTCCTGCAGCTGATTGGCTTTGATGTAGTCCCACAGTTTTTTGATCACCTGCGGACGTCCGACCGCCTCGCTGCCGATCACAGCCGCCAGGGCTGCGCTGGGGGTCAGTCCGGCGGCAGCAGTTTTGGGGGCGGCGGCTTTGCGGGGCGCTTTGGCGACCGCTTTGGTGGCCTTGATGGCTGGCCTGGCTGCCTTCTTGGCTGCCGCAGGCGCCTTGGCTTTTATAGGTTTTAGGGCCTTAGCCCCCGTCGTTATTGACTTTGTTGCTATCTTTTTTGCGGCGGCCGCGGGGCGCGGCGGGAACTTACTTGGCGCAAACTCAAAGTTCACCTTACCCGCCTCGGCGTCCCAGGCCAGCATGGCCTTGAAGGCGCGGCGCGTACGCATGCTGACGAACTTGTCCAGCAGGTCAGTCTTGCCCGTGGCCAATAGTTTGGTCATTTGGTCCCGCTGAATGGGTTGCTGGAGAATAATCTGGCCACTTTTGAAGTCACAACTCGGGCTGGCCTGCGCCAAGGTCGGCACAGACCTTTCGCAGGCATAGCTCTTGCCGTGCTCAAACACGGCGCTGCCGCATTTGGGGCAGGCGCCCAAGCTTTGCTGGGCTGAAAAGTCGATCAGTTCGCCGGTCTCTTCGCCCTTTTTGTCGTCGCCAAAGTCAAACTCGAGTTTGTGGTTCTTGGTCTCTTCGTCAAATTTGATCACCATTTCAGCGGTGAAGGGCCAGCCGGCCTTGGAACGGAAACCGTCCAGCGGGCCGATCTTGCGCTCGCGCAGGAACTGCTCCACTTCAACCAGCTCAAAGGTGCGCCCGGCGGGGGATTTGCCAAACGAGAAGCCGCAGCCGTCCTCCGCACCCGTCTTGCCCATACAGGTGTAGCGGCGGTAGTTCTCCTTGACCATGCCGCCGCAATTCGGGCAGGGTGCCTGCAGGGTGGCGTAATCGCCCGGGATGGTGTCGCGGTCGTATTCTTTGGCTTTTTTCACCATGCGCTCGGTCATGGCGGCAATCTCGGCCATGAAGCTGCTGCGGCTGAGCTTGCCAAGTTCCATTTGCGCCAGCTTATATTCCCATTCGCCGGTCAGCTCGGCCTTGGACAACTCCTCCACGCCCAGGCCGCGCAACAGCGTCATCAACTGGAAGGCCTTGGCGGTCGGAATCAACTCGCGGCCTTCGCGAAGCATGTATTTTTCGGCAATTAGGCCCTCGATGATGGCCGAGCGGGTGGCAGGCGTGCCCAGGCCTTTCTCTTGCATCGCCTCGCGCAGTTCGTCGTCTTCTACGGTTTTGCCGGCGCCCTCCATGGCGCCCAGCAGGGTCGCCTCGGAGTAGCGGGCCGGGGGCCGGGTTTTCAGGCCCTTGGGCTCGACGGTGGCGGTGCGCACCTTCTCCCCGGGCTGCACCGGCACCAGGTTCTGGCCCTTGTCGCCGTCTTTTGCGTCAGCCACCTCCAGCGCCGCCTCTTTGCCGTAAATCGCCAGCCAGCCGGGTTTGACCAGCACCTTGCCCTCGGTCTTGAAACTGTGCCCCGCGGCGGTGCTGATGCGGGTGGTCACCTGGTACTCGGCACTTGGGAAAAACACCGCCATAAAGCGGCGCACCACCAGGTCATAGATCTTTTGCTCGGCCTCGCTCAGCCCGCTGGGGGCTTGCAAAGTTGGGATGATGGCGAAGTGGTCGCTCACCTTGGTGTTGTCAAACACCCGCTTGGTCGGTTTGACGTAATTGCCATTGAGTGCCGTCAGCGCATGCGGCGCCAGATGCCGCATCCCGGAGTCGGCCAGCATCTCAAAGGTTTGCTTGACCACGGGCACATAGTCTTCCGGCAGAGCGCGCGAGTCGGTACGCGGGTAGGTCAGTGCCTTATGGCGTTCGTACAGGCTTTGCGCAATCGACAGCGTGGTCTTGGCAGAGTAGCCAAACTTACCATTGGCCTCGCGTTGCAGGCTGGTCAGGTCAAACAGCGGCGGTGCGGCCTGGGTAGTGGGTTTACTTTCTTCGGTGACGCTTGCGCTCTGGCCGCGCACCGCATCGGCAATGGCCTGCGCCTCGCGCTGGCTCCAGACCCGGTCGGCTCTTTTCTCGGCGTCCTCAGCGTCCTTTTTGTGTTTGGGGTCGAACCACTTGGCGGCGTACTCGCCGGCCTTCGCGGCAAAACTAGCGTGAATTTCCCAGTAGTCGCGGCTGATGAACTTGCGGATCTGCTCCTCCCGCTCCACCACCACCGACAGCGTGGGTGTCTGCACTCGCCCAACGGTGGTCAGGAAAAAGCCGCCATCGCGCGAGTTGAAAGCGGTCATGGCCCGGGTGCCATTGATGCCGACCAGCCAGTCGGCCTCGCTGCGGCAGCGGGCGGCGTCGGCCAGGGGTTGCATCTGCGCGTTGCTGCGCAGGGCGCCAAAACCATCGCGGATCGCTTGCGGTGTCATGCTCTGCAGCCATAAGCGACTCACTGGCTTGCCCAATGGCTTGGTGCCGCCGGCGTACTGTTCGATCAGCCGGAAGATCAGCTCGCCCTCGCGGCCCGCGTCGCAGGCGTTGATGAGCTGGCCCACATCCTTGCGCTTGGCCAGTCGCACCACGGCGTTCAGGCGGGTCTTGGTCTTGTCCACCGGCTTCAGGTCAAAATGCGGCGGAATCACCGGCAGGTGGGCAAAGCTCCATTTGCCGCGCTTGACATCGAATGCCTCGGGCGCCTGGATCTCGACCAGGTGGCCGACCGCGCTGGACACCACATAGCGTTCGTTCTCGAAGTACTCGTCGTGCTTCTCAAACTTGCCCGCCACGGGCGTGAGGGCCCTCACGATGTCTTGGGCCACAGAAGGTTTTTCGGCAATGACTAAGGTTTTCATCTGACTACAATCCAGTCTCTCGCGTGAGCGCAGGCGCACGCACATGCACATGTGAGCGCGCACCCACGCGCCCGTCCGGGTTCACCATACCAAAATTTTCCACCGTGTCCAAATCAGCCCGCCCTGCCGACCATCGCCGAATTCAAATCCGCCGCTCGGGCGTGCATGGCAAGGGCGTCTTCGCGCTGCAGGATATTGCCGAAGGCGAGGAGCTGATTGAGTACGTTGGTGAAGTCATCAGCTGGACTGAGGCCGAGCGACGTCACCCGCATGACCCGCAGAACCCTAACCACACGTTTTATTTTCACATCGATGAAGACCATGTGATTGATGGGCTGCATGGCGGTAATGCCTCGCGCTGGATCAACCACGCCTGCGCGCCCAACTGCGAAGCCGATCAGCAGGGCAACCGCGTCTTCATCCGGGCACTTCGCGACATTGCGGCCGGCGAAGAGTTGAATTTTGATTACGGGCTGATCATCGATGAGCGCTACACGCCCAAGCTGAAGGCTGAGTACGCCTGCTGGTGCGGCGCCGACGAATGTCGCGGCACCATGCTGGCGCCCAAGCGGCGCCGGCGCTGACGGACCTGCGTATGGCGGCAGACTACCAGCCGGTCGCCCAGGCCCTGGCCCAGCACTGGCCGGACGTCAAGCTGGAGGTGTGCGACAGCATTGACTCCACCAACTCTGAGCTGATGCGCCGGGCTCGGGCCGGGCAGGTGCAGCCAACTTTACTGGTGGCCAGACAGCAAACCGCCGGGCGAGGCCGTTTGGGTCGGCAGTGGCTCAGCGGTATGGGCCTGACCGGTGCCGAGGCGAATGCCAATGGCGAAGGCGCATCTCTGACCTTTTCACTGGGCCTGCCCTTAGTGCCGGCCAACTGGTCTGGTTTGTCGCTGGCAGTTGGCGTCAGCATAGCCGCCAGTCTGCACCCCGAGTTGCGGCTGAAGTGGCCCAACGACCTGTGGCTGCATGAGCGCAAGCTGGGGGGCATTCTGATCGAGACTGCCGCCTTGGATGGAGGACGGCAGGCGATTCTCGGCGTGGGTATCAACCTGGGTGCGCGCGTAGACACCGGTCTGGCCCGGGCGCCGGCCTGGCTGGAGGAGCTTTTGCCCGGCATTGATGCGCCACAGGCGCTGTTGCGCATTGCGGGCCCCCTGGTACAGGCGATTCGCAACTTTGAACTGCGGGGTTTCGCGCCGTTTCAGCCTGGTTTTTCTCAACGCGATGCCTTGATGGGTGCGCCGCTGGCACTGAGTGACGGTACCTGCGGCATCGCCCAGGGCGTTAATGCTGAAGGGGCCCTGTTGCTGCGCACCTTAGATGGCTTGCAGGTCATCACCAGCTCAGAGGTCAGCTTACGCCCGGTGCCGGCACCACATTCCGGGACGCACGCCTGATGAATCACCTGCCCCGGCAGTTGCGCTTGGCGGTGCTGCTGTTGCTGCTGTTGAACCTGTCGTATTACCTGTGGTCAGAAGATCTGCTGCGTGGCGCCGGTTTGGGGCCAGCGGTGCAGACCGAGCCGCAGCGGCTGGCCCGGCAAATCCAGCCCGATGCTGTGCAGCTGCGCAAGCCCGAGGCGGTCATGCCTGAGTCTGCCGGGTCGGCACCGTCAGCGTCGACGGCAGGGCCTCCCGGTGAGTGCCTAGAAGCAGGACCCTTCGACCAGCCTCAGAGTGCGGTCCTAAAGCGTGCGGCCATGGCTGCATTGCCCGCGTCAGCCTGGGCGCTGGTGCCGAAGATGATGCCGGCGCGCTGGATTGTTTATATCGGACAGTACAGCAGCGCGATCACGATTGAAAACAAGCGGGCCGAGCTGGCTGCCTTGAAGATCAGTGTTCAGCCACTGATTAATCCGGAGCTGGAGTTGGGCTTGTCATTGGGCCACTTTAAGACGCGTGCGGCCGCAACGGCGGCACTGGAGGCCTTGAAAAAACGTGGCTTGCGCAAGGCAATAGTGGTGCAGGAGCAGCCCGAGTTGCCGGGCACGGTGCTGCGCGTGCGTCTGAGCAATGGCATTGAGCGGGCCCAGCTCAGTGGTCTAACGGCGGCGTTGGCCGGCAAGGAATGGCTGCCCTGCCGCTGAGAGTCAGGCCTTCGTGCCGGATAAAAAACTGACGGTGAATCGGGCCCCTGGGGCGGCGTTGCCAGGGCGGGTTTCATCCAGGTCGACGGTGGCGTTGTGCTGCTGGGCGATTTCCAGCACGATGGGCAGGCCCAGACCTGATCCGTCGGCCTCTGTGCCCAGGGCCCGGTAGAACGGCTGAAACACCAACTCGCGCTCGGCCAGGGGCACGCCCGGGCCGGAATCCTCTACCTGTAGCACCAGCCTTCCCTGCGTCGGGCCGCTTAGCACCCGGGCCGTGATGATGGCGGGTTGTTGGGCGCTGGACGGGGTGTAGTTGATGGCGTTGTCTAGTAGATTGCGGACCAATTCCTTCAGCAGGGTGGGGTTGCCCTCGATCTGGCCGCCGGGCGCTCCAGGAGCAGTGCCCTCGTAACCCAGGTCAATCTGTTTTTCGATGGCGCGGGGCACACAATCCCGCACCACTGACATGGTCAGTTCAGCCAAATCACAAGTCTGGCGTGGCATGGCCGAACCACTGCTCTCTGCCCGCGCCAGCGCCAGCAACTGGTTCACGGTGTGGGTGGCACGAACGCTGGAGCGGCCAATCTGGCGCAGCGATTGTTTCAGCTCGTCGGCATCGGCACCTTCGCGCTGCGCCAGATCGGCCTGCATGCGCAAGCCAGCCAGCGGGGTTTTGAGCTGGTGCGCTGCATCGGCCAGAAAACGCTTCTGTGTGGCAATCGAATCCTTCAGGCGCAGCAGCAAATCGTTGACTGAGTCCACCAGCGGTGCCACCTCCAGGGGCGCGGCCTGCGCATCGATCGGGCTGAGATCGTCTGGTTTGCGGGCCCGGATTCGCTCCTCCAGCATGTTCAGTGGCTTGATCGCCTGCACCAGCGCTAGCCAGACCAGCAGCACTGCGATCGGCAAAATCACGAATTGCGGGAGCATCACACCCTTGACGATCTCGGTGGCCAGCACGGAGCGCTTCTCCAGAGTCTCGGCCACTTGGACCAGCGCAGGACGAGAGCCTGGCAGTGTGACCTGGACCCAGGTATAGGCCACCTTGATGGCCACTCCGCGGATCTCGTCTTCGCGCAGCCGAACTTCGCCCGGCACCGCTTTTTCATCATCCGGCGGCAGCGGCAGCGCCCGCTCGCCGCTCAGGTATTCACCGTTGGCACCCAGCACCTGGTAATAGACCGTGTCCGAGTCATCGGCACGCAGTAGTTCGCGCGCCGGCAGTGGCAGGCTGAACTGCACCTTGTTGTTGTTGATGCTGACCAGTTGCGCCAGCGCGCCGGCGTTGTATTCCAGCGCCCGGTCAAAGGGTTTGCCGGCGATGCCCTGTGCGACCAGCCAGGTCAAGACCAGGCTGATCGGCCACAGCAGTAACAGTGGCGTGAGCATCCAGTCCAGGATTTCCCCGAACAGGGAGCGTTGTTCGCGCCGGAAGATGCTCACGCGCGCGCTGCTGCGTGCTCAGCCAGGAATCTTCTCCAAACAGTAACCCAGCCCGCGCACTGTGGCGATGCGGATCGGGCCTTTTTCGATCTTCTTGCGCAACCTGTGGATGTAGACCTCGATGGCGTTGTTGCTGACCTCTTCGCCCCATTCACACAGGCGTTCCACCAGTTGGTCTTTGCTCACCAAGCGTCCCGCACGCTGCAGCAAGACTTCGAGCAGGCCCAGCTCGCGAGCAGAGAGCTCGACCATGACGCCGTCGATGGTGGCCACCCGGCCGGACTGGTCATAAATCAGCGGGCCATGTTTGATCGTACTGCTGGCGGTGCCCATTCCGCGCCGGCTAAGGGCCCGGACCCTGGCTTCGAGCTCCTGCAGGCTGAAGGGCTTGGCCATGTAATCGTCGGCACCGTAGTCGAGCCCGCGTACGCGCTCTTCCACGCTGTCGGCAGCTGTCAAAATAAGCACTGGCAGTGAGGAGCCACGCGCGCGCAATTTTTTCAGCACCTCCAGGCCATGCATCTTGGGCAGGCCCAGGTCCAGGATCAGCAGGTCAAATTCGGTGTTGGTCATCAGGGCGGCATCGGCTTCGCTGCCGCTGGCCACGTGGTCGACCGCTGCGCCCGAGCTGCGCAGACTTCGCAGCAGGCCATCCGCCATCACCTGGTCATCTTCTGCAATCAGAATACGCATGTCTGTCTCCTGGTTGTTGCCAGGTAGTTCCCCGGCAACGTGTTGTGCAGTCATTCTAGGCCGGCGCGTCACCACCAGGGTCAGATTCTCGGCGGCGCGATGCTCATGCGGCGTAGGCCTCCAGCCCTATAGCGATCACGGCGGCGACCTCCGGGCCAATCGCCTGGCGCAACTCCGCTTCGGCCTGCGCCACCGACTGCTGCATGGCCAGCAGCCATGCAAGACCGGTGGGGGTGAACCGGATGCGCCGCGCGCGGGCATCTCGGGCGTCCGGTTCGCGCGCCACCAGGCCCCAGGCCAGGCATTGGTCGACCAGTTTGCCCATGGCCTGCTTGCTCATGCCGGCACGCTGGGCCAGCACGGTCAGGCGCGAGCCCTCCAGGGCCAGATGCCGGGTGACGTGGAGGTGCGAGGCGCTCAATCGGCCGCGCGCTGCCAGGTTGGCCAGCGCCAGGGGCATGTGCTCATTGCCCGCCATCAGCTGCAGTACCCGGCTCTCGAACCGTCGCAGCGCCAGGTTCATCCAGTGGCCCAGGTGGGCTTGGCGCCAACTGGTCTGAGGGGGTGTATCGTCCATGCCAAATAGTAAGCCAAATTGACCAAAAAAACTATTTACAAATTTAAACAGCAAGGCTTAAACTACTGTTCAAGTATCCAGCCTGTTGTTAAAAACAGAGGACGATGCCCCCCCAACAGATCAATATTCAAGGAGAGATTTTCATGGACGCACCGGTCAGAACCCCCAGCCCCGCCAACAGCGAAAAAGCCAAAGCCCTGCAAGTGGCACTGGCGCAGATTGAGAAACAGTTTGGTAAGGGCACCATCATGCGGCTCGGTGAGGGCGAGGTGATCGAGGACATCCAGGTGGTCTCCACCGGCTCGCTGGGGCTCGACATTGCGCTCGGCGTCGGTGGTCTGCCACGTGGCCGGGTG
>CAMELV010000065.1 GCA_945925985.1 Comamonas sp. lk | reverse complement strand
GCGTTGGCGAGATACCTCAGCTTGTCGCCACCTACGACAAGTTCCACGGAAAGGGTTATGACACTGTCGCAGTCGCCATGCGCTACGACCCGCCCAGTTCCGTCGTCAACTTCGCTCAGTCGCGACAACTGCCGTTCCAGGTGGCTATTGACAACACCGGGCTGTTGGCTCACCAGTGGGGCGACGTCCAGCTCACCCCCACCAGCTATTTGGTCAATCAGCGAGGCCAGATCGTCAAGCGTTACGTTGGCCCCCCGGATTTTGCCGAGCTGCACAAGCTGCTGGAGACTCTTCTAGCCAAGACGTGACGCCCAATGACATCGGCCCAGCAAAGCTCTTAATTTTGATGAAATCGACCCTTAGGCCACGATACCATTGGAAGGTTAGCTATCATTGGTATAGCAGACCTTCAGCAGCTGGACGACTTCAATCCTTGCGGAAAACATCGTGACAGGCCTTGCATGTACCTGCCGTGGCGCCGACCGCTGCCTTGATGTTGTCCATGCTGCCCGTCCGGGCCGCCACAGCGAGCTTGCTCATCTCACCCTGCATTTTTTCGCTGGCGTCTTTGAATTTGGCGCTGTCGCTCCAGATGTCTGCCTTGGCTTTGGTGTCTCCTTTGTCGCTGCCCTCCACGAAGGCGGCCCAGGGCAGTTTGGACATAGCCTCGGCGATGGCTGCATTGTCAGCTGCGGCCTTGGCGTCAAACGGCGCGCGTCCGTTGGCCATGGCAGCCACGCGGCCAAAATGAGTCGCCATCACGGTCAGGGCAGCCTTGCGATACTTGATGGCATCTTCGGGCTTGGCAAATTGGGCCGAAGCCGGTGCCGCCAGCGTCATCGTGACAGCAGCAAGAATCAAAGAGGCAATATTTTTCATGGGATTTCCTATGTGAATAGTTGGAGTGACCGGCTCTGGCACAGTGAGTGCTGTTATTGTGAGCGACTGGTCGCAGAAAAGTTCGGCTGTGCGCCACAAACTAGGGAAAACACTGTGTCACTTTACAGGCTGGCCGATGACGGCAGAACAGCCCAGTCAGAGCCCAAACTTTTTAGAGGAGCATTACCCCCATGAAATCGTACCTTGTCAGGGTCTGGGACCTGCCCACCCGCCTTTTTCACTGGGCCTTGGTGGTTTGCATCATTGGCCTTGTGACCACAGCTCAAATCGGCGGTAACGCCATGGACTGGCACTTCCGCTTTGGCTATAGCGTTTTGACCCTGTTGTTGTTCCGGCTGCTTTGGGGATTTTTCGGCGGGCATTGGTCGCGCTTTTCCACTTTCTTGTACTCACCCGCGCGCTTGCTGCGCTATGTCCGCGGGCAGGCGGATGGCGTACCGCCCCTGGGTCACAACCCGCTGGGCGCACTTTCCGTGTTCGCCATCTTGGGCCTGCTGCTGCTGCAGGTTGCGACCGGCCTGTTCAGTGACGATGAGATTGCCGCTGTAGGCCCCTTGAGCAAGCTGGCCTCGGGCGCCTTGGTTAGCCAGCTGACCTATTACCACAAAGAGATCGGCAAAGTGATGGTTTTGTTCCTGGTGGTGCTTCACATAGGCGCCATCATCTTTTACCGCATTAAGCGGAAAAAAAATCTTGTCAGGCCCATGCTTGTCGGCGACGCCAGCAGCCCATCCCCACAGCCCGCATCACGGGACGATGCCCGCTCACGCATGTTTGCAGCAGTGGTTCTGCTCGGCTGTGCCGGTACCGTGGCGGCGTTGCTGAAGCTGGTGGGCTAGGTGGGAACAAGCAACTCTGGCCGAGCCCCTGGCTTAGAACTGCGCTCGGCGATCAGCCCCTCTGAACTGGACACAGCCCGCGCACTGTTTGTCGAGTACGCCGCGAGCCTACAACACGATTTATGCTTCCAGGGCTTCGATTCAGAGTTGAGGGACCTGCCCGGTGATTACGCAGCCCCTCGCGGATCGTTGCTGCTGGCGCTTTGTAATGGCCAGTGGGCGGGATGCTGCGCCCTGCGCCCGCTTGACAGCTCTGATTACGCCAATGCCTGTGAAATGAAACGACTGTATGTATGCAAAGCTTTCCGCGGCCTAGGTATAGGCCGTGCATTGGCAGAGGCCATTCTGGACATGGCAAGGCAGGCCGACTACAGCTGCGTACTACTCGACACGCTAGACGACATGGAGAGCGCCCGGGCCATGTACGTCGACCTGGGGTTCGAAGAAATCCCGCCCTACTACCACAACCCCATCGCCGGAGCCCATTACCTCAGGGTCGAGCTCTAAGTACGGCCTCTAGGTGGCCATACTTAGGCTTACCAGACTAGGCGCTCAGCCCCTCACTTGAGCCAACATGGTGACGGCGTCGCTAACCTCAAATTTTCCCAGAGCCTCGATGTTGAGCGTTGCCACTTTGCCATCCTTGATCAGCATGGAATAGCGGTTGCTACGCAGGCCCATGCCACGCCCGGTCAGGTCCAGCGTCAGCCCAGTGGCTTTAGTGAAAGCGGCATCGCCATCGCCCAGCATGCGGACTTTGCCAGCCGATTTCAGGTCACGTGCCCATGCACCCATCACAAAGGCATCATTGACGCTCACGCACCAGATCTCGTCCACGCCGCTGGCGGTCAATTCATCAAAGCCAGCCACATAACCCGGGACATGCTTGGCAGAGCAGGTTGGGGTGAAGGCGCCAGGCAGCGCAAACAAGGCGATGGTCTTGCCTGCTGTGGCTTTGCTCACATCCACTGGGTTGGGCCCAATGCTGCATCCATTGCCCTCGACTTCTACGTATTCCATCAGCGTTGCGGCCGGAAGGGTATCGCCTACTTTGATCATGCGTGACTCCTGTTGTTGAGTTGTGTGAGAGGTAAAACCATTGAAAACGGCTCACATTGTGAGCCGTTTTAAGCGAGCCTGCAGGCGGAGGCCTGTATAGACTTAAACCGCCGCCGCCTTTTCCACCAAGCGGGTCACCACCCAGTTCTTGGTCTTTGAAATCGGCCGACTCTCTGTGATTTCGATCAGGTCGCCCATCTTGTACTCACCCTTTTCGTCATGGGCGTGGTATTTGCTGGACTTACCGACGATCTTGCCATAAAGCTCGTGCTTGACACGGCGCTCGATGAGCACTGTCACAGTTTTTGCACGCTTGTCGCTGACCACCTTGCCGACCAAGGTGCGCTTGAGGGATTTTTTAGCTTCCGTCATGTATCGCTCCTTATGTGGCGGATTTTGCAGCGGTTTGCTTCTCGACAAGAATCGTCTTGGCGCGAGCAATTTCGCGGCGCGTTGAGCGCAGCGTAGCGGTGTTGTTAAGTTGCTGCGTCGCCTTTTGCATACGCAGTCCGAAATGGGCTTTTTGCAAGGACTTGACCTCGCTTTGCAGACCGGCCACATCTTTTTGGCGGAGTTCAGAAGTATTCATAATGATTACTGGCCAATCATTCGGGCCACAAAAGTGGTCCTGAGGGGTAGCTTGGCGGCTGCAAGGCGAAACGCCTCACGAGCCAACTCTTCTGGGACACCGACAATTTCAAACACGATCTTGCCAGGCTGGATTTCAGCCACGTAATACTCGGGATTGCCTTTGCCGTTGCCCATCCGAACCTCTGCAGGCTTTTGCGAAATTGGCTTGTCTGGGAACACTCGAATCCAGATCCGACCACCCCGTTTAACGTGACGGGAGATGGCACGACGAGCTGCTTCAATTTGACGAGCAGTCAAGCGGCCGCGGTCCGTGCATTTGAGACCAAAATCACCAAATGCGACCGAGCTGCCTCGGGTCGCAATACCGGTATTACGGCCTTTTTGCTCTTTGCGGTATTTGCGACGAGCGGGTTGCAACATAATTATTCTCCTTTGCCGTCAGCTGCCGCAGCGCCAACGCTGCCTGCAGTACCTGGCGCGACTACCTTGCGGACGCGCTTAACGGCGGGTTTGTTTGCATCGGCGCCAATGGCCTCTGCCGGTTTGTCACTGCCATCGGCAGGGGCAACATTGCCAGCCAGGGGGCGACGCACACCGCGCGGAGGCGCTGCGCGATCCGCTCCAGGGCGCGGTGCGTCGCGACGAGGCCCACGGGGACGACGCTCTTCGTCAGAACGAGGCTCAACAACGGCTGGCAGATCATTACGACCCAGCGTGTCACCCTTGTAAACCCAGACCTTGACACCGATAACGCCATAGGTGGTCTTGGCTTCAGAAGTCCCGTAGTCGATGTCAGCACGCAAGGTGTGAAGCGGCACGCGACCTTCGCGGTACCACTCGCAGCGTGCGATTTCAATCCCGTTCAGCCTTCCAGACGACATGATCTTGATGCCCAGAGCACCTAAACGCATCGCGTTTTGCATGGCACGCTTCATGGCACGGCGGAACATGATCCGCTTTTCAAGCTGCTGCGTGATGCTGTCAGCAATCAACTTGGCATCGATCTCCGGCTTGCGCACTTCTTCGATGTTGACGGCCACTGGCACGCCGAGCTGACGCCCGAGTTCGCGTTTGAGGTTTTCGATGTCTTCGCCCTTCTTGCCGATGACCACGCCCGGGCGAGCTGAAAAAATCGTGATACGGGCATTTTTGGCAGGGCGCTCAATCAGAACGCGTGACACAGAGGCGTTCTTGAGTTTGGCTTTCAGGTACTCGCGCACCTTGATGTCTTCTGCCAGCATGCCGGCGAAGTCACGGTCATTGGCGTACCAGCGAGAGGCCCAGTTACGGCTGATCGACAGGCGAAAGCCGGTTGGGTGGATTTTTTGTCCCATATCTTCCTGGCCTCTTTCAGTTACCAACCGTCACGTACACATGGCACGTCGGTTTTCTGATTTGATTGCCACGCCCTTTAGCGCGGGCGGTAAAACGCCGCAGCGAGGCGCCCTGCTCGACGAAGATGGTTTTCACCTTCAGCTCGTCGATGTCGGCGCCGTCGTTGTGCTCGGCGTTGGCAATGGCAGATTCCAGAACCTTCTTGATGATCACAGCAGCTTTTTTCTGCGTGAACTGCAAGATGTTCAGAGCCTGATCAACTTTTTTGCCGCGAATCAGATCTGCGACAAGGCGGCCTTTGTCTACCGACAATCGAACGCCACGAAGGGTTGCACGTGTTTCCATGGTCGCCTCCTTATTTCTTCTGGACTTTTTTGTCCGCCGGATGGCCCTTGAAAGTTCGCGTCAAAGCGAACTCGCCAAGCTTGTGGCCAACCATTTGATCGGTGATGTAGACCGGCACGTGCAGTTTGCCGTTGTGCACCGCAATGGTCAGTCCGATGAAGTCTGGCAGAACCATGGAACGCCGCGACCAGGTCTTGATCGGCTTTTTGTCTTTAGTGGCAATGGCCTTGTCGGCCTTAGCTACCAAGTGATGGTCGACAAAGGGACCTTTTTTGAGTGAGCGAGTCATTGACCTTCCCCTTACTTCTTGCGACGCGACACGATCATGACCTGCGTGCGCTTGTTGTTACGGGTACGGTAACCCTTGGTCAGATTACCCCAAGGATCGACAGGGTGACGGCCTTCGCCAGTCTTGCCCTCGCCACCACCGTGGGGGTGGTCGACCGGGTTCATGACGACGCCGCGAACGGTTGGCCGAATGCCCATCCAGCGCTTGACCCCGGCTTTGCCGAGTTGGCGCAAGCTGTGCTCTTCGTTAGCGACCTGGCCCAACGTTGCTCGGCATTCGATATGGATCTTGCGGACCTCACCGGAACGCATCCGCACCTGAGCGTATGTACCTTCACGTGCCAGCAGAGTGGCTGAGGTGCCGGCAGAGCGGACTATTTGCGCACCCTTTCCGACCTGCAACTCAATGCAGTGCACCACGGAACCCACCGGAATATTGCGAATCGGCAGGGTATTACCGACCCGGATCGGCGCTTCGGCACCACTCATGATGCTGGCACCGACCTCTAGACCACGCGGCGCGATGATATACCGACGCTCGCCGTCGGCATAGCACACCAGTGCAATATGCGCTGAACGGTTCGGGTCGTACTCAATACGCTCAACCTTGGCGGCAATACCATCCTTGTTGCGGCGGAAGTCAACCACGCGGTAGTGGTGCTTGTGACCGCCGCCCTTGTGCCGGGTGGTGATGTGTCCGTTGTTGTTGCGCCCGGCGTGCTGGAACTGGGGCTCCAATAGCGGCGCGTAGGGATCACCCTTGTGCAGGTGATCCCGCGAGATCTTCACCACGCCACGACGGCCTGGTGAGGTTGGTTTCATTTTGATGACGGCCATGATTACGCAGCCTCCCCACCGAGATTGAGCTCTTGACCCGGCTTCAGCGTCACATAGGCTTTGCGAATATTGTCGCGACGACCCATAGACTTTCCGAAACGCTTGGCCTTGCCTTTTGTATTCACCACAGACACGCCCTTGACCTCAACTTTGAACATCAATTCCACAGCGGCCTTGATCTCATATTTGGTCGCATCCTGCAGCACCTTGAAAGTCACCGCATTGCTCTTCTCACCGACCATCGTCGCCTTTTCAGACACGATAGGCGCCACGAGCACTTGCATCAGTCGACCTTCATCAAACTTGGTCAGATTAGGACCGTGACTCATGCGAACATCTCCTTGAGTTGGTCCATCGCTGCCCTGGTTACCAACACCTTCCGGTAATGGACCAAGGAGACTGGATCGGCATAACGCGGCTCAACCACTAGAACATTGACCAGATTGCGAGACGCAAGATACAGGTTCTCGTCGACCTCGTCGGCAATCACCATCACAGACTCAAGGTTCATGGCCTTGAACTTGGCGGCCAGTGGCTTAGTCTTAGGTGACTCGACCTTCAGCGAGTCAACCACAGCCAAGCGACCTTCGCGGGCCAACTGTGACAGGATGGAGGACATACCGGCACGGTACATCTTCTTGTTGATCTTCTGTGTGAAATTCTCGTCAGGCATATTCGGGAAAATACGACCGCCGCCACGCCACAATGGCGATGAGGTCATACCAGCACGTGCACGGCCGGTGCCCTTTTGCTTGAACGGCTTTTTGGTGGAGTGCTTGACCTGCTCCCGGTCTTTCTGAGCACGTGTACCCTGGCGAGCGTTCGCCTGGAACGCTACCACCACCTGGTGTACCAGGTCTTCGTTGTAGGCACGACCAAACACGGTTTCTGGCGCGTCGTATTTCGACGTGGCCTGACCTTGGTCATTCAGGAGTTCGAGCTGCATCAGTTCGCTCCTTTCGCTTCGATGGTTTTGGCCTTGACAGCCGGACGCACAGTCACAAAGCCACCGGCAGAGCCTGGCACAGCGCCACGGATCATCAGGAGCTGACGCGCCTCGTCGACGCGGATGACGTCGAGATTTTGGGTGGTAACCGTATCGTCACCCAAATGGCCCGTCATCCGTTTACCGGGGAACACGCGACCGGGATCCTGTGCCATGCCGATAGAGCCAGGCACATTGTGCGAGCGGCTGTTACCGTGCGAAGCGCGTTGCGAACTCATGTGGTGGCGTTTGATGGTGCCAGCGTAGCCCTTGCCGATGGTCGTACCTTGCACATCCACCTTTTGGCCCACTGCAAATACATCGCTAACCGGCACGGTCGCACCGGCCTTGTACTGAGCGGCAGTGTCTGCGGTAACGCGGAATTCCTGGATGATTTCGCCTGCTTCGACGCCCGCCTTTGCCCAATGCCCGGCCGCAGGCTTGATCACGCGTGACGCTTTGCGCGCCCCGAATGTCACCTGTAAGGCGACATAGCCGTCATTCTCCTGGGTTTTCACCTGAGTCACACGGTTATTTGATACGTCCACCACCGTCACGGGAATAGCATCCCCCTCGTCGGTGAATAGGCGCATCATGCCCACCTTGCGACCCAGCAACCCTAAGCGATTGCTAAGACTCATTTTTTTCTCCGTAACTCTCACCGTTGCCACTGCAATTGGCAGCAACGTTGTGTTGTGAGAGACTGTTAATAAAACTCGGCAGCCTGTTCGGTGACAAAATCTGCAGAGCCGCATATTATATCCCGAACTCGCAATGCAATCAAGATTTGTTTATCGTTGCTGGGCTGAGGTCTGCTGCTGCCCCCCAGCAATTTCCCCTATTGCAGTTTAATTTCAACGTCCACACCCGCTGGCAGATCCAGTTTCATCAGGGCGTCTACCGTTTTATCGGTCGGATCCACAATGTCCATCAGACGCTGGTGCGTGCGGATTTCCAACTGGTCACGACTGGTCTTGTTGACGTGTGGTGAACGAAGAATGTCGAAACGTTTCATTCGCGTCGGCAGAGGCACAGGGCCCTTGACAATAGCGCCGGTACGCTTTGCAGTATCCACAATCTCAGCAGCCGATTGGTCAATCAGTTTGTAGTCAAACGCCTTGAGGCGGATACGGATTTTTTGTTTGGTGGCCATGGTATGTCTTCCTTAGGCGATGATTTTGGCCACAACGCCGGCGCCGACGGTCTTGCCGCCTTCACGGATAGCGAAACGCAGGCCTTCTTCCATGGCGATCGGGTTGATCAGCTTCACAGTGATCGACACGTTGTCGCCAGGCATCACCATTTCCTTGCCT
>CAMELV010000064.1 GCA_945925985.1 Comamonas sp. lk | reverse complement strand
AAAGACAAGGCATCGGCGGCACAGGGCTGGAGCGGCGGCGAACCACCCATGCCCAAGCTGCCCGTGCTGGCCGAGGACGCCTGGGGCATGGTGGTGGCCGGTGTGGGCGGCACCGGGGTCATCACCATCGGTCAGCTGCTGGGCATGGCCGCGCACATCGAGGGCAAGGGCATCGTCACCCAAGACGCGGCGGGCCTGGCGCAAAAAGGCGGCGCCACCTGGAGCCATGTGCTGATCGGTGCCAGCCAGAGCGACATTCGCACCACCCGTGTCAGCCTAGCGGCGGCTGATCTGGTGATTGGCTGCGACCCGATCGTGACGGTGGCCAAGGAAACCATGCTGCGCATGCGCGAGGGCCGGACCCGGGTTGCGCTCAACGCCCATGCCACACCCACGGCGGCTTTTGTCAAAAACGGCAACTGGCAAAACCCCTCTGAAGCTTGCGTCGGCCAAGTCGCGCAGGCGGTGGGCACCGAGGCACTGGGCGCCTTCAGCGCTGACCTGGCCGCCACAGCGCTGCTGGGCGACAGCATTTACACCAACCCGATGATGCTGGGTTTTGCGTGGCAAAAGGGCTGGATCCCACTGACGCAGGCCGCCTTGTTGCGCGCCATCGAGCTGAACGCCGTGGCAGTGGACAACAACAAAGCGGCGTTTGAGTGGGGACGGCGCGCGGCCCATGATCCGCAGGCGTTCGATCGCCTGCTTAGCCCCGGCCAGGTGGTGACGCTGGTCAAGCGAAGCCCGCTCGATGAGATGATCTCCCGCCGGATGGCTTTTCTGACCGATTACCAGGACGCCGCCTACGCCGCGCGTTACCTGGCCGTGGTGGAGCGGGTCCGGCGCGTGGACCAGACCGAGGGCGAAGCCCGCCTGGCGCTGACCGAAGCTGTGGCGCGCTACCTTTTCAAAGTCATGGCCTACAAGGACGAGTACGAGGTGGCCCGGCTGCACACCGACGCCACGTTCCAGACCCGCATTGCCAACATGTTTGATGGTGACTACACGCTGAACTACCACCTGGCGCCCCCGCTGCTGGCGAAAAAGAACGAGAAAGGCGAGTTGCAAAAGCGCAGATTTGGTCCTGGCATGCTGGTCGCTTTTCGTCTGCTGGCGCGTCTCAAGGGTTTGCGTGGTGGGCCGTTCGACCTGTTTGGCCGCACTGAAGAACGGCGGCAGGAGCGCGCCTTGATCAACGACTACCTGGCCAGCATCGACGAACTGCTGGCCGGGCTGGGTGCCGCTGGCGCGCCGGAGTGGCGGACACAGCGCTACCGGCTGGCGCTGGACATTGCCCGCGTGCCCGAGCAGATCAAGGGTTTTGGCCATGTCAAGGCGCGCAACCTGCGTGCGGCACGTTTGGCCTGGGACGGTCTGCTGGCGCAGTTTCGTCATCCGCCGCTGGCGCTGCGGGCTGCCTGAGGGCCTTGGCCGAGGAGGCGCCCCAGAGCAATCTGCGGGCAATCTCACCCGATGTTGGTGCGATATCGGGGTATTGGTCCCCGTCATACAATGCCTCGGGTCTTTTCTGTTAATCCCTGTGGAGTTGCCTGTGTTTATTTCTTCCGCGTTCGCCCAAACCGCACCCGCTGCCGCTGCCGGCGGCGGTGACATGCAGTCATCGCTCATGAGCATGCTGCCACTGGTTTTGATGTTTGTCGTGCTCTATTTTGTGATGATTCGGCCGCAGATGAAGAAGCAGAAAGAGCACAAAGCCATGATCGACGCGCTGGCCAAGGGCGACGAGGTGGCGACCGCCGGTGGTCTGTTGGGCAAGGTCAGCCGCATGGGCGACAGCCATCTGGGCCTTGAGGTTGCCAATGGGGTCGAGATCCAGATCCAGCGCAGCGCGGTGGTGCAGGTGCTGCCCAAGGGCAGCATCAAGTAAACCCGTTACTGCAGAGGCGAGATCATGAACCGTTATCCGGTCTGGAAATACGTGGTCATCGTGATCGCGCTGTTGGTGGGAGGGCTTTACACGCTTCCCAATTTCTTTGGTGAATCGCCTGCAGTGCAGGTGTCGGCGGCCAAACCATCGGTCAAGATCGACAGCAGCACGCTGGCCCGGGTAGAGGCCGCTCTCAAGGCCGGCGGCTTGGTGGCCCAAGTGGTGACGCTGGACGGCAACTCGATCAAAGCGCGTTTTGATACCACTGACACGCAACTCCGGGCCAAGGATGTCATCCAGAAAGCATTGGTGCCAGAGCCCGCCAACGTCGGCTATGTGGTCGCGCTCAATTTGCTGTCGCGCTCACCAGCCTGGCTGAGTGCCATGCGCGCGGTGCCGATGTACCTGGGCCTGGATTTGCGGGGTGGTGTGCACTTCATGCTGCAGGTCGATATGCAGGCGGCACTGACCAAAAAGGCCGAGTCACTGACCGGCGACATCCGCACCAGCCTGCGTGAGAAAAGCGTTCGCCACAGCGGCATCAGCCGCAATGGCCAGACCATCGAGGTCCGCTTCCGGGATATGGCAGCTTTGGCGGCAGCCCGCGCGGTGCTGCAAGACCAGTTCCCCGACCTGCAAGCCACCGACGGGCCCGACGGCGCCGAGTTCAAGCTGACTGCGACCATCAAGCCCGAGGCAGCGCGCCGGGTGCAGGACCAGTCGCTGAAACAAAACATTACCACGCTGCACAACCGCATCAACGAGTTGGGTGTGGCCGAGCCGGTGATCCAACAGCAGGGCCTGGACCGCATCGTGGTGCAGTTGCCTGGCGTGCAGGACACCGCCAAGGCCAAGGACATTCTGGGCCGCACCGCCACCCTGGAAGTGCGCCTGGTCGATGAAAGCGGTGAGGCGCGTGCGGCGGAGTCCGGCGCGGGCGCGGTGCCGCTGGGCGCTGAGCGCTATCTGGAGCGCAGCGGCCAGCCGGTCATCGTCAAAAAGCAGGTGATCTTGACCGGCGAAAACCTGACCGATGCCCAACCCGGCTTTGACAGCCAGACCCAGGAAGCCGTGGTCAATCTGACGCTCGACGCCAAGGGCTCGCGCATCTTCCGCGATGTCACTCGGGAGAACGTTGGCAAGCGCATGGCGATCCTGCTGTTTGAAAAAGGCAAAGGCGAGGTGGTCACCGCCCCGGTGATCCGCTCTGAAATCGGTGGTGGTCGGGTGCAGATCTCCGGCCGCATGACGGCAATGGAGGCCACCGACACGGCGCTGCTGCTGCGCGCCGGGTCACTTGCTGCGCCCATGGAGATCATTGAAGAAATGACGATTGGCCCGAGCCTGGGGGCCGAGAACATTGCCAAGGGTTTCAACAGCGTGACTTGGGGCTTTGTGGCGGTGGCCGTGTTCATGTGCCTGTATTACCTGCTGTTTGGCGTGATCTCCAGCGTGTCGCTGGGGGTCAACCTGTTGCTGCTGGTGGCCATGTTGTCCATGCTGCAGGCCACGCTGACACTGCCTGGCATGGCAGCCATGGCGCTGGTGCTGGGCATGGCGATCGACGCCAATGTGCTGATCAATGAGCGCGTGCGGGAAGAGCTGCGCAACGGCGCCTCGCCGCAAGCTGCCATTCACGCCGGTTACGACCGCGCCTGGGCCACCATTCTGGACTCTAACGTCACCACCCTGATCGCTGGCTTGGCGCTGCTGGCCTTTGGCTCCGGGCCGGTGCGCGGCTTTGCCGTGGTGCACTGCCTGGGCATTCTGACCAGCATGTTCTCTGGCGTGTTTTTCTCACGTGGGCTGGTCAACCTCTGGTACGGCCGGCAGAAAAAACTCAAGAGCGTGTCGATTGGCACCGTTTGGCGACCGGACACTGGCAGCCAAGTCACTGCCCCCTGACAGGAAACGACCATGGAATTTTTCAAGATCCGGCGCGACATCCCGTTCATGCGCCATGCGCTGGTGTTGAACTTGGTATCACTGCTGACTTTTCTGGCAGCCGTATTCTTCTTGTTCAGCCGCGGCCTGCACCTGTCGGTGGAGTTCACTGGCGGTACGCTGATGGAAGTCAGCTACGAGCAACCAGCCGACCTGAATGCCATACGAGCCAGTGTGGCCAAGCTGGGCCTGAACGATGTGCAGGTGCAAAATTTCGGCACGGCGCGCGATGTGCTGATCCGTATGCCGGTCCAAAAAGGCGTCAGTTCGGCACAGCAGAGCGATCGGGTAATGGCCGAGCTCAAGACCACCGACGCCTCAGCCAGCATGCGCCGAACCGAGTTTGTCGGGCCTCAAGTGGGGGACGAACTGGCCGCCGACGGCCTGAAGGCGCTGGCCTGCGTGGTGGTGGGCATCATGATTTACTTGGCGATTCGTTTCGAGTGGAAGTACGCGGTGGCTGCCATCGTTGCCAACTTGCACGACGTCATCATCATCCTGGGCTTTTTTGCTTTTTTCCAGTGGGAGTTCTCTCTCCCGGTGCTGGCGGCGGTGCTGGCGGTGCTGGGGTATTCGGTCAATGAATCGGTCGTGATTTTTGACCGGATTCGAGAAAACTTCAGGCGCTATCGCAAGATGAACACGGTGGAGATTATTGACAACGCCATCACCTCCACCATCAGCCGCACCATCATCACCCATGGCTCTACCCAACTGATGGTGTTGTCGATGCTGCTGTTCGGTGGCGCCACACTGCATTACTTTGCACTGGCCCTGACCATTGGCATTCTTTTCGGCATCTATTCGTCAGTCTTTGTGGCTGCGGCGATTGCCATGTGGCTGGGCATCAAGCGCGAAGACCTGATCAAGGCCCCGACCCGCAAAGACGGCGACCCCAAAGACCCTAACGCCGGCGCGACGGTTTGAGGCCAGGCCGGCCTAGCTCAGTGGCAGACCCGCTCGCAGTGGTCGTTGCCTAGCTCGTCGCTGATCAGCGGTCCGGGCTGATAGCCCAGGCTGCGGTAGACGATCTTGATGATCATTTTCAGATCATTCAGCGGCAAAGGCGCAGCGCGGGCGGCGACAGCCCGGTCCACCACCAACTCGCGCATCGCAAGGGGCAGTGCACCTGCGGACTCCAGGAAATGGATGAACCCCAGGCATTGGGCCCCCAGTCGGTGTTGCTCCGAGCGGGTGTAGATGCGCCAGCTGGTCGCCTTAGGGGCAATGGTCAGTACCGACGCTGAGGGCGGAGCGGCTGACGCCGGCTCTGGCGTTGCCGCCAGACCGTGGCCGCTGGCAGCCTGGGTCAGTTCGCCGAGCCAGGTCAGGGCCTCCGACACCTGGTCGGTGTCAAAGCCGACCGCATTGAGTTTGTGCTCAAGCTCGGCAATTTCAGGGCAGGTCTGGCCGCGCCAGTAGTTGTTGCAAAGGTAGTTCAGAACTTCAAACATGGGGAGACTTTAGCCTGCCTATTGACGGGTCAAACCCGGCAATTAGCGGCCAAATCCGACTTTGCCCGTAATTCGGTAGATCAGGCGCTGTCCAGGCGCTGAAACAAGCCGCCAGGCAGGCGGGCCACCTGCCCATCGAGTTCGAGCAACATGAGCCGGGTTTGAAGTTGTGCCGCGTCCAGCCCAGAGCGGGCCGCCAGTGCATCCAGTCCGACCGGGTCGAAACCCAGCGCCGCAAGGATCCCATCTTCTGGGTCAAAATGGCCACCAGAGCCCGCGGCACTTGGTTCGTCTGCTATCAAATCAGCAGCAAATCCCGAGCCGAGGTCGAGTGCCATGTTTTCCAGCACATCGGCCGCCGACTCCACCAGCTTGGCGCCCTGCCTGATCAAGGCGTGGCAGCCACGGGCCTGCGGTGAGTGGATCGAGCCAGGAATGGCAAAAACCTCTTTGCCCTGGTCGGCGGCCAGTCGGGCGGTGATCAGCGAGCCTGATTTCAGCGCCGCCTCGACCACCAGCGTGCCCTGCGACAGGCCGGCAATCAGCCGGTTGCGACGCGGAAAGTTGGCCGCCAACGGCGGCGTGCCCAGCGGGTATTCGCTCACCAGCAGGCCGTGGCGGCTGATGCGCCGAGCCAGCTCCAGATGGCTTTTCGGATAGACCCGGTCCAGCCCGGTGCCAACCACCGCTACCGTGGCCAAGCGCGTCGCGCCAACCGGCAGGCTGCCCAGCGCTCCTTCATGGGCCGCCGCATCGACGCCACGTGCCATGCCAGACACGACGGTCACGCCGGCCTGCCCCAGGGCCTTGGCAAAGTCGTGCGCATTGGCCGCGCCCTGCGGCGTCGGGTTACGACTGCCGACCACGGCAATACTGTGTTGCGCATTAAATGCTATTGAATTAGTAGCAAACTTATCAATATTGACGAGGCTCGGAGCCCTATTTGATGCAAAATTCCCAGTGCCCAGCAGGTACAGCATCAAGGGTGGGTCATCCAGCTGCAGCAGGGAAGGTGGGTAATGGTCGTCGCCGAGCGTGATCAGTTGGGCGCGCACCCCATGGTCGCGCGGCTCGTGCAGCCAGTCCCAGGTGCATGCCAGCAAGTCGGCCAGGTCAGCGGGTTCGGTCAGCAGGGCTGCTGCCTGGTTCAGACTAACCACCTGGCGCAGGGCGGCGGCGGTCTGCCCGAAGACCTGCTCTGGCAGCCCAAAGGCCGCCAACAGCTTGCGGGCACTGTCCAGACCAACGCCGGGGGTCAGCGTCAATCGCAGCCACGCTTGTAGTTCGTCGCGCTCCAAGTCGGGGCTTTCAGCGCGGGTTGACCAGCCGGTCGCCGACGCGCACACCTTGCGTGGCTTCGAGCACGAGCGCATAGGACAGCCGTTCAAACGGGCGAAACACCATCAGCAGGCCTTTGCGTTCGTCTGGCAGCTTGAGGGCGGTGCGCGCGGGGTCGGTCTTGTCGCTCAAGCGGGCGCCGTCAGTCAGAATGGCCAGCATGTGACCGCTTTCGAGCCCGTCACGCGTGCCCCGGTTGACCACCACCACCTGGTTTTGACCGGCGTTGGCCAAGGCATTGCCATAGACCGAGACCACCCTGGCCTCAATGGCAGCGCCCGGCGCGCGCGGCACATAGCTGCGCAGGGTTAGCGCAGGTTCGGGCAGCAGGCGGTCGCCAACCCGGATTTCTTCCCTTGCGGCCACGATGTCGATGGTGGCCGGGGTCACTTCCGGCGCGGCTTTACCGTCGGCACCCGTGGTGGTTTGTACCGACTCACCACGCACCAGCAGCGCTCGCCCAATGTACTGGGCCTCAAAACCCAGCACTTCGCCACTGACCGGGTCTTTCAAAGGTGTGGCGTTGCGCAGCACGCGAAAAGCCTGTTGCGGCTGGAGAGGGTCGTCCACCAGTGGGCTGCCACGGCTGCCCAGCGCGTAGGCTCGGTCGCCCTGGGTCAGCAGCACCCGGCTGTCCTGGGCCGCCACGATGCGCGCCGCAGTTTGCAGCGAACTGTCGTCGACCACCACGGGCTCGTTCAGAAAGGCGTCAATCATGCTGCTTTTGAGCGCCGGCAGGGCCGCGTCGGGCGTGGCCTCGACCCGGATGCGGGGCGACAGCCGAACGGTCGGCCCCTCGGCCGGGATGTCGACCACCGGCGCAGCCAGGCGCAGCGTCGCCCGGCCATCTTGCTTCTCGAGCAGCAGCACCTGCCCGGGGTAAATCAGGTGCGGGTTGCGGATATTCTGCAGGTTCATGCCCCACAGCTCGGGCCACCGCCACGGCCGGGCCAGGAAGGTGGCGGACAGGCCCCACAGCGTGTCGCCGGGCTTGACGGTGTAGCGCTCGGGCGCGCCGGCCTTGAGCTCATTCAAGGGCAGGCCGGCGTTGGCCGTACGCTGGGCCACCGCCTGCTGCAGGAGCGTCGCTGGCGGGGTTTGAGCGGCCAGCGGCAGCGCGCCAAGCGCACCCAACACCGCAGCCATGGCAGCGTACAGCACCCGCGAGCCCCGGGCCGCACGGGCGGTCACCAACATATGAAGATTCTGTGCTGCGGCATGGTCGTGTGTGCGAATTGTCTTGAGTCTTGACTCATTTTGCGCTCTGGCTCTGAATTGGGCAACGCCAGACCGACCTGAGTCAGGCGTGGGCCGTCAAAAATGGCGAAAATACCGGCATTCTGCAAAATTCCCCCATGGCTTTACTTCCCATTCTCTGTTTCCCAGACCCTCGACTGCACATCGTGGCCAAGCCGGTGGCCGAGGTTGACGGGCGCATCCGCACCCTGTGTACTGACATGATCGCCACCATGTACGACGCCAAGGGGATCGGCCTGGCCGCCACCCAGGTGGATGTGCATGAGCGTTTGATTGTGATCGACGTCTCCGAAGAGCGTGACGAGCCGCTGGTGCTGATCAACCCGGAGCTGGTCTGGACCAGCCCGACTTCCCACCTCAACGAGGAGGGTTGCCTGTCGGTGCCTGGCATCTATGACGGTGTGCAGCGCTTTGACACGGTGCAGGTGCGCGCGCTCGATGGCACCGGTAAGTCGCGCGTCATCGAGGCCGACGGCCTGTTGTCGGTCTGCATTCAGCACGAGATGGACCATCTGATGGGCCGCGTGTTTGTCGAGTACCTGTCGCCGCTCAAACGCAAGCGCATCAAGACCAAGATGCTCAAGGCCCAGCGCGAGGCCGAACGTTGAGGTTAATTTTTGCCGGCACGCCCGAATTTGCCCGAGTGGCGCTGGCGCAGCTGCAGGCCGCTGATTTCGAGATCGCGCTGGTACTGACCCAACCTGACCGGCCCGCCGGGCGTGGTCTCAAACTGCAACCCTCCGCCGTCAAACAGCAAGCCCTGACCCACGGGCTGCCGCTGGCGCAGCCGCGCAGCTTGCGTCTGGACGGACGCTACCCCGAAGACGCCCAGGCGGCGCGCGCCGCCATTGAGGCCGCGCAGGCCGATGCCATGGTGGTGGCGGCCTACGGCCTGCTGCTGCCGCAATGGGTGCTCGACACCATGGCTGCGCCGTCCAGCACCGGCCAGCCGCGCTGGGGCTGCCTGAACATCCACGCCTCGCTGTTGCCGCGCTGGCGCGGCGCTGCCCCCATCCATCGCGCTATTGAGGCGGGTGATGCGCACACCGGCATCACCATCATGCAGATGGACGCCGGGCTCGACACTGGCGCCAGCCTGTTGGTGCGGGCCCTGCCGATAGCGCCGGCCGACAGCACCGCCAGCCTGCACGACAAGCTGGCACAGTTGGGCAGTGATTTGATTGTTCAGGCCCTGCAGCAGCTGCCGTCCGGCACACTGCTGGCCGTACCGCAGCCGCTTGAGGGTGTGACTTACGCCCAGAAGGTCGACAAGCAGGAGGCCTGGATCGACTGGGCGCTGCCGGCGCCGCAGATTGTGCGGCGTATCCTGGCCTTCAACCCGGCGCCCGGCGCCAGCAGCAATCTGCAGGGCGAGGCGCTCAAGATCTGGCAGGCGCAGGCCCTGCCCGGGGTGCCGCCGACGGGCTTGCCTTTTGGGTCAATTCTGGCTGCAGGTCACGCTGGTATTGAGGTTGCCGCTATGAATTCAATAGTAAATATCACCCAGCTGCAGCGCCCGGGCGGTAAGCGACTTGCAGCGGTTGAGTTCCTGCGTGGCTTTGCGCTGGCACCGGGTTCCGCCTTTGGTGTGGGCGGTGTGGACGCTGCGGGCGGCGCACCATGATCGAATTGCGTCAGCACGCCCGGCACCCGGCTTTTCGCCTGGGTGCCATGGACCTGATGCCGGCAGCGCCCGGCATCGCTGCTTGGGGCCTGATGACCGGCGTGGCCATGGTGCAGTCGGGTCTGAGCACCTTTGAGGCCCTGCTGATGAGTTTGATCGTGTTTGCCGGCAGTTCCCAACTGGCAGCGGTGCCGCTGCTGCTGGCGGGCGCGCCGATGTGGGTGATTTTGGCCACAGCCTTTTGCGTCAACCTGCGCTTTGTGGTGTTCAGCGCCCATTTGCGGCCCTATGTCATGCACCTGCCGCTGTGGCGACGGCTGATGAGCGGCTACTTCACGGCCGACCTGACCTATGTCATGTTCATCAAGCGCTACCCGCAGACCAGCACTGACCCTGCCGAACGGCAGGCACAGCAGGCCTACCTGGCGGGCAATTGTGGGGTGAACTGGCTGAGTTGGGTCTGCTTCAGCGTGCTGGGGGTTGCGCTGGCCAACGCCATTCCCACCCGCTGGGGTCTAGGCTTTGCCGGCAGCCTGGCGCTGCTGGGCATTTTGTGTTCACTGGCCTCCAACCGCTTGCGGGTGGTGTCGGCCAGTGTGGCAGGCATCGCCGCCGTGGTGGCCTTTGCGCTGCCGCTCAAGCTCAATATTCTGGTAGCCATTGCGGTCGCGGTGCTGCTGTGCATGCAGCTCGAAAAAACCGCGTGGGCCCGGGCGGAACCATGATGAACGGCGAGACCGACGGCTGGACCCTGCTGATCATCGTCTGCATGGCGGGCATCACCGTGCTGACCCGCTCCATGTTTTACATCTCCAGCAAGCCCTGGCAGTTGCCGCGCTGGGCCCAGCGCGGCC
>CAMELV010000063.1 GCA_945925985.1 Comamonas sp. lk | reverse complement strand
CTGCTCCACCCCCAAATATTTAACGGGGATCAAACCCTGGTCGTGGTACATCGCTACCACCACATCAAAAGCCGCCGGCTGGCCAGTCCTGGCCCTGGCCCGCATGAACACGGTGTCTGGCGCGAACGGGCCTTGCACCTGCAAGCCCTGCGCCTGCGCAGCCGCCACGGCAGGTGCGATGACGTCGATCTCCTCCCGGCCAAACAGGCCCCCTTCGCCCGCATGCGGGTTGAGCCCTGCAACAGCGATGCGTGGCGCGCGACCCAGCATGGCTTGCAGTGACCGGTGCGTGATCTGCAACGTCTGCAGCACCTGATCAAACGTCACCGCGTCAAGCGCCTGGCGCAGGGAAAGATGGATGCTGACCAGTACCACCCGCAACTCGTCATTGGCGAGCATCATGCGTACCGGCATCGTCGCCATGGCTTGCTGACCGTGTGCGGCGGCCAGGGCTTGTAGCATTTCTGTGTGCCCCGGATAACCGTGATGCGGCCCGCCGGCCAAGGCCAGCGCCTCCTTGTGCAGCGGCGCCGTGACCAGCGCGTCGATCTGTCCGTGCAAAGCCGCTTGCGTCGCCCAGACCACACATTCTGCAGCCATGCGGCCAGCGATGGCGCTGACTACACCCATGGTCACCAGCGGTGTAGATGCCACCACCTGCAATACCGGCAGGCAGCGCGGCGGCAGTTGGTGAGCGTCGGCCGGCGCGCCCAGCACCGCTACGGGCAGGGGCGGCTCCCCCGAGGCGATTTGCTGCGCTGCCCGCCGCAGCGCAGCCACGTCACCCGCCACAAAACAAGCTCGGGTCAGCTCAGGCTCGTCACGAAAGGCTTTCGCTATGATCTCCGGCCCTATGCCGGCTGGGTCACCCAAGGTGATGGCAATCAAGGGCAAATTGGCGGTTTGTGGCATGGTTGCCCTGCGGCTTAGGCTGGGTTGTCAATGTCAATGAACTGATGCACCAGACCGAGTTGCTCGGCCAAATGTTCGCCAACTGCGGCCACGCCGTAACGCTCGCTCGCATGATGGCCGCAAGCCAGATAGGCTACGCCGCACTCGCGGGCCAGGTGAGCCTGGGGCTCAGAGATTTCACCGGTGATGTAGGCCTGAGCCCCCGCGGCAATGGCCGCCTCAAAATAACGCTGCGCCCCCCCAGTGCACCACGCTATCTTTGTGATAGCTGAAACGCTAGCTCCGACAAGGGTTACAGCCCGATTTAGCCTGGATTCAAGATGCTGGGCCAAGGCCACGGCGTCGGCAAAGCCGGCTGCGTCAACGGGGGTTCCGATGCACCCTAGCGACTGGTCGCCAAACTGGCTCTGTGCCACCAGACCCAACTGTCGGCCCAGCTGCGCGTTGTTACCCAACACCGGATGGGCGTCGAGTGGCAGGTGATAGGCCAGCAAGTTGATGTCATGCGCCAGCAGCAGCGCAAGCCGATGTTTCATCCAGCCTGTCACGCAAGCGTCCTGCCCCTGCCAGAACAGCCCATGGTGCACCAGAATCGTATCTGCCCCCGCCGCCACGGCCGATTCGATCAAGGCACGGCTGGCGGTCACGCCCGAGACCAGGCGGCGCACCTGCGCTGCGCCTTCCACCTGCAGGCCGTTAGGGCAATAATCCTTGAAGCGCTCGGGCTGTAGCAGGGCACTCAAGGTCTGAACGAGCTGGCGGCGATCGGTCATGGGTCAGGTGACGGCATTGGGTCTGTGATGCGCGACCGGGTCGGTGCGCCTGGGGCCATTGTCAACGCGTTTTTCGGTGAATTTTGCAGTGCATCAATCGGCGAGCCACCGAAATTTGCCTGTCGCTGCACCAACAGGCTGCTGTCACAGCCCTGGCCGGCGGCTATCCAACGCCAAGCCAGCCGCGCCAGCCAGGGCGCAAGTCGGGGCGCCAGGCCTCGCAGCAAGCGCGGCAGGGCGCTGGCAAGCAGAGACTCAGGCGCGCTCAAGGCGCCACAGCGGTAAAGGCCAACCTCGGCCTGCCACTTCAAGGCCACACAGGCGCCATGTCGGCGCCGCGACAGCAAGATTCCCAAGGGACAGGGGGCAAACAGACAGCACACCCCGCAACCGTTGCAGGGCGCACCGAGCACCGGCTTGGACGGCGCTGCGGGCTGTATTGCAATAACGTAGCTTCGCTTTGACATGGACCCATTGACTTTACTTCGTCAATGACTGCGGGCCACGACATGCCGCCTACAATTTGTGCACATCGTCTCGCGCACCCATCTCAAACTTGGCCTTGACCGCCTTGCCCCGTCATGAAACGCTTCTGGTTGTTGTTTTCCCAAACTGTCACTGTACTGCTAGCGGCCTATTTCGTGGTCGGTACGCTCAAGCCCGAATGGGGCGGGCTGCGCAATTGGCGCTCGGGCGGGGTGGCCGTTTTGCAGGCGCCGGCCGGCGACCCAGCTGCAGTACCCACCGGCAGCTTTAGGCTTGCCGCGCAAAAAGCTTCGGCTGCCGTGGTCAGCATCAACACCAGCAAGGCCGCGCGTCGTCATCCCAACAGTGGCGACCCCTGGTTCAAATTTTTCTTTGGTGACCAGGACAACGAGCCCCAGGTCGGCTTGGGCAGCGGTGTGATCGTCAGCGCCAGCGGCTACATCCTGACCAATAACCATGTGGTCGAGAGTGCCGACGAAATCGAGGTGATTCTGAACGATGGTCGCAATGCCCGGGCTAAAGTCATCGGAACGGACCCCGATACCGACCTGGCCGTGCTCAAAATTGACCTGGACCGCCTACCGGTGATCATACTGGGCAGCTCCGACACGCTTCAGGTCGGCGACCAAGTGCTGGCCATCGGCAACCCCTTTGGCGTAGGGCAGACGGTGACCAGCGGGATTGTCAGTGCGCTGGGGCGCAACCAGCTCGGGATCAACACTTTCGAGAACTTCATCCAGACTGACGCCGCCATCAACCCCGGCAACTCCGGTGGCGCCCTGGTCGACACCCAAGGCAATCTGCTGGGCATCAATACCGCCATCTATTCGCGCTCGGGCGGCAATATGGGCATTGGCTTTGCGATTCCCGTCTCAGCGGCTCAACTGGTGCTGGAAGGCATCGTAAAGGACGGCCAGGTGACCCGAGGCTGGATTGGGGTCGAGCCCAACGAACTGTCCCCTGAACTGGCAGACACTTTCGGCGTTAAAGCCCGCACCGGCGTCATCATCACCGGCGTGCTTCAGAACGGGCCTGCTGCACTGGCTGGCATCCGTCCCGGCGACGTGGTCACAGCGGTGGCCGGCAAACCGGTGACCAACGTGGCGGAACTGTTGTCGCGAGTGGCTGCACTCAAGCCTGCCATGGCGGCGCCGTTCAGCCTGCTTCGCCGGGATCAGCAACTGGAGCTGATGGTGTCTCCGGGTGTGCGACCCAGGCCGAAGCCAAAGCTGCAATAGTCGCTTAGGGCCGAGGCGAATCAGGGCCTTCGGCGGGCGCCTGGGTGTGCTTAATGAAAATGCGGGCGGCCCAGATGCCCACCTCATAGAGCAGGCACATGGGAATGGCCAACGCCAGTTGAGACACCACGTCTGGCGGTGTGACGATGGCGGCAATGATGAAGGCTAGCACGACAAAATAGCCCCGGAAATCCTTGAGCTTTTGAATTGACACAATGCCCATGCGCGCCAGCACCACCACCACGATGGGCACCTCGAACGCCAGCCCGAAGGCCAGGAACATGGTCAGTACAAAGCTCAAATAGGCTTCAATGTCTGGCGTGGCCGCGATGCTCTTGGGCGCAAAACTCTGGATGAAACTGAAAACCTGCCCGAAGACAAAGAAATAGCAAAAAGCGACGCCAATAAAAAACAGCACCGTGCTGGACACCACCAGCGGCATGACCAGTTTCTTTTCATGCGAATACAACCCCGGCGCGACAAAGGCCCAGACCTGCCACAGCACCAACGGCAGAGCAATAAGAAACGATGCCATCATGAGCACCTTGAGCGGCACCATGAACGGCGATATAACCGAGGTAGCGATCAGGGTGCTGCCCTTTGGAAGGTGGGCAACCAGCGGCGCAGCCAGAAAATCGTAAAGGGCGGAGGGTCCCGGGAAAATGGCCAGCAGGGCCGCCGCAACGCCAATGGCCGCCACAGCCTTGATCATGCGATCACGCAGCTCTACCAGGTGCTGCACAAAAGGCTGTTCAGTGCCCTCGAGTTCGTCTTTTTTGGGGGAGAAATCAGTCATTAATTGAACTTTACGGGACGATAACGCGCCACACGGGCAGCGCCTGACAGAGCCTTGGTACGAATACCTGAGCGCGCCTTATACCAACTCGGCGTTGACCCTTGTTTGACACGCCATTTCTTGCCAGGGTGACGGTAGACCGGATGCGAGACCAGGGCCTCAGCTGCCGGGGTGTGACTGGCCGAGTCGGTCACCTCAGCCCAGGTTTGTTCAAAATCGCCTGCCTGGGTCTGAATGGCGCTCTCTACCTCTTTGGACGCACCCTCCACTGACTCTTTCATCTTCTTGAATTCTTCAAGCTCGATGGAGCGGTTGACTTCGGCCTTAACGTCGGAGACATACCGTTGGGCCTTGCCAAGCAGGGTCCCGATGGTACGTGCCAAGCGGGGCAACTTCTCGGGACCGATGACAATCAGTGCGACTGCCCCAATCAGGGCAATCTTGGATACGCCCAAGTCAAACATATTGGCGCCGGCAAGGGCATCGGGCGAGCATCAGGACTTTTGTTTGGCTTCTACGTCGATCGTTGCCTTTTCGGCGCCGCTGGCCGCCGCCGTCACTTGCGATGGCGCGGCAGCGGTCTTGTCATCCGCTGGCGTACCGCCTTCTTTTACGCCGTCCTTGAAGCCCTTGACCGCACCGCCCAGGTCACCCCCGAGGTTTTTAAGCTTCTTGGTGCCAAACACCATCACCACGATCAGCAGCACGATCAACCAGTGCCAAATGGAAAAGGAACCCATGACTTTCTCCTAATAATAAAAACATTTTAGTCGGCACTGAAGACGCTCCCGCAATGCCAGAAATTAACCCCTGAGCCAAGGCCTCGGGCCACCCATCACATGAATGTGCAGGTGGTGAACCTCCTGCTTTCCATCGGCACCCACGTTGCTCAACAGCCGAAACCCACCCTCCGGATAGGGCCGGCATCCTTCCTGCAAGGCCAGCTTCGGCGCCATGACAATCATACGGCCGAGCAAACCCTCATGTTCGGGTTGCAGTTGCGCCATAGACGGAATATGCAGTTTGGGAATCAATAGAAAGTGAACCGGCGCCCAGGGGTGAATATCGTGAAAAGCATACATGTCATCGTCTTGGTAAACCAAGCGCGATGGAATCTGACCCGCCACGATTCGGCAAAACAGGCAGTTCGGGTCTGACGCTGCAATCAACGCGCTCATAGCGAGGTCTCCATGGGTTGGCCTTGGTTCATGCGCAGCATACCGGTGACGATGCGGTACAAAAACCAGACTGAAATCAAGGCCCAGGCGACCCATCCGGGCAACAGAAATAGAAACCACAAGGGCGCAGTCAGCGCATACAGCAGCGCGGCGATCCAGACGGTGCGAATTCGCCAACGAAAGTGAGAGGCGTGCCAACTGCCCTCGGCCATGGGTCGCTTAACTAGGTCAATGACAAGAGCGGCAATCAGCAAGACCGGGCCCAACTGCCCGCCCGGAATCAGCGCACCGACTGCCACAATCAGGTGCAGCACATAGCTGATGGTGCCAACGGTATTGAGCGACTGCAATTGCTGCGCATCCGGCACCGGCTGGTTCATAAACCAGCCCCTTCACGCGCCAAGACCTTGCGCAGTGCTTTTTCTTCAATACCACTGGTGCCGGCTCGTCGCTCCAGCTCTGCCAGAACCTGTCCCGGATGCAGGCCATAGTGGGCCAGCGCAATCAGGCAGTGAAACCAGAGGTCTGCCACCTCGGCCACTATTTTTGAGGTGTCGGCACCATGATCAGCGTCCTTTGCGGCCATCACCACCTCGGTCGCTTCCTCGCCGATTTTCTTGAGAAAAGCGTCTGGCCCGCGATGCAGCAAGCGGGCGACATAGCTGGTATCCGGGTCGCCACCATGTTGCGGCAGGCGGCTCTCAATCACATCAGCCAATCGGGCCAAGGTGTCAGGGGGCAAACGGGATTCGGTCATCACGGCTTACTTGTAGATGGTTTGCGGGTCTTTCAAGACCGGGTCCCGGGCTTGCCACTGGCCATTGTCATAGACACTGAAAAAGCAGCTGTGACGACCCGTGTGGCAGGCAATGCCAGGCGAGTGGCCCAATTGGCTAACCCGCAGCAGAATAACGTCCTGATCGCAATCGCGGCGGATTTCATGCACGGTCTGCACGTGACCGGACTCTTCCCCCTTGAACCAGAGCTTTCCGCGTGAGCGGCTGAAATAAACCGCCCTCCCGGTCTCCGCGGTAGCCTGCAGGGCTTCACGGTTCATCCAGGCAAACATCAGCACGTCGCCTGTGACAGCCTCCTGTGCAATGGCCGGTACCAGTCCCTGCGCGTCCCATTTGATGTCATCCAGCCAGTTCATAATGGAATTGTCGCCGATTGCCAGGCGCTAGCGGGTTGGGGCGACAGGCCTGGCGAACTAGAGACGCACCGGGATGCCGCAACTGGCTAGGTGAGCCTTGGCTTGTCCGACCGTGAACTCGCCGTAGTGGAAGATGCTGGCCGCCAGCACCGCGTCGGCGCCGCCCAGCCTAATGCCGTCGGCCAAATGGCCCAAAGTGCCGACACCACCCGAAGCAATGACTGGCACGTCGATCGCATCGCTCACAGCCCGCGTCAGCGCCAAATCAAAGCCAGCCTTGGTGCCGTCGCGGTCCATGCTGGTCAAGAGGATCTCGCCGGCGCCATGTTCGGCCATTTGGCGGGCCCAGGCCACGGCGTCGAGCCCGGTATTTTTGCGCCCGCCGTGGCTGTAAACATCCCAGCCCTCACCACGAGCCAGCATGTCCTCGCCAAAGCGGCGCTTGGCATCAATTGCCACCACGATGCACTGAGCGCCATAGCGTTGTGAGACCTCCTGGATAAGCTGCGGCCGCGCCAGGGCGGCCGAATTGAAACTGGTTTTGTCAGCGCCGGCATTGAGCAGGCGGCGCACATCTTCTACCGTACGGACGCCACCGCCCACGGTCAAGGGAATGAACACCTGCGAGGCAACTGCCTCGATGATGTGCAAGATCAGGTCACGGCCGTCGCTGGTGGCGGTAATGTCGAGAAAGGTGAGCTCATCGGCCCCCTGCTCGTTGTAACGAGCCGCAATTTCCACCGGATCTCCGGCATCGCGCAGCTCAAGGAAATTAACGCCTTTGACCACCCTCCCCCCTGTCACATCCAGGCAGGGGATGATGCGCTTAGCGAGCACTCGTCATCCGTTGAGTTCGTCGGCGCGTGTCTGCGCTGCCGCGAAATCCAGGTCACCACTGTAAATGGCTCGGCCGCAAATGACTGCCTCAACGCCCTCGTCTTCTACCGCGCACAGGGCTTCGATATCGGCGATGCCACTCAGACCGCCGGAGGCGATTACAGGGATCTTGAGCGCCTGCGCCAGTTTGACCGTTGCCTCGATGTTGATCCCTGTCAGCATGCCATCGCGGCCAATGTCGGTGTAAATGATGGACTCGACCCCATAGTCCTCAAACTTTTTACCCAAATCAATCACATCGTGACGCGTGAGCTTGCTCCAGCCATCGGTAGCGACCTTACCTTCCCGCGCATCAAGCCCCACGATGATGTGCCCACCAAAAGCTGTGCAGGCATCTTGCAAAAACCCGGGGTTTTTGACCGCAGCAGTGCCAATAATGACGAACCGCAAACCAGCGTCCAGGTAGCGCTCAATGGTGTCAAGGTCTCGGATGCCGCCGCCGAGCTGAACATCGACTTCACTCCCGACCTCGCGCAGGATCTTGCGAATGGCCATCTCATTTTTGGGATGGCCCGCGAAGGCGCCATTCAGGTCAACCAGGTGCAAGCGCCGTGCGCCCTTGCTGACCCAACTGCGGGCCATCGCGGCGGGGTCTTCGCCGAACGTGGTCGATTGCGCCATATCGCCTTGCTTGAGTCGAACACACTGGCCGTCTTTAAGATCGATTGCTGGGATTAAAAGCATAGTGCTTCAGAGGGGTGGGGAAACGGGCGCAAAGCCACACTACCAGCCACTGGGATCGCCATCAAGGACGCCAGTGCAGGAAGTTCCGGTACAGGGAGAGACCGTGGGTGGCACTTTTTTCCGGGTGAAATTGCGTTGCAAAAATATTATCGCGCGCAATGGCCGAGCAAAAGCGCTGACCGTAGTCGGTCTGGCCCACAGTGTGGCGCACATCCGACGGTTGCGCGAAAAAACTGTGGACAAAATAGAAGTAACTGCTCTCCGGTATGGATCCCCAAACCGGGTGCCCGGCACCGGCTGTGCCAGCCCGGTCCACCTGGTTCCAGCCCATTTGAGGCACCTTGTAGCGGCTGCCGTCGGGCTGCAACTGCCCGCGCAACTCAAATTTGCGGACCTCGCCATGAATTAGGCCCAGCCCTGGCGTGTCACCCTCGGCGCTGTGGTCCAGCAGCATCTGCATGCCCACGCACACCCCAAACAGTGGCTTGCTGGCCGCGGCCTCAAGCACCGCGCCCAGCAGGCCGGAGGCGCGCAACTCATGCATGCAGTCTGGCATGGCGCCTTGGCCGGGCAAGACCACCCGCTCGGCGGCTCGCACCTCGTCGGGGCGGTTGGTTACCAGCACGTGGAGGCCGCTGCCTGCTGCCGCCGCCTTGACCGCCAGCGACACCGAGCGCAGATTGCCCATCCCGTAATCGACGACCGCCACTGTGCTCAAAGGCTGCCCTTGGTCGACGGAATGACAGCCAGCGCACGCGGATCGAACTCAAGGGCCACGCGCAGAGCACGGGCAAAAGCCTTGAAAACGGTCTCGGCCTGGTGGTGCGCGTTCTCGCCGCGTAGGTTGTCAATGTGCAGTGTTACAAAAGCGTGGTTGGCAAAACCCTGAAAAAACTCGTGCGCCAACTGGCTGTCAAAGGTGCCAATCATGCTGCTCTTGAACGGCACGTTCATCACCAGACCGGGCCGCCCCGAAAAATCGACCACCACCCGCGACAGCGCCTCATCCAGCGGCACATAAGCATGCCCGTAGCGGCGGATGCCGCGTTTGTCGCCCACAGCCCGATGCACCGCCTGGCCCAGCGTGATACCCACATCCTCCACCGTGTGATGGCCGTCAATGTGCAAGTCGCCCTCAGCCTGGATGTCCAGGTCGATCAGGCCGTGCCGCGCGATTTGGTCGAGCATGTGGTCAAAAAAACCGATGCCGGTGTGCAAACGCGCCACGCCGGTGCCATCGAGGTTGACCCGCACCGTGATCTTGGTCTCGGCCGTGCGACGGGACACCTCGGCAATACGGGGCGCTGCGGGGTCGGGGGTTGAGGTGCTGGTCATAGGGATTCCTGCAGGGCAGCGAGCAATAAACGGTTTTCGTCAGCGGTGCCCACCGTCAGGCGCAGGCAGTTGGTCAGCAGCGGGTGCATGAAAGATACATTCTTGACCAGCACCTTGCGTTGTTTCAGTGCGTCAAAGCTGCGCTGTGCATCCGGCACGCGCAGCAGAATCATATTGGCCTCACTGGGGTAGGCACGAACGCCAGGCAAATCAGCCAGCGCTTCAAAAAGCACAGCGCGTTGTTCCCGTATTGCACGGGCCTGCGCTGCAAAAACCGCCTCATGCTCGAGCGCGAACAGGGCGCACTCGCAGTTCAACACACTCACGTTATAAAGCGGGCGCACTTTATCCACCTGCTCGATCAGACCAGTAGGCCCCATGAGGTAACCCAGTCGCACGCCGGCCAGCCCAAACTTGGACAGCGTGCGCATCAGCAGAACATGGCTATGCCGGCCCATGCGGTCAAGGTAGCTTTTGCTGGCAAACGGTTGGTAGGCCTCATCCATCACCACCAAACCGCCCTGCTCACCCACAGCCAAAATGATCTGCTCGATCACCGCGTCGTCCCACAGGTTGGCCGTTGGGTTATTCGGGTAAGCCAGGTAGGTGATGGTGGGCCGGTGCTGGGTGATCGCTGCATGCATGGCGGCCTGGTCCAGCTCAAAATCGGTCGTCAAGGGCACACCATGAAAGGCCAAGCCCTGCAACTGCGCGCTCATGGCATACATCACAAAGCCCGGCACCGGCGCCAGCACGCTGGCGCCCGGCAGGGCACAGGCCAGCGCCAGCAGGCTGATCAGTTCGTCAGAGCCATTGCCCAGCATCAGGGCGTGGCTGGCCGGCATCCCGGCATGTCGGGCAAGGGCCAACTGTAAGTCAGCCACTCGGGCGCCGGGGTAGCGGTTGACGGCCAGCGCGCCCAGACGCTGCCCAAGTGCCGTCTGCAGATCGGGCGGCAACTGGTAGGGGTTTTCCATGGCATCAAGCTTGACCAATCCGGCCGAATCCTGGATGGCGTAGGCGCGCATGGCCTGCACGTCCGGGCGAATGCGGGATGCCATATCAACTGCTGCCGAAGGCGTCAATGTCATGTCTTCAGGGCTGCAGGGCTCGGTTCATATGCTGCATCGCCAGATCGTCCGCAGCACCAACCAACGACAGCAAGCGGATCCGTGCCATCAGATACAAAAACCTCGCCTGCGCCAGGTCCCGCAGCACCACTGTGCGCTGCTGTTCGGCATTCAATACATCCAGCACAGTGCGGCTGCCTGCCTGAACGGACCGACGGCTGGAAACAACCAACTGCTCGGCCGATTTTGCCGCCTGCTCCAGCGCCCGGATTTTAGGAATGCTTTCGGTCATCCCACGAAACTCCCTGTGGACCCGCAAGCCCAAATCACGCCGGCCCGCCTCCAACTCTTCCGTTGCCCGCTCGATACCAGCCAGGGCCTGTCGCACCAGGGAACTGACATAACCACCGCCGTAAATTGGCAGATTCAATTGCAGACCAATGGCCGCGTTGTTGTAACGCGAGGCGATGTTGGTTACGTTTTCGCTTTCGCTGCGCGACAACTGTACGATGGCATCCAGGGTCGGATAGTGTCCTGACTTAGCTTTATCCAACTCGAGTCGCGACGCCTCCAATCTGGCCCGCAGCGCTTGAAGCTGCGGGCTATGCTGCTCGGCCCGCTCGATCCAATCCCCCAGCCGGTTCGGCTGCGGCGGCGACAGATCCAGCTGCGTCACGACCATCGGTGCCAGACGGTTCACCGGTTCATTCACCAGCAGTTGCAACTGGCGCAAAGTGTAGTCCACGTTTTCGCGCGCCTCAAATTCCTGGGCCAGCGCCATGTCCAATCGAGACTGGGCCTCATCAATGTCGGTTCGTGTACCTGATCCCGCAGCAAAGGTCTTGCGGGCAGCATCCAGCTGGGTGGTGTAGGCCGTCCGTT
>CAMELV010000062.1 GCA_945925985.1 Comamonas sp. lk | reverse complement strand
GGCGACCAAATCAGCCCAGGGAACAACTTGCTCCATCTGCTCAAGGAACACTTGTTTGCGGGTCTTCTTGAGTTGCAGATTGAGGTTCAAAGAGGCTTGTTTCATGCTATGTATTTTATAGCAAACTGAGGCTTTTTTCAACACATTTCGTGGGGAGTTTTGCAGAGTTTCCTTAGGCATGGTTCAATGCCTAGAGTCCAAAACCCTAGCTTAGTTTCGAAATTTGGCTAGGGCAACCGAAACCCAAACAATGCGGTGGGGGCGCGCAATCACAGGCGAGGGCCAGCCAAACTATGCTTAAGTGTTAAGCCACGCAAGCGCCTATGCCATAATCCGGTGCTTCTCTGCACACTGCCCGGGTGGTGAAATTGGTAGACGCAGGGGACTCAAAATCCCCCGGAGAAATCCGTGCCGGTTCGATTCCGGCCTCGGGCACCATTTAGAAAGCCGCGTTGTTTGACGACAATGTGGCTTTTTCTTTGCGCCCGTAAGTCGGGGCCTTGGGTTCGCGCCTGGAACGCCAACGGCAATGGAATATCAAGCGCATAAACTCAGGGCCCTCACCCACTGAAATCTCTAGCCATCCATGCACACCACGCCTTCTCCTTCCCCAACGCCACCCGCGAGTGCCGTGGCTGTTTTTGAATGGTCCGAGGACTTGCTCACTGGCGATCTGCGAATGGACCACACGCACCAAGAGTTTGCCGATCGGCTCAACGCCTTGTTGGCCACGCCAGAGGCCGACCAGTTGCCGCTGTACCAGGCCTTTTTGGACCATACGGTGGCGCATTTTGCGCAAGAAGACCGTTGGATGCAGGCCACTGGCTTTACTGCCAGCAACTGCCACAGTGACCAGCACACCATGGTGCTGGAAACCATGCATGCTGTCTTAACGCATTACGAAAAAGGCGAGACCGACATCATCAACCGCATGGGAGTGGCACTCAGCGAATGGTTTGCGCAGCATGCGGTCAGCATGGACGTCGGGCTGGCGCAGCACCTGCAGGCGGTAGGTTTCGACAGCGCCACCGAGACGCTGGCCGACCCCCAGGCCATTCGCAATGTCTCGGTATCCGGCTGCGGCAGCATCAGCCGCGGCTGAATGCGGCCCCGGCCACTTGCACGTCGGCGCTGGACGCAGCGAGCATGCTGTCACCTTTTTCCAACTGGGTTGGCAGGTGACAGGCCAGTGTTGCGCTCTGTGGCAAGGAAAAGATCTACTTCGCCAGACGTTGCAGGGCAGCTTGGATTTCTGCGCGAATTTCCTCTTCGCTGTTGAGAGGCGCGGTGGGGTCGTCCATCGGCGTGACAACGTTGGTGACCGGATCCCAGTCCACAGCACCATAGATGGCCGGCTTGCCGGTCTTGCGTAGAAACTGGTCGTAGGCATCGCCGCTGGAATAGTGCCAGAACTCCCACGGGTACTCGACAAAACCGTAGTCGCGCATCAATGCGGTGATTTTTGTGCGATGCCCGAGCCCTTCGGCCGAGACAAACGGAGAGTTCATCGGCGTTAGTTCAGATAGTTCGATGTACGGCCCACCGCGATCGACTTCGAGCGCAGGGTCATTCAGTCTCATCACCGAGATATCGATCGCACTGCCAGACATGTGTGTCGCGAATTTAGGCACCGTAGCGACCAAGGCGCTACAGCGGCGGAACATGAACTCTGGGCTCGGAACTTTGCCATCTAGTTCCCACATCACGCGCTGGAGAACGGCGTCAAACACCTTCGGCGTGAGGCCAAGGTACTTCTGAATTTCCCGGGTCCGATAGCCATCCTCGACGCGCAGCACCCAGCCCAGTTCATTCATTTTTTTGGCCGCGCCCAAAAAATTGGGGATTTGACCTTCACGCAAATAAAACAACCGGTCTAGGTCGTTGACATGCTTGAGTGAGGAAAACGCGACGATGACATCGGCCTGCGCTGCCGCCTCGCGTAAAGAAACAAACGGCTCACCGCACTCCACCACCGAGTAGGGCAGGATGCTTTCAAACATAAAGGCATAAGCCGCTTCGAGCTGCTGTGTCCAATAGGCGCGCCGCGCCACCTCGTCAGATTGCATATTAAGTTCCTGCGGATTGGTAGGGGAGTTATTCGTAGCGTTCGGTCAAAACGCGTTTATTTGAGAAGTTCGCCCATGCTGGGCGCACCAACAAAAAAGGCCGCTCAAGAGCGGCCCTTTTCAATCACGGGGGATTACTTGCCGCCGGGGATCTTGCCTTCGACGCCCTTGACGTAGAAGTTCAGGCCACCCAGGAAATTGTCATCGGCTGCTGCATCTTTGGCGATCTGCACTTTGCCTTTATTGTCGGTGATCGGGCCTTTCCAGATGACATAAGTGCCATCAGCCAGACCTTTTTTCACGTCTGCCACTTTGGTCTTGATGTCAGCGGGCACATCTTCAGCGATGGAGACGATGTCAATGGCGCCTTCTTTAACGCCCCACCACACTTTGCCGCCACCTTTCCAGGAGCCGTCCAGCGCTTCCTTGGTGGCCTTGATGTAGTACGGGCCCCAGTTGATCACAGCAGATGCCAGGTGGGCCTTGGGGCCGTAGGCGGTCATGTCGGAATCCCAACCAAAAGCGCGCTTACCCTTGGCTTCTGCAGCCTTGAGGACGGCGGCGGAGTCTGTGTTCTGGAACAGCACGTCAGCGCCGCCGTTCATCAGCGAGGTAGCGGCTTCGGTTTCTTTCGGTGGGTCGAACCAACCGTTCACCCACACCACTTTGGTCTTGACCTTGGGGTTGACCGACTGGGCACCCAGCGTGAAGCTGTTGATGTTGCGGATCACCTCAGGAATTGGGATCGAAGCGACCACGCCCAGCGTGTTGGATTTGGTCATTTTGCCAGCGATGATGCCGGCCATGTAGGCGCCCTCATAGGTGCGGCTGTCGTAGGTGCGCATGTTGTCGGCCTGCTTGAAGCCGGTGGCGTGCTCGAACTTGACGTCCTTGAAGTCAGGTGCAATTTTGAGCATGGGCTCCATGTAGCCAAAGGTGGTGCCGAAGATCAGCTTGTTGCCTTGGGTGGCCATGTCGCGGATCACGCGCTCGGCGTCTGCGGACTCGGGCACGTTTTCAGCAAACGATGTCTGGATCTTGTCGCCGAATTCTTTTTCCAGGGCCTTGCGGGCGTTGTCATGGGCGAAGGTCCAGCCGCCATCGCCCACTGGACCAACGTAGGCAAAAGCGATTTTCAGTGGCTCGGGCTTGGGTGCCGGGGCAGATGCCGCTGCGGCTGGCGCCGGTGCAGGTGCCGGCTCCTCTTTTTTGCCGCAGCCCACCAGCGCAGCAGAGGCTACGGCGGTGAGTGCTGCGATCTTGAACGTCAACTTGGACAGATCAGTCATGTCAATTCCTTCTTTACAGGGTGGTTTGCGACAGGGTGGGACAGATTTCAATTATGGACCGGAAACCTCAGGCGCCCGGGTAAAACGGCTTGCCAATCGAGGCTGGCATGTTGATGCGAATCCACTGCGGATTGCGGGAAATGAGCGCCAGCACGACGATGGTGGCCAGGTAGGGCAGCATGGTCAGAAACTGGCTGGGCACCTCGACGCCATCGCCCTGCAGGTGAAACTGCAGCATGGTCACGCCACCAAACAGGTAGGCGCCCAGCAGCACCCGCGCCGGGCGCCAGGTGGCAAAGGTGGTTAGGGCCAGGGCAATCCAGCCCTTGCCGGCGACCATCCCCTCCACCCACAGGGGGGTATAAACAAGTGAAATGTAGGCGCCAGACAGGCCACACAGGGCGCCACCTGCCACCACGGCCAACAGCCGGATACGCCGCACCGGGTAGCCGAGGGCGTGCGCCGACTCCGGGCTTTCGCCGACGCTGCGCAACACCAGACCGGCGCGGGTGCGGTACAGAAACCAAATTAGGGCAAGCGCCAGCAGCACGGTCAGGTAAGCCAGGGGGTGCTGGCGGAACAGGGCGGGGCCCAGCAGAGGTACGTCGGCCAGCCAGGGGATCTCAAACTGCAGGCGCTCAGGGATTTGTTCCTGCACATAGCCTACGCCCACAAACGCTGAAAAGCCGGCGCCAAACAGGCTGACCGCCAGGCCGGTGGCGTACTGGTTGGTGTTGAGCCAGATGACCAGTGCGCCAAAGATGAGCGCCATCAAGGCGCCGGCGCCAATACCGGCGGCAAAACCAAGCAGGTCGCTGCCCGTGTGCACCACGGCCGCAAAGCCGGCAATGGCGGCGCAGAGCATCATGCCCTCGGCCCCCAAATTGACGATACCGGCTTTTTCGTTGATCAGCAGCCCCAGCGATGCCAGGGCCAGCACCGTGCCGGCATTCAGCGTCGCAGCGATCAGCAGGGCGTAGGATTCCATGGTCTCAGTGTCCTTGGTTCAAGGCAGCGGCGCCGGGGCCGCGGTCATTTGGCCCACCGCATGCGGTAATTGACCAGTGTGTCGCAAGCCAGCAGGGTGAACAGCAGCAAGCCCTGGAACACGCCGGTGAGCGAACGCGGCATCCCCAGCCGCGACTGGGCCAGCTCACCGCCGATGTAGAACATGCTCATCAGCACCGCAGACAGCACCATGCCCACCGGGTGCAACCGCCCGACATAAGCGACGATGATCGCGGCGAACCCGTAGCCGGCCGGCACATAGGGCGTGAGCTGACCAATGGGGCCGGCCACCTCGAGCGCGCCAGCCAAGCCCGCCATGCCGCCCGAGACCAGCAGCGCGACCCACAACGCACGTCGCGACGAAAAACCAGCATAGCGGGCCGCCGCCGGCGCCAGGCCGCCGACCTGCTGGGCAAATCCAGCCCGCGTGCGGAACAAGAAGACCCAGACGCAAGCCACACCGGCCAAAGCGATAAAGAGGCCAATGTTGACCCGCGAGCCTGCGAACAGACGCGGAATGCGGGCGGCGGCGTCAAAGGTGCGGCTCTGGGGGAAGTTGTAGCCCTGCGGGTCTTTCCAGGGGCCCGAGACCATGAAGCTGAGCAACATCACGGCAACATAGACCAGCATCAGGCTAACCAGGATTTCATTCGCATTGAAACGGTCGCGCAGCCAGGCCGTGATGCCGGCCCAGAACATGCCGCCCAGCATGCCCGCCAATATGATCGGCAACACGACCCAGCTGCCGCTGCCTTTGTCGGCCAGCAGTGCCACGCCGCTGGCGGCAATCGCGCCCAGCACGTACTGGCCTTCAGCGCCGATGTTCCAGACGTTGGAGCGAAAACACACGGCCAGCCCCAGCGCGATCAGCAGCAGCGGCGTGGCCTTGACGGTGAGCTCACCCAGCGCGTAAGGGCTTTTGATCGGGTCCCAAAAAAACACACGCAACCCAGCCACCGGGTCTTTACCCAAGGCCACGAACAGCAACACGCCGATTAGCACTGTGACAAGCAGTGCTAAAACCGGCGAGCCGTAGGTCCAGGCCGTGCTGGGTTGCGGCCGGGCTTCAAGCTTGAGCATGGGCCTCCCCCTGCCACAAGCCGCTCATCCATTCGCCAATCTGCTCGACCGTGGCATCGGCGACGGCTATGGAGGGTGACAGGCGACCGCGCGCCATCACATGCAAGCGGTCGCTGAGCTCGAACAGCTCTTCGAGCTCTTCGCTGACCACCAGCACGGCGCAACCCGCGTCGCGAAGCGCCAGGATTTCACCCCGAATCTGTGCCGCAGCGCCCACATCGACACCCCAGGTGGGCTGCGACACGATGAAGAGGCGTGGGGCGGCGTCGATTTCGCGACCGACGATGAACTTTTGCAAATTGCCGCCTGAGAGTGAACGCGCCAACGCACGCGGGCCGCCAGCCTTGACATTGAAGCGCGCAATGATGCCGGCCGCCTGCTGCTCCAGCGCACGCACCCGAATCCAGCCGCCGCCCCAGCGGGGGTGGCTGATCGCCTCCTGCCGCGTCAAGAGCAGGTTGTGCGCTAGCCCCAGTGTGGGCACCGCGCCGCGACCCAACCGCTCTTCCGGTACAAAGTGCAGGCCCAGTTTGCGCCGGGCACCGGGATGCAAGGCGCCCGCATCCGCACCCGCAATGCGAATGGCGCCGGCTGCGGCCCGCATGTCTTCACCCGACAAGGCGTACAACAGCTCTTTTTGACCATTGCCAGAGACGCCGGCCAGACCCACCACCTCGCCGGCACGCACCTGCAGGTCCAGGCCCAGCAGGTCAACACCAAACTGGTCGGCACGCGGCAGGCTCAAGCCCTGCACCTGGAGCACCGGCGCGCCAGGCTGTTGCGGCCGGTGGGTCAGCTGCGGCGGCTCGGCGCCGATCATCAGCCGCGACAGCGAGGCATTGGACTCTTCGGCCGGGTTGCAGACCCCGGTGACCCGGCCGCCACGCAGCACCGTGCAGGCCGTGCACAGCTCGCGAATTTCATGCAGCTTGTGGCTGATGTACAGGATGCTGCAACCCTCAGTGGCCAATTTTTTAAGCACCACAAACAGCTTTTCGACGGCTTGCGGTGTCAGCACCGAGGTCGGCTCGTCGAGGATCAGCAGTTGCGGGTTAGTCAAAAGGGCGCGGATGATCTCGACCCGCTGCATCTCACCCACGCTCAGGGTATGAACCGGCCGGCTGGGGTCGATGTCGAGGCCGTATTCGGCCGCCTTGGCGGTGATGCTCTGGGTGACTGCGGCCAGGCTCAGGCTTTTGCTCAGGCCGAGCCAGACGTTCTCTGCCACGGTGATGGTGTCAAACAGGCTGAAATGCTGGAACACCATGCTGATGCCCAGGGCCCGCGCCTCCTGCGGGTTGCGGATGTGCGCGGGCTGACCGTTGAACAACACGCTGCCGCTGTCCGGTTTGACCGAGCCGTAGATGACCTTCATCAGCGTTGACTTGCCGGCCCCGTTTTCGCCCAGCACCGCATGGACCTGACCTGGCTGGACGGTCAGGTTGACGTCGCTGTTGGCCACCACGCCGGGGTAGCGTTTGGTGATGCCGGTCAGTTGCAGGCGGGGGGGCGTCATGCGGCAAGCGCCTGGCGCTTGAGGACCGCCAGCTCCGACATCCGGCGGTCTGTGTCGCGTTCACCGAAAAGAATGTCGTCGCGCATCACTGGATCTTGTTGAATGCCATATGCTAGTCGAAATGAGCGCGTCGGCGCTCCTGCTTTACCCTAGGCCATGAGGAATCTCCGATGACCACCCGACCGCTTCAATTTGTCCGCCAAGGCCAGACTGTCACCCTGCATGGCGTGCCGCCCGACCGCACCCTGCTGGAGGTGCTGCGCGAGGACCTGCATGGCACCGACACCAAAGAGGGCTGCAACGAGGGCGATTGCGGCGCCTGCACCGTGGTGCTGGGCGAGGACGACGGTGGCCGCCTGAAGTACCGCGCGGTGAACAGCTGCATCCGGCTGGCGCACTCCATCCAGGGCCAGGCCCTTTGGACAGCGCAGGACCTGCTGGCGCCGGATGGCAACTTGCACCCGGTGCAGCAGGCCATGGTGGAGTGCCATGGCAGCCAGTGCGGCTTTTGCACACCCGGCTTTGTGATGAGCCTGTTTGGGATGTACCAAAACCATGTGGTGCCGGGCCGCCCCATCACGCGAGCGCTGGCACAGCAGGATTTGTCGGGCAACCTGTGCCGCTGCACCGGCTACCGGCCGATTCTGGACGCCGCTCAGACCATGGCAGACCTGCCACGGGTGACAGTGAACGAAGTTGATTTGCTACAACAATTGAAGCAGCTTAACCAAACAGGACAAGGGCTGGAGGCCAATTTGGCCTATTTTTTGCCAGACACCCTGGCTGAGCTGCTGCGGCTGCGCAGCAGCCACCCCGCGGCGCAACTGGTGGCCGGCTGCACTGACGTGGGTCTGTGGGTCAACAAGGGCCACCGCCGCTTGCCGCAGGTGCTGGACTTAAGCCGCGTGGCCGAACTGCGCCGCGTGGAGGTCTACCCGCACCACCTGGCGATTGGCGCTGCGGTGTCGCTGACCGAAGCCTTTGCGGCCCTGGTGGCGGACCGACCGCAGCTGGAGGCCTTTGCCCAGCGCTTTGCCGGGTTGCCGGTGCGCAATTCGGGCACGCTGGGCGGCAATGTCGCCAACGGCTCGCCGATTGGCGACTCGATGCCGCTCCTGATCGCGCTGGGCGCCAACGTGGTGCTGATGAGCACGCGCGGCCACCGCGAGCTGCCGCTGGCGCAGCTCTACACCGGCTACCGGCAAAACGTGATGGCGCCGGACGAGCTTCTGGCCTGGATCAAGGTGCCCAAGGCGGTGCCACAGGAATTCAGCCGGGTTTACAAAGTGTCCAAGCGCTTTGACGACGACATCTCGGCGCTGTGCCTGGCCGTGGCGCTGCACTTGGAGGGCGGCCACATTGTGCAAGCATCGATCGGGGTGGGCGGGGTGGCCGCCACCCCGGTGCGTGCCGGGCAAACCGAGGCACTGCTGACCGGGCGGCCCTGGACCGAGGCGACCGTGCAGCAGGCCATGCGGGTGCTGCGCCAGGAGTTCTCGCCGATCTCTGACTTGCGCGCCTCCAGCGCTTACCGGGTTCAGGTGCTGGGTAATCTGCTACAGCGCTTGTGGCTGGAGAGCCAGGGCGCGCACACCATCAACCTGGAGAGCGCCGGCCTTGAGGCGTTGCTGGCATGACCAGCAGAGCAAGTGGTTCGTCTGCGCACCACGAAAGCGCAGCAGCTCAGGCGGCGGGTACGGCCACCTACATTGACGACATGGCCGAGGCGCGCGGCACGCTCTACGCGGCCCCCATCTTGTCGCCGCTGGCCCATGGCACCCTGCGCGGGGTCTCTGGCGCGGCGGCACTGGCGCTGGCCGGCGTACGCGGTCTCGTCCTGGCGGCAGACATTCCCGGCGACGCTATGCTGGCCGCCTTTGCCGGTGACGAGCCGGTGTTTGCACAAGGCACGGTGCAGCACGTGGGCCAGGTGGTGGGCCTGGTGGTGGCCGACAACATGATGCAGGCCCGCCACGCAGCGCGCCTGGTGCAAGTGCAGATTGACGCCCTGCCCGCCGTGCTGAGCGTACGCGAGGCGCTGCAACAAAGCCACTCTGTGCTGCCGCCGGTGTTTGTCCGCCGAGGTGATGCCGATGCCGCGCTGGCCGGTGCCCCGCACCAGCTCAGCGGGACCCTGGAGGTGGGTGGTCAGGAACACTTTTACCTTGAAGGCCAGGTGGCCTACGCCCTGCCGCAGGAGCAGGGGCAGTGGGTGATTCACAGCAGCACACAGCACCCAGGCGAGGTGCAGCACTGGGTGGCCCACGCCCTGGGCCTGTCCAATAACGCGGTGCGGGTCGAATGCCGGCGCATGGGTGGCGGTTTTGGCGGCAAGGAGACCCAGGCTGGCCACATGGCGGTGTGGGCGGCGGTGGCGGCGCACAAGTTCAAATGCCCGGTCAAGCTGCGGCTGGACCGCGACGATGACTTTTTAATCACCGGCAAGCGGCACCCCATGGTCTGTGACTACACCGTGGGCTTTGACGACAGCGGGCGCTTGTGCGGCCTGAACCTGATGATGGCCATGAACTGTGGCTTCAGCGCCGACCTGTCAGGCCCGGTGTCCGACCGCGCGATCTTCCACGCCGACAACGCTTATTTTCTGGAAGATGTGGCCATTGCCTCCTACCGCTGCAAGCTCAACACCCAGAGCCATACCGCGTTTCGCGGCTTTGGCGGGCCCCAGGGCATGATCGTGATCGAAGCCATCATGGGCGACATTGCACGCCGGCTCGGGCTGGACCCTTTGGCGGTGCGCCAGCGCAACCTGTACGACGAGCACCCCACGGCCAATGGCCAGGCGCGGCGCGATACCACCCACTACGGCATGCGGGTCGAGGACAACATTCTGGCGCCACTGCTATCGAAACTAGAGCAATCTTCTCAATATCAGCAAAGGCGGGAGGCCATTTTGGCTTGGAACGCTGCCCAACCCGTCATCCGACGTGGGCTGGCGATAACACCGGTCAAGTTTGGTATTTCCTTCACTGCAACCTTGTTCAACCAGGCTGGCGCGCTGGTACATGTGTACCTGGACGGCAGCGTGCAAGTGAACCACGGCGGCACCGAAATGGGCCAGGGCCTGCACACCAAGGTGGCGCAGATCGTGGCCGACGAACTGGGCGTGCCCTTTGAGTGCGTGTTGGTCACCGCCAGCGACACCAGCAAGATTCCCAACGCCTCGGCCACCGCCGCCTCGGCCGGCACCGACCTCAATGGCCGCGCCGCCCAGTTTGCGGCCCGCCATGTGCGCGACAACCTGGCGGCCTTTGTGGCGGGGCTGGATGGCTGTGGCGCGGGTGCAGTGCGCTTCGCCGGCGGCCTGGTGCACTCGCCCGGCGGCACCCGGCCGTTTGACGATGTGGTGCGGCTGGCCTACGCCAACCGTATCCAGCTCTGGAGCGATGGCTTTTACCGCACCCCCAAGATCCACTACGACAAGACCACGCTGACTGGCCGGCCCTTCTATTACTTTGCCTATGGCGCCGCCTGCACCGAGGTCGCCATCGACACCCTGACCGGAGAAAACCGGGTGCTACGCGTGGACATCCTGCACGACGTGGGCCGCTCCATCAACCCGGCCATCGACATTGGCCAGATCGAGGGCGGCTTTGTGCAGGGCATGGGCTGGCTCACCACCGAGCAGCTGGTGTGGGACAAGCAGGGCCGCCTGGCCACCCACGCGCCCAGCACCTACAAGATCCCTGCCACCGGTGACATTCCGGGCCACTTCACGGTGGACCTTTGGCCCGAGCCGAACCGTGAGGACAATGTGTTTGGCAGCAAGGCCGTGGGTGAGCCGCCTTTCATGCTGGCCATCAGCGTGTTTGAGGCCCTGCGCGATGCGGTGGCGCAAGCCAGGGGCGACGGCGCTGCGGTCAGGCTGCAGGCGCCGGCCACTGCAGAAGCCGTGCTGACAGCACTCAGCTTACCCGCCAACCCGGCCTAAACACCGGCCAGGGTGCGCAGTCCGGTCAGATCCAGCAGGTTGAGGCTGCGACCGGAGCCGCTGATCAGGCTGCGCTCACGCAGGTGGCGCAGCACCCTTGAGAGCGTCTCAGGGGCGATGCCCAGATGGGCCGCAATCGAGCGCTTGCGTTCTTGCAACTGCACCGCCATGCCGCCCTGAGCCTGTGGCTCAGCATGCTGCAGCAGCCATTCGGCGCAACGCGCCTCGGCGTCCTTGGCCAGGCGGCTCACCGCCAACTCAGTTTGCTGCCGATGGGCCCGTGCCACATCGTCCAGCACGGCCCGGGCCGCCACTGATAAGTCGGCCAAGGTGCGCCGAAATTCGGCCACCGGCACACGCCGCAAGACCACGTCGGTGTCGGCCACTGCGTCGACTGCGGGTGGCAGGTCCAGCACGGCTGACGAGGCCTCCAGCCAGCAGATAAAGCAACTGTTTTTCTGTAAATTCCGCGAACTGGTTCTGAGGTGTTGCGCGCGCGCGGCGGTTCAGGGGTTCATAGTCAGGTAGATTTTTGCGGTCAACCACTCCTCATCTTGTTCAGCCAGGATGGCGCTCACCAGTCGCAGGCAGCTTGCCGAGTTGGGGAACAAGGTGGCTACCCGCGTTCGGCGTTTGATCTCCTTGTTCAGTCGCTCCACGCCA
>CAMELV010000061.1 GCA_945925985.1 Comamonas sp. lk | reverse complement strand
CCGATACCCGATACCCGATACCCGATACCCGATACCCGATACCCGATACCCGATACCCGATACCCGATACCCGATACCCGATACCCGATACCCGGCCATCGCCTGCTGGTCTGGCGCCACACCCAGGACAGGCGCATTAGACAGGGTGGCCCAACCGTCCACCACCGTTAGCGGAAACACCTGCTCCCGCAGCGGGTCAGGGTTGGCGTCCACTTCAGCCCAGCCGCCGGGGGCGCAGCGCTGGCCTGTGCCAGACCGCGCCAGGCGGCGTGGGGCTGGTCGGTGCCAATGGGTTCTTCAATCCAGTAGGGCTGGTAGGGGGCGAGCTCGGCAATGCGGGCGGCGGCATCGGCAGGCGACCGGGCGGCACGCCGCAACAGTTTGGCCGTTTCATCGACGCCGAAATCACCAAGTGGACCAAAATCGCTAAGGATGTGGGGGTCAAGGCCGAGTAAGTGGGCTCGTGCGGTGCGATGGACCAAGCAAATTCAAGGCGCATTGACTCTAAAAAGTGGCCTCAACCGCCGCCCGCAGCTCGGGCGTGACCTCGGGCAGCACGCCGAACCACGACTGGAACGCCGGGCGCGCCTGGTTGAGCAGCATGCCCAGACCATTGACTGTTCGGTGGCCTGCTTTTCGGGCATCCGCCAGCAGGGGCGTCTCCATTGGAATGTAGATCGCATCCGACACCATGGCCTCTTGAGGCAGCGCGTGGAGCGCAACATCCAGTGGTGCTTGCCCGTGCATGCCCAGCATGGTGGTGTTGACCAGCAGGCTCACGCCCGCCATCGCCTCGTTGCGCTCGGCCCAGGGCACCACCTTGACCCGGTCGCCAAAGGCCTCGGCGAGCTCCTGCGCCCGCTCCAGGGTGCGGTTGGTGATGCGTAGCTCAGGCACGCCTTCGTCCAGCAGGGCCACCACAATAGCCCTGGCCGCGCCGCCGGCACCCAGCACCAGTGCCGGCCCGGCATCACCGCGCCAGGTGGTGTCGGCATCGCGCAGGCTCTGGATGTAGCCCGCGCCGTCGTTGTTCATGCCCAGCAGGCGCCCATCGGCTTGCACCACGACGGTGTTGATCGCTGCCACCCGGCGCGCGGCCGGGTGCAGCTCGTCCATGAAGCGCATGGCGCTGACCTTGTGCGGCACGGTCACATTGCAGCCGGCAAAACCCAGGGCCGCCAGGCCACGGATGGCCGCCTCCAGCCGCTCTGGCTGAACCGGCAGCTGCACATAGGCGCCCTTAAGCCCGTACTTGGCGATCCAATGGTTGTGGATGGCGGGCGAGCGGGTGTGCGCTACCGGCCACCCCATCACGCCGGCCAGTACAAACGGTGAATCGGACATAAGCAGGGCTCCTTGTAGTGGCTGGGGTGTGTCGGGTTATTCGGGCCGCTGCGGCGGTCATCCTGCCTTCGCGCTGAAGACGCGCGAGATGGCGAAATTGCAGCCCATCGCGATTATCATGGGATTTCCGGGGCTGGCCTGACGGGGTAATTTATAACAAAATAGGCCTCTAGCCTTTGATGGACGTGGCTTTATAGCTATTTTTTTCATAGCAAAATCCTTCTTTATCCGAATGCCATGAACAACAGTCTTGCCTCGTTACCCCAGCCGCCTGGGACCCGTGCCTACGCCATGGCCTACCTGACGGCCCACCGCTGCGGGGCGCCCGAGGCGGTGCGCTTGGCGGCTGCCACCGGTTACGGCTTTGTTGGCCTGCGCCTGTGGCCCAACGTCCCGGGCACGCCGTATCAGCAGCTGCTGGGTGACGCAGCGCTGATGCACGAGACCTTGGCCGCCTGCCGCGACACTGGCGTGGGCGTGTTTGATCTGGAAATCGTGCGCATCGGCGAGGGCTTTGACCCCCGGCTGTACCTGCCCTTGTTCGAGGCCGGCGCTGCACTCGGCGCACGCGCCGTGCTGGTGGTTGGTGACGACACCGACCCGGCCCGACTGGCCACCAGCTATGCCCGGCTGTGCGAGCAGATGGCGCCCTTTGGCCTGACGGCCGACCTGGAGTTCATGCCCTGGACGGCAGTGCCCGACGCCCGCAGTGCTTTGGCGCTGGTCGAAGCCGCCGGCAGCCCGGCCAACGCCGGGATTTTGGTTGATGCGCTGCACTTTGGCCGCTCCCACACCACACTGGACGACATTCGAGCCATCCCGCGCAGCCTGCTGCACTATGCCCAGATCTGTGACGGTGAGGCCGGCACCCATTTCAGTACCGAGCAGTTGTTGCACACCGCCCGCTGCGAGCGGCTCATGCCGGGAGAGGGCAACATCGACCTGCGCGGCCTGTTTGCCGCATTGCCGCCAGATCTACCGGTGAGCGTAGAGATGATCAACCTGGTGCGCGAAGCAGATACGCCAGTGCCAGCCTGGGCCGCTGAATGTCTGGCGGCGAGTCAGCGGGCGCTGGCTCAGCAGGCGGTTTAGAAAGACTTCCAGGCTGCTTCGGTCTGACCGGCGCCCGACGAGGGCAGGGCGAGCGTGCTAAACGTTGGTACTGCGGTGTTGTCGACGCCAAACATGGCCACCCGGCCGACCAGTTCCTGCGACAAGGACTTGAGGCTCAGCGCGGCCGCGGCCATTTGCTCGACCAGGGCGGCATTTTGCTGGGTGGCCTGGTCCATCTGGCTCACCGCCTCGGTGATCTGCTTCACCCCCGTCGTTTGTTCCGCGCTGGCGGAGCTGATTTCAACAATCAAATCGGTCACCTGCCGGATGCTGGCGATCACTTCCGTCATGGTGGCGCCAGCCTGATCGACCAGTTGGGTGCCCTGCGCCACCCGTTCGACGCTGGCATTAATCAGGGTCTTGATCTGGCGCGCGGCCTCCGAGCTGCGACCCGCCAGGCTGCGCACTTCGCTGGCCACCACGGCAAAACCGCGGCCTTGCTCGCCCGCTCGGGCCGCCTCAACGGCGGCATTGAGCGCCAAAATGTTGGTCTGGAAGGCAATGCCGTCAATCACGCCAATGATGTCTGAAATTTTGCGCGAGGCGTCGTTGATGCCGCGCATGGTGTCCACCACCTGCGCCACCACCTGGCCGCCCTGCTGGGCGGTGGTGCTGGCGGCCTGGGCCAGCAGGTTGGCCTGACGCGCAGTGTCGGCATTTTGGGTCATGACCGAGCCCAGCTCTTCCATGGCGGCGGCCGTCTCCTGCAGCGAACTGGCCTGACTTTCGGTTCGGCTGCTCAGGTCCTGGTTGCCCTGGGCGATCTCGGCCGAGGCCACCGCCACTTGTTTCGACCCCTCCCGCACACCCGACACCAGCTTGATCAGGTTGACCTGCATCTCCTGCAGCGCCTGGAGCAATTGCGCAAACTCGTCCTGGCCATCAGTATTGAATCGGGCGCGCAAGTCACCGGCGGCAAATGTCTTGACGACGTCAACGGCCTGATTCAGCGGCCGCAGGATGCTGCGGATGATCATGAAAGCCACACCCAGGCAAATGGCCACCGATGCGGCCAGGATTAGCAGCAGCAGCGCCATGGCGGTGCGATGGCTATCATAGACTTGGTTGATGGGCAGGGTGGTGGCGCTAATGGCCTCTCGGTTGCCGGCCCGGACGGCGGGAATCAGCTGGTCAAAGGCCAGGCGGTAGAACGCCATGGCCGGCTCGTACGACGACTTGAGCAACAGCTCAGCCAGTTCGGGCTCCAGCGACTCGCGGGACCAGTAGAGGTGCCGATCGTCGTAATCCTTTTTCAAGGACTTGAGCCGCGCCACCAACCTATCTTGCTCGTCCTTGTCATTTGCACTGACCAGCTGAAGGCTCACCAAGTACGACTCTATGATGTACTCAGGCGGTGGCAGCACATCGGCAATCAGGTCCTTGCTCTGCACAATCCGTTGCTACAAGGGCCCATTCACCTTGAGCGAATCAAGCGTGCGGAACGACCACCCGCCGTACAGCAAAAACCCAGTCAAGAACAGCACCAACAACAGCAGGAACCGAGTTCGGATTTTCAGATGGTTGAGCGTGAGCGCCGGCATGCTAAATGTCCCTTCCTAAAATGACCTTATGCTACTACGCCGCGACCGACTGATTCCTGCCATTGTGGCTAGCCCCCTGTTCCTTCAAAATCTTGACTCGTCGGTCATGGTCACGGCGCTGCCCAGCATCGCTACTGCACTGGCGGTGCCGCCGCTGCACCTTAACCTGGCCATCACCGCCTACTTACTCAGCCTAGCGGTTTTTTTGCCGCTCAGTGGCTGGCTGGCCGACCGGTTTGGCGCGCGGCGGGTATTTTGTTTGGCGATAGCGCTGTTTTCGCTGGGCTCAGCCCTGTGCGGCATGGCTGGCAGCCTGCCTGAGCTGGTGGTGTTTCGCATCCTACAGGGGCTGGGCGGTGCCATGATGGTGCCGGTAGGTCGCCTGATCTTGTTGCGGGCCGTACCGCCCTCAGGCATGGTCGCAGCCATGGTTTGGTTCACGGTGCCGGCGGTCATTGGCCGCATGATGGGCCCGTTGTTTGGCGGAGCCATCGTCACCTATGCCAGTTGGCGCTGGATTTTTCTGGTCAACATTCCGTTTGGGCTACTGGCCATTGCACTCACGCTGGCTTTTGTCAGTGAAGACCCGCCGGCGGTTGACCCGGTGCCCTTTGACTTCGGCGGTTTCGCCTTGCTGGCCCTGGGCCTGAGTTTGCTGCTCGGCGCGCTGGAAACCGCTGGGCGCACCATGGTGCCGGTGCTGGTGTCCTGGTTGGCGGCGCTGCTAGGGGCGGCGATGCTGTGGCTCTATACGCGCCATGTCCGCCAAAGTGAGCATCCGCTGATTGACCTGGCTATCCTCCGCCACCGGACCTTCCGCCTGTCGGTGTTTGGTGGCCTGCCGCTACGGATTGGCATTGGCGCCGTGCCTTTTTTGCTGCCGCTGATGTTGCAGCTGGGCTTTGGCCTGTCTCCCCTGGCGTCCGGTACGCTTACGGTCGCCACCGCAGTGGGCGCCCTGGGCACTCGGGTGGTAATGACCCAGACCATTCGACGTTTTGGTTTTCGCAATCTGCTGATGGGCGCCACCGCGCTCAGCAGCCTGTTTTACCTGGGGTACAGCCAGTTCACGCCAGCCACGCCGCACCTGCTGCTGTTTGTGGTGCTGATGATGGGCGGGCTGGTCACCTCGATGTGCATGATCTGCCTGGGCACGTTGGGTTTCTCGGAAATTCCTGCTCCGCGCATGAGCCATGCCACCGCCTTATCTGCCATGGCCCAGCAGGTCTCTTTGAGCTTTGGCGTGGTATTGGGCGCCGCCTTGTTGGCAGCGGCCTCTTTTTGGCATGGCGGCAATGGCATAGAGCTGCAGCCCGGGGATTTTTCACCAGCATTCATCGTCGTCGGCTTGGTCAACGCGCTGTCGCTGTGGTGGTTTGTGCGGCTCGATCCGCATGCGGGCGCGCAGATGCGCTGAGCAGCCTGGGCCGGGCTTCCACAGTGGCCACTCATTGCACAAGTTAGTTAGACCATTACTTCACCTGACTTGAGTCAGTTCATTCAATGGGGTGGGAACCAAAGAATCCCCCCTGACCCAAGTTAAATTTACTGCCCAGGCGAACCAATTGCAGTCGCCACAGCCGGTTGTGCAAATGCGCCCAGAACACCCACGACGGCTGCTTTATAAGTTGGGCTCGATGTAGAGACCCCATCCCAAACGGCCGAGATTGAGTTAGCACCTACAGCTGCACCGAAGGCAGGACCGGCATGCGCTGCAACCCATGTGACACCAGAGGAAGGCAGTGCATGAGGAAAGCCTGTGGCATCAGCACCATAGTTGAATGAAACAATCACCGTACCTGCAGCGTTGTAAACGACAACGGCATCTCCACTACCCAGGCCAGGACCCGCGACATCAGTTGTTGCGATCGGGAAATCAGCTGCCAAGCCCCAAGCAGTTCTAAAAGCCGCTGCACCACCCGCCACATTCATAACGATCAGGCGTTGACCTGCGGCAATCGTGGTGCCACTGGCAAATGTTGCAATCGCTGCGTCTGTAAAGGAAAACTTGTTGTCTCCCCATTTCCAGCCACTGATATCGACAGCTGAAGTGCCGTAGTTGTAAAGTTCAAAAAAGTCACCGCCTGCAGCATTTGAATTAACTTCAGTGATCAACAGGGTTGGAGTTGCGGGTACTGCGGCGGCAGTATCAAAATTCAATTCGGTTGCTACAGAGATACCACCAAAGGAATTGCCTGCGGCATCTTTAATGACACCCGTGGCAATTGTCACGTTGTAGCTGACACCCTTTTGTAGATCAGCGCTTGGGTTGATATTTGCTGTATTGCCGCTGAATGTGACTTGCGTTGTATCTGTGACCGAAATGGTGCGGGTATCCGCGGCACTAGCAATAACAACGTTGCCCGACCCAGCGACCACATTCTCACTGAAGGTCAGAACCACACGGCTGGTGGTGATACCCGTTGCATTGTCAACAGGCGATGTGCTTGCCAATGTTGGCGCAACAGTATCAACAACTCCGGTTGTAGTGAATCCAATGGCATTTCCACTGACTGCTGGGGCCGCATTGCCCTTGGTATCTTTAATCACACCTGAAGCATAGGTAACTGTATATGTCGTCCCTGCAGCCAAATCAGTTGTTGGGTTGATAGTGACTGTTTTTTCACTGATGCTCACTTGTGTTGCGTCCGATACCAAAATGGTTCGCGTATCACCAGCGCCATTGCTGATCACGAAGTTACCCGTGCCGGCTGCAATAGCTTGATTGAAAGTGAGGTAAAAGTTACTGCCGATGCCCACAGCCGTCTTTGCTGTTGTGGGTGAGTAAACAAGCATTTCAGGCCGACCTGCGCCACCACCAATTTCACTGACCACATAAATATTGCCAGCGTTATCCATCGTCAAACCTTCATTTTGGGCAGCACTGCCAATAACCAGCGTACCCAAGAGGTTGCCCGAGCGATCCATTTTGACGATCTTTCCAGCTGAGGCGCTGAGTATCAACATGTGGCTGTAATCACCCGCAGTGCTTGGCAAGTTGTTCGAAAGTGAAAAAACATCGTTAATGGCTGATAAGCCTATTTTGCTCGGATCGAACAAATTGACAGAGTTTTCGGTAGTCGCAGAACCGTTAGAAGCCGTACCTGCAGCGAAATCTACAGTCGTTTGAAAAACACCCAAAGGGCCTGATTCTTTGACCGCAAGATACCCGCCAGTCTTGGGGTCAAAAGAAATGCCTTCTATACCGATGTTGCCAATGGTTGTACCTAGCTTCACGGTACGGACTCCTGCAGCACCCAAGGTGGTATTGGGGGTGTAAGTAAACTCATTGAGTTGGCGGAAACGTTCCTCAACCAGCACAAATTTGTTATTGCCTATGTAAGCAATGCCTTCGGGGTCATAGAAATACGTGCCTTGGCAACATGCGACTTTGGCTGGATCTGCAGCCAAGGTCATGGAGTCAATTAACACCCCGGCTTTAGTGACCTGAGTCACTGAAGTACCACCATCACCCAAAACGAAAAGTGTGTCGGTGTCCTTGTTGTAAGTAACGCCCGATGCCTCCTCTGCCAACAGATTTGGGCTGGTGCCAACGGGCAGACTGTAACGACCTGACAAGGTGTAGTTAGACAAATCGACCGAGTTAGTGGGCGCTGCAAACGAAAGTGAAGGCGTTTCAAAGGGCGTCGGTGCCTCACTCCCTCCTCCGCATGCAACCAATACATTGACAAATACAATTGAAGCTATCGATGTAGCCAAAGAATGAAATCGATTTTTCACAACAAGATCCGCAGAGTTAGATAAAAAACTTTATTTGTTCTTTGTGTCAGACGAATGACATGCAATTGAAACTTTTGAAAAATCAGGTTGTCACACAGGCCTCTTTGTAGATGCAACCGTCGACGGGTTGCACTGCACCACGGGCGCAACCACAGGGTCCACGCGCCGATTGCCACTGTCACCCTCAACGGCAAGACCTATTTCCTGACCGCCAACGAAGGGGATGACCGCTTTTCCGGCCGACACCGTCGTGGCAACCAAGACCGCACAAGAGTTGGGGCGCTTGACCCTGATGGCCAAGGACGCCAACGGCAAGTTCGGCGACACCGACGGCGACGGAGACTACGACCGCCTGTATATGCTGGGCAGCCGTTCCTTCTCGATCTGGGACGGCGAGACTGGCTTGCAGGTGTTCGACTCAGGTGAAGACGTGGAGCGTATCGTTTACAACAGCGCGGCTGACGACGCCACCAAGTCCCTTGCATTGTTGAAGGCCGATCAGCTGTTGGGTCGGCTCGACAACAAGGGCCCTGAGCCTGAGTCTGTGGTGGTGGGCCAGGTTGGCAGTGAGACCTATGCGTTTATCGGTCTGGAGCGTGCCAGTGGCATTTTGATGTACCAGATCACTAACCCGCTCAAGCCTAAATTTGTGCAGTTTGTTCGCAACACGACCGACCTGGCCGACGGAGACATTTCGCCTGAGGGGTTGAAATTTATCCCCGCAGCGCAAAGCCCCAATGGGGTCGCCCTGCTGGTGGTCGGCCATGAGGTGACCGGTTCAGTGGCGGTGTACCAGATCAAGTGAAGGTTTGTTGCCGGATAAACCGCGCCGTCTGATCCAGCGCGGCCCGGCCCTCGGGCAGGTAGCGCGCTATGACGGGGAAGGCGTGCGGGGCGTTGGCCCACTCCAGCAGTTCAACCTGGCCGCCTGCGGCCAGCATCTGCTGCTGTAGCCTCCGGGCATCGTCAATCAGCATTTCGGCGCGGCTGGCAACCAGCAGGCAAGGCGGCAGGCCGGCCATGGGGCCAAACAACGGCGACAGCCGGGCATCGTCCAGCGCCATGCCGGGCGCGTACAGGGCGGCGGCCTCGTCCAGCAAGGGCTGCGACAACATCACATCGGTCGCGGTATGGGTGTGGCGCGACGGGCTGCGGTCCGTCAAATCCAGCCAGGGTGAAAACAGCACCAGGGCGGCCGGCAGCGGCAGACCCTGAGCCTGGATGGCCTGCGCCGTGCCCAGGGCCAGGTTACCGCCGGCACTGTCACCGCCCAGCAGCAGGCGCCGCGCCGGGATGCCCTGCGCCAGCAGCGCGCGGTACACCGCCAGGGCGTCGTCCAGTCCTGCCGGAAACGGGTGCTCGGGCGCCAGCCGGTAGTCCACCATCAGCAGCCGGATCTGGGCCCGCTGTGCCAAATGGGCTGCCAGGTCACGGTGGCTGTTGAGCCCGCCCATCACAAAGGCCCCGCCGTGCAGGTACAGACAGATTGGCGCAGTGTCGGGTTGCGTCAGGCTGCGTGGGGTCACCCACTCCACCGGCAGACCGGCCAACTGCGCTGGCTTGATCCGCACTGCCGGCCCGGGTTTGCTCCGGTCTGCGGCCAAAAAGCGCCGGTTACGCCGGAAGCGGTGCTCGGCGCTTAGCTTGGCACTGGCGCGTCGCGCCAAGCGCATCAGGGTGCTGAGCAAAAAGTTCTGCAGGCTCATGACGTGTCGTCCTTAGCCGCGCGAAGCGGCATCAGTCGCAAACGCGCGGATAGCCGTCCGCATGGCCTCGGGCGCATCCACCCGCAGCGAGTGGCTGCTGTTGGCCAGCACCTGCAGCTGCGAGCCGGGGATCAGCCGGTGGATTTCTTCAGAAAACTCGGGCGGGCAAATCCAGTCTTGCTGGCCGGCGAGGATCAGCGTGGGCGCGGTGATGCTTGACAGCTCGGGACGCAAATCAAAGGTTTGCAAAAAACCGCCCGGTGCAAAGGCCTGTGCCATGGCCTCAGGCGAAACAATGCCGCGGGCCCTGCCCTGCTCAGCCGCTGCCGCGTCGTACTTCAGCGCGTACATCGGCCCCATGACCGCGTAGTAATGGCGCATCTTGTCGGCAGTGTCCAGTTTGCCGGCCCACAGGTCGCTGCACACCGCCACCTGCTCGGGCGTGCCACGCTCGGCCACGATCTGCCGCGCCCGGGCATTGAAGCCGGCGTGCGCTGCCGTCACCATCAGCACCAGGTGCGACACCGACTGCGGGTAGCGCGCCGCGTGCGCCATGGACACCATGCCGCCGTAGCTGGTGCCCATGCTGACAATCGGGCCCAGCCCCAGGTGGCGGCGCAGTGCCTCCATGTCTTCCACGTTTTCGTCCAGGTTGTACAGCCGCACATCGCCCCGCGCTGAGCGGCCCTGGCCCCGGTGGTCAAAATAGACCAGCTGCAGCAGGTCGGCCAGCGGCCCAAAGCCGGCCTTCAGGTCGCTGTGCTCGCCGCCCGGGCCGCCATGGATGACAAAGGCCGCCGGCTTTTCGCGCATGCGCGGACCATCGGGCACCAGGCCCATGCCGTCGATGTCAAAGTAGATCTCGGTGTTGCGCAGGTGGGCGAGCATGGCGGTCCTTGGTGGGTGGAAAAAGAACACATCTTAGTCAGGGCGCTGGACCGCTACCCGACTCTGCTCGCCGAGGTGTGGGCGAAGCCCTGTAAATAGTGGTCAATTCGGCCTCTGGCCCTTATGGAATAAGCACTTCTTGCTATCAAAATTGAAGTTTTCAAAAACTAGAGCTGCATTCCAATGGCGTGGCCCTCCGCAGTCGCCGCCATGGGGTCCCGCGCCAGCAGGCAGTCGCCGATGCGGTGCACCGGCACTCCGCTGTCACGCAAGGCCGGCCACAGGGCCAGGTTGGGCTTGCGGGGGGTGGCGTAGGTGATCAGGGCCACCTGGTCGATGTAGCGCAGCGTGTCGCCAAAGATGCTCCGGTAGGCCAGTCGCCCCTCTTCTTCCATCAGGTCGGTCCAGACCGGCTCGACCTGCGTCAGGATCTCGATGCCGCGTTCGGCGCATCGGCGCTGAATACGCTGGCGCACCACCAAGGGCACGTCCTGTGCCACCGATTCGCGGCCGCACAAAATCACTACGCGCTCAAACTTGTCTTTTAACCATTCGGCTGCGGCGTAGGTGCCGGCGGTCTGATCCAGGTCGTACAGCACAGCCACGCCGGCCTGTGTGCCCGGGCGGTCGAGTAGCGCTGCCGCCACCGCGCGCAGGTCTTGTACCCAGCCCTCGTCGCGCAAGTGGCCGGGCAAAGCCTGCGGCCAGACCATGGTAGCCCCGGTGGCCAGCACCACCGCCTGGGGCTGCGTGGCCAGCACCTCTTCGGCGGTGACCTCTTGGCCCAGCCGCAGATCGACGCCCAGCCGTTGCAGCTGCATCAACTGGTAGTCGGCAATGCTGGACAGCGACTCACTGATGGGCAGGCGCGATTGCAGCTGCGCTTTGCCACCGGGCAGCGCCCCCTGCCCCCACACCGTCACCTGATGGCCACGCTGGGCGGCGGTCATCGCCGCTTCCAGACCCGCAATACCGGCCCCAACCACGGCGACGCGTTTTGGCTGCTCGGCGGCCGGCAGGTCGGCATCGAGCTCGTTGGCGTGCGCCACGCGCGGGTTGTTGTCGCAAGTGAGCGGCAGCCCCTGAATGATGGTGCCCCAGCAAGAGTTGCAAGCCACGCAGTAACGGATGTTGCGCGCCATGCCCTGTTGCGCTTTAAGCGGCCACGCCGGGTCGGTGACCAGGGCCCGGGCCAAGCCCACAATCTCGGCATCGCCGCGCGTCAAAATGCCCTCGGCTTCGGCCGGGTCAGTGATGCGCCCCAGTGCCATCACAGGCACGCCCGGTGTCGCCGCCTTCAGGCGCCGAATCAGGGGCATAAAGGGCAGCCGCGGGTAGCTGTCGTCGGGCAGGTGCATCTCCAGCGTATGGTGGTGTGTGCCCTGCGCGTACGACAGCAGATCGACCTTGACTTGAGCCACCAGATGAACGGCAATCTCTGCCGCCAGTTGGGGGTTCACGCCATCGCGCAGGCCATCGTCGCCGGGCAACTTCACCGCCAGCATGAAACCGTCGCCGCACACGTGTCGAATGGCCTGACAGACTTCCACCAGCAAGCGGCTGCGGCCGGCCAGAGTGCCGCCGTAGCTGTCCTCGCGCAGGTTGGTGTGCGGCGACAAAAACTGGTGGAAGATGTGACCGTGCCCCGCTGACACCTCGATGCCGGTGTAACCGCAACGCTGCAAGCGCCGGGCGGCGTTTGCCGCAGCTTCTGCAAATGCCGCCAGATCGGGGGGCGTCAGTTCCTCTGGCATGGCGTAGAACAGATCGTCTGGCATGGCAGACGCCCCACGCAGACCACTCACCCGGCCGGTCACGCGCCGGGCCCGGCCGTTGTCTTGAATCTGGGCCAGCAGATGACAGTCCTGTTCGCGAATGGCTTGGGCAAAACGGCACAAATCATCGGCCATTGAGTCGTTCCAGGCGCACAGTCGCTCTGTGCCCTGGCTTGGCAAGAACGCGACAGGGTCGGCGATGATCAGCGCGGCCCCGCCGCGCGCACGGTTCAGGTAATACTGGTGATAGCGCGGGTGCATGCCGTCTGAGGCCGAGTACCGCAAAGACATTGATGCGTGGACAATGCGGTTCTTCAGGCGCCAGGCGCCCACCTGCAGTGGTGAAAAAAGCAGTGGGTAGGCATTGGTACCAGGCATATCACATCGATCCACAAGAAAGTCCACCATGACCCCGGAAGAACTCACCCAACGGCTGGCTAGCGTGAAAGCCAAACGGGGCTACCTGTTGCCGCACCATGGCTTGTTGGCGATCACCTCGCCCGCCATGCTGCAGGCCTATGACCAGTTGTACACGGCGCTGGCGCTGGACCACAAAACCCTGTCGGTGCGAGACCGCGAGCTGGTGTGGCTGGCTATTTTGGTGGCCTGCGATGAAGCCTTGGCCACGCACCACATCGCCCGGTTTTATGAAGGCGGTGGCAGCGACCCCGAGCTGAAGGCCGTGCTGCAGCTGACCGCGTCTCTGAAGGGGGTGACGGCCTACAGTTTTGTTCAAAACCACTGGATGCCGCATTTGCCTTCTATTGACATCGTGGCCGCCTACCGGGAAGCGGTCGAACACGCCGGCCAGCCGCTGTCGCGTCGCGACATCTGGCTGTGCGCCTGCAGCGTCCACGCGGCACTGGGCCACCTGGATTGGCTGCACCACGCCTTGATGGCGGCTTATGCCAGCCAAGTGGATGAGATGGACCTGGCCGAGGCCTTGACCTTGATGATGTTCCCCGGCAGCGTTCCCTATTTTGTCGAGGCGGCGCGGGTGTGGATGGAGGC
>CAMELV010000060.1 GCA_945925985.1 Comamonas sp. lk | reverse complement strand
AAACGGGCTCAAGCGCGACAAGGCGGTGCGGCCAACCAAGACGGCCTGGCTTACGCGGGCGCTAACCCGCAAGCCGACACGACCGCCCAGCCTAGCCAAGCCTACAAGGTGGCTATGCCCGCTGGTGGCTCCATGATCGGCTCTGCTCTGGGCGGCTCACCTGCCACAGCGGGCACATTGCCTGCAGACTTTGACGCCGCCGGCTTCGAACGCAACGCCAAGGTTAACTTCATCCGCTTGCAGGCCGCCAACGACGCTGGCAATGTGGACGACATCCGGCAGTTCACCACGCCTGAAATGTTTGCTGAACTGAAAATGGCATTGGCTGAGCGCGGCACGGCTACCCAGAAAACCGAAGTGGTCAGCATTGAGGCCAAGGTGATTGACGTGGAAGAAGACGCAGACCGCTACGTGGTCAGCGTGCGCTTCGACGGCGTGCTGCGCGACGACAGTGGTTCCGCCGATGAGTCTTTCAGCGAAGTCTGGCATTTGACCAAGTCACGTCAAGCCAACAGCGGCTGGCTGCTGTCGGGCATTCAGCAGATTGCCTAAGCAGACCATTGAAACATTCACCGCCAACGAGCCAAGACTCGATTGCCGAGTCTCTGGATCGTGCTCAACGTGAGCCGGTGGATGTTTTGAGGCACGACCCCATGGTCGGCGAGATTGTCAGCGTTCAAGACTTTGATGCCAGTCGAGCCTTTTACGCTGACCGCTTGCAACATCGAATCGACGCCTCAGCCGAGGCTGTTGCACAGGCCGGGCTGACTGCTGAGGGAATCGATCAGCTGCTGGCCGATGAAAGCTGATGCCGCTGCCGAAGGGTGTTCATTCTCTCGCGGCTCGGTAGCCCAGCGACAAAGCCGGGATGAAGCAGACGACAAATTCGTTCAAACTGCGCTGGCCTATGCCAATTCAAGACGCCACCGATGTCTGTGAGTCGGCATAACGCACCACATGAGCAAAACGCTGCACATCCTGCCGGGCTTCTCATAAGTCAACTGCCTGTTGCATGTTCAGCCAGGATTCGGCACTTGAACCGAGTAGCTTCTCCAAGCGCAAAGCCAAGTCGCCTGATAGCGCCCGGTGTTCATGCAGCAGCTGTGCCAGTGTCACCCTTGACACGCCAAGCAACGAGGACATGCGCACCTGTGTAATGCCCAGGGCAGGTAGCACGTCCTCACGCAGCACAGCGCCGGGATGTGTTGGCTTACGGTTGGGGTTGCGAAGTGACTTCATGGTGTGACCCTCCTAGTGATAGTCCTCAAGGTTTACAGCAGCTGCGTGCGGTCCGTCAAAGCGGTAAATGATGCGCAAAATACCCTTCACCGTCACCGCATATTCGCCAGCACGATCCCCCTTGAGAGAATGGAACTTTTTGCCTGGCAAATCCATGTCGTCCGCTTTAAAGGCTGCCTCTAGGCGATCAAGCAGCCGCTCAATTCCTCTTGCAGGTGTGAGCCAAAAGGTGTCTGCAGTGCCACCGGACCGGCATCCTGAACCGGGGTTCAGGTGGGCGAGGTCAGCCGCACATTGGGTCCATCTGACGCGAGATAGTCACGCTTGTGAGGCGATGTTCCAAGCCCGGGCTCTAAGAGCATTGGTTCAAGGAAATATAAAGCCCGGCGCGCACTGCAGACGGCTTTATTGTAGGCGGGCTAGTGGTGCAAACCCAACCAACTAAAGCACCAACTAGATCAGCCGCCCGTCGTCGCCCAAGGCGGCGTCGAGCCGGGCCAGCAGTGCTTGCAACTGCGCCGAAGCGGGTTCAGGTGTTGTCGACGGCAGGGCGGCAAGCGAGGGGCCCTGCGGCGGGATAGCGTTGGCGGCTGCCGGTGCGGCTGCCTCGCCGAGGTCAAAGGCCATGTTCAAGGCGGCCAGCACGGCGATGCGGTCGCGTGCCCGCACTTTACCGGCATCGCGGATCTTGCACATGGCCTGGTCCACCTGCTGGGCGGCTTCAAGCAGTCGCGATTCGCCGCCATCCTGACAACCAAGCAGGTAGTTCTGCCCCATGATTTGTACTTCGAGCTGCTTCATGCTTCGCCCTTGTTGGGGTTAGCTTCAGGCAGGCGCTCCAACAGCGCGTCAACCCGGGCCCTGGCGGCACCCAGACGTGACTTGAGCGAATCCCGCTCACGGGTCACCGCATCGACTTGGGCGCTGAGCAACTCATTGGTGCGCCGCAGTTCCTCATGGCGCACCAGCAGGCGCTCAACGCGCTCGGCAATCTGGTCGAATTGGGGCTGGGTCAGCATAGCCTCAACATTGTAGGGTTTGGCGCTACCGTGGGTTAAGATCATCCCCGTTGGTGCTCGCGGTGTGGTTCACACGCCGCAGTTCAACGGGAAGCAGGAGGGTGTCAACCGGCAACGGCTCACCTAACCTGCGCTGCCCCCGCAACGGTAAGTGGACGAGCCGAAAGGCTCCGCTTTCATCATGGTCACTGAGCGTTCTGAACACGCGCTTGGGAAGGCGATGGAGGTTGTTCCACCAGCCCGGATACCGGCCAATGAAGTGGTGGCACGCCTGCGTGTCACTGTAGCGCCCATGCACTGTCGGGGAAGACGGTGAGGGTTTTTTGTCAGGTCTTTTATTAATGAAACTTGCTTTCTTGTCTGCACGCTTTGCCGTGCCAATGGCTGCGCTCGTCTGTGTGATGTCGACCTCTGCCCAAACGGCAGCGCCAGCCCCTGTTGTCACACTGCCCGAGCTCGTGGTGACCGCCACCCGGGTCTTACAACCCTTGACCGATTTGGTGGCTGATGTGACTATCGTCGACCGCACCCAGATTGAGCGCAGTGGCGCGACCGGCTTGGGTGATGTGTTGGCCCGCTTGCCGGGGGTTGAAATGGCCCGCAACGGCGGTCTCGGGGGGATTACCAGCGTCTACCTGCGCGGTGCAGAGACCCGGTTTACAGCGCTTTTTATCGACGGCGTGCGTGTGGATTCTCAAGGGACCGGCGGGGCAAGCTGGGACGTGATTCCCCTGTCGCAGGTGGACCGTATTGAGGTCCTTCGCGGCCCGGCGGGTGCCGTCTACGGCTCTGATGCGATGGGCGGCGTGATTCAGATCTTCACACGCAAAGGCGAAGGGCAGCCTTCGCCCTATATTGGTTTAAGCTTGGGCACCTATGGCACGACCAAGGCCGAAGCCGGCGTCAGTGGCTCACAGGGCAAATGGGACTACGCCCTAAGCCTGGTTCGCCAAGACAGCAAAGGGTTTAACTCAATGCCGGCCGCCAATCCGGATGACGACGGTTACACCAGCGAGTCTCTGGCAGCCAGGGTGGGACTTGAGCTCAACGCGGCGCACAGTTTAGATCTGTCGGTGCTGAGCAGCGCGCTGAACGCGCAGTACGACAACCAGTTTGGCGCTCTCAATGTGGATGACCGCACTGTCAAGAAGCTACAGACCTCGGCGCTGAGCTGGCGTGCGCAATGGTCGGCAGACTACAGCAGCGCCCTCAGTTTGACGGCCGCGCAGGAAAGGTATGAGACCTTGCCATCGCCTGACTTGACTGTGACCAATTCACGCGGCTACCTGTGGCAAGGCGAGTACCGCAAGCTGGGGCAGTTGCTCACCTGGGCCTTTGAGCGGCGAGAGGATGCGCTCACGAACAGCGAAACGGCACCCCGCGACACCAGCCATTTTCAGAACGCGCTGGCGCTGGGTTACGGCTGGGCGGCCGACCGGCACTCGGTGCAGTTGAACTTGCGGCATGACGTTGACAGTGTGTTTGGGCCACAGACCACCGGCGGCGCAGGCTACGGCTATGCCTTCACGCCTCAGTGGCGAGGCAAGGCCTCGGCGGCGACGGCTTTCCGAGCACCCACCTTGTACCAACGGTTCAGCCCTTATGGGTCAGCCGCGTTGTTGCCAGAGACCAGCCGGAACCTTGATATCGGTGTAGCTTTCGCAGACGGCCCCAAGGCCTTTGGGTTGACGCTGTACCAGAATGACGTGAGCAACCTGGTCCAGTTTGCAGACAACAAGGGCACCTGCCCGGCCAACGACCCGCTGGATCCTTTTGGCGGTTGTTATGCCAATACCGCTAAGGCGCGCTACCAGGGCATGACTTTGACCGGGCGTTATCTGATAGGCAACGTCACCTTGAGCGGTTCCCTCGACCTGCAGGACCCACGTGACAGCGTCACCGGCAAGCTGTTGGCGCGGCGTGCCCAACAGCATGGCAAATTAGCAGCAGAAACCCGTGTTCAGGGCTGGGCCGTGGGCGCGGAACTGCAAGCCTCTGGTCTGCGTTACAACGACGCAGGCAACACCACGGAACTGCCTGGCTATGCGCTGCTGGGTCTGCGCGCCGAAAGCCAGGTTGCCAAGAATTGGACCTTGCTTTTGCGAATGGACAATGTCACCGATGCCAAATACGAGTTGGCCCAGGGCTATGCCAGCGCTGGTCGCAGCCTGTACGCCGGCATGACCTGGGCACGGTGAGCGCCTGATGCTGATCCCCGACCTGGGTCCCCAACGCATCGTCTGCCTGACCGAGGAGACCACGGAGTGGCTTTACCTGCTGGGGCAAGAGGCGCGCATTGTGGGCATCTCGGGCTACACCGTTAGGCCGCGTCGGGCGCGGCAAGAGAAACCCAGAGTCAGTGCATTTCTGACCGCCAAGATCGACCAGATCCTGGCCTTGGAACCTGACTGCGTTTTTGGTTTCTCTGACTTGCAGGCCGACATTGCGTCGGCCCTGATCCGCCAAGGCGTGCAGGTCACGGTCTTCAACCAGCGCAGCATCGCCGAGATTTTTGGCATGATGTTCCAGGTGGCGGCCATGGTGGGGCAGGGCGAGCGTGGCCTGACGCTGATTGAGGGCATGCGGCAGCAGTTGGCACAGATCAGCGCAAGCGCGGCCAGCTTGTCGCGTCGGCCCCAGGTCTATTTTGAAGAGTGGGACGAGCCACACATCAGCGCCATCCGCTGGGTGTCCGAGTTGCTGGGCGTGGCGGGTGGCGACGATTGCTTTCCCGAATTAGCAGTTCAGTCCCTGGGCAAGAACCGCATCATTGCTGACGGTGCCGAGATTGTGCGGCGCAACCCCGACGTCATCATCGGCTCCTGGTGCGGCAAGAAGTTTCGGCCAGAGAAGGTAGCCGCCCGCCCTGGCTGGGCCGAGGTGAATGCCGTTAAAAATAGCCAATTGTTTGAGATCAAGTCCCCCGACATCCTGCAGCCCGGTCCGGCGGCGCTCACCGACGGCGTGGCGGCCTTGCATCGCATCGTGATGCAGTGGGCCCAGCAACATGGCTGAAGCACTCAGCCTGGCGCGCAGTGAGCTGATCCTGGGTGGGCAAAAAAGCGGCAAGTCACGCCGGGCCGAGTTGCTGGCGCGGACCTGGCTTGAAGGTGGTAGCACGCGTCAGGCCATGTTGATAGCCACCGCCCAGCCCTGGGACGCTGAAATGCAGACCCGCATCGCCCGCCACCAGGCCGACCGGGCAGCGCGCGTGCCCGGCATGCGCACCCTGGGAGAGCCGCTGCACCTGGCGCAGGCCATTCAAGCGCACAGCGCGCCCGACACCCTGCTGGTGGTGGACTGCCTGACGCTCTGGCTCACCAACTTACTGATGCCCATGCACCCGGACGCGTCGCCATCTTCAGAGCCAAATCAGCCTCTAGCCCTTGTCAGCGTTGACTATGTTGCTCTACTTTTGGAAGCAATCGCGGCGGCACCGGGGCCGCTGGTGCTGGTTGGCAACGAGATCGGGCTGGGCGTGATCCCTTTGGGCGCCGAGGTGCGGGCGTTTGTCGATACGCTGGGTCTGCTCAACCAGGACGTGGCGCAGCGGTGTGAGCGCGTTACCCTGATGGCCGCCGGGCTGCCGCTCACCTTGAAGGCGGCCAATTGATGCAGGGGCGTCAATTCTGGCGTGGCCTGGCGGCGCTGCTCTGGCTTGGCGCTACGGCGGCGCAGGGGCTTCAGGTCACCGACGAGCGCGGCGTAACGCTGCATTTTGTTCAAACCCCTCAACGCATTGTCACCCTGCTGCCCTCGCTGGCCGAAACAGTGTGCGAACTCGGCCATTGCGACCGGCTGGTGGGGGTGGACCGCTACACCAATTACCCGGCCAGCCTGAAAAAATTGCCCCAAGTGGGCGGTGGGCTTGACCCAAATATCGAAGCCATCGTGGCGCTCAAACCCGACGTGGTCCTGATGGCCAAGTCGTCTCGCGCGCATGAGCGGCTGGAGGCGCTGGGCCTGAAGGTGCTGGCGCTTGAGCCCAAAACCTATGCCGATGTGCAGCGCGTGACGCTCACGCTGGGCCAGTTACTGGCGGTGCCCGATGCCCAGCGGGTCTGGCGCGCCATGGATGCCGGGGTAGCTGCGGCGGCCCAGTCAGTGCCACCCCAGGTGCGCGGCACCCGGGTTTATTTTGAGGTGAACCAGGGGCCGTACGCAGCCAGCGAGGCCTCTTTCATTGGCGAGACCCTGACGCGCCTGGGCGTCAAGAACATCGTGCCGGGCACACTTGGGCCATTCCCCAAGCTCAACCCGGAATTCATCGTGCGCGCCAATCCAGACCTGATCATGGTCGGCCAGGACAGCGCTGATGGCATGGCGCAGCGGCCGGGCTGGCGCAGCATCCGTGCCATGCGCGATCGGCGGGTGTGCGTGTTTCCGACTGATCAGGCCGATGTGCTGGTGCGGCCTGGCCCGCGCATGGCCGAAGCGGCGCGGCTGATGGCGCAATGCCTGACGGACAAGTCACCCGCGGCCCCCCCGGCGGGGGCGCGGCCGTGAGCCTGCGCCCTTCGACCCTTGCGGTAGTGCTCTTGCTGATGAGCCTGGCTCTAGCTGCGCTGGGCGTGTGCGTGGGCAGCACAGGGTTTGAAAATCTGCTGGGGCCCTTCTTGCACCCGCTGCAAGACCCCGAGCAAACCACCATGGCGCGCCAAATCGTCGGCGAGATCCGACTGCCGCGCACCCTGGGCGCATGGGCTGCCGGTGCGCTGCTTGGGCTGGCGGGCGCGGTGGCGCAGGGCCTGTTTCGAAACCCTTTGGCTGACCCCTACCTGCTGGGCAGCGCCTCGGGCGCCTCGCTGGGCGTGGCGCTGGCGCTGGCGGCGTTGGGCGGCAGCGCTGGCATGCTGGGTGGCAGCATGATGAATGGCGGTGCTGCGGTGAGCGTGTTTTCTGGCAGCCTGCTGTTGCGCCTGGGCCTGACCGGTGCGGCCTTCGCCGGGGCGGTGTTGGCGGTGCTGCTGACGCTGGCGCTGTCACGCGGCGTCCAGCACACGCTACGCCTGCTGCTGGCCGGCGTGGTGGTGGGGGTTGTGCTGGGTGCGATGACACAGCTGGTGCTGCTGCTGTCTCCCGATTCGCTGCAGGCCATGCAGACTTTCATGCTCGGCTCGACCAGCTTTGTTGGCTGGACCTCGTTCACGCTGATGCTCTCCGTGTGGTGGCTGTGCGTGCTGGCTGCGTGGCTGATGGGCCGGGTGCTGGATGGACTGAGTTTGGGCGAGTCCACGGCCCACAGTCTGGGCTTGCCCGTGGCGCCGCTGCGCCTGGTGTTGGTTGCGATGCTGGCCCTGGCCACCGGCACGGCGGTGGCGCAGACCGGGCTGATTGCATTCGTTGGACTGGCGGCGCCCCACCTGGTGCGCTCGGTGGTCAAGTCCACCCACGGCTGGTTGATGTGGCTGGCCAGTCTGATGGGCGGCACGTTGTTGATGGGGGCCGACATTCTGGCGCGCGGGCTGATCGCACCGCAGGAACTGCCGGTGGGCGTGCTCACCGCGGTGCTGGGCGGCGGCTACCTGCTGTGGCTGATGCACCGCAACAGCAGCCGCGGCGGGAGCCTGTGAGCATGGCCAATGCTGCAAAAAACATAGCGCTTGAGGCCCGTGGCATAAGGGCTAGCCTCGGAAATAGTCCAGTTTTGCATGGTATTGATCTTGCCCTGCCTGCCGGCCGTTGGACCAGTGTGGTTGGGCCTAACGGCGCTGGTAAATCGACGCTGCTCAAGGTGCTGGCTGGGCTGCTGCCGCACAGCGGCGAGGTGCAGCTGTTTGGCCAGCCGCTGGCCAGTCTGACTGGCCGGCAGCGGGCCGTGCAGCTGTCCTGGCTGGGGCAAAACGAGGCTTCGGGCGATGACCTCACCGTGCTGGACGTGGTGATGTTGGGCCGCCTGCCGCACCAACCCTGGCTAGGTGCGCCCAGCGCTGCAGACCACGCGGCGGTGCAGCAGGCGCTGCAGGCCACCCAGGCCTGGGGCTGGCGGCAGCGGTCGCTGGGCCAGCTCTCGGGCGGCGAGCGCCAGCGTGTGCTGTTGGCGCGGGCGCTGGCGGTGCAGGCCCGGGTGCTGCTGATGGATGAGCCGCTGGCCAACCTTGACCCGCCGCACCAGGCCGACTGGCTGGCACTGGTGCGCCAGTTTGTTGCCCAGGGCCAGACCGTGATCAGCGTGTTACATGAGATTTCGATGGCCTTGCACGCCGACGACCTGCTGGTGCTGGCCGGCGGCCGGCTGGCCCACCATGGCCCTTGCGCCGACCCCGCCAGCCACCGAGCCCTGGAGCAGGTGTTTGACCACCGCATCGCTGTTCATGCCCTGCAGGGGCAGTGGGTGGCTTTGCCAGTTGCAGTATGACGGTCCCGAATCGGCCATAATTTCAAATCAAAATTTATAACTTCGATTTGTAAAATGATTCCACGTCACGCTTCAGCCACCCTACAGCGACTGGCGACAGGTTTCCCAGTCCTGGCCATCACCGGGCCGCGTCAGTCCGGCAAGACGACGCTGGCGAGGGCCCTGTTTTCAGACAAGCCCTATGTTTCTCTGGAAAACCCGGAAGAGCGCGAGTTTGCTGACACCGATCCAAAGCGTTTTTTGGCACGCTTCACCGAGGGCGCCGTCTTGGACGAGGTGCAGCGCTGCCCGGCACTGTTGTCCTGGGTTCAGCTGGAGGTGGATGAGCGTCGGCGCATGGGCGACTTTGTGTTGACTGGCTCGGCACAATTCGACCTGCTCGCCGGCATCACGCAAAGCCTGGCAGGCCGGGTGGGGCGGGTTGAACTGCTGCCCCTGTCTGGCGCCGAGCTGGGCACAGGCGATCTTCCCGACACCTTGGACGCCGCTTTCCTGAAAGGGGGCTACCCCGCCTTGTACGACCGTGCGCTGTCGCCGCACGACTGGTTCGCCAACTACGTGGCGACCTATGTCGAACGCGATGTGCGCCAGATTCTGGCGGTTCAGGATTTGAGCCAGTTTCACCGCTTTGTGCGGATGTGTGCTGCTCGCTCCGGCCAAATGCTGAATTTGGCGGCGCTGGGTGCCGACTGCGGTATTTCGGCGGTCACGGCGGGCAAGTGGTTGTCGGTGTTGGAAACCAGCTATCTGATGTTCCGCCTGCCGCCCTACCACCGCAACTTTGGCAAGCGCCTGGTAAAAACGCCCAAGCTCTATTGCCTCGATGTGGGCCTGATGGCCTGGCTGCTGGGCATCCGAGACCTCACCACCCTGCAAACACACCCGGCCCGGGGCGCACTGTTTGAGACCTGGGTGGTGTCCGAGCTCGTCAAAACCAGGTTCAATGCCGGGCAGGATGCTGCACTGTTTTTTTGGCGCGACAGCATCGGGAACGAGGTGGATGTGCTGCTGGAAACGCCCCAGGGGCTGCAGGCCATCGAGGTCAAATCAGGCGCCACCTTTGCCTCGGACTGGCCGCAGGCCGTGCACAAGTGGGCGATATTGGCTGACACGGCGACCCTGCCACCCCGCATCATCTTTGGTGGCGACGGCTGCTACGAGCGCCAGGGTTGCCAGGTCTCGGGCTGGCGCGAATTCGCGCTGAATCCCGCCATCGCCTGAAGCTTACCCCCTCAGAAACGGCACACGTAACCTTGTCTTATCGAAAGCCCCCTGACCATGACCCACCACCTGCCCACCCTAGCCGACATCGCCAACCCCGCGGTCACCCAGGCCCTGCAGTACAAGCTGGACCAGAAGACCAAGCCGCAGGGCTCGCTCGGCCGGCTGGAGGGTTTGGCGCTGCACTTGGGCCAGATTCTGGGGACCGCCTCGCCCGAGTTGGTGGCGCCGCAAATGGTGGTGTTTGCCGGTGACCACGGCCTCACCGCGCGGGGCATCTCGGCATTTCCGAGCGACGTGAGCTGGCAAATGGTGGAGAACTTTCTGGCCGGTGGCGCAGCGGTGAGCGTGCTGGCGCGCCAGCACGGCATTGCGCTGACGGTGGTGGACTGCGGCGTGAAGCACAACTTTCTGGCCGGGCTACCGGCTGGCACCCAAAGGCCGGGACTGCAGGTGCGTAAAGCGATTGGGGCAGAGCAGGGCACGGCCGATTCGTCGCAACAACCGGCCATGACTGAGGCGCAGTGCGCGCAGGCGCTGGCGCATGGCGTGGCGCTGGTGCAGGGTCTGCCGGGCAACGTGTTGCTGTTGGGTGAGATGGGCATAGGCAACACCTCGGCCGCCTCGCTGCTGCTGGCGCGGCTGGCCGGCCTGGACATTGCCCAGTGCACCGGCGCCGGCACCGGGCTGGACGCGGCCGCTGTGCAGCGCAAGACCGCGGTGCTGCGTGAGGTGCTCGCCTGCCACGCCGATGCCCAAGCGCCGCTGCAGGCGCTGGCCGCGCTGGGCGGCTTCGAGATTGCCACCATGGTGGGCGCGGTGCTGCAGGCAGCGCACGAGCGGCGGGTGGTGCTGGTGGACGGCTTCATTGCCAGCGCCGCAGTGCTGGTGGCCCATGCCTTGCAGCCGCTGGTGCTGCAACGCTGTGTCTTTGCCCACCGCTCGGGCGAGCGCGGTCATGAGTTCATGCTCCAGCACCTGGGCGTGCAGGCCCTGCTGGACCTAGGGTTGCGCTTGGGCGAGGGCTCGGGCGCGGCCTTGGCATGGCCCTTGTTGGCTTCGGCCTGCGCCGTTCTGCGAGAGATGGCCAGTTTTGAATCTGCCGGCGTGTCTGAAAAGTCTGCTGCTTACGCCGACGCCGACGCCGAGGCCCAAGCCGCCGTTGAGAACGCCACGCCATGATGTTCTTGACCCGCTTTGTCCGGAATTACCTGCTGTCGCTGCAGTTCTTCACGCGCATCCCGGTCACCGGCCGGTTGGCCGACTGGGTTGGCTTCAGTCCGGCGATGTTGCGCGACAGTGCCGGGCATTTTCCCGGCGTGGGCTGGCTGGTGGGCGGTTTGCTGGCCGGTTTGAGTTGGCTGCTTCTTGCATTTTTACCCAACAGCGTGATGACCCCGCTGGTGGTCGCCGCCTTGGGTACGGCTGCTGGCGTGCTGCTGACCGGCGCTTTTCATGAAGACGGTTTGGCCGATGTGGCCGACGGGCTGGGCGGCAGCCTAGACCGGGAGCGCGCGCTGATCATCATGAAAGACTCGCGCGTCGGCGCTTTTGGCGCCATTGCTGTGGGCCTGGCCTTGCTGGTCAAGGTGGCCCTCTTGGCGCTGCTCGGCAGCCTGAGCGCGGAATTGATGTGTGTGGCGCTGTTTCTGGGCCATGTGGTGTCGCGCACCTGGCCGCTGCTGCTGATCCGGCTGATGCCCCATGTGGGCGATGTGGCGGGTTCCAAATCCAAACCACTGGCCGACCAGATCAGTGGCGCCGGCTTGTTGACGGCATTTATATGGTGTTTTAGTGCTCTAGCCCTTGTCCTATATGGGTCGGATGCTATGGAATTTGTAGTATCTATTGACGCTGCGCAAGGTTTGGCCGTGCCGCTGGCCGGGGCACTGCTGGCCTCTGGGCTGGCCTTTGCCGTGCTGGGGCGCTGGTTTTGGCGCCGCCTGCAAGGCTTTACCGGCGACTGCCTGGGCACCATCCAGCAGGTGTGCGAGATCGCTTTCTACCTCGGCCTGGCCTTGGCGCTGTAGGCGCATGAAACTCTGGTTGGTGCGCCACGCCCAGGTGCTTCTGCCACCGGGCATCTGCTATGGCGCCACCGACGTGGCCGCCGACACGGCTGCCACCCTGAGCACCGCACAGGCACTGGCGGTTGAATTGCCACAGGGTTTGCCGCTGTGGGTGTCGCCGCTACAAAGATGTGAGCAGCTGGCCCAAGCGCTGCAAGGGCTGAGGCCTGATTTGGCTTATAAAACAACCGAGCCTAAGTTGGCCGAGATGGACTTTGGCCACTGGGAGGGCCAGGCCTGGAGCACCATCCCGCAAAGCGCGCTCGACGCGTGGGTGGCCGACTTCGCCCACCACCGCTTTGGCGGGCGTGAGAGCGTGGCCGAGGTCATGCAACGCGTGGCGCTGGCCTGGGATGCCACCCGGCAGGTGGGCCAGAACGCAGTCTGGATCACCCACGCCGGCGTGATCCGCGCGGGCTGTCTGTTGCACCAAGGGTTGCGGCAGTTGCAGCGGGCCGACCAGTGGCCCAAAGACGGGCCGGGGTTTGGGGCGTGGTTGACGCTTGGGTAGCGGTTATGCGTCGCCGCCGCGTGCAAAACCCTCAGCAGAAAAACCAGCCTCCAAAAGCTCCGTCCTCAGTCGGCCCCACTGCTCGTCAGACAGTCCTGCGCGAGGCTTCAGGCACTCCCCCGCCGCAATGCCTGACCATGTCAACATCCGTTTAACCGCAGGCAGCGGCGGGTAAGCCAGCGTGATCCGAATCAGACGGTTCACCGTATCCTGCAGTTGCCTCGCCCTGACCCAGTCTCCGCTGAGGGCTGCCGCATGGATGCCCACAAACGTTCGGGGTATCAGGTTGTAAAACGTTCCGATGCCTCCAGTGGCCCCCATGTAGAGTCCTGCCGCCAGCACCTCGTCTCGACCATTAAAAAGTAAGTGGTCCTCGCGCCGAATCTCGCCTAGGCGATAGAGATCAAAATCAGTGAACTTGAGTCCTGCTACGCCAGGAATCTCGCAGAGGGCGAGAATTTGCTCCAGCGTTCGGATGGCGGGGCTCAATTCCGGAAAAAAGTACACCAGCAGAGGCACATCCACGGCTGCAGCCAAATCTTTGTAATAACCGTGGATTTCGTCGAAGCTGAATGACCCGGCTGGGGGAAGACTGCTGATCGCAGTCGCCCCAGCACGAGCAGCGTGGCGGCCCAGCGAGATTGCCTCCACCGTAGTCCGGCTGCCGACATGAATCACGGTCTGCGCGCCCGCTGGCGCATTTCGAAGGGCCACTTCGCAGGCCAGCTCACGAACACGCGCTGGGGTCAGGAGCCCTTCGCCAGTTTGGCCGCAGACATACACGCCGTGCGAGCCAACCCCATAAACACGCTGTAGCAAACTCTCCATTGCGCTGATGTTCAGCGCC
>CAMELV010000059.1 GCA_945925985.1 Comamonas sp. lk | reverse complement strand
AGGCCGAAAGTTGGGAAATAGTTTGAAGACGGGTTTCGTCCATGTCGATCACCATGTGGAAAATGATCGACCCAAAACCACCGTTCAGGCTCATAACTCGTTGGAATCACGCACCCCCCTTCAGGCTCACACCTCGTTGGAATAGGCTGCTACTTGCGCAGAATGCTGCCTCGGCATAAACTTCTGCGTCAACTTGGACGTCCATTGCTGACGTCCATTTTTAGTTCATTGAATTCCGGTGCGACCGCCGTAAGTCTTTGGTGCGCAAGGGTCTTGGATACAAATTTTGCGGATTGGGGGTGACTCCCACCCTCTCCGCCAATTAACCTTGTAAGTCATTGATTTACAAGGTTTTTTTGTTTTTTGCCTTATCTACTCTACGCCTGGTTCTACGTTTCGCGCAAAGAGCCAGGAAACATTGACCACGACTCCTCCGGCGCGAGCCAACACGGCAAGTATCTGTCGGATCACCCTGTTTGCATGGGGCCCGGCTCAGTCAGAGTGCATAACGGGCCTCGGCGGTCGAAAAAAGAGTACCTCTCCAAACGACCCAAAGCCACCTTAGCCAACAGCGAATTCAGAGCCTTAGAGCCGACTTTGATTTAGAAGCCGCGTATGCGCTGTTTACGACAAATATGTTGCTGGTGTGGGCTTAACGATTTGCAACCTGACCAATCCAGTCCGGCCATAGGTAAGGTGTGCTGGCAAGAATTTATTTGACGAGCATTTCCTCAAAATATTTGCTCGATTGATAGACCAGATTGCTTTTTTCTTCGATCGATGCAGCAACAATTTTTTGCGGTATTTGCAGGAGACCTTGCAAGTTTTTGCTTGACGCCTCAATGCCGCTGACATTTAGCAAGGATGACGAGCTTTGAACGGCTTTGCTGGAGCCTGTGCTTGCCGATACACCTGAAATCGTGCTGTCAGAGCTCTATGCTACCTGTCGCACCGGCATTGGTAACTACCGCAATGCCTGGGATCCAGCCATGATAATATATGTCATGGCTGATCAAAAAATTGTCGACGATACGCACCACATTACACAAAAGCGTGGGAATGGTCAGCTTCGACGTGAAATTTGGGTTGATACGCAAGGTCACGTGACTCGTTACAACCTCGCTTACATCAACCATGCACTGCATGCTGGCGATAACGGGCGTGTGGTGGGTTATGACAATCAACATGGGCATCACCACCGGCACTATTTTGGCGTTGTGAGTGCAATTGAATTCACAAGTTTTGATGATTTAGAGGATCAGTTCCAGACGGATTGGGCTGCACTCAGGAGAACCGTATGAAAAATGTCACTCTTAAAGCAGCTAACGAACAAGATTTTTTTCGCAGAGGAAAGGCTTTGGCACGATTGGCTGACGCTGGCCAACCGATACCAGAGGAACGTACAGTCAGCTTTGAAGATCCTGCCGATCTTTTGCGCCTCCTGACTGCCCGTCGACTCGACGTGTTCCGCAGTGTCAAGGGAGAACCGGGTTCGATCACCGTCATCGCTGGGCGACTGCATCGCGATCGCAGCGCTGTAAAACGTGATGTAGACCAGTTAGCACAAGTCGGCCTTGTAACGATTGAGACCAAGACGCTTCCAGGTCATGGTCAAATGAAAGAGATTAGAGCGGCCGCAGGCATTTTTCGCCTCGAAGCGATGGTCATGTGAACCAGTTGGACGCCACAAAAGCAGCTGGTTGGGCCTGACTGTCACTGAGTCAGGTCATATTCAACTGCAGGACCTTTACACCCAAGAGCGCCTTGCTCGCTTTCACTGCCGCACGGGCTTGCCAGAGGTCATAGGCCGCCTGCTGTGCCAGCCACACTTCAGCGGCTCCGCCGTGGTCGCGCCCCAGCCAACGCTCAATGCGCAGTGCCATCGAGGGGCTGATTTCAGACCGCCCATTGAGTACCTTGGACAAAGTCGTCCGGTCGACACCCAACTGCGCAGCAGCTTCGCCGACCTGCAGATTCAGGGCAGGCAGGATGTCGTCCCTCAAAGTGAGGCCAGGGTGGGGGGGGTTGAACATCGAACTCATGGTCACCTCAGTGGTAATCCTGGTAGTCCACCAGGACGGCATCGCCGTTTTCAAATGCAAAAATCATACGCCAGTTCCCGTTCACGCTGACTGACCAGTGGCTGCCCCGCCAATAAACATAGGGTTCATTGCTATTAATTTAGGAGTGAACTTTTTTTGTTTCTGGCACATGTAGCCACCATGTAGCCACCAGCACCAGGCTCCGGGTGGGCACTCTGGATGGATGAGGCCTGCAGCGCTCCTATGATCAGCAGTGGTGCAGGCAGCCGCCCGACAGCGGCCCTCTCCGAGGTCGTCCTATTGGGCTCGTCCCCATGCGGTGTTGCTGGCGACAACCCTGTATCGATTCAATACGCCCGCCGTCGCTTTATCTTTGAGCTTAAATCTGTTCCGATAATCAGGACCAATTCTTAAAGCACCTAGGCACGTCGCCCAAATAATGGAAAGTGATTTGTAAATGATTTTGTCCCTCCAAAGCCTCTCGTTCAGGACCGTTGTTCTTGGCCTCGCCGTCGCATTCGCCGGGTGCGCCACGGCCCCTTCGGACAAAGTGGTGGCACCAGTGCCCGCACCGCTGCCGCTTGCGGCGACACCCAAAGCCAAGCCGATCATCGGACTGGCCTTGGGCGGGGGCGGCGCCAAGGGTTTCGCGCACATCGGCGTGATCAAAGCATTAGAAGCCCAGGGCATCTTCCCGGACATCGTGATCGGCACGAGCGCTGGTTCAGTGGTGGGCGCCATGTACGCATCCGGCAAGGATGGCTTCGCGATGCAGGCGATGGCGCTGGACCTTGAGATGGGGAAACTGTTTGAGTGGTCTTTTTTTGGTCCCGGATTCATCAAGGGCGACGCAATTCCCAAATTTGTCAACACCACCGTCGGCGGCAAGACCATTGAGAACTTTCCGAAAAAGTTTGGCGCGGTGGCAACCGACATCGAATCGGGAGAGGCTGTGGTGTTTCGCCGGGGCGATGCAGGCATCGCGGCACTCGCGTCCAGCAGCGTTCCCATCATATTTAGTCCCGTCGCCATCGGTGGCCGCCAGTACGTCGACGGCGGCCTGACCAATCCCGTGCCCGTTCGACTTGCCTACGAAATGGGGGCCACATTTGTGATCGCGGTCGACATTTCAGACAAGCCGGGAAAGGGTGACGCCAGCAGCTACCGGTATTTGGCTTCCCAGGTGTTGTCGATCATGGGCGAGGTGATTCGCCGGCAAGACCGTCCGGCCGACATCACAATCCGCCCGGACATCAGCAGACTCGGGTCGGCGACTTTCGACAGGGATCAAAGCACCCGAGCCATCTTCGAGGGGGAACGGGCCGCAGCCGCCGAGATGTCCAAGCTCAAAGACAAACTGGCAAAGTTCGGCGACCGGAGCTGAATCTGCACCTGCCTCGCCCTCGACTCACCTTGCAGCAGAGGCCTTTCTCTCGAGCTTCAATTGGCTCGAAATGGAATGGCCTCTTTATCTGTCAGGGTGGATCCGCTCTCATGCTTTTTACCGTGCAACACCCAAGGTCTCTTGCTCAGGGAAGAGGCCGTCCACCTTGACCTTTGGCTTTGGCTCTGTGAAGTGGATAATGCACTGTATTACACATGCACAGGAGTGTTACGCCATGACCGCCAGAACCATTAACGTACGCCTGCCCGAGGCGCTTTACAACCAGATCGAAGAGCTGGCCAAGGCGACCGCCCGGACCAAGAGCTTTCTGGCCATTGAGGCGCTGACCCAGTATGTGCAAAGTGAATCCTGGCAGATTCGTGATATCGACGAAGGCATCAAGGAAGCCGATGCAGGCGAATTCGCAACCGACAAGCAGGTCAAAGCGGTATTCGCCAAATACGGCGCTTGATCCATGTTAATCAGGTGGACCAAGACAGCGCTCGCGTCTGTTGATGAAATCGCTGGCTTCATCGCCAAAGACAACCCGACCCGCGCCACCAGCTTTGTACTGGAGTTGCAGACCGCTGTGACCAAACTTCGGGTCCATCCTGGCATGGGCCGGGCTGGCCGCGTCCCTGGCACGCGTGAGCTGGTCCTGCACAAGAACTACATCGCCATTTACCGCGTGCGTGGCGACAATGTTGAAATTTTGAGGTTGCATCACGCAGCCCGAAATCTATGAAGAACCGGGTCTCCCCGGATGAGGCGGCGGGAGGACCGATGTCACCAGCGCGGGATGGGTCAGTAGCAGATTGTGTTCCGCGTTCTCAATCTGTCGGTACTCATGCCTTGGCAACAGGGAACGAACTTCGGCCACATCACACAGGGGAACGATTCGGTCGGCGCTGCCAGCCACCACAAAAATCTCATGCGTGCTCGATTGCAGGCGTTGGTAGTGCTCCCTCTGCTGGCCCAGCGTTCGGTTGGCAAACATGGAGGCCAAGGCGTCGGCGTATCCTGGCGCACGCGCCTCGCTGACGAAGCGCCAGGTCAGATCCTCGGCACCAATGGCTTGGTACCTGCGTGCGCGGCGACGCTCCAGTACTGGAAGGCCGACACGGCGCATCACCAGGCCACCAATGCCAGGCAGCGAGAAGACTTGGCCCCAGAACGAGTTCGCCATGAAGTCCAGAAGCGGCGCGACCAGCACCAATCGCTCGATGCGCTCGGGTCGATGGCTGGCCATCGCAGCCGCGAGCGCCGCGCCAAACGAATGACCGAGCAAAGTCACTGGGCGGTGGGAGGTAATGCCGTCCAGGACCTCCAACGCCTGTTCAAGAAAGAAGCTGAAGTCATATCGGACTGCAGGGCGGTCTGAAAGCCCGTGCCCGAACAGGTCGAATCGGATGGTCCTCCAGCCGGCTGCCCGGAGATGCGGGATCAGTCGGTCGAACTCCCATGCCGGAACCGTGGCGCCGTGCACCAGCAGGATCGCAGCTTGACCGTCCTGACCCTCTTCAATGACGTGGGTCAGCCCCGCTCTAAGCGGCAGGTAGCGGCCGCGACCGTTAGCCCTGAGCTCATCGAGTGAACGTTGCCGCACTTTTGCCTCGAAAACCAATCTTTAAGAAATTCATGTAGGTATCGACCATAAATGACCATCGCGAATGCAACCATCGATAGATTAGACAGTGTCCCAAAGAGGCCAAGACCCCATCGAATGAAAGGGGGTGTTGACGCTTGCTAACCCGATTGTTTGCTCCCGAGGGAGCCACATCCGCTTTAGCGTAACCACCTTGCCCTGATTTCCGCCAAAGTTTGCGCAACGGCACCCTCAACAAGGTCTTAAAGCGGCTGCACTATCCTCTGGATGTCATGCCGCTATGGCAGCCAAAGCGCGGGCTTAGCCGCCCAAGAGCGCCGCAGCCGCATCGACAAAGACTTGGCAGCCGAGCACTAAGTCCTCATCTTTCGTGTCTTCGCTGTAGTGGTGGCTGACTCCGTCAATGCTCGGCACAAACAGCATCCCCGATGGCATGATTCCGGCCAGTATTTGTGCGTCGTGCCCGGCGCCGCTTGGCATGCGCTGAGATTTTCCAGGTGCGTGCGTCACTGCCGATGCCTCCAAGGCATCCTGAAATCTCAGGTCCATCGCAGCTGGCGTGGTGATGCCAGTGGTGACCAATGTCACCTTGCACGGACCTTCAGCGGCCTCGGCAACCAGCGCATTCAGCTCAATGCCCAATTTGGCGAGCAGTTCCGGATCAGTATCACGGAATTGAAACACCATCTCCCCTTTTCCCGGCACGATACTGGGCGAGCCAGGTTCAATGGAAATCTGACCTGTGGTCCACACTGTCCGCTCGTTGCCCAGAGCCGCGAAGCGGTCGTTGATCGCTGTGGCGAGTCTGACCAGGGCCACGCCCGCATCTTTGCGCCGCGCCATCCTTGTGGTGCCTGCATGGTTCTGCACGCCCTCGAACAGGATGCGAAACCGATGGCTTCCGACGATGGCCGTCACGATGCCGATCCGGTCGCCGCTAAGCGCCAGTTCTGCGCCCTGCTCAATATGCGCTTCAAGATAGCCGAGATAGCGGGCCGGATCGCATTGACCTTGCCCCTGGAATCCGTATCCCTTAACCGAGATCATGCGTTGGCTTGCTTGGGCTGATTGGCAAGCCAGTTCTGCTCAAACCGCACCGGGCTGACGTAGGCCAGTGTCGAATGCAGTCGAGTCCAGTTATACCAAAGCAGCCAGGCAATCGTTTCATCCTTGGCCTACCGCCGAGTCTTGAACTTCTGCCCGTGTAACCGTTCTACCTTCAGTGACCCAAACAGCGTCTCGCTGCAGGCGTTGCCCCAGCAGTTGCCGCGTCGGCTCATGGAACTGCTAATGCCGTATTCCTTGAGCACATCCCGGAAGTCCTTGCTGGCGTACTGACTGCCGCCGTCACTATGGAACATCAGGCCCGCCTGCTTGCCCGGATGCCGTTTGAACCATGCCATGCGCAATGCGTCGATGACGATGTCGCGCGTCATGTCCTCTCGTAACGACCAGCCCACCACCTGGCGGCCGAACAGGTCAATCACCACGGCCAGAAACAGCAAGCCTTCGTCCGTGGCGATGTACGTGATATCGCACCCAGACCTTGTCGGGCGCTGCCACAGCGAACTCCCGGTTGAGCAGCTTGGGCGAGATCGGCAGATCGTGATTACTGTCGGTGGTGACCTTGAAGCGCCGCTTTCCCTTGGCACGGATGCCGTGCAACTGCATGAGCTTTTGCACGCGCTCTTTGCCCACACGAATGCCACGGGCAAGCAATTCCCTCCAGGCGCGTGGCCAGCCGTAGCCGCCTCGCGTTTCGGCGCGGCTGGCCTTGATGTGCACCAGCAAGGCGTCATCGCTCAGATGGCTGTTCGTGGTACCCGGCCATGCTCACCCTCAACACTCGGCATTGCACCGAGATCGGCCAGACGCTAAGGTGGCGTTGGATAAAGGCGTGCTTCAAATCGATCCCTTTGCGAAGTACGCCGTCGCTTTTCCCAGAATGTCGCGCTCCATCTTCACCCGCGCCAGTTCCGCCCGCAAACGGCTGATCTCCATCTGCTCGGCACTCACCTTTGCCTTGCTGTCAGCCCCCTTGAGCTGGCCCTGGCGTTGAGCCTTGACCCAATTGAACAGCGTCTGGTCGACCACTCCCAGAGTGCGTGCTGCCCCTGCAATGCTCTGGCCACCTTCCACCAGCCGCACTGCCTCTTATGTGAATTCGAGCGTGTAGCGCGCTCTTGCTGTCTTCGTCATTTCCGTTATCCTTTAAAGGCGGGCGCCGACCCGGCAGCCAGCAACTGCCCATCCACCATCTGAATCTGCCGGGCGCAACGGCTGGCCAGGGCCGGGTCGTGGGTGACGATGAGGCAAGCCGACTGCTGCGTCTGGTTGACGCTTTGCAAGAGCTCAAAAATGTCGTTGGCGCTGCGGGTGTCCAGGTTGCCGGTGGGCTCGTCGGCCAAGATCAGGCGCGGCGACAGTGCCAGCGCACGCGCCACCGCCACCCGCTGCTGCATGCCACCTGACAGTTGTGAGGGCCGCTTGTGTGCAGCGTCCTTCAAACCCACCTGATCGAGCAACCGCAGGGCGGCAGCTTGGGCTTTTGCGGTAGGCCAACCGGAGTCAATGATGGCCGGCATCATCACGTTTTCAAGTGCTGTAAACCCGGGCAGCAGGTGGTGAAACTGAAAAATGAACCCGATGCTGCGACCCCGCAGCGCGGTGATGGCGGCATCGTCAAGGCCAGCCGTGTCCCGACCGCCGACCTGCAATTGGCCGCTGGTCGGCGGCTCCAGCAAGCCAATCAGGTTGAGCAGCGTGCTTTTGCCCGAGCCCGATGGGCCCGTTAACGCCGCAAAATCACCTTCCTGGATGCACAGATCTATGCCGTGCAGCACCTCGGTGACCACGGGTGTGCCCACGCCGTAGCTCTTGCGAATCTGGTGCATGTCAACGATAGGCGTCATGGTGGGGGCCTGCCATCAAACCCGGATGGCCTGCACCGGGTCCAGGCGGGCGGCGCGGCGTGCGGGCAGCGCGGCGGCCAACAAACCCACCACCAAGGCCAGCCCGCAGGCCGACAGTACCACCCCCGGGTCAAGGTCGCCACTTAGCAAAGCCGTGCCATCCGCGTTGCGCGTGATGCGGGAAAAAAAATTGAGCAAGCCCAGCGACAGTGCCGAGCCCAAAGCCGACCCCACCAGGCCGTACAGACCGCCCTGCAACAAAAAGACCGACATGATGCGCTGCGGACTCGCTCCCATAGCCCGCAAAATGCCGATTTCCTTTTGTTTTTGCACCACCGACACCACCAGCACGCTGGCAATGCCCACCGCCACAATGACCGTCACAAAGAAGCGGATCAGGTTGTTGGACATACTTTGGCTGTTGAGGGCCGACAGCAGCTGCGCATTGGTTTGCATCCAGCTGTCCACGGTCAAACCGGTTTGCGCCTGCAACTGGCGTGCCGTGGCCTCGGCCGCAAACAGGTTCTCCACCCGCAGGTCCAGTTGCGTGATGCCGCCGGGCAGATCCAGCAAAGTCTGCGCCAACTTGATGCTGGTGAATACCCAGCGGCGGTTCAGATCGCGGTTGCCAATGTCAAAAATGCCAGCCACGCTGACCAGGTCATTGCGACCACCCACAGTGACCAAGCGCAATTTATCGCCCACCGCGATGCCCAGGTCTTTGGCCAGTTCACTGCCAATGACCACATTGGTGCCGCTCACGTCAAACAAGCCTTGGCGCAGGTATTTGGCCATACGCACAATGCGCTGGTAGGCCTGAGGCTCGACACCCATCAAGGCGATGGACTGACTGGCGTCGGCCCGCACTGCAAAGCCGGCGCCCGACACCATGGGCGACACCGCCAGCACGCCCGGGGTCTGTGCCGCCAACTGGGCGACAGAGCTCCACTGGTCCACACTGCGCAGGCGTTGAGCGCGCGGCTGGATGATGGCGGCCGTGCTGTCGGGCGACAGCGTGGTGCGGTTGACCGCCTGCGGGGGGCGAATCACGATATGGGCCTGGCTGCCCAGGGTCTTTTCGATGATGGACTCCTGCAATTGGCTGATCAGGGTCGTCAAGAAAATGATCACTGCCACCCCACCCGTGACCCCGGCCAAAATGAGCACGGTTTGCATGCGACCCTCGCGCAGGTAGCGAAGGCAGACCATCCAGGCAAAGGGCAAACGCACAGTCATGGCGGCAAGCAGTGGCTGCTTACTGCGTGAGCCCGGGCATAGGCTGTGCGTTGCCCTTGGGAACGCGCTCGGCTTGCTCGCGCACGCGGTCGCCCACTTCGGGCGATGTGGTGGGTGTGATGACCCGGTCCCCGGAGGCCAAGCCTTCCAGCACCTGGGTGGTGCCGATGCCCCGCAGCCCCAACACCAACCTGACCTTTTCTGCGCGACCGCTGCGGTTGACCAGGGCGTATACGCCGCCATTGGCGTCGCGCCGCACCGCGTCGGTAGGCAGCTTCAGGGCACTGGCGGCCTGCGCGGTAATGATTTCGACACTGACCGTCATGTCGGGGCGCAAGTAATCAACGCCGGCATCCACCCGCAGCTTCAGGTCGACCGTGCCGCGCTGGGCGTCGACCGCCGGGGCGATGAAGGTCAGCGTTGCATTGAAAGGCCGCTCCGGGTAGGCATCGGCGGTGGCGCGTGCGGCTTGGCCCAACTTGAGGTAGCTCAGGTTTTTCTCATCCACACTGGCCTGGATGCGCGTCTCTTCACCACTGACCAGGGTCAGAATGGTGCGGCCGGGCTGCGCCGTGTCACCCGGATCAGCGGCGCGGCTGATGACGGTCCCCGCCACTGGCGCACGCAGACTGAGCTGGTCGAGCCTGCCCAGAGCTGCCCGCTCGGCGGCCAGTGCCTGCGCGAGGCGGCTCTGTGCCAGTTCGGCTTCGGCCCCGCCCGCGCCAGTGCCGGCCGCCTGCGCGCTGGCAGCCAGCACGGCAGACGCACTGGCCGTGGCCGCACGCTGCGCGTCATCGAGCCGCGACGGCGAAACAAAGCCCTGCTGCACCAGTTGGCGGACGCGGGCCAGCTCGTTTTGGGCCTGGGTGTCGGCCGCGCGCGCCTGCGCCAATTGCTGGGCGCTCACCGGCACTTGCACCGAATTAAGTTGGCGAATGCGCCCGCGTACTTCAGCGACCGCCGCCTTCGCCTGGGCCACGTTGGCCACCGCCTCGTCGTCGCGCAGGCGGACCAGCACCTGCCGCGCCTGAACGGCATCGCCTTCGCGTACCAAAATAGCCTCAATGCGAGCGGTGTTCTGGCTGGCCAGCTCGGTGCGGCCCACGCTGGCAATGCGCCCGCTGGTCACCACAGACTGCACCATCGGCCCCTGGGTCACCACAACTACCTCCACCGGCTTGCCGCGGCCAGACAGCGTCAGCCCAGCTACCCCACCGGCGGCGATCAGGGCGACCAAAACCCACTGTGTGCGCGAAACTTTCATGGGCGTGATTGTGCTTGATCACACTCCTGGCGGCTGGCTCCGCGAAAAAGCGCTTCAGCCCGGCTGCGCTGGCCTATTGGCAGGCACATTTCCAGCCCGCATAAGTTCACCCAGTGCTGAAATTGCCTCGCCAAAATGAGCCATTATTCGCACGCCCGCTGGGGCTCTCCTGACTTGCGACAAACCAGCACCCCCCGCCCAGATCTGCATTCGTGGTGGCAGCAAACGCCGCAAATGCGTCAGCGTTGGCACGACATCCCTAAGGGGATAAGAAAAACTGAATGTCAGCGTAACTACATCGGCTTTGCACGCTGTGGCTGCCAGCTTCAAGCTGTCCAATGGCATATCAGTCCCAACGTTCACGATGTAGGCACCAGCTTCTGCCATCACAGCCTCGGCCATCAGCAACCCAAGCTGATGGTGTTCACCTGGGGGCAAGGCAAATAAGAAAATTGGAAAAGCAGGCTTTGGTTTTGATTTGAGTGTCTGCGTAATCAAATAACGCTGGACCATGGAGGAGCAAAGGTGCTCGTGGTACACATCGATCTCACCGCTCAGCCATGCATCTCCAATGCCAACCATCAGTGGGCTAATCGTCTGCTCGACAAAGTCCAACATGGTTCGCTTAGCACGGCTTTTGCGCAGCAGGGCATTAAATGCCTCACTGTCGGCCTGCTTGAGCAGGCTGATGAAAGCATTTGTGGACTCTGATCGCTGTACTTCGGGTTTGAAGCGGCTCAGGTCAGCGGCCATTTTCACATTGTCGGCTGCTGTATTGGCGACCACTTGGCTAGGGCGAAATCCGGCCTCTATCAGGCGTTTGATGACCAGCAGCCTATCGACGGATTCGCGTGAATAAATGGCCCTGCCGTCCACCTCATATTGCGCCGAAGGAAAGCCAAACCGTTGGCGCCACTTTCGAAGCTGTTCAATGCCAAAGCCCGTTAAACGCTCTATTTCCGACTGTAAGACAAAGGCTTTGTTAGGCATGGCCAATCAGCGTAACAAAAAAAGAAACATTTGTCCCCCCTGTTTTGTCCTGGACAAAAGTCTTAAATTCCTACTGCGCACTAGGCTCTGCATAGGTGATTTGTTGGTGTGCGCGACTAGCCTTCTGGTTCAAAAGCTTACCGTTGACTTGATGCCCAAGGCGCAAACCATTCATCCAATGGGGTTGGCTGGACTGGACAAGTTAAGGCTCAGTCTGAAATTAAAACCGTGCGACACACGCTCGCGTAGTCACTGGAGAAAACCGATGAAATCGACCAAAGAAACTGCGGCACTCGAAATGCGGATAGCTTGGACAGAGGAACACTGGGGACCATTTTTCAGTGAAATGGCATTACGAAAAACGAATTTGGCCTGGGTGACTCAGCCACCGCCTGCCAAAGCCGAGACGCCATCAGAAATTATTGAGCCGGGGATCAGCCCATTGCAAAACCACTGCGGCCTGCCCGATCAGCCAACGTCTCTTGGCCAGCCAGTACCCAAACATTAACGCCTTCACGTCCCCCAGCAAGCGGCTTTCCTTGAACTGTTTGAACAGATTGGTTCACTTTGGCAATGAAATACGGACAGCTCAGGGCGGTGCTGTTGGATGAGGCCGAACGGCGTCTGTTTTGCTGCGGATCAAGCTTGGGAGCTGATCAGCCGCCTGAGCCGCTCAGCCCTGCGCCGCAATCACCTTGATCTCCACACCGTACTCCGGCCCAGCCAGGCGGGCGCAGCAGGGTCTTGATGTGCTGCACAAAATTGAGCTGTTTGTTGGACGTGCTGGCCCAAAAATCATCACGCTCGATCACGTCTTTTCCGGTGCTGACGCGGCCCTCGACGCCGGTGATCATGGTGCTGCTTTTCTTGCCAAAGGGCGGGTTGGCCAGCACCACGCCAAAGCGTTCGCCGGGGTCTGCGGCCAGCGCATCGCCCACCACAATGGGCACCGATTTGTCAGAGCCAATGCCGTGCAGCATCATGTTCATGGCGGCCAGGCGCGCCGTGCCCTGCACCAGTTCCCAGCCGCGCAGGGCGTTTTCTTTCAGGTGGCGCTTTTGCTCGCGCGTCAGGTTGGGGTGCTGCTCGGCAACGTGGTTGTGCTCCGCCAGTAACAAGCCGCCGGTGCCACATGCTGGGTCGCACACGGCCTCGCCCGGCTTGGGAGCGATGCAATCCACCATGGCGTGGATCAGAGGGCGCGGCGTGAAATACTGGCCGGCACCGCTCTTGGTGTCTTGCGCGTTTTTCTCCAGCAGGCCCTCATAGGCATCGCCTTTGACATCGGCGCCCATGGCCGACCAATTTTCACCGTCAATCAGGTCCACCACCAGGCGGCGGAGCTTGGCCGGGTCTTGAAACTTGTTTTGCGCCTTGGCACAAATCAGGCCGATGGTGCCGCGCTCGGCGCCCAGCTTTTCCAGGGTGTGGCGGTAATGGTCAAACAGCGCATCGCCATCGCGGGCCAGCAGCGACGGCCAGTCAACACCCGGGGCCATCGGGCTGGGCTGGTGCTAGGGCGACTGGATGCGCTCGTCGGCGATCTTGAGGAACAGCAGGTAGGTGAGCTGCTCCACGTAGTCGCCATAGCTCATGCCGTCGTCGCGCAGCATGTTGCAGTAGTTCCAGAGCTTCTGGACGATGGTGGCTGAGTTCATGGGGTCCTAATTTGGGCTGATATGGCCATGGTGTGGCGGCGCATCAGGCAACGGCCCGCTCTCCGTGCCTGCGGTTTGGCGTCTTGCCATCAACAAGCGCGATTCGGCCATCGCCGCCTGCGTTTCGGCGTTTGGCACCTTCATTTCCAGAGGCAAAGCCTGCTTGGCCTGATTGCCGTCGTCGGCCACCCGGATAGGTCGTTTCGAAGTTTTTGCACTCATTTCGTCTTGCTCAGTTCTTGCCACGGGGGTACTTGGGAAAGGCCAGCCCCACGCTTAGCGGGGTGGTCACGGCTTGGTGGGGGTGTCGGGCGCTGCGGGCTGTGCGGCGCGGGCTGGCGCGGCAGCCGGGGCTCTGGCCCAATCCACCGCCTGCGCCAAATCTTCATCCGCCAAGGCCAACTCGGCCAGTTTGGCCCTCACGTCGTCACTGCGCAGAACGCGCACCGGTTTGAGGATGATCTGATTTTTGGAGTGTTGACGCCGACCGAAAACTGACCCACTTATAGAGGTTATGCCGACCCAAAATTGACCCAGGTGTTTTACTGGCTCTGCCCGTTTTTTGGGCAGGAGCAAACAAAGGTGATCACCATGGAAATGCTGG
>CAMELV010000058.1 GCA_945925985.1 Comamonas sp. lk | reverse complement strand
GGGACGACAGCACGAGGAACATCAAGCAGACGTTTCGCTTGGCTGTGGCACGTAAACGAAGGCCTTGGTTTGACGGTTTGTGGGCAAATGCGGGCGAGCCCGTGAAGCTTACGCCGGTGCGATCAAATTCCTAATGGACAATCTCGGTTTATGCTTGAGACTTTGGCGAGAGCCTTGAAATCTGCAAACCCGGTAGGTCAACAAAATCTCCTGCGTTGAGAGTTAACAGGATGTACCCATGCTCAATGGCTTGGGCAGCTATCCACAGATCGTTGTAGCGTGGACGGGGAGAGCGCCCGCTTTGCTTTACGGCTGCCGCAAGTAGGCCAAAGGCTGCGGCGGTGTGCTTGGACACCTCTAAAATCGGGCGACTTTCCACTTGGCGCAGGTAGGCAGCACGCATTGACCGCACCGTCGCATCTACGCATGAATGCACCCCGAAACTCAACTCTCCGATGGAGATTGCGGATGTGTAAACAGGCAGATCGCCCGCAGCCTCGATGACGTCTCGAGCGCCCACTTGGTTAGACGCTAGTCCCACCCAAACACAAGTATCAAAAATCACGCCCATGGGTCACGCACCGAATCGCCAAAACCATCCTTGCTATCTTGAAGCCAGGAACCTGCTTGCTGAGGAGTCAGGATTGGCAAGCTAAGGCCTGCCAACGCTTGAGCGGCTGTCATGGCCTTCTGTGGGGGCATGATTTGAGCAATCATGGTGTGATTGCGCTCAATGGCTACGGTCTCGCCCCGCGTGGCCACTCGGTCCAGTATCTCGCGGGTGTTTCTGGTGAGTTCTGTAGCGCTGATGGTTTGCATTGCACGGACCCTAATAATTATGTACGAATACAAATTTTACATAATTAATGCATTTTGAGGACTTTTTAAAGCAGATTCAAGGTAGCCGGGCATCTACCAGCAAGCTGATGTGTCCATCACGCATACACCCCAAACTGCGCCAAACTCAGCCCGGAGTTGGCCGTCACCAACGCAGTAAAGTAGCTGGCCTGGGTGATGTCCAGGTCCAGCGCCCCTGTCGCCCCAGCAAAGCTGCCGTCCACATCCCCACTCAAATACCCCACCAGGCCGACCTTCACCGGGCTGCTGCCGCTGGTGTTGGTGTCAACGGTGATGCTGGTTTGCGGCACGCCCGGGTTCAAATTGGCTTTGCCTGGCACCGTGGTATCCAGCTCATTCACAAAATACCAGCTTGGCTGCGGTGCTGTCAGGCCAACCACGTGTTTGAGCACGCCAATGGCATCGGTCAGTTGCACCGCACCATTGCCGTCGTAGTCTGCCGCCAGCGCCTGGTAGGGTGACAAGGGTTTGCCGGTGCCGTTCGCTTCCAGACCCACGATCATTTTGAGGATGGCAATGGCGTCTTGCAGGTTAACGGCGCTGTTGGTCAGGCTGGCTTCTGCTGCCGGCACAGCTCGGCTGGCGGTTAGCGTTTGGGTGGCAGCGGGCGTCACTTCAAAATTGATAGCGCCATCACCTGCAGTGACGTGGCTTAGAGCCCCATTTGACACTGAAACATCGCTGAGCAGGGTGTGGGCTTTCCAGGTGTAGGCGGTGATGGCGGCGGTTTTGCCAGCGGTGTTAGCCGCGGCTGTGGTGAAGTTGTATTGTCCGTGCGTGTAGCTGAATGCATTGCCAGCGCTGTCGGCCAATGCGCTGTTAAACCCGAGGTGGTAGCCCGTGCTGGGTAGCAAAGCGCTGGTGGGGTCAATGGTGACGACATTGCCACTGATCGTCACGCGCGTGGCATCACTGACTGAAATCACCTCTACTGATTGGTGCCCACTGCCGTAATCCGTCATCAACTCGATGGTGCCGCCGCTGCGTGCCACCACAGACTCGCTGAAGGTCAGGACGATGTTGCTGCTCAGCCCTACGCCGGTGGCCTCATCTGCGGGGCTGAAGGTGGTGATGGTGGGGGCGGTGGTGTCGGCGTCTAGGCTGTAAGATTCAAATGAGTTCCAGTTCACCGTCATGGCAGTGCCGTTCAAGTCGTCCAGATTGGAGCCCACCACGGCGAGCTTGAAGGCGCTTGAGGGTGCGGTGGCAAAGCCAACCTTAATAGAGCCGATCAGGACGCCCGCTGCTGCGAAGCTGCCCCCAACGAAGTTACCCCCAGCGTCGGTGCTCGAAGAATACCCTGAGATGCCGCCATCACTTGCCAGGGCAGTAAAGCCGCTGATCGCGGCCCCCGTGTAGGTGTAGGTGACATTGGCCGGGGCGCCACTGAGAGCCAACTCAACCCCGTAGGAGCCTACGTTGGCAGCATCAGCGAGGTAAATATCGGCCGTGAATTGGGTGCTAGAGCCAGCCACCTTTGCGAGAGCGGTGGTGTAATATTTTGAAGCCATGACTAAACGTCCTTCACAACAATTAAAATTGAATTAACCAGGCGCTGAGGGCAAGCCGTAGTTTGAGTCAAGCGGTCGCTGTCGTCTCAAACAATGCCAAACTGGGCCAAAGGCATACCAAATACTGAGCTCAAAGCTGTATAGTGCGCTGGGGCCAGGGTGTCGAGGTCTAGGCTGCCCGCGGGCGCAGCCCAACTGCCATTGACATCGCCCTTGAGCACACCTACCAGATTGGCCTCGCCCGGCGCCTTGACCCCACTGATGCTGTGGTCCCAGTTGGCACTGTTGCGGTCCAGAGTGAACTTGCTGGTGGTCTCGTTCCAGAAGTCTCGGCTTTCTTCTACGAACATCCACTCCTTGGTCGGGGCGGAGGGCAGCTTGACTGCCATCTTCAGGATGGCCAGGGCGTCTGCGCTGGTCACCCGTCCGTCAGTGCCGATAACATCAGCAGCCATGAACTGATAGGGCGAGACCACAGGCGCGCTCTGGGGACCGGTGCCATCCGGGTCCGGGTTGGGGTTCAGACCCACCGCAAGCTTGAGCGCAGCCAGCGCGTCCGCCGAAGTCACTGCACTGCCAATATCCGTGGTGGCACGGGTAGCCCAGAGGTTGTAAGTACCAGATTGCAAGGTGCTGAAGCTGAACTCGCCACTGGCATTGGTGTTTGTACGTGCTCCAGACAAAGCATAGGCGCTGGCCGTGGCACCGCCCACATCACCACCAACCAAGTACACATCCACACCCTGGGCCGTGCCAAGCTCAAAGGTCAGGGTACCCAACTTGAAGTCTGCCGCCGACACGGCGTAGCTTGCATCTGTGGCGAAGCCGGCCATGCTGAGCTTACTGGCCTCTGCGTTGACGATCACCGTCCAGCCGCTAACCCCTGCTGCGTTAGCAGGGAGTGCCCCAGCGGTGAACGTGATGCCAGTGGCCTTTGGAATCTCGATCTCAAAGCCCGCGTTCTCGAACGCTTTGGCGCTGTGGCTCCAAACCTCCAAAGTGGCGCGCCCGCTGGCATCCGCGGTCAGGCCCTTGAACTGGATGGGTGCGTCGACAGGCGTCCCACCCCCTAAGGCCGTGACAGTCACATCCTTGAGCAGCATGTGGTTTTTCCAGTCATAGGCAATACCGCGCAAGCCACCGGAAATTGGAACCGTCTTGTCAGAAAAAGCCAGCTCTTCCACATTGATTAAGGTATCCGTGCCATCGGTGCCCACGTTGTCTTTCACGGTGGTGCTGTTGCCCAAGGTGGTGACCGTGTAATTGGCATAGTTGCCGCTGAAAACAGCCCTGTCTGTGCCCAGGCCGCCGTCAAGGGTGTCGTTGCCAGCAGCCCCGCTCAGGGTGTCGTTGCCCGCCAAGCCCTGCAGCGTGTTAGCACCTGTATTGCCGGTCAGCGCGTCCCCGTAGACCGAGCCCTGTACGTTCTCAATGCTGATCAGCGTATCGTTCCCGTCGGCCCCAGTGGCTGTGCCCAGGGCCAAATTGACCTGTACAGCCCCAGTGGCCTGGTTGTATTCGGCCGTATCTGTGCCTGCGCCGCCATCGAGCGTGTCGTTGCCAGCGCGGCCGTCCAGGCGGTTGTCAGCGTTGCTGCCGGTGATGCTGTCGGCTTTCCAGGAGCCCTCCACACCTTCGATATTGCTCAGGGTGTCGGTGCCGCCCCAGCCGTCTTGTGCCACGCCAGTAGCCAGGTTGACCACCACGCCATTTGTGGGGTCGTCGGTGTAATCGGCCTCATCGAAGCCGCCGCCACCATTCAGGGTGTCGTTTCCCTTACCGCCCCTGAAGGCCTCCTGGTTGCCAAAACCGGTGTTGTTGGTGTCACTGCCCACCATCGTGTCGTTGAAGTCGCTACCCCCCACCGCTTCGATGCCAATCAAGGTGTCGACCCCGCCCATGCCGTCTTGCACCTGGCCGGTAGCAAGCCGCAGGTCTACCGTGATGGCAGCAGTCGATGAGCCGTAACGCACCTGGTCAAAGCCACCAAAACCGTTGACCGTGTCGTTGCCGGCGTCTGGATCAAACAACTCGACTGCGGTGTCGCCATTCATCCAGCCCACGCCACCGCCTAAAAGAGAGTCGCCCAGGGCCGAGCCGCGCACCCGAAAAACCCCGGCAAAGGTGTCTGTGCCCACGTACTGGTTCAAGTCTCCGGTACGGTCTGCCGGGTTGAGCGCCCAGGCCTTGCCGCTGGCCAGGTTGACCTCTACAGCAACCCCAGCGTTCCCGTAACGGATCATCGTTTTGCCGTTGCCGTAGATGGTGTCGTTGCCGCCCCGGCCTTCGAATTGGTTCCACTCAGCAAAACTGCCGGCATTGACCGAGGTGCCCGAGAAGCCCCTTGCGTCATAAACATCGTCAAATACGGTGCCCTGTATTCTTTCAATAGAACGCAGGGTGTCGGTGCCTACCGAGCTATCACCGCTAACGGTACCGGCTGCTAGGTTGACAGTGATGCCGGCAGTACTCGCCCAGTAGTCTGAACGGTCTTCGCCGGTGCCGCCGTCAATAAAATCGTTCCCGCCTCTGCCGCGGAATGTTTCTAAATCATCGTAGACGCCACCGACCAAGGTGTCATTGAGGTTAGTTGCGCGAATGGTGTCAATGTTTGACAGCGTGACCGTGCCAAAGCTTCAGGATGCGCTGCGGCTGAGGTGGGTCATGTCCACCGTGAAGGTGGTGCCGGGTGCGGCCAGGCGCACGTTGATACCCAGGCCGCTGGTACTCAGCAGTGTGCTGTTGGAGAAATTGATGATGGTGTCGCCATTGCCCACAATGGTGTCGTTGCCACCCTGGTTCAGGCTGACGTAGTTCCAGCGACCACCCACCTGAAAATTGCTCGTCATGCCACTGAAATCAAAGCGGTCGGCATAGGGGCTGTCGCTAAAGCCAGACACGCCGTCGGTGGTGTCTGCACCAGCGGCTTGGGTGCCCGAGGCGGTGTAGCTGATGGTGCCAACACTGCCGGTAAAAACCGCATTCAAGCCGGTCTTGGACCACCAGTAGTTCATGAAGGGGGCGTCAAGCCAGGGCATGCTCTGCACTTTGCTCAGGGTGACGGTGTCACTGCCACCGTACAGGGTCAGGTCCAGTGCGTGCTGGTCACCTGCGGCTTCGCTGTTGCCCGAGAGGGCGACAAAGCTGCCAAGCACGGTATCGGACTGGTTGGTGCCGCGCACATCTTCTATACCGCGCAGGGTGTCGGTGCCCACGTCGGCGCCATTGACACCGCTGACCTTCATGGTGGAGAGGTCTAGCCGGATACCCCCTGTGGTGACATCTGAATAGTCGGCAGTGTCCCAGTCTGAGGTGGCAAAGACCTGCCCGTATTTCCAAGCCAGGTTGCGCTGCTCGCCGCCGTTGAGGGTGTCGTCACCAGCGCCGCCGCGCAGGGTGTCGTTGCCCAGGTAGCCCATCAAGGTGTCGTTGCCGGCCAAGCCAGAAAGCGTGTCGTTGCCCCTTGTGCCGCTTAACAGGTCATTTCCGCTGGATCCAACCTGGTTGCGAAGACCCAGTACTGGGTTTGCAAAAGTTCCCTCCAGGCTCAGGTTCACGGTCAAGCTAGCACCGTTGCCATCCACCCCCGTCAGGCTAACTTGCTCCACGGCAGAAAGCACATCAACGCCCGACAACGGGCCATTGCTTGGTGCTGCCGTCCGCTGGTCAGTTACCGTCCATTTGCCCGTGGCGGTATTTGCAGAGAAGCCGAGCAGGTTTACCCCGCTGCGGCTGAGGGTCCAGCCCGAACTGGCTGTGCCAGCCAGGGTCAGTCCATCCAACTGCGTGGTTCCAAAATCATAAGCAGCTGTATCCGACCCACCACCGCCATTTATAGTGTCATTACCAGTGCCACCATTGAGGTATCCGCCCCGACTGCCGCCATTGATCAGGTCGTTACCGGCTTGGCCAAACGTGTATCCGCCGTTGTCTGACAGCGTAATCTGGTCATCGAAATCAGAGCCGTGGGCCGCCCAGATGTTCGCCAGAGTGTCGTGGCCAATGCTTGTGCCATCCGCCACACCAGTGGCCAAATTGATCACAACGCCAGCAGAGGCATCGCCATACATCACCACGTTGACACTAGAAGCTGATGAGGCAACTCCGTCGACAGTGTCGTTGCCCGCTCCGGGCATAAACCAGTTGTTTCGGCTGTTGCCAACCAGTCGATCCCCAAATGCGGATCCGCTGATATGCTCAATGTTAGCGAGCGTATCTGTGCCACCGAGGCCATCAGTCGCTAGGCCTCTGGTCAGGTTTACATCGATACCGGCCGTGCTACCCCCGTAGTCGACCGTGTCACCATCCTGACCGTCAGCACCACCGTCAATTGAGTCGTTGCCAGCAAGACCCATCAGTCGGTCGTCGCCATCGCCACCTAAAAGGGTGTCGTCCCCACCATTGCCGAACAAGTTATCGTTGCCCGCCAAGCCAGTGATGCTGTCCGCCGCATCTGTACCTGTGAGAGTGTCGTTGCCTGCTGTGCCGGTGAAGGTTGCCATGGGTTTATCTCCAATTGGGCCGTTGGACTGGGCCGCTGAAATGCTAGCGCGTCGTATTTGCGCCAAATTGATATAAGCTATCAAAATTGTGGAATAGATACGCGGTTTTCAGGATTTTTTTCCGTTAATCGACTTGTTTGCCGAGCAGGCGGACGCATGTCGGCGCGGTTCGGGCCTGCCCGTGCTTGGCTTGGCTCAACGCTCGCGAAACGCGTTTTCTTTCATGGCCACGATGGGCTTGGACAGATATTGCAAAATGGTTTTCTTACCCGTGATGATGTCAATTTGGGCTTGCATGCCGGGCATGATAGGAAGCTTTTTATCGATGGCCTCAATGGCGCGCGTTTTGGTTTCAATCTTGACCTGAAAAAATGCCTCGCCTTTTTCGTTTGGCACAGCGTCGGCGCTGATGTTTTTAACCACCCCGTCCATGGCGCCGAAAATAGAGTAATCGTAGGCAGTAACCTTGACGCGGGCCAACTGCCCGAGTTTGACAAAACCGATGTCTTTGGGCAGCACCAGGGCTTCGACAACCAGTTGGTCGTCACCGGGCACGACTTCCACAATCGGGTCGCCGGGCCTGACGATGCCGCCCAGCGTGCTCACAAACACCCGGTTGACGATGCCGTTCATGGGCGATTTGATGTCGGTGCGGGCAACCTTGTCTGCCATAGCCGGCATGCCCTGCCTGAGGGCGGCGAGTTCGGCCATGGTGCGGTTGAGTTCGTTGAGGGCCTCGGAGCGCAGTTGGCGCACCATCGTGTCTTTGCGGGCGTCAAGTTCAACAATGGCGCCACGCAGGCGCTCTATGGTGACAGCGGCCATGTCGGCGCGGCCCTCTTGCTCGGCGAAAGAGCGGTCAATACGCACCAGCTCCAGGCGCGGCTCCAGGCCCCGCTCGACCAGACGCGCCACGGTGGCCCGCTCCTCGCGGCCCAGCTCCAGACTTTTGCGGGTGGCCAGGAGCGAAATTTTTGATTCGTCTAGCTCTCGGGTTTTTTGATCGAGCTGGGCCGACAAAACGGCCATCTGAGACTCTTGCTCAAGGGTTTTTGACAAAAAAGTGGCCATCTCGACCGACATCAGGTCGGGCGCAGCATCAACCACGCTTTTCGGAAACTTGGGCTGCTGCCCATTGGCCAGGGCCAGCAGCCGGGCGGCTCGGGCCTCGAGCCCATAGATCTGCTGGTAACGCGCTTTCATGTCGCCGTCGTATTGAAGCGCGCTCAGGCCCACGAGCTTGTCACCGGCCTTGACGGTTTGCCCCTGCTTGACCAATATCTCAGCCACGATGCCGCCCTCAAGGTTTTGGATCACCTGCAGCTTGGCCGAGGGAATGACCCGGCCCTCAGCCCGGGTGACGTTGTCAACCTCGGCAAAGGCAATCCAGATAAACATCAGCACAAAAAAGCTGGCGATAGCCCACAGCATGAACAACGAGGCGCGTCTGATCTGCCCCATGCCGTTGGCGCTTGCGGCCACCGTGGTGGTGGGGGCGCCCGCATACCGGTCAACCCAGGCTTTAAGACGACTCGGAGATGGGATTGGCATGGCGGGAGAGTGACAAAAAATTGGACCGTCGGCGAGGGCAGAGGATGGCGGCTGCGTCAGGCAGAGGGTTGCGACAGGCCCCTGGCCTGCGCGGCCTGCGCGGCCTGCGCTGCTTGCTGGGCCTGTTGCGCCTGTTGCGCTTGCTGGGCCTTCATCAATTGCTCGGGCGTGCCCTGCATGGCCACCCGGCCTTGGTCGATGACCACGATTTTGTCAACAATTTGCAGCAGACTGGCTTTGTGAGTGATGGTGACAAAGGTGCAGTCGCCAATTTCTTGGGTCAGGCGTTGCAGCAGCGACGTTTCGGCACCCAGATCCATGGCGCTGGTCGCTTCGTCAAACAACAAAATTTTGGGCTGGCCCAGCAGGGCCCGGGCAATGGCGATGGCCTGCCGCTGCCCGCCCGAGATGCCTTCGCCACGCTCGCCCAGACGCATGCCATAGCCCTGCGGGTGTTGTTTGACAAAATCATCCACGCCAGCGATTTGAGACGCGCGCAATATTTCTTCATCGCTTGGGAACGAGCCGCCCAAGGCGATGTTTTGTTTGACCGTGCCGCCAATCAGCCAGATGTCTTGCAGCACCACGCCCAGGGCGCGCCGCAAATCCGAGGGGTCGATCTGGCGGACGTCTACCCCGTCAATCAGCACCGCGCCAGAATCAGGCTGGTAGAGCCCGAGGATGAGCTTCGAGACCGTGGTTTTACCCGAGCCAACCTTGCCAATAACGGCGACTTTTTCTTTGGGGGCGATCTGGAAAGACACATTCTCCAGCGCCGGCTTGGCCGCGCCAGGGTAGGTGAAGGTCACGTTTCTGAACTCGATGGCGCCCTGAAAATCGGGCCGCGACATGAACACACGCCCGTGCTCGTGCTCGCGCTCCTGCCCCATGAGGCGGTCCAGCGCCCGGTAGCTGACGGTGGTCTGGTTCATGCGTGTCAGCAACTGGGTGATTTGCGCCATGGGCGCAATGGCCCTTCCCGCCAAAATGGTGCAGGCAATGATGGCACCAAAGCCAAGCTGCCCAGAGCTCACCAGAAAAGCGCCCACCGTGATCACCGCCACCTGCACAAACTGCTGGGCCGTGTTGGCCACATTGGTGGCCAGTTGTGCCAGCATGCGCGACTTAAGTCCCACGTTGGACTGATGCGCCACGGCCTCTTGCCAGCGACGGCGCATCAGCGCACCTGCGCCGAGCGACTTGATGGTCTCTAGGCCATTGAGGGTTTCAACCAAGATGGCGTGCTTGTGGTGCCCGTCTTCTTGCGACTCCTCGATCAAGCGCTTGAGTTGGGGCTGAACCGCCAGGCCCGAGAGCAGCATGATGGGGATGGCAATCAAGGGCACATAGGCCATGGGGCCGCCAATCAGCCAGATGACGACCAAAAACAAAATGGCAAAGGGGATGTCAATAAAGGTGGTGAGCGTGGCAGAGGTCAAGAAATCACGGATCGACTCAAACTCTTTGAGGGTGCTGGCCAAGGAGCCGGTGCTGCCGCGGCGGGTTTTCATGTGAGCATCGAGCATCTGCTCAAACAAGGCGTCGGCAATGGCCGCATCTGCCTTGGAGCTGGCCATGTCCAGAAAATAACCGCGCACAGTGCGGATCGCAAAGTCGCTGAAAAAGATAATGCTCACGCCTATCAGGAGGGCAATGAGGGTGTCGATGGCGTTGTTAGGGATCACGCGGTCGTAAACGATCATCGAAAAAATAGAGCTCGCAAGCGCAAACAGGTTCACCAGGAGTGCGGCCAGTGCCACCTGGACATAGACCCATCGCATGCGCAGAATTGGCCCCCAAAACCAGTGGCCGTGGCGGCTGGTTGCCCCCTGCTTGGGCGCGTCGCCAGCCACGCCTGGCATTTGCCGGCGAGTCAGGCTTAACGTGATGCCCGAGAGGCGGGCTATCACCTCGTGGGTGTCGGCATGCACTGGCCGCTCGGCGTGGTCGGGGTCTACCCACAGCACGCCAGCATCGGTGTCGTAGGCCAGCACCACCACGAAGGTGCCGACATGGGTGGCGCAAATGGCGGGCAGTGCCGGTAGCGCAGGCAGGGCGGGATCGATCTGGCCTTGGAGCACGTCGTAGCCTAGGCTGTCGGCCGCCTCGAGTAGTATTTCTTGCGACCAAATCTCGTCACTGCCTACGCGCGAGCGCAGCGATGCCGAAGACAGTGGCTGCTCGTGCCAGGATAAAACTGCCCGCAGGCAGGCCTCTAGGGCGTCAACCGGTTTGCCGGTGGTGTCCTTGCTCATGGCGATCAGTTGGCCGCCGTAGCGCCCTGCAGGGGTATGCCAAACAGGGGGGTGAGTTCCATGGCTAGATCAAGCAGCCGGTAGCGCACCAACGACTCGTCCACAATGCCGTCGATCAAATCGCGCCCGGCCGTGTGCAGCTCTTCCTGGGCGCGAAGCAAATCCAGCAGGGTGCCGCGCCTGAAAGCAAACTGCTCGCGCACCGCCTCCAGGGCAACCGCGGCCACTTGGGCGGCCTCTTTGCGGGCCGCCACGGCAGCCGCGCTGTTGTTGACATCTGCCATGGCCTGCGCAAAGGCGCGCTCCAACTGTCGGCGCAGTTTGTCTTCGGCGAGCCTGGATTCGACGGCGCGCTGGTCAGCCTGCTGCTTGCGCGCGACATCAGCGCCGCCCGCGTACAAGTTTTGCTTGACCGAGAAGCCCGCCGTCCAGTCCAGCCCGGGCACGCCCTCGCCGCCAAGGTCACGCCGCCTGGCGCTCACCTCAAACTGAATGCTGGGCAAGAGCGAGGCCGTTGCCGACTTGGCCTCGTACCCCGCGGCCTCGCTTTGGGCGCGGGCCTCTGCCAAGTTGGCGTTGTTCGAGACCCAGTCGGCCAGGTTGGCATAGCGGCCCATCGTGACCACCGCCGCTGCGGGCAGGACAATTTGGGCGGGCGGGGGTGCATTAAAGGCCTCCCGGTAGCCGGCCTCGGCCGCCGACAAACGGTTTTTAGCCGCCACCTCAACCGCGAAGGCGTCAGCCAGGCGGGCCCTTGCGCGCAAGACGTCGCTTTTGGGGCTGCCTCCAAGACGTTCGCGCTCATCAATAAAGCTGAGTATTTGCTGTCGCGAGGCCACATTCATTTGCGACAACGCAAACACCTCGCGTGAACGAAACATCTCTAGCCAGGCCGTCAGTGCGCGCAGCGTAAGCTCTGAGGTTTTGATTTCGGCACGGGCGGCTGCAGCAGCCTGCAGCGCCGTGCGGGCATCAACCTGGCCGCCCACGGCGCCAAAGTCATACACCATTTGGCGCGCCGACAGTGCCAGCGCACGCGTGTTGTCTTTGAAGGCGGGGACATTGGTCCAAGGGGTGCTGACCAAGTCATTGCTACGCCAGCCAGACTCAACGTTGCCGGACACCTGAGGCAAAAAACCTGCATAGGCCTCGCGTGTGGCCAGGCTAGCGGTTTGGCGTTGCTCCAAACTCAGGCGCACCTCGGGGTGTGCCAACACGGCGTCGCGCACCCGATCGGCAAGTGCCGATGAAGGCAGGCGCGTCTCTGGGCGGTCAACCCAGGCCGAGGCTTTGACCAAGTAAGCGATCAGTTGGTCGGCCACGGCCGTGACCCGCAATTGCTCGAAGTTGCTGGCAATTTGACCGGGTTTGATGGCAGGCAGCGCCTGGCCTGCCGCGGCACCGCACAAGCCAAGCCCTGCACACGCGACGGCCAAGCCCAGTGCGCCTGCGCGCAGAGGCATCAGCGTTTGAGCGCGCATCAAATAAGGGTCAGACTCGCTGGCGTGAGCAGGGCAGTCACGTCGCCCACAAAATCAATGGCGATGAGGCTACTGGCCGTGGTTTTGCCGGCGCCATACCCCGAGTTGGTGTCGTACTGCACCTGCAGGTGCGTCAGCCCATTGGCGGTGTCGTAAGGCGCCACCAACATACGCAACTGGTTGTCACCCACGGTGCCCAGGGTGGTGGTGTCAGAGACGATTTCCAAAGCACCGTTTGCACCTAATGCCGCGCCGGCGGTTTTGGAGATGCCCAAGGCCAGTAAGCCGCCAGAGTCACTGGCGGCACCATACACCTTGCCGTCAGCGGTATTGATCTCTGTGGTACCGCCATTGGCTTTGGATTCAAGGCCAATCTGGAAGGTATTGAGCAGTCCAGTGAGCGTCAACTCCGCTGATAACACAACACCCGAACTGGTATTGGCTGAGATGATGATGGGGTTGGTTGAGCCTGTGTCTGCCAACAAAGCGATCTTGCCATTTGGCAAGGTACCACTTGGGTTATCCGCAAGAGACAAATTGGGTGTTACCGTGCTCCACACAAACTTGGTCGTTGTGTACTTGGGACTGACTGCGCCGCCGTCTGCAACCGACGCATAGTTGTAGACCAAATCGATCACAGCACCATTGATCTTGCTGCCGCCCAGAGTAGCTGAGTCGAACGCGACGTCAAATGTCACTGTCGTCGTCGCTATATTTTTGACCAATGTCAGATTTTTCAGCTCAATAAACCCAGCACCTGTATCGGCTAAACCACTCGACGTGTAAGCAGCCCCGCCCGTAGCACTCCCCAAAATCGCTGACAAATCAATCTTGTCCCCAGCCGAAAAGCCAGAAACCACATCGGTGGCGGCGACTGTAGACCCGGTGGCGGCACTGAGTTTGACGGTGTCGTCCCCGCCGGCATTCAAGAAGATGTTGTTCAGCAGGTCATTGACATTCAGTGTCTCATTGGCAGAGGTTCCCACCAATATTGAACGCGTATAGGCTGTCGCCGCTGTGGACGCATTACCCGCCGCATCGGTGGCTGCTGCTGCTGGCACATTGACCGAAAAGGCCAGGGGCGTTATCGACGCAGTGGGGCTGATCGCCGACGTATAGCTTGCGCCACTGCCGGCAACCGTGGCCTTGGTGCCGCCCACCAGCACAATGTCAGTGGCATCGAACCCTGTGACTGCTTCACTGAAGTTGAAGGTAAAAGTGCCCCCACTGGCAGTGAAGCTGGTCGGGCCAACCAAGGTGACGGTGGGTGCTGTGGTGTCCACCATGTAGGCGGCGTTATCTGCCACCAGCGAATGGCTGAGGGTGGCCGCATTGCCTGCCGCGTCCAGCAGCGTACCGCCATTGAGTGCCAGGCTGTTGGCAGCAATGCTGATGCCGTTGGCATCCGTTTGCCCCGCGAGCACGGTGTAATTGAACACCAGCGCCGTACTGCCTGAGCCCGAGGCGTAAGCCGCCTGCACTGTGGTACCGCCAATATTGAGGGCCAACTGCGGCGTGCCGCCGCTCGTAACAACAGTGGTGGCCTCATTCATGCTAACCGTCACGCTGACCACATCACCGGCATTCAGCCTGCTGGCTTGAATGCCTGCTGCCGAGCTAATGGCGACAGTGCTGACAGTGGGGCCAGAGGCGTCGTAGGTAAAACTAAACGCACTGGAGGCGCCGCTGACATTGCCCGCTGAGTCGGTCTGGCGGGCGTACACCGTATTCGCCCCTGTAGACGGTGTCGGTGCTGCGCTGTTCCAAGAACTGGTTCCATTGGCACTGTACTCAAACGTGGCGCCTGTTTCTCCGCTGGGCGTTAAGGCCGCATTGTTGGTAGTTTTGTCCGAGGGACTGCTGCCGCTGTCAGTGGTCAACGCCAGGCTTGGCGCCACGACAACCGTGTCAACCTGCACCACTTGGGTGCCGTCGCCGTTGATGTTAGAGGCTGCGCCGGCCGTGCCCTTGAAGCTAACCAGCAGGGTGTAAGCCGCAGTGCCGCTTACTGCTGAGGCCGGAAGCACCGCGCTCCAGGCACCAGTGGCACCGCTGGTGTAGGTGTAGCTGAGGTTCGTCAGGGCGATGTCGGTGCCGCTGGCCGGGCGCAGCACAGCCGTCATATCAGCTACCTTATAGGCCGCCAGCACAGCGGCCTCGGCACCCAGGGTACCGGTCACGGTGATGGCTGAACCCGATTCGCTCAGGTTGATTTTGTTGTCAGTCGCCACGGCGTTGACCAGCACGGTGGCCCCTGCACCGGTAAAGTTCCAGTCGGTGGCATTGCTGATTCCTGCCCACGGGTTGCCAGCGGTATCCGTGAACGCCCCCGCTGATGCTTTGACGTAATACGTCTCGTCCTTGACCAAATCAGCGGTGGGGTCGATGCTGATTGATTTTTTGTC
>CAMELV010000057.1 GCA_945925985.1 Comamonas sp. lk | reverse complement strand
TGTCGGGAACTGTGAAGTGCACCTCCAGCGTACCGGCCAGAAAGGCCGAAAGTTGGGAAATAGTTTGAAGACGGGTTTCGTCCATGTCGATCACCATGTGGAAAATGATCGACCCAAAACCACCGTTCAGGCTCATAACTCGTTGGAATAGGCTCTGATTTGACAGGTGGTGTCATTAATGGCACCATCACAATGCAATGACGGATGTGGATAAACTGTTGGCGCAGATGGCTCGCGAGCCAGCAAGTGTGCGCTTTAATGATTTGAAAAAAGTGTGCGAGACCTACTTCGGGAAGCCTCGGCAAGACGGCAGCAGCCACGCCATTTTCAAGACACCGTGGCCGGGTGACCCCCGTGTCAATATCCAGAACGCCAAAGGCAAAGCAAAACCCTATCAAGTCAGGCAAGTCCTCGCGGCCATTGAACAATTGAAACACCGATCATGAATACTTTGCATTACACCTACCGAGTCACTTGGTCCCCGGAGGATGGGGAGCATGTTGGCCTGTGCACAGAGTTCCCCTCGCTGACCTGGTTGGCCAAAACGCCATCAGCGGCGCTCAAAGGTATTCAGAAGGTGGTGACCGATGTGGTGGCTGACATGGCTGCGCGTGGCGAGCCTGTGCCAGTGGCGCTGGCAGAAAAAACCTACAGCGGCGAGTTCAGGGTGCGTATTCCGCCCTCAATCCATCGCAATCTGGCACTGATGGCTGCCGAGCAGGGCGTCAGCTTGAATCGACTGGCGAGCGCGAAATTAGCGGCTTGAACGTCAATCAATGGCGTCGCTTCAGCCTTTGAGCCGTGCAACTCGTGCAACTGGCGCACCGCCCGCCCCACTCAAAAATGAATCGACACCGCGTCCACCACCCGGTAGTCGTCATCCACCACTGGCATCCAGCGCCATTTGTCAAAGGTGGTGCAGGGGTGTGAGATGCCGCTGCCGACCAGTTGCCCCACATGCGGGTGTTGTGCGGACGGGCTGCTGGGGTCGTACTTCAGGTAAGCGTGCTGGTCGTTTAGGGCAGAAATGATCCAGTGGCCGGGCACCGCGCCCACCTTGCCATGCCCCACTTCAGCCCGCCACACCGGCACCGGCAGTTCAAGGTCGTAAGAGATGTCGCGCTTGCCCATGCTCAGCAGCGCCAGGCCGGGCTCAGGGCAGGACTGCACCACGCTCCACACCTCCAGCGCGGGCCGCAGGGTTTCGGTCAGTCGCAGCCGCTCGCCGACGCACTGCATATGGCGCCGGTACTGCAGGTGGTCGTGCGTCAGGTAGCAGCCCGAGCGCAGAACACCGCGGGCCGGGCGCTTCAGGTGCGGCTGCAAATGCTCGGCCACCAGGTCAAAAATGGCCGATCCACCGGCAGTCAGCAGTACCTCGTCGCACTCAAACAGGTCTTCGCCCTCGCAGTCGGCGGCGGTTTCCTGAAGCCGCGCCATCACAGCAGCCACGCCGGCGCGGTCTTCCTCGTGCCGGCAACTGGCCAGCGAACCTTCATAGCATTCGATGCCGGCCAGCCGCAGCGCAGGGCTTGCTTTGACCCGGCGCGCCAGGGCCAGCGCCTGCTCCCGGGTGCGACAGCCGGTGCGCTTGCCCGCCAGCCCATGCTCCAGCAACACGTCAAACACCACGCCCTGGCCATGTTGCCGCTGCCAGGCCTCAATGGCGTCGACTTGTGCCAGGGAATCCACCAAAAAGAAGGTCTGCAAGCCGGGATAGGTCTGCAGCAGGCTGGCCAGGCCCTGCAAATCGGCCGCCTGCAGCACTTGGTTAACGATGATGAGCCGGGACACACCGTGCCTGGCGCCTACTGCGGCCTGGTACACAGTCGCAAAGCTGATGCCCCAGGCACCCGCCGCGATCTGGCGTGCATAGAGCTCGGGTGACATGGTGGTTTTGCCGTGAGGCGCAATGTCCAGTCCACGCTGGGCGCAAAAATCGCTCATCCAGTCCAGGTTGTGCTGGAGTGCTGACTGCTTGAGAACGGCCAGTGGCAGGGGCAGGTCGTTGTGCAGCACCCGCCAGCCCTGGGCCGCAACGTCTTTGAGGGCCAAAGGGGCATGGCCAGTGGGAAAACCCTTGAATTCGTGGTTAAGTTCCATGCCGCCTAGTGTAGGTCGGCAGGTGTTCAGCCGTCGGTATTAGGCTTACCTTCGGTAAGTTGCAGTTCGTTGTCCCTTGCAAAGTTCATGCAGAAATCCCAAGCCATGACGTCGTGGTCCTGCAAGTCACGGTGCACCACCACACAACTCACCCCTTTCACAGTGGTCGGGGTACACCATGGCGAGTACCCCAGATGGCTGCCCGGACGGGGTCCGCCGGGTCTAAACGAACTCATCACACCAGCGAGCCGCTCCGCCCAGTCGCTCGGACGAAACGGCTTGCCCTGACAGGTCACCCCATGGATCACGATTTCTTTGGCGGGTACTGGAACCATCAGGGCAGAGTGTGGCGTTGGTAGAGTGAATTTGCTGCGGTGCACAAGAATTCTACTTGCTGTTGCGTGATGGCCTGGCACCGTCACATTAGAGCGTGGACAGTGCCTCTCTCTGGACCGTCCGGACCTTCAATGGCCCTAGAATCACGCTTCAACGGCCCAACCCACGTTGGGCCGCTTTCATTTGTCGTGACCTATTTGGAGCCCGAACCCATGAATGCCGCTGTCCCACACCAAGAGGCCACTTCGCCCCACGTGATGAACACCTATAACCGCGTGCCCATCGCGCTGTCGCACGGTCAGGGCTGCCGCGTCTGGGACGTGAATGGCAAAGAGTACCTGGATGCGCTGGGAGGCATTGCCGTGAACACACTGGGCCACAACCATGCCAAACTGGTGCCAGCCCTGCAAGATCAACTGACCAAGCTGATTCACACCTCCAATTACTACCATATCACCCACCAGGAGACGCTGGCGGCGAAACTGGTTGAGTTGTCGGGCATGACCAATGTGTTTTTCTGCTCCACCGGGCTGGAAGCGAATGAGGCCGCGCTCAAGCTGGCGCGCAAATTCGGCCATGACAAGGGCATTGATCGGCCCGAGATCGTGGTGTACGAGAAAGCCTTCCACGGCCGGTCGATTGCCACCCTCAGCGCCACGGGCAACCCCAAGGTGCAGGCCGGTTTTGGTCCGCTGGTAGAGGGCTTCATCCGCGTGCCGCTCAATGACCTGGCAGGCCTGGAGGCTGCAACGGCGGGTAATCCCAACGTGGTGGCGGTTTTTCTGGAAGCGATCCAGGGGGAAGGCGGCGTCAACCCGGCGCATATGGATTACCTGCGCCAGGTCCGCACCCTCTGCGACCAGCGCGACTGGCTGCTGATGGTTGACGAGGTTCAGTGCGGCATGGGCCGCACCGGCAAGTGGTTTGCCCACCAATGGGCTGGCATCCTGCCTGATGTGATGCCGCTGGCCAAGGGCCTGGGTTCGGGCGTGCCCATTGGTGCCGTGGTGGCCGGTCCAAAGGCCGCCAACATCTTTCAGCCCGGCAACCACGGCACCACCTTTGGTGGCAACCCGCTGGCCATGCGCGCCGGGGTGGAAACCATTCGCATCATGCAAGAAGACGGTCTGCTGGACAACGCGGCCAGGGTCGGCGCCCATTTGGAGGCCGCCCTGCGCCAGACGCTAGCGGCCGAACTCGCCAGCGGCGCAGTGCGTGAAATCCGGGGCCTGGGCCTGATGCTGGGCGTGGAGTTGGCCAAGCCCTGCAGCGCGCTGACGCAACAGTGTGTAGACCAGGGGCTGCTCATCAGCGTAACGGCAGACAACGTGATCCGTCTGGTGCCACCGCTGATCATGACTGAAGCCGAAGCCGACGAGTTGGTGGCCATTCTGTGCCCGCTGGTCAAAAGGCTGTTGGCGGCCTAAGCCATGAAGCATTACCTGCAATTCAGCGACCTCAATGCCGAGGACTACGCTTACCTGTTTGAGCGGGCGGCGCTGATCAAGAAGAAGTTCAAGGCCTATGAGCGCCACCAGTCACTGGCCGACCGCACGCTGGCCATGATCTTTGAGAAGGCGTCCACCCGCACCCGCGTCAGCTTTGAGGCCGGCATGTACCAGTTGGGCGGCAGCGTGGTGAATCTGACCACAGTCGACAGCCAGTTGGGCCGGGCCGAGCCGATTGAGGACAGCGCCCGGGTGATCAGCCGCATGGTCGACCTGGTGATGATCCGCACCTACGAGCAAACCAAAATTGAGCGCTTTGCCAGCCACTCGCGGGTGCCTGTGATCAACGGCCTGACCAATGAATTCCATCCCTGCCAGATATTGGCCGACATCTTCACCTTCATCGAGCACCGGGGCTCGATCCAGGGCAAGACGGTGGCCTGGGTGGGAGACGGCAACAACATGGCCAACACCTGGTTGCAGGCCAGCGAGATTCTGGGCTTCAAGGTGCACGTCAGCACGCCCGGTGGCTACGAGGTGGACCAGTCGGTAGCTGGGCTGCGCTCAGCTGAGAGCTACCAGGTCTTCAGCGACCCGCTACAGGCCTGCGCTGGCGCTGACCTGGTGACCACCGACGTCTGGACCAGCATGGGCTACGAGGCCGAGAACGAGGCCCGCAAACTGGCCTTTGCCCAATGGTGCGTGGACGACGAGATGATGCGTGCCGCCCGGCCTGAGGCCCTGTTCATGCACTGCCTGCCGGCACATCGCGGTGAAGAGGTGCAAGCCGAGGTGATCGACGGGCCACAAAGCGTGGTGTGGGACGAGGCCGAAAACCGCCTGCACGTGCAAAAAGCCCTGATGGAGTTTTTGCTCTTGGGTCGTTTGTAAGGCGCAGCGGTACAGAATCCGCCGCACCATGCGCCGCATCTACGACATTTCGCCGCCAGTGGGCCCGACCAGCCCGGTGTTTCCGGGCGACACCGCCTACCAGCAACACTGGGTCGCCACTCTGGCGCCGGGTTGCCCTGTCAACGTCAGCGCCCTGACACTGTCACCCCACATCGGGGCCCATGCCGACGCGCCGCTCCACTATGACCCCGACGGTTCCGCCGTGGGCGCGCTTGATCTGCTGCCCTACCTGGGGCACTGCCGGGTGATCCACGCCATTGACTCTGGTCCGCTGATCGAGTGGCGGCATCTGGCCCACGCGCTGAATGACCTGCCACCTCGCTTGTTGGTTCGCACTTACCAGCGCATGCCACTGCACCAGTGGGACCCAGATTTGAGCGCCTTTGCCCCCGAGACTCTGGAGCGTCTGGCCGATCTGGGTGTGCTGCTGGTGGGCATTGACACCGCCAGCATCGACCCGGCCGACAGCAAAACCCTGCCCAGCCACCAGGTGATCCGCCAGCGCGGCCTGCGCGTGCTGGAGAACCTGGTGTTGGACGCCGTTCCCGAGGGCGATTACGAGCTGATCGCCCTGCCCCTCAAACTCATGCTCGCCGACGCGTCGCCGGTACGGGCCATTCTGCGAGACCTCCCATGACCACCCTTGAACACTGTCAACAACTCGACCAAAACGACCCGTTGCGCAGCCTGCGCGATCAATTTGAGCTGCCGCCCGGGCTGATTTACCTGGACGGCAACTCGCTCGGCGTGCTGCCGCGCACCGCTGCCGCGCGGGTGGCGCAGGTGGTGACCGAAGAATGGGGCCAGGGCCTGATCCGCTCCTGGAACACCGCCGGCTGGTTCGACCTGCCGCAGCGCCTGGGCGACCGCATCGCCACCCTGATCGGCGCTGGCCCGGCCGAGGTGGTGGCCACCGACAGCACCTCGATCAACCTCTACAAGGTCCTGAGCGCTGCACTTTTGATAGCTAGAAACGACCACCCGACAAGGCTTAGAGTCATATCTGAGCGAAATAATTTCCCGACCGACCTGTACATTGCCGAAGGCCTGTGCCGCGAGCATGGCGGCACGCTGACGCTGCTGGAAGCCGACGAACTGCAGGCCGCGTTGGTGCCCGAATCTGCGCAGGACGTGGCGGTGCTTCTGCTGACCCATGTCAACTACCGCACTGGCGCCATGCACGACATGGCCGCCCTCACAGCAGCGGCGCACCGGGCCGGCGTGCTCACCGTGTGGGACCTGGCGCACAGCGCTGGTGCCCTGCCCGTGGACCTGACAGCGGCCGGCGCCGACTTTGCCGTGGGTTGCGGCTACAAATACCTCAACGGCGGGCCCGGCGCTCCGGCCTTTGTTTGGGTTCACCCGCAGCACGCCGAGCGCTTTTGGCAACCCCTGGCCGGCTGGTGGGGCCACGCGGCGCCGTTTGCCTTCACGCCCGACTACAAGCCCGCCCCCGGCATCGGCCGCTACCTGTGCGGCACCCAACCGATCCTGAGCCTGGCGGCGCTGGCCTGCGGTCTGGACACCTTCCGCGCCGCTGAACCCTTGGGCGGCATGGCGGCGCTGCGCCAGAAATCACTCGCCTTGTCAGACCTGTTCATTGCGTTGGTGGCGCAGCGCTGCGCTGGGCAGGGTTTGACGCTGGTGACGCCGCTTGAACACGCGCAACGCGGCTCGCAAGTCTGCCTGGCGCGAGCCGACGGCGCTTACGCCATCATGCAGGCATTGATTGCGCGCGGCGTGATTGGCGACTTCCGGGCGGGTGACGGCGGCCGGCACCCGGACATCCTGCGCTTTGGCCTGACGCCGCTCTACACCAGCTTTGCCGACGTTTGGCACGCCGTGGAGCACCTGCGCCAGGTGCTGGTCAGCGGCGAGTGGCAGCGGCCGGAATTCAATCGACAACAGGCCGTGACCTGACATGAACGCACCACAGAGCCCCACTTCGACCACGCCAGAACAAATTGTGGCGGCCGAACGGGCTCAGCTCGACTTCAGCCGCGCCATGAGCTATGGCGACTACCTGCACCTGGACCAGATTCTGGGCGCCCAGCATCCGCTGTCGCCCGAGCACAACGAAATGCTGTTCATCATCCAGCACCAGACCAGCGAGCTGTGGATGAAGCTGATGCTGCACGAGTTGCAGGCTGCCATTGGCTGCGTGGCCGCGGATGACCTGGGCAGCGCCTTCAAGATGCTGGCCCGGGTGAGCAAGATCATGGAGCAGCTGGTGCACGCCTGGGACGTGCTGGCCACCATGACGCCACCTGAGTACAGCGCTATCCGGCCCTACCTGTCCAGCTCCAGTGGTTTCCAGAGCGCGCAGTACCGCTGCATCGAGTTCGCGTTGGGCAACAAAAACGCGGCGATGCTCAAACCGCACGCCCACCGGCCCGACCTGCTGGCCCAGGTGCAGGCGGCCTATTCGGCGCCCTCGCTCTACGACCAGGCACTGCGGCTGCTGGCGCGACGCGGCCTGACCCTGCCCGCCAGCCACACCGAGCGAGACTGGACCCAACCCTATGCCGCCAACCCGGTGGTTGAGGCCGCGTGGTTAGTGGTCTACCGCAACCCGCGCGACCAGTGGGACTTGTACCAGTTGGGTGAGGAACTGACGGATTTGGAAGACGCCTTCCGCCTCTGGCGCTTTCGCCACGTGACCACGGTGGAGCGGGTGATCGGCTTCAAGCGCGGCACCGGTGGCACCGGCGGCGTGAGCTACCTGCGCAAAATGCTCGACGTGGTGCTGTTCCCCGAAATCTGGACATTGCGCACCAGTCTGTAAGTCCTGATTACTACTCGCCCCGTCGTCCTCGCGCAGGCGGGGACCCATGTCTTCTAGTGGCAAATGCCAATCCACCCGTCCGGCAACGTAAAATGTTATTGGCTGGATCATCAGGCGCCGAGGCGCAGCGAAGGCATTTTTTCTCTGCCTCTCTGTAAACCCATCACAAAGGACAGCGCGTGCCCACTGTGCGAGCAAGTTTTTCGGTTGACATTGACCGCCTGAAGAGTTTCGGGATCTTGGACCAGCGCTCGGCCCATGCCCAGGACATCTTCAAGTCCGGAAAATTGACCAGCGACGAGCGCCTCTACCTGAGTTTGTGCGGCTCTGCCCAGCTCAGTTCGGTTACGTTTGGGCCCAAGCACAAAATCATTACGGCCGGCCAAACCCATCAGCAGGCTTATATGATTGTGAGCGGCACCCTGATCGGTGCCCAGGGCGACGACATTTACCGTTTTGGGCCCGGCTCGGTGCTGGGACTGGCCGAAGGTGTCATCAACCAGCCCAGCAAATACAGCGTGATTACCACTAGCGCGGTGCAGGCGCGGTTGCTCCCACTGCACCGCATCGACGCCATCGTGGCGAAGCTGCCCCTGGAGGTAAGTTCGATCATGGAGACCATTATCAAGCGCATATTGGCACAGCCTAGGGAGGCGAGGATTGCCCCATGAGTAACTTTGCGAACCAAAGCTTTCAGGATGGCGCGGTTATTTTCAGCGTAGGCGATGTGGCCGCCCACCTGTATTTCATCCAGTCCGGCACGGTCGAAATGTTGAACGCGCAAGGCGTGGTGTTTGCCGAGGCGGCCCAGGGCCAGACCTTTGGTGAGGCCGCGATTTTGCATGGCGGCATCCGCAGCGCCACGGTACGGGCCAAGGGAGACGTCACCTGCACCCTGATGGGCACGCAAGAGGCCTGTGAACTTCTGCATACCTATTCTCCGTTGCTGGTGACGATTGTTGAGGCACTGCTGTTGCAACAAAGCATGCAAAACACCCTGCGCCAGGGTTAGGGGTCCGTCGTCCTCGCGAAAGCGGGGACCCATGTGCCCCGTCGTCCTCGCGCAGGTCAGCACTTCGTTGGATCAGGCCGGCGCGGCATTCGGCTCCGCGGCTGTCCCCCGCTGCTGGGGACACGAGCGGCGGCGCCCAGTCGGTCCCTGCAGATTGCCAAACACGGTGCAAACATCCTGGATCCCCGATCGTGGTCGAGGATGACAAGTATCGTCACGTCAACCGACGTCAGGGCCCACCATAAAGCCACGGCAAATCGAGCAGGCGCTCACCCAGTGCCCGCATGGCCAGGTCTCGGCCCCAGCGCACGGGGCCAGTGGCGTGAAAAATCGAGGCGTTGCGCAGGGCACGGTCTTGCACCCGGGCATTGCGCTGACACCGTGCTCGGGCATAGCGCGCCAACGTGGCGGGGGTCGCACCACCGTCCCCAAGCGCCTGACCCAGCGCCTGGGCGTCCTCAATGGCCATGCCGGCGCCTTGCGCCAGGTAGGGCAGCATCGGGTGGGCCGCATCGCCCAGCAGCGCCACCCGGCCCTGTGCCATCTGGGCAGCGCTGCGCAGCGTGTCACGAATCTGCAAATGCCACAGGCGCCAGCCCTCAATCGACTGGACCAGCGCTTGCAGTTGGGGTGTCGCGCTGACTAGTGCCCGCTGCAAGTCCTCGCCAAGCGCCGCATGGTCCCAGCCCGACCGGTCGCCAGGGTGCGCACCGTGCAACCGATCCTCAACCAGCGCCACCACATTAAGCCAGTCGCCCCTGCGCACCGGGTACTGCACCACGTGCAAGCCGGCGCCCAACCAGACCACCACGTTTTGGCAGCGCAAGGCCGCCGGCAGGGTCGCCTGGGGCACTATGGCCCGATACGCCAGGTGACCGGTTGGGCGCGGTGCGCCGTCACCCAGCAGTTGCTGGCGCACCCGGCTCCATAAACCATCGGCACCGACCAGCAAGGCACCCGGGGACTGGCGGCCGTCCGCGTGATGCAGACTCACCCCCCTCCCGTCCTGCTCAATACCGATGATGGGCTGATCCAGGTGCAAGGCCGCATCCGTCGTGGTCTGTACTTTTTGCAACAGCAGGCCATGCAGGTCAGCCCGGTGCACCGTGGCGTAGGGCGCGCCGTAACGGGCCTTGGCCCGGTCGCCGAGCCGCAACTGCCCCAGCACGGTCCCGGCCTCAGCACTGCGAATGACCAATTGGTCGGGGTAAGCCGCCACCGCTTCCAAGCCCTGTTGCAGGCCCCAGTCCTGCAGCACGCGCGTGACATTGGGGCCGAGCTGAATGCCCGCGCCCACCTCGGCAAAGGCCGGGCTGCGCTCAAAAAGCTGCACTGGCACGCCAGCCCGGGCGGCGGCCAGCGCGGCCGCCAAGCCACCAATGCCCCCGCCGACCACCAACAGGGGCGAGGCCCCGGCTTGGTTCACCGCAAACGCGCCGTGATGGCAATCGGCAGCACCATGAGCAGGCGTGCGACCAGCGCCCACGGCCATGCCGGCACAGTCGCGGTCTGCACCCGGCGCTCAATCAGGTCCACCAACAAACGACCCCCTTTTTCCACCGGAATGACAAAGGGCCGGCTTTTGGCCCCCCGGTTTAACGGAGTGTCAATGAAGCCCGGCGACAAGGTCGTGACCAGGATGCCGCTGCCTCGGGTCTCGGCCCGCAAAGCCTCAAGGTAATTGGTGACTGCGGCCTTGCTGGCACCGTAAGCGCCGCCGCCAGGCAAGCCCCGAAACGCGGCCACGGAGCTGATGCCCACCAAATGACCACGACCCTGCGCCCGAAAATGCTGCATGGCCGCGTCCACGGTGCTGATGAAACCCAGCACATTGGTCGCCATGGTGGCGTGGGCCAGGTGCAGGGGCAGTTGACCGATACGCCCATGGTTGCCGATGCCTGCATTGGCCACCACGATATCGAGCCGACCCAGCGCCGTACAGGCCTGGCCAAAGACCTGTGCCACCGCCGCCGAGTCGGTCACATCCAGCGCTGCCACAAACACCGTGGGCGCGCCCGCTTGCAGCAGCTCAGCTTGCAAAGCCTGCAACACGTCGAGCCGCCGCGCGGTAAGCGCCAACCGGTAGCCGCGCCGCGCAAATTCAATCGCCATCTGTTGCCCCAGGCCAGACGACGCGCCAGTAATGAAGACGCTGGGGGCATTGAGTTTGGTTTGTTCCATGGGTGTGTTGCCGTCTGTAGGCGTTCAGAAGTGCCCAAATGGCGGATTGTGCCTGCATGGGTCAGCCAGATCGCCTACCATCGGCGCCATGACCCAATTTTCAGTGCTTGACCTATCCCCCATCGTTCAGGGCGGCGACGCCGGCCAGTCGTTTCGCAACAGCCTGGCCCTGGCCCGCCACGCCGAACGGCTGGGCTTCAACCGTTATTGGCTGGCCGAACACCACGGCATGCCGGGCATTGCCAGCGCCGCCACCGCGGTGCTGATGGCCCATGTGGCCGCCGGTACGCAACGCATTCGGATCGGCGCTGGCGGCATCATGTTGCCCAACCACTCGCCGCTGGTGATTGCCGAGCAGTTTGGCACGCTGGAGTCGCTCTACCCGGGGCGTATCGACCTGGGGCTGGGCCGCGCGCCCGGCTCTGACCAGACCACGGCGCGCGCGCTGCGCCGTAACCTGGCCTCGGACTCGGACGAGTTCCCGCAGGATGTGTTGGAGCTGATGGACTATTTTGCGGCCGAGCCCAAGGGCGCGGTGCGCGCTGTTCCCGGCCAGGGCCTGAACATCCCCATCTGGATTCTGGGCTCCAGCTTGTATGGTGCCCAACTGGCGGCTGCACTGGGTCTGCCCTATGCCTTTGCCTCGCATTTTGCGCCGCAGGCCATGCTGCAGGCCATTGAGATCTACCGCAGCTATTTCAAGCCTTCAGCACGGCTGGCCAAGCCCTATGTGATGCTGGGCTTCAATGTGTTTGCGGCCGACACCGACGCGCAGGCCGAGCTGCTGGCTACTTCCATGCAGCAGGCTTTTGTCAACCTGCGCACCGGCCGCCCGGGCCGCCTGCCGCCACCGCTGCCGGGCTATCGCGAGCGCCTGGACGGACAGTTGCGGGCGATGCTCGAAAGCGTGCTGTCCTGCTCGGCCATTGGTGGACCGGATGCAGTGCGGCAACAGATGGACGCGTTTGTGGCACTCACAGGCGCCGACGAACTGATGATCACCTGCCAGATGTTTGACCATGCAGCGCGGCTGCGGTCTTATGAAGTCGTGGCCGATGTCAGCAAGGGCTTGGTGGCGCCGCCGCTGCGCGAGCTGATGACGGGCTAAAACCGGCTGGGTCCCTTCGCTGGGTCCCTTTGAGCTCAAGGCCGCTCAACCGCCATCAGTTCACGCCCGCGCAGGCGCTCTCGCCCGGGCACACCCAGCTCGGGGTGCAGCCGGCCCGCTACCCACCAGGCCACCAACATGGCCAAACCACCAGCGGCAAAGATGCCCGCCACCGGGCTGAACTGAAGCACCAGCCAGGCCAGGCCGGGCGACAAAATACCCGACACATCCCGAAAGCTGGAGTACACCGCCGACATCTCGGTGCGCTGCGACGGCTTGACCGACATCAAAAACGGCAGGCCACCACAGATGTCCAGCAGCACCAAAAAGTAGGCGCCTAGCATCAACAGCGCCACGGTGGCCCAAGGCAGGGGTGAGAACATCGTGGCCAGAATGAAACAAACGCCACAGTACAGAAAACCCGTGCGCACCGCCTCACGGACCGAGCGGCGCTGCATCCAGCGCAGCATCAGCGGCGCAAGAAACAGGCCCGCGTTGGCCAGCGACGTGGCAATGCCGCCGACCTGGTCGCCCAAACCCTGCTCTACCGCAAAAATGCCGGTGTACACGATGTAGATCCACCAACCGCAGGAGCGCACCACCGCAAAAAACCAGCCCGCAACCAGCCTTGGCTGGGCAAAAAAGCGTTGCAGGTAGGCCAATGGCACAGCGGATCGGCGGCGCGACGGCACGATCACCTGGCCATCGCCCAAGCGCAGCAGCCAAAACGTGATCAGCATGCCCAGCGCCGCCGTGCCCACAATCACAAAGGGCGCACCATGCCAAATGGGTAGCAGCCAGACGCCCAGTACCGGGCCGATCGTCCAGCCCAGTCCACCATAAAAGAGGCGCAGGGATTCGAGCTTGCTGAAGTCGGCCTTGGCCACGTTGTCCAACACATAGGCGTTGAAGCAAACAAAGGCCGTGGCGGCGGCCATGGCATTGCACAACAAGGCCGCCGTGGTCGCCTTGCCACCCACCATGCCCAGAACAGCCGACAGCACGTAGAGCAGCACCCCGATGGTGTAGACCCAACGGCGCGGCACCAAGCGGGTCAGCGTGGGCACGATCAGCACTGTCAAGAGCGACAGCAGCCCGACCAGAAAGTAAATTTTGGACACCGTGACCGCATCACCCCAGGCGCGGTACATCACCAAGGGGTAGACCGACAGGCTGGTGCCACGCACCACCGCCTCAATGCCGCCAATCAGCGCAAAAGGCTGCACGCCGCGAGCCGTGTGGCGGCTCTTGGCGGCAATGAGGCTTTCGGTCATGCCAACAGGGCCTGCCCCAGGCGCGCCACGCCTTCCACAATTTTGTCTTCACCCACCGTGGCAAAGCTCAGGCGCAGGCTGGCGGTGTCGGGGTCGTGGGCGAAGAAGGGGTTGCCCGGCACGAAGGCCACCAGACGCTCGATCGCCTTCTGGGCAAAGGCAGCGGCATCGTTATTGCGGCCACCAGCGCCGGTCAGCCGGGCCCAAAAGAACAGGCCGCCCTGCGGCTGGTTGAACTCGATCGCGTCGCCCAACTCGAGCCGCAGCGACTCAGCCATCACCCGGGCGCGGGCCGCGTAAACCGGGCGCACAGCTTCCAGCGTGGCGTCGAGCCGGTTAAGCGTGAGGTAGTGGGCACAGATGGCCTGCGACAGATTGCTGGTGTGGGCGTCGCTGAACTGCTTGCACATGGTGGCGCGGGCCAGCAGCTCGGGCGGCGCAATCAGCCAGCCCACCCGCAGGCCTGGCGACAAAATTTTGCTGAAACTGCCGCAATGCGCCAGCCAGTCACGGCTGCCCGGCACCTGGGGCGACAGCGCCAACAGGCTGGGCGGCGGGGCTTGGTCAAAATACAACTCGCCGTAGGGGTCGTCCTCAACCACCACGGTGCCGGTGCGCGCGGCAATCTGCAGAATACGCAGCCGACGCGCCAGGCTCAAGGTGGCGCCGCTCGGGTTGCCAAAGGTCGGAATCAGGTACACCAGCTTCGGCTTGTGCTGCTCGATCAACTGCTCAAGCCGGTCCACATCAACACCGTCAGCGTCAATCGGCGCACCAATGATGTGGGCGCCATAAAGCCGGAAGCACTGAATGGTGGCCAAAAAGGTGGGGGCTTCAACAATGACCACGTCACCGGGCGAGATCAGGGTCTTGCCAATCAGGTCCAGGGCCTGCTGGCTGCCGGTGGTCACGATCAGGCCTTCAGGCGCCACTTGGGCGTTGGCGGCACTCCCCGCGCCACCCTTGGCCGCCATGAAGGCGCTGATGCCCGCGCGCAGTGGGCCATAGCCCTCGGTGGCGCCGTATTGCAGCACCGGCGCGGGCGAGTTGGCCAGCACCGCCTGGCTAGCCTCGCGAATGCCGTCTACATCGAACAGCGCCGGGTCTGGAAAGCCACCGGCAAAACTGATGATGCCGGGCTTGCCCAGCAGTTTGAACAGTTCACGGATGGCGGAGGTTTCGATGGCGTCCAGGCGCTGGGCAAATTGCATGGCGGTGAAAGTAGTGAGTTAGGGTGAGTTGCAGTGAGTCGGGGTGATGTGGAGCGGCGCAACAAACCTGCGCGTATGCCCGGATTATGATTCACCGCCCTCCCCTTCAACCTTGACCAGCCCGCTGTATGACCCCCGCCGCCATTGAACGTTTTTTTGCCACGCTCAAGGCCGCCAACCCGCTGCCTGTGACCGAACTGGAGTACAGCTCGGTGTTTGAGCTGCTGGCTGCCGTGCTGCTGTCAGCCCAGGCCACCGACGTGGGCGTCAACAAGGCCACGCGCCGGCTGTTCGCGGTCGCGCATACGCCGCAGCAACTGTTGGCGCTGGGCCAGGATGGGCTGGAGGCGCACATCAAAACCATCGGTTTGTTTCGCAGCAAGGCCCGGCATCTGCTCCAAACCTGCCAGATTCTGATGGACCAATATGGCGGCGAGGTGCCACGCACCCGTGAGGCGCTGGAGGCCCTGCCCGGTGTGGGCCGCAAAACAGCGAATGTGGTGCTTAACGTGGCTTTTGGCGAGCCAACCATGGCGGTGGACACGCATCTGTTTCGCCTGGGGAACCGCACCGGCTTGGCGCCGGGCAAAACACCCTTGGCGGTGGAGCTGAAACTCCTCAAGCGGGTGCCCAAGGCCTACCTGGTGGACGCCCACCACTGGCTCATTTTGCACGGTCGCTATGTTTGCCAGGCGCGCACGCCGCAGTGCTGGCAGTGCAGCGTGAGCGATTGTTGCGACTTTAAAGCCAAGACGCCGGCACCTCGCTAGGGGCAGGTTCAGGGTTTAGGCTGCTATTGAGCTCATCACGGCGTGTGGTAGCCTGAAAGCACTCTGGAATCACGCAAAACATGACAAGCACCCTTCATGGCATCTTGCCGGCACTAATCACCCCGTTCCATGACGACGGGGCG
>CAMELV010000056.1 GCA_945925985.1 Comamonas sp. lk | reverse complement strand
TGGCGCTGGTGTTGCACCGGGTCATGCGCATGCGTTTGCGTGCCGGGCAAACGGGGCTTACGCCGGAGAGGGCCTTGCAATCCCTCAAGCGCATCCAGCATCACCGGGTGTCCATCAATGGCGCGCAGCCCCTGTCAGGCGTCTCCTCTCTCTCAGCGCAGGACAGCCAGGTATTCAAGGCACTGAAGGTCAAGCCACCCAGTCAAACCCAGCAGATGAGCCTCTTGTAGGGGCACGTTTTAACTCCGAGTCCAATGAAATCAGCCACTTGCGCGCGTAACTGTCGAAGACCGGTGGACATGCACAGTAGTGGAGAAAGACAAGAGCCTGCAAGGTTTCATTGATTCTGGGAATCATCATTTCCGCCCATTAGTAGAATTTCGGGATTGGCTCAAGGCCATACGAAATAAACCAGAATTTCGGCAAGCACATAGAAGAAACGGCCGTTTGTCTTTTGACGCTTCTGGCAGACATATTCCGGGACCTTTCACAATTCAAGCGCGCAAGCAAATTCTTGAATATCTACTGAGAGTTCAAGCCGAATTTGGCTCAACATTGATTACAGAGCCAGAACTAGATATTATTTATCAGTTCTGGACAGCCGACCTACAACTAGAAAAGGGGATATTTGATGCCTGATGATTTGTTTGATAAATTTGACGATGGCTATTTAAACGATTTACCGCTATGGGCCGAACCTGCAGCCCAGGCTGCAATGGAAGCCGTATGCAAAAAACATCGCGTGCCGATAGACGTATTGACCGAACTTGTGATGGTACAACGAGAGCGCCAGCATCAGGAGCGCGCGCACGGAATCTATCAGCGCTTTGAGGAAGTATTAGGTCGTATTGAATAAATAGAAATAAAATTAGAAGGGGGCATTATGTGGATTTCTAGATTAGAGCTGACTTGCTTCAAAAGCTATCAGCACCAAGTATTCTCATTCCCAGAGCCGGTTGATGGACGCAATATTGTCCTTATTGGCGGAATGAATGGATATGGCAAAACTTCTATCCTTGAGGCGCTTTATCTTTGCTTGTACGGCAAGGACGCAATGGTACACCTGGCCAGAGCAGGCTTGAAGACAGACGAGAAAAAAGGTTACCCCACTTTCTTGGAGCGTGCTTTTAATGGTGAGGCAAAGCGTGATGGTCTGGATACGATGAGCGTCAGAGTCGTGATCAACAAGACGAAGACCAAAGCTATAGATATAGGCCGAAAGTGGTATTTTCGCTCCAACGGGAACTGGACTAACGAGGAGGAAGCGTTAGTCCGTGACGTCGTGCGTGGTATCCCGGATACACCAAGAACCGATGGTCGCAACGGGTTTCATTTAGCAGACTTGCTGGACGAGATCCAGTTTGTACCAGCACACGTTGCGCCGTTTTTCTTTTTCGATGGTGAAGAGGTAAAAAAATTAGCCGACCAGTCACGGCTTGAACAGGTCAAGCAGGGGCTTGAAGGGCTGCTTGGTGTAGTTCTTCTGCGCGCACTGTCAGAGCGGCTCAGGAGTTTTGAAGCAAATAAGCGCAATGAAATCCAGTCGGTGGATGAGGATAATCTATCTCGTTTGCTCGAAACTCTTACAGGTAATCAAACAAGACTGAATGCCTTAAAGCAGGATGCTGAAGATAGTGAGGCTGAGCGACTTCGGCTTCGCGCAGAGCAGCAGTCCTTGGTAGATAGAGTAACTGCAGCCGGTGGTGGCGGTGGTGATATTGCTACGGTCAAGGACCTCGTTGAAGAGCGGGAACAATACAGAGGCAAGCTGAGGGACAGTCAGCGCAAGCTAGAGGTTATCCTTGCTGGTAGATTGCCGTTTCATTTGCTCCCAAAAGAGTTAATGGAAAATTTCCGAGATCAATTAATTGCAGAAATTAAGCTATCCGACTGGGAGTCAGAGAAGCGCGCATTAGAGCCACGGAAGGCAGAGTTCGAGCAAGCGTTCTTGGCGCAAACTTCACCTGGCGTAGATCCGCCGCTATCGGCAACACAATTAGTAGCCATTAAATTACGACTTGAAGCTGCTTGGGCAAGTCTGTTTTATCCCGCGCCTGATGACTGTGCCAAGGTAATTATGCATGATTATTTCCACGACGCAATGAGGAAAAAAGCACTTGATTTTATGGATACAGTTAGCTTGGGCCAAAAGGAGATACGCGATCTTTTGGCGGAGCAAAATTCATTGCAGTTGCGCGTTGATGAGCTTGGCCGTAAGGTATCCCGTCTTGAGGGCATCGATAGAGATGGAACGCTTGCTGGTTTGAAAAAGAGTTTGAACGATGTCATCAGCCAGATGGATGCGTTAGCAGAGCGTGTGCGAAATGATAATCGCCAAATAGACACGTTACAGTCTCAAATACAAGCTCAAACCGCTGAATACAACCGAGGTAAGGGCGAACTTGACAAATCTAGCCCAGTGAGAGCGACTCTTGACAAATCTGAAAGAGTGCGCAAGGTGATCGATGGCCTTATTCCCGCACTTTTCCCTTTGAAGGTAAAAGAATTAGCAAATTCAATGACTGCTGTTTATAAGCAATTGGCTCACAAGAGTCAGGTCGATAAGATCAAGATCCTTGATGATGGCACGACTCAAATACTAGGAAAAACAGGTAATGTGATTACCTTTGATCGTTCTGCCGGTGAAAATCAAATATTTGCCACAGCATTGATTGCTGGTCTTGCTAAAGTATCAGGGGTAAAGGCACCGATGGTCGTCGATACGCCACTTGGCCGGCTCGATAGCAAACATCGCACTAACATTCTGGGTTATTGGACGTCTGACAAAAACAGACAAGTTATATTGCTGTCACAGGACGAGGAAATAGACTACCAGTTCTACAAGTCAATTGAAGGGAACGTTGCAAAAACTTACCTACTGGAACATATGGAAGTAGGCGATGGTATCGGGCGGACCAGTGCAACCGAAGATAAATATTTCGTGAGGGGTCGCAGATGAGTGATATCAATATTCAGCAAGTCTTGAATTCAAGATTCAGGACTAGTTCAGACGCTGACAGGATGACAGTTGCATTAATGAGTAATCTAGGCCTCTCCACAAAGGCGAACGTTGCACGGCTAGCTATCGGCCGCTCATTGGGACTTGGCCCTTTTATTGATGAAAATGTAGATGCCAAAGGATTAGAGATCCCGGCGTCATCACTGTTCACTCAGGAAGACATAGCCGTGTGGGTAGGTCTAGTTGCTACGCATTCACGCCAACATGGGCTAGAAGTTATTGACTCCATGGAGCGTTTCCGCAGTGCAGTACGCAGACATTGGCATCGTGGTGCCAATTACCTGATGCAGGATTGGCAGGCCTCTGAGGGTAATTTTGATAAATTTTTGGAAACCCTAATTGTGCGCAGGGCTGGGCTCCCTGACGATGCGCCGAAGGCAACATCTGAACCGGCCGCAAAAAACACAGTGGATAAGCCATTGGATATGTCAACTGCGTTAGTGAAGGCCTTGGCTGAAATCGGCGTCACTGCTGAAGTGAAAGGCTTTACGCATGGACCCCGTGTTACGCGCTATAAAATCTACCTTGCTGACGTAAATCAACAGCCAAGGTTGGAAAGGGGTCTTGATCGTTTAAGTTTAGTATTAAATTTACAGAAGGCTAAACCAATACTCGGCCCTGGCGAAGAGGCTAGGACGATTAGTCTAGATGTACCCCGACCAGAGGCCACATGGATACCCACACCTTTCGCCAGTCTAAAGGACTGGGTAGCCGCGACACCAAGTGCAGAAGATAAGTTGATCGTATATCCAGGCGTGGATATGTTGGGGAGCCCATATTCCTTTGACTTGGCTACTGCACCCCACCTGTTAGTCGGTGGGACAACCGGCAGCGGCAAAAGTGTTTGCTTGCACTCCTTGATTGTTTCATTGATTCTTCGGTTTACACCATCGCAGCTGCAACTTGCCTTGATTGATCCAAAGCAAGTGGAATTTGCGGTCTATGAAGGCAGCCCATATTTACAAGGTGGCGGCATCGCAGTTGATGTCACGACAGCACGCGAAAAAATTCAAGAGCTAGTGATTGAAATGGAAGCGCGTTATCAGAATTTTATGACATCAGGTGTAACCAACATCGCCGAAGCACGACAGAACGGCATCACACTACCTTACATCGCCGTGTTTATTGAAGAGCTTGCAGATTTGATACTGCAAGACAAAGACATTGAAGGCCAAATTATCCGCCTAGCCCAAAAGGCACGTGCTGCAGGGATACATATTATTCTTGCAACACAAAGGCCCGACGCTAAAACATTCTCTGGCCTGGTTAGAAGTAATATACCTGCCCGCATAGCGCTCACCGTCCAGCGCGGTACTGAATCAAGCATAATCTTGGATGAAACTGGTGCTGAAAATCTGTTGGGGAAGGGTGATATGCTGGTTAAAGCAAAGCCTGGTGGTCATCCTGACCGAGTACATGGCGTTCGGATTGAGAGAAGAGATATCGAACAGGTCTTACGCGACAGAGTTTAATCGACTCCGTGATAAGCGATCGTCAATTTTGTTGAAATATCATTTTATAAATTAAGCACTATGAATTCTAGAATTGTTAAAAGTCGCGAAGAGCTTGAGGCATGGCTTACTAAACAGCTTCGTTCTTATCCAGACTGTGAAAACTGCTCAATTTATGGAGTCAACGGTCTGCAGCAACCCGACCTTACTGGCTGCAACTGGTCTGAAGGTGTCTTTATTAATTATTCGAACGCAAACAAGGGCTACGTAAACACTAAAGTGAGTGAAGTTGTAATGGGCGCCAGACAATTATTTAATATCTCATAATGAATTTAAACTGTCTATGTAACGCTGCTGACCATTTGACATCAAAGATCACTGATCTAACTTTTCGATCTCCATGTTTTAAACCCGTGCTTGAATCCACCATTCAAAAAAGCTTCATCAGGCAGTTTGTACCCGCCACTAGGTTATCCAGCGGTTCCAAGGTGCTACCTGCAGCCTTGAGAGGAGTCACTCAGGCAGCGTGCCTGAACTCCATGGGCATCAGCCCTTCCTTTTTGGCGTCCAGAAGCACGATTTCAACGATGGCGCCATCTGCGGCATAGCTGATGTTGGTGTGCCAGCCTTGTGACACCTCGCGCACAATGGGTTTGTCGGACACGCGAATTTCCAGGATGTCGTCTTTTTCGAAATAGATGCTCTTCATGGCATGGGCTCCCAATAGTGCATGGTGGTTTTAGTCACGACGACACAGTCGATCACCGCCGCCTACTTCCCCCACCCGTCCCTCAACCCCACCGCTAAATTAAACACCGCCCGCTGCCCTGGCACATGGTCCACGCGGTCGGCCACGAAGTAGCCGTGGCGTTCAAACTGGAACTTTTGGTCAGGTTGTGCGCTGGCCAGTGAGGGCTCCACCATGGCGGTCACCACTTTCAGGCTGCTGGGGTTCAGGCTTTCGATGAAGTCTTTGCCGCCGGCGTCGGGCTGGGGGTCGGTGAACAGGCGGTCGTACAGGCGCACTTCGGCGGCGCTGGCGTCAGCCACGCCCACCCAGGTGATCACGCCTTTGACCTTGACGCTGTCGCTGCCGGGGGTGCCGCTTTTGGTGTCGGGCAGCAGGCGGGCCAGCACGGTGCTTGGGTTTCCTGCTTCATCTTTGATAGCGCCGGTGCATTCGATGACGTGGCCGTACTTCAGCCGCACCTTGTTGCCAGGGAACAATCTGAAGAAGCCCTTGGGCGGCGTTTCTTCATAGTCGCTGCGTTCAATCCACACCTCGTGGCCCATTTTGAACTGGCGCTGGCCCAGCTCAGGGTGGTGCGGGTGCACCGGGGCGCTGCAGTCGTCCAAGGTACCGACCCGCCCCTGGCCCATCACCTCGTCCCAGTTGGTGAGCACCAGTTTGATCGGGTCCAGCACGGCCATGGCGCGCGGAGCGCTGTGGTCCAGGGTTTCGCGCAGGCAGCCTTCCAGCGTGGCGTAGTCGATCCAGCTGTCACTCTTGGTCACGCCAATGCGATCGGCAAACAGCTGCAGGCTCTGCGCCGTGTAGCCGCGCCGGCGCAGCCCCACGATGGTTGGCATGCGCGGGTCGTCCCAGCCGCTCACCTTGTGGTCGTACACCAGCTGGGCCAGTTTGCGCTTGCTGGTGATCACATAGGTGAGGTTGAGCCGGGCAAACTCGTACTGGTGCGGCGGCGGCGCGCCCAGCAGGCCGCCCTGGCACAGCTGCGCCAGCAGCCAGTCGTAAAACGGGCGCTGGTCTTCAAACTCCAGGGTGCAGATGCTGTGGGTGATCTGCTCCAGCGCGTCTTCAATGGGGTGGGCAAAGGTGTACATCGGGTAGATGCACCAGGTGTCACCGGTGTTGTGGTGGGTGGCGCGGCGGATGCGGTAGATGGCCGGGTCGCGCAGGTTGATGTTGGGGTGCGCCATGTCGATCTTGGCGCGCAGCACCATGCTGCCGTCTTCGTGCTGGCCGTCGCGCATTTCGCGAAAGCGGGCCAGGTTCTCGGCCGGGGTGCGGGCGCGAAACGGGCTGTCCACCCCGGGCTTGCCAAAGTCGCCCCGGCTCAGGCGCATCTGCTCAGCGGTTTGCTCGTCCACATAGGCGTGGCCGGTTTCCACCAGGTGCTCGGCCGCCCGGTACATGAAGCCGAAGTAGTCGCTGGCCTGGTAGGGCGGCGCGTCGGGCGCGCCGTTCCAGTCAAAGCCCAGCCACTTCACCGCGTCGATGATGCTGTGGACGTACTCGGTGTCTTCTTTTTCGGGGTTGGTGTCGTCAAAGCGCAGGTGGCACACGCCGCCGTAGTCGCGCGCCAGGCCAAAGTTCAGGCAAATGCTCTTGGCGTGGCCGACATGCAGGTAGCCATTGGGCTCGGGCGGAAACCGGGTGCGGATCTTGGCCGGGTCCAGCGGGCCGGCGGCATGGTGGGCCGCGTCGCCCGGGCTGCCGCCCCAGCGGCGTTGGGCGTAGGTGCCTGCGGCCAGGTCATGCTCGATGATCTGGCGCAAAAAGTTGCTGGTTTTGGCGTCAGTGCTGCTGGCTTTGTCAGTCGTGGGTGAGCTCATGGGCCGATTTTAGTCGGCCCCCTGCACAGCAACCGCAGCATGGCCACCGCTATTCCAGCGCGTCGGCAAAGGCGTTGATGGCGTCGATGTTCGGCGGCAGCACGGTAAAGGGCATGCCTTCTCGGGTGAGGCTTTGGCGCAGGGCTCGGTCAATGGCGCGGGCGTGCACCTCGTCTTGAAATCTGCCTGTGTGCACGTATTTTTTGTCGCCGCGCTCCACCATCACATTCACATTGTTGTGTTGCTTGTACCAGGCCAAGATATGACCACGCGTTTTAGCGACATCGCAGATGTTGTCCTCGTAGTGCTCGTTGTAGTACAGCACTTGCGGCAAAGAACACTCGGTCACCAGGTATTGCACTTGGCCGTCCAGCAGGTTGAGCATCTCAAACTGCCGCTTGGCGATCAGGTACTGGTTTTTCAGGGCTTCAAAGTCTTGTTGCCAGACCAGCGACTTGGCGTAGTCAGGGATGCTTTCCACGCTCTTGTTCCGCATGTTCAGTCGCAAGATGATGGCCGAGCTGAACAGTGATTTGTCGCAACCCGGGCCGCCAATGATATTGATGACCTTGGTGGGGTACATGCGCATCTTGTTTTCGGGCAAGACGTTGGACGCCGTGGTGTATTGAAGGGTCATGGCTGATGCGTTTCCTTTGTGGACGTTGGCTCTTTCGCAATCGCTTCCTGCGGCCCATAGTAGTGCTGCGCAGCACTTCGCGCAAGCCGCCAGAGCGGCCCAGCTGAATGGCTACTTGGCAAGGCCATTTTTGATCAGCAAATCGCTGACCAGTTCCAACCGCAGCAATGGACTGTCGAGCGCCATCATGCGCTGTTTCTGGTCCAGGGGCATGGGCAGCAGTTCGCACCAGCGGTTGGCGACCCAACCGCAGTCGTCGAGCCTGTAGGGCGGCAGCATGGGCATTTGCTCAGGCTCTAAGTCGCGCGCGTGCAGGGTGTTGATCAAATTGCCCAGGGCCGTGGAGACGCTGCGCAGGTCGTCCGGAATCGCCACGGCCATGTCGTCAGGCAGCGGCGTCGCGCTCGCAACCCATTGCCCGTGCTGCAGTCGGTCGTAGTTGGCCATGCGAAAGCGCTGAGTGCCGGTGCATCGGATCACCATCAGCCCTGGCTGGGGCTTGCTCAGCTCGGTGATGGTGGCCAGGGTACCGATCGGGTGAAAGGTCTCGTCTGCAAAGCTGTCACCGCCGGCACGGTCTGGATCAATTTTGCGCACTTCTGACCCTTTGGTCAGCGTGACCACGCCAAACGGCGATCTGTCGCGGTGGCATTTGCCGATCATGTCGAGGTAGCGCACCTCAAAGATCCGCAGCGGCAGCAAACCGCCGGGGTAGAGAACGGTGCCAAGCGGAAACAGCGGCACAGAAAATAAGGTTAGGTCTTGGGACATATGTCTTGGCTCTTGGGCTTTGGGGCGCATCATCCCATGAACCGCCGCTTCACATGGCTTTGAATTGATGGGCAAACAGCCGGCTGACCGCCAGCCGCTCTGGCCGGCCGCGCAGCGACAAGCTCAGCCGGCCCTGATCGTCCCGCAACGCCAGCTCGACGCAATGGTGGTTGACCACCGTGCCACGGTGAATTTGCCAAAAGCGGGCGGGGTCGATTTGCGGCAGCAGCTCTTTGAGCGGTGTTCGGATCAGGTACTCGCGCTTGGCGGTCAGCACCCGCACATACTTGTCGGCGGCTTCCAGGTACAGCACCTCGGGCAGCGGTACCAGGTGGATGGCGCTGCCCACGCTGGCCTGGATGTGTTGCAGCCAGGGCGCCGGCGGGTTGGGCGGGGAGGGAGGCGAGGACGCAGCGGATGGCATCGCCAACAGGCTGCGCAGTTGGGTCAGCGTTGCTTCAAAATCAGTAGCGGCAGAGCGTTTGCCGGCAAGGCTTTGCTGGAGTTTTTGTAGGGTTTTCTTCAGGCGTTCTGGCTGTACTGGCTTGAGCAGGTAGTCCACCGCCTGCGCCTCAAAGGCCTGCACGGCATACTGGTCATAAGCGGTCACAAACACCAGTGCCGGAAACGGCTTGGCGCCCGGTGTGGTGGTGTCCCAGGCGTCGGCCAGGGCGGCGGCCGCCTCCAGCCCGCTCAAACCAGGCATGCGGATGTCAAAAAACAAGGCATCGGGCTGCAGCGCCAGGGCCTGTGCCACCGCGCTGTGCCCGTCGCCCACGCTGGCCAGCACCTGCAGCTCGGGCCAAAGGCGATTCAATTCGGCCTGCAAGGCGGCGGCGAGCAGCGGCTCGTCCTCGGCGATCAGGGCGGTGGGGTGGGTAATGTGGGGATGGCGGCTCATTCCAGCGTCATTTTTTTAAGGGAAAACTGATGCTAACCCTTGTCCCACCTGAGGGTATAGCTACTATTTCTATAGCGGCTTGGTCGCTGTAGCAGGTGTGCAGCCGCTCGCGCACTTGGGCCAGGCCAAAGCCGCCAGAGCCGGGGGTGGCGGGCGGGGTCGGGGTGGCCGGGCAGCCCAGGCCGGTGTCGGAGACCGTCAGCACCAGCTGCGTGCCTTGGCGCAGCGCCTGCACGGTGATGTGGCCGCCGTCCAGCTTGGGTTCCAGGCCGTGGCGGATACTGTTTTCTACCAGCGGCTGGAGCAACAGCGGCGGCACCGACACGCTGGCCAGTTCGGCCGGCAGGTCCAGCTGGTAGCTCAGGCGCGGCCCCATGCGCACAGCCATCAGCGCCAGGTAGTCGGCAACACGGTCAAATTCGTGTTGCAGCGGGTGCAAGGTGGCGCGCGAGGCGCCCAGCGTGGCACGCAGGTAGGCAATCAGGTGGTCCAGCATGGTCTGGGCACGGGCCGGGTCCAGCCCGACCAGTACCCTCAGGTTGGCCAGCGTGTTGAACAGCATGTGCGGCTCCAGCTGGGTTTGCAGCAGTTTCAGCTGCGACTCTGCGGCCTGGCGCTGCGCCGCCTCGGCTTGGGCGCTGGCGCGGGCAGCTTCTTCGCGCACGCTGGCTAAACGGGCCTGGCTCAAAAAGTAATAGGTGCAGACTGCGCCCACGGCCAGGCTCATCAGCAGTAACCCCAGACCCTGACCGGACTGCAACATCGCCATGCCTTGGCCGGGCTTGCCCAGCAGGGTGTCTGCGACCAGGGTGCCGCCCAGGTAGCCCAGCACCACGCCCACCGGCACGATGCCAAAGAGGCGCCGCCACTGGCGCGGCTCGTCCGGTGTCAGCGCCAGCCGACCCAGATCAATCAGGCCCCAAATAGCCAGACCGATGCACTGCGAGTACAGCAGGTTCAGGCCCAGCGTTTGAAGCCCGTCGCTGTGACCGGTGTCAGCCAGCGTCAGCGCCAGCCCAATGAGGGTGTTCAGCGAGGCCGAGGTCAGCAGCCAGCGCCAGCCCCGCAGCATGCGGGGTGGCACGGGCGCGTGACCGGCAGCTGTCATTGGCGCCGGCTTTCGAGAATGCGGCGCTCGCGCGCCACCATCTGCTCACGAAGCCCACCGCCGGGCAGAGCCAGCCAGGTCACAGCACCATGGAGGAACAGGCCCAGGCCCCAGCCCAGGGCAGGGTAGATGGCCCACGCCTTGCCCTGCGACGCCGACAGCAGGACCAAACCAAGGTTGACGGCCACGTATACGGCGGCGTGGACATAAAAGCCGATTTTCATGCCGGCGCGCTTGGTGGCCAGACGGTCTAATTGTTCAGGAGATGGATCAGGGCTCATGGTGGGCTCCAGTTGGGAGAGTGCGTTAAGAATAAAGCCATCGTTCAGTTGCGTGCCCCGGCGCAGCGCCTCTAAAGTAGCCTGTGTGTTTCACAGCGACTGCTTGTACCGCTCCAGCATCGCTGCCTGCGGTTCTACCTCGATCGTTTCACCTTTGAAGGCTTGGATCTGGTCGCGCAGCATCTCGCCCATGGTGGGCATGGCGGTGCGATCAGGGTGGCGGCTGGCGTCCCACAGCTGCGAGCGCATCAGCGCCTTGGCGCAGTGCAGGTAGGCCGAGGCCACTGCCAAGCGGATCACCAGTGCGGGTGCGCGTTGCGCATCGGCAAAAAGCTGCAGATCTGAGGCATCGGTAGACAGTACCGCACGGCCATTGACCCGCAGCGTCTCGTCAAAGCCTGGCACCATGAACAGCAAGCCCAACTGCCCGGTGGAGACGATGTTCTCCAAAGTGTCCAAGCGGTTGTTGCCCGGGGCGTCCGGAATCAACAGGGTCTGCGCGTCCAGCACCTTGACAAAGCCCGGCTCGCCGCCGCGCGGCGAGGCGTCCAAGTCGCCGCTCGTGCCCCCACTGGCAATCACCACAAAAGGCGACAAGCCAATGAACTGCGCCGCATGCCCGTCCAGCGACGGGATCTCTTTTTTCAGCGCCCGCTCGCTGGCCGGTTTGTATATGGCGCGCAGGGCTTGGAGGGTGGTGATGTGCATGGAAGGTGGAAATTTTAGTGACCGCAAATTCTGTATTCTCGGCCCTGCCAAAGCCCTCAATGATGTCTTTGTGGCGTAGTTCACAACAGGCCCAGCCACTCGCCCCAGACCAACTTGCCCAGGTAGCGGTTGGGCAGCAGGGTAAAGGCGCCGGCAATGCCACAGGCGCCGATGTACAGCCATTGCATGGTTTTGCGGTGACCCTCGATGTTGCGGCGGGCCAGGTAAACAAAGGCCATGACGATGGAGAACAGCGTGTAAGGAATCAGCAGGTGGATGGCCGTGTAGCCCGCCAGGTTGGGCAGGCCAAAGTCGCGGATGAACAGGGCCGACGTGGCGGCCAACACCATCAGCGTCACCCAGGCGTAGCCAAAGGCGCGGTGCAACTTGGGCCGCTGGGTGGCGCCCTTGCGTGCCCAAAGGGCAACAGGGCCAAGTGCTACCGCACCAAGGGCGGCGGTCATGTGCACGGCGATGAGGGGGGTGAACTGCATGGTTATAGGGGTCAGTGGTGCGATGGACGGTATTTTGGCGATTTGTGCATGGGCCGCCACGCCCTTGCGACGAAAAGCGGTTTTTACGGCGCCAACGACCGCAGGCCGGCGCGACCAGCAAACGCCTTTGCGGCAGATTCCTTAGAATGAGCCGCATGAAAAAGACTTATCCCGTATTGGCGTTGATCAGCTTGGCCCTGGCTGCCGGTGGTGGCTACTGGTGGTGGAGCCAGCGCAGCGCCGCTGACGCGGTGCAGTACCGTACGGCAAAAATCGAGCGCGGCAACCTGCAGGCCACGGTGTCGGCTAGCGGCGCAGTGAATCCGGTGAAACAGGTGTCGGTGGGCACTCAGGTGTCGGGCCAGATCAAGGACCTGTATGTGGATTTCAACTCCGAGGTCAAGGCCGGCCAGCTGATTGCCCGGATTGACCCCGAAACTTTTGAGTATCGGGTGCGCTCGGCTCAGGCCGATGTCGATGCCGCCAATGCGGCGGTCGTCACGGCGCAGGCGGCTGCCGCGGCCAGCCGGGCCAGTGTCTCGCGCGCCCAGGTGGATTTGCAGGAGGCGCAGCGCGATCTGGAGCGAAAGCTGATCCTTGTGGAAAAGCAATTCATTGCACAGAGCGAGGCGGACAAGGCGCGTGCCCTGGTCAACACCGCGGGTGAGCTCGTCAAGCAGGCGCAGGCTCAGGCCGGCGTGACCGAGGCCCAGATCAAGAGCGCGCAGGCCAATGTGGCGCAGCGTGAATCGTCCCTGGCCCAGGCCCGCATTGACCTGGCCCGCACCCGCATCACCTCACCGGTGAACGGTATCGTGATCAAGCGGGCCATTGAGCGGGGCCAGACTGTGGCCGCCAGCTTGCAGTCGCCAGAGCTGTTTGTGATTGCGCAAAACCTGTCAGACATGCAGGTGGACGCCAGCATTGACGAGAGCGATGTGGGGCGCATCCGCACCGGGCAACGCGCCACCTTCACCGTGGATGCCTTTCCAGGCCAGACCTTTGAGGGTGAGGTGCGCCAGGTGCGCAAGGCGGCGCAAAGCGTGGCCAATGTGGTGACCTACGTGGCGGTGGTGGGCTTCTCCAATGCCGGCGGGCGCCTGCTGCCCGGCATGACGGCCAATGTGCGGGTGGTGACCGATGTGCGCGAAAACGTGCTCAAGGTGCCCAATGCCGCCCTGCGGGTCCGCATCGCCGGCATTGAGCCGGCGGCAGCGGCAGCTTCGGAGCCGGCCGCGACACCAGGTGCACCGGCTTCTGCTGCCAGCAGCACCAGCTCCAACAATTGGAGCTGGTTTAGCCAGGCGCTGGCCCAACCGGCGGGTGGCGCAGGACCGGGTGGTGGTCCGGGCGGTGGCATGGCCGCGCAGCGTGAGCGCCTCGTCACTGAGCTGCAGCTTAGCGCCGAACAGCAGACCAAGCTGGACACCATCGGCGCCGAGCTGCGGCCGCGCTTCATGGCACTTCGTGACTTGCCGCAAGACCAGCGGGCCGAGGCCCGGGACAAGGTCAGCGCCGACATGCGCGCGCAGATCAGTGCCATGCTCACGCCGGCACAGCGCAGCAAGTACCAACAGATCCTGGCCCAGGCCCCGGGCGGCCCACCGCCTGGTGCTGGCGGCCGGCCAGCGTCTGGTAATCCAGGAATGGCCGGGCCTGCGGCGGCAGACGCTCCTAAAAATATAGCTGGAAATGAAGCTGCGACAAGGCCTGGAGGCCAAAAACCCTCAACAAATGGCGCAGCGGCCGGCAGCGCTGCAGCGCCCGGCGGCGGCGCAGCGCCAGCCCTGCCGGCCAATGGCAACCCGATGATCGAGTTTCGCAACCGGCTGGTGGCCGAGCTGGCGCTGAGCCCGGCCCAAGCCGACAAGGTGGACGCCATCTATGCCGAGGCCCGGCCCCGGTTTGGCGCGCTGCGCGACCTGACGGCCGAAGAGCGGCCCAAGGCACGCGAGCGCATCAGTTCTGACATCCGGGCCCGCATTGCCGACGTGCTGACGGCCGAGCAAAAAACCAAGTACGCCGCGCTGGTGGCGGCCTTGGCCGGCCGCCAAAGCACACGTGGACGCATCTACCTGATGGGCGCCGACGGCAAACCCGTGGCTTACGCGGTGCGACTGGGCATCTCGGATGGCAGCAGCACCGAGCTGCTGCTGGGTCCCAATGCGCCCCAGGCAGCAGTGCTTAAAGAGGGCGCACTGGTCATCATCGGTGCCGTGGCGGCCGGCACTGCCCCGGGCGGCGCACCGACTGGCCCGCGCCTGCCGTTCTGATGGACATGCCCGCGCTGTGCCTGATTGAGGCCCGTGAGCTGGTCAAGACCTACACCATGGGCGACCAGACCGTGCACGCGCTGCGCGGCGTCTCGCTCGACATTGCCAAGGGCGACTTTGTGGCCATCATGGGCGCCTCGGGCTCGGGTAAATCCACTCTGATGAACATTCTGGGCTGCCTGGACCTGCCCACATCGGGTGAATACCGGTTGGCTGGCGAAGTGGTCGAGGCCATGGCGCAAGATCAGCTGGCCTCCATCCGCAACCGGCGCATCGGTTTCGTCTTTCAGCAGTTCAACCTGCTGCCGCGCACCAGCGCCCTTGAAAACGTGGAGCTGCCCATGCTGTACGCCGGCGTCAAGGCAGCGGCTCGGCGTGAGCGGGCGCTGGCGGCACTGGCCCGGGTGGGGCTGGCCGAGCGGGCTAAACACAGTCCGTCAGAGCTCTCAGGTGGCCAGCAGCAGCGGGTGGCCATTGCCCGTGCGCTGGTGAACCAGCCGCAACTCATTTTGGCGGACGAGCCCACCGGCGCACTCGACAGCAAGACCAGCGACGACATCATGCGCCTGCTGACCGAGCTCAATGCCCAGGGCATGACGGTGGTGATCGTCACCCACGAGACCGACATTGCCGCTTGGGCGCGGCGCAAGATGGTGTTTCGCGACGGCCTGATCGTGGAAGACGTGCGCCAAACGGGCGGGGTACCGGCATGAACCTGTATGTGACGGTGCGCATCGCGCTGCGCGCCCTGGCCGCCAACACCCTGCGCTCCATCCTCACCATGCTGGGCATCATCATCGGCGTAGCGGCGGTGATCACCATGATTGCGGTGGGCAACGGCGCCACAGAGCGGGTGCAGGCCCAAATGAAGGGTCTGGGCTCCAACATCATGCTGGTGATTCCGGGCGGCGTCACGCAAGGCGGTGTGCGCTTGGGCGCGCAGACCGGGCAGGGCCTGACGGAAGAGGACGCTTATGCCATTGCCCGCGAAGTGCCCGAGGTGCAGGTGGCCGCGCCCAGCTCGCGCACGGGGGCCCAGGTGGTGGCCGGTAATACCAACTGGAGCACCTCCATTTTGGGCACCACGAATGATTACCTGGAGGCCCGCGAGTGGCCGCTCTCGGAGGGCCGCAGCTTCGATGCTGCCGATCTGCAGGGCTCGGCCAAGGTGGCTGTTGTGGGCCAGACCGTGGCCCGCGAGCTGTTTGGCGATTCCGACCCGCTGGACCAGGTGATCCGCGTTAAAAAAGTGCCGGTCACCATCATTGGGGTGCTGGCGCGCAAGGGCCAGAACGCCATGGGGCAAGACCAGGACGACGTGATACTGGTGCCCATTTCCACCTACCGCAACCGCATTCAGGGCGGCGCCAGCGGCAAGCTGCGGCGCATCGGCTCGATCAGCGTCAAGGTGCGCGAGGGCCAGAGCATGAAGGTGGCCGAGGACAACATCAAAGACCTGCTGCGTCAACGCTTCAAGGTGCAGCCCGGCGGCGACGACCCGTTTTCGGTGCGCAACCTGACCGAGATTTTGCAGGCGCAAGAGGCGTCCAGCCGCATCATGACGCTGCTGTTGGCGGCGGTGGCCGGCATCAGCCTGATCATTGGCGGCATCGGCATCATGAATATCATGCTGGTGAGCGTGACCGAACGCACCCGCGAGATCGGCCTGCG
>CAMELV010000055.1 GCA_945925985.1 Comamonas sp. lk | reverse complement strand
GGGACGACAGCACGAGGAACATCAAGCAGACGTTTCGCTTGGCTGTGGCACGTAAACGAAGGCCTTGGTTTGACGGTTTGTGGGCAAATGCGGGCGAGCCCGTGAAGCTTACGCCGGTGCGATCAAATTCCTAATGGACAATCTCGGTTAAAAATATGATGGCGGCGGCAGTGTCGGGTCTCTAGCAGACGTAATTACCCTGAGCTTTTGCCACCCACTGCAGCTAGTATCGGGCATGGATTCCATTCCAAACCTCGCTTCTCTGGGGCTGGCATTGCCCTCGGCAGCCTATTTGGCTGGTGCCGTCCTTTTCGGGCTGTTGGGCTATGCCGCGTTCCGTTTTGGTCGCAGACAGGGCCGCTCGTTCTACCTATGGGCGGCCTGGCGTTGATGCTTTATCCCTATGGGGTGTCTGACGCCTGGCTGCTCTGGCTGCTGGGTGTGGGGCTGTGCGCGGTCATGTTTGCATCCGACAAGTGGCTCCTTAGCCGATAGCGGCCACCAGCATCAGCCCGGCGCCCGCAAGCGCTGGTAACTAAGTACGCGGCCCTGGCGGTCCACGCGCGCTAGCACCATTTCACCGGAGGCGATGTTTTCGCCCAAGATGTCGAGGATGTTCACGTGGTGCGTCACCATGATCACGGGCTTGCCCTTCTGGCCATCCAATGTCCTCGCCACGACTGCGCGCCAGGCGGCAGTGGTCGCTGCCGCCAGTTGCGGATCGTTAAAAAACGAAGCCAACGCAGGCTCGATCGTGACTGGCCCAAGATCCAGCAGGCGGGCCGTGTCCTGACAGCGGCACCAGGGGCTGGTGAACACCCGAGCCTCGGTCAGCCCCTGCTGTTTGAGCAAAACGCCCACAGCGCGCGCCTGCTGCCTGCCGGCGGCATCCAGGTTGCGCTGCGTGCTGCAGTCGCCCAGGCGCAGGTTGGGCGGGTCGCCCACGCCCGGCGCCTCGCCGTGGCGCATCAGCAGCACATGGTCGCCCCCGCGCAATTTGTCGGCCAGGTCGGCGGCAGATCCCGGCCGGGCCAGGGCGAGAACCATCAGGGCTAGCAGGAGCAAAATTTTCATGTCGAGCATGATGCCAGAGTCTGACCCGGGGTGCCGAGAATGCCAGCCGATACCGGCTACGATGCCGCATGCCTCCCCGTCCTCAGCCCATTTCGACTTGTCTAATCAGTAATCTTTCATGACAATTGACACGCAAGCCAAACTGGCGGTCGCCTATTCCGGACTGGTGTGGGGCCTGTTCTGGTTGCCGCTGCGTGGTCTGGATGCCGCAGGCATCCGTGGAATGTGGGCGTTGCTCTTGTTTTATGGCGTGCCGGCCGCGTTAGCCTTGCCCTGGTTGTTGGCGCGTTGGCGTCCTGCCGTTCAGGGTGGCCTTTGGCTGAACTTGCTGGGGTTCGCCACGGCCTTGCCGCTGGTGCTGTATTCCGTGGCGGTCCTGCAGACCGAAGTTGTACGCGCCATGCTGCTGTTTTACATGTCGCCGGTCTGGTCCACCGGGCTGGCCTGGCTGGTGTTGGGCGAGCGCATCACGGCTGTCCGGTGGCTGACGCTGTTGCTGGCTTTTTTGGGCCTTCGCACGATGCTCGGCACCGAGCAAGGCCTGCCAAGCCTGAGCAACCTAGGCGACTGGGCGGCATTGCTGGCCGGCTTGGGCTGGTCGGTTTCCACCGTGCTGCTGCGGCTCAAACAGGGTTTTGCACCGGCAGATCTTTTTCATCACAATGTAGCCTGGTCGGCTTTGCTGGCCCTGCCCTTGGTCTGGTTGTTTGCGCCGGCCCCTGCGCCTAGCCTGGCAGCCATGCTGGGCCAACTGTGGTGGCTGGCCCCGACGCTGGTTGCTGTAGTGCTGACCGGGGTCTACGCCAGCATGTGGGGTGCACCCAAGCTTTCGCCCGCGCTGGTAGGGATTCTCTACATGACCGAGATCATCGCCGGTTCCATATCGGCTGCCCTGTGGGCGGGTGAGCCCTTTGGGTGGCGAGAAGCGGCGGGTATTGCGCTGATTGCGCTGGCGGCCTCTCTGGAAAGCTTGCGCGACCTGTGGCTCGGCCGTCGTGCGCCCAATTGACGCCTGTCGCACCTTGCACTCTAATCGCTGGCACCGACCCACAGGACCTGCCCGCATGCCCGCCATCCACTCCCGCATCGCCACCAAAAGCGCGGCCTTTGCCGCCAACACCCAGCGCATGGCCGTGCTGCTGGCCGAGGTGCGCCGGCTTGAAGGCCTAGTGGTTGCTGAGTCCGAGTCCAAGCGCAGCAAGTTCGAGGCGCGAGGCCAGTTGCTGCCGCGCGAGCGGGTGGCGCGCCTGCTGGACCGGGGCTCACCGTTTCTGGAACTCAGCCGCCTGGCTGGCTTGGGGATGCATGACGATGACGGTAGCAAGAGTGTGATGGGCGCCGGCTCCATCGTGGGCATTGGCACCGTGGCGGGCAAGCGCTGCCTGATTGCGGCCAATGACAGCGCCGTCAAGGGCGGCACGGTGGCGCCCATGGGCCTGCGCAAAGCGTTGCGCGCGCAGCAGATCGCGCTGCAACACAAACTGCCTATGGTGCATCTGGTGGAGAGCGGTGGCGCCAACCTCTTGTACCAAAGCGAAATTTTTATCGAGGGCGGGCGCAGCTTTGCCAACCAGGCGCGCATGTCGGCGGCCGGCCTGCCGCAGATTGCCGTGGTGCATGGCTCATCCACGGCGGGTGGCGCCTATCTGCCGGGCCTGTCCGACTATGTGATTCTGGTGCGCGGGCGCTCCAACATCTTTTTGGCCGGTCCGCCGCTGGTGAAAGCCGCCATGGGCGAGGACAGCACCGAAGAGGAACTAGGCGGCGCCCAAACTCATGCCAGTGTGACCGGTCTGGGCGAGTACCTGTGCGAGGATGACGCCCACGCCATTGCCATGGCGCGTGAGGTCTTGGACAAACTGCGCTGGGACGCCGCCACGGCAGAGCCTGCCTGCGCCGAGCCGCTGTACGACGAGCAGGAACTGCTGGGACTGGTGCCGGTCGACGAGCGCGAGCCCTACGACGTGCGCGAGGTGATGGCGCGCTTGGTGGATGGCTCTGACCTGCTGGAGTTCAAGGCTGACTACGCGCCCGAGCTCGTATGCGGCCATGCCCGGCTGCAGGGCCGGCTGGTGGGCCTGCTCGGCAACAACGGGCCGATCCAGCCGCAGGGCAGTACCAAGGCCGGCCAGTTCATCCAGCTGTGCGACCAAAGCGGCACACCGCTGGTGTTTTTGCAAAACACCACGGGCTACATGGTGGGGGCGGCGGCCGAGCGTGCCGGCGCCATCAAGCACGGCGCCAAGATGATCCAGGCTGTGGCCAACGCCCGTGTGCCCAAGCTCACCGTCGTGCTGGGCGGCTCTTATGGTGCGGGCAACTACGGCATGTGTGGCCGGGGCTTTGACCCCAACTTCATTTTTGCTTGGCCTACGGCGCGCACCGCCGTGATGGGTGGGGCACAGGCCGCAGGTGTGATGGACATCGTCAACCGGGCTAAATTGGGCCGCGCCGGCATGCCAGCCAACGAGGCCGCCTTGCAAGCCATGTCGGACAGCCTGCGCCAGCGGCTGGACGCCGAATCCACCGCCCTGTTTGGCACGGCGCGGCTGTGGGACGACGGCATCATCGACCCGCGCGACACCCGACGTTACCTGGGCCTGTGCCTAGCGCTGGCCGACGAAGCCCAGGCGCGGCATCTGCGCCCCAACACCTTCGGCGTGGCCCGGCTATGAGTTTCTACAAGGTCCTGATCGCCAACCGGGGCGAAATTGCATGCCGCATCATCCGCAGCGCCCAAGACCTGGGCTACGCCACGGTGGCGGTCTTCAGCGATGCCGATGCCGACGCGCCCCATGTGCACCTGGCTGACCAGGCGGTACGCATCGGCCCGGCTCTGGCGGCTGAGTCCTACCTGAGCATTGACGCCCTGTTGGACGCGGCACGCAAGACCGGTGCCGACGCGGTTCACCCGGGCTACGGCTTTTTGAGCGAGAACGCCGATTTTGCCCAGGCCTGTCTCGATGCCGGCCTGGTGTTCATCGGCCCGCCGCCCGCCGCCATGCGGGCCATGGGCGACAAGGCGCAGGCCAAGCGCAGCATGCTGGCCGCCGGCGTGCCCTGTGCGCCCGGTTACCTGGGCGACGCGCAAGATGACGCCACGCTCACCGCCGAGGCCGGCCGGCTGGGGTTCCCGCTGCTGGTCAAGGCCGTGGCCGGTGGCGGTGGCCGTGGCATGCGCCGGGTCGATGCCTTGCCCGAGCTGGCCGCTGCGCTGGAGTCAGCCCGGCGTGAGGCGCACAACGCCTTTGGCGATGGCACCCTGATGCTGGAGCGGCTGATAGAGCGTGGCCGCCATATAGAAGTGCAGGTGTTTGCCGATGCCCACGGTCACGTGGTTCATATGGGCGAGCGCGACTGCACCGCCCAGCGCCGCCGCCAAAAGGTGATTGAAGAGGCCCCTTCGCCCGTGGTGGCAGCCGATCTGCGCGATGCCCTGGGTCGCGACGCGGTGGCGGCCGCGCGGGCGGTGGGCTACTGCGGCGCTGGCACGGTGGAGTTCATGCTGGATACCGAGGGCCGCCACTATTTTCTGGAGATGAACACCCGCCTGCAGGTAGAGCACCCGGTGACTGAGTTGGTGACCGGGCTGGACCTGGTGGCCTGGCAGCTGCGGGTGGCTGCCGGCGAACCGCTTCCGCTGGCGCAGGCCGACATCCGCCACAGCGGGCACGCCATCGAGGTGCGGCTGTACGCCGAAGACCCTTATGCCGGCTTTACGCCGCAAACCGGAACCGTGCTGCATTGGCGCCCGCCGCAGCCCCTGCCGGTTGGCGTGCGCCTGGACAGCGGCATCGCAGAGGGCAGCACGGTGAGCCCCTGGTACGACCCGCTGCTGGCCAAGGTGATTGCCCATGGCCGCGACCGCGACGAGGCCATCCGCCGCCTGCGTGCCGCCCTGGCCCGCATGCCTTTGCTGGGCCTGCGGCACAACGGCGGTTTTTTGCGCGACCTGCTCGACCACCCGGCGTTTCGCGAAGCCCGAATGCACACCGCCATGCTCGACCAGTGGCTGAGCGATGGCGAGCCGCTGTTGCAGCGCCCAATGCCTGGCGACGTGGCCTGGTGCGTGGCGGCAGCCGCGCTGGTGCGGCGCCTGGGCAGTGGCTGGCGACCGAACAGCGTGGCCGCCTTTGACCTGACCCTGCGCTGCGACGAGCAGACGCAAGCGCTTCGCGTGCACAGCCTGGCCACGGGCGAACTGCACCTGATGCTGGGCGGCGCCCTGCATGTGCTTCGGCATGTCAGCGTCACCGACGATGTGGTTAGCTATGAATTAAATAGCATAAAACATAGACTGGACGTGGCCTGGAGCGGTTTTGAGCTGTATATCACCATGGCCGCAGGCAGCTTTGTTTTTAGCGAGATGTCACCTTTCCCGCAGACCGATGCGGTGCTGGACGCCAGCCTGGCGCGCGCGCCGGTAGCCGGACGCGTGAGTCGGGTGCAGGTGGCGGTGGGCGATGTGGTGCTGGCCGGCCAGCCAATGGTCTGCGTTGAGGCCATGAAAATGGACATGTGGCTCACTGCCCGGGCGCCCGGGCGAGTGCGGTCGCTGCACACCGCGATGGGTGAGCAGGTGGTGCTGGCGGCGGTGCTGGTGGAGCTTGATCTTGACGATCCCAAGGCGCCTTGAGGTGATCTTTGGACCTAACCCGCCATGCTACAATTCACGCCTTCGCGGCTGTAGCTCAGTTGGATAGAGTACTTGGCTACGAACCAAGGGGTCGTGGGTTCAATTCCTGCCAGCCGCACCAAATGAATCAAGGACTTACGCTCGAAAGGGTGTAAGTCCTTTCTTCTTGGTGCGCCAAGTATGGGCACACCGCATCAGCGAGTCACCCCGCCCGCCTGATTTGGACCTTCAGCCGAATTGAGTTAACCTCCCATCCCTCAACACGCAAGTGCGACAGCAGTGCAGGCAAAAGCTGTCGGACCTTGGCAGCGACTGCGTTGTTATCTAATAGTAGGCACCAGGCATCGCCATCGATGGGGCCGGCTTGTATCGCCGGGCGCAGGGCTGTGGGGATCAGGCCATCCAGGGCGTTGAGCCGGGCCACCGAATCCCGGCTCAACTCTGTCAGCCGGGCCAGCGTGGGCGAGTCCTGGCTGGCTTGCAGCGCGGTGATGGCATAGTGGCGGCGGTTCATGAGCAAACGGGGAAGGGGCTAACCAGATGCAATTGATTATCACGGATGCCTGGCTGGCGAAAAGCCGGGCGGTTCATTTGAGCGGAGCTAAGCTGCTGGGCGCCGCCGTTTTGGCGTCCTTTGTCCTGATGCTGGCGGCGGTTGGCCTGTACCACTGGGTTTTTTTGAAAGGGGTCCGTGAGGGCTGGCCAGTGGTCGGAACGTTGTTGCGGCTGGTGGTAAAGGACGAGTTTGAGCAGCGTGACCGTTTCATGCGCGAAAACCTTGACGTGCTGGCGCGCCGGGTGGGTGAACTGCAAGCCAAGCTTCGCCAACTGGAGTCTCTGGGCGAGCGAGTCTCGGGGTTGGCAGGCATCAGCCCCAATGACAGCAAGGCCAAGCCAGGGCAGGGTGGCGCCCTTATATCGGGTCGCCCCTTGTCGGCACAGGAGCTTGAGGCCACGCTGGCCGATCTCGACCGTCTGACAGGGCAGCGCACTGATTTGATGACCGTTATGGAGTCGCGGCTGGTTGACCAGAAAGTTCGTGCCATGATGGTGCCGACCCGTCAGCCGGTGGTCTCGGGGAACTTGGGCTCGCTCTTTGGCTGGCGCATTGACCCAATCACCGGCACATCAGCCCTGCACACTGGACTCGACTACCCTGCCGAGCCGGGTACCCCGATCCTGGCGGCTGCGGGCGGGGTGGTGGTGGTCCAGGAGTTAAACGCCCCTTACGGCAACATGATTGAGATCGATCACGGCAATGACCTGATCACCCGCTATGCCCATGCCTCCAGGGTTTTCGTCAAGCGGGGCGACTTGATTCGCCATGGTCAAAAAATAGCCGAAGTGGGCAGCACTGGGCGCTCCACAGGGCCTCATTTGCATTTTGAAGTGCTGGTGCAGGGTATTCCGCAGGACCCAATGAAGTTCTTGTCAGCCGGGAAGGCCGGTTCTGCACCGCCGCCAAACCGGTCTATGGCCGCTAATCAGAGCGTAGCCCCGACCCCATCGGCTCTCCCACCCGTCCAAAGGTAAAATCGAGCGATGGGTGCCTACAGCGCCATGCGCTCGGTGTCTCCGATTGCATTGCGCCAAGGCGCCCCCACTTTCCTCTGATTAGAAAAAGGACTGCGCTGCCCTATGGGTTCAGATGAACCTTTTGGGCGGGCTTGCATTCATGGCCATTAACCTACTCACCAAAATATTCGGCAGTCGCAACGACCGCCTGCTCAAACAATACCGCAGCGGTGTGAATCGCATCAATGCGATGGAGGCTGAGCTGGAGGCCCTCTCCGATGAGGCCTTGCGTGGCAAGACCCAGCAGTTCAAAGAGCGTATTTCTGCGGGCGAGGCGTTGGACGCTCTGTTGCCCGAAGCCTTTGCGGTGGTGCGTGAAGGCTCCAAGCGGGTCATGAAGATGCGCCACTTTGACGTGCAACTGCTAGGCGGCATGTCTCTGCACAATGGCAAGATTTCCGAAATGGGTACGGGTGAGGGCAAGACCCTGACGGCCACGCTGCCCGTTTACTTGAACGCCTTGTCGGGCAAGGGCGTTCACGTGGTCACGGTGAACGATTACCTTGCCAACCGCGACGCGCAGTGGATGGGCAAACTCTACAACTTTCTGGGTTTGTCCGTGGGCATCAACCTGCCCAATATGGCACGAGAAGAAAAACAGGCCGCCTACCGTGCCGACATCACTTACGGCACCAACAACGAGTACGGCTTTGATTACCTGCGCGACAACATGGTCTACGAGGTGGCCGACCGGGTGCAGCGAGGCCTCAATTACGCCATCGTCGATGAGGTGGACTCGATCCTGATCGACGAGGCCCGCACGCCGCTGATCATCAGCGGGCAGGCCGAGGACCACACCAGCCTGTACATTGCCATCAACCAAGCGGTACCGCAGTTGCAGCAGCAGGAGGGTGAGGCCGACCCGCGAACTGGCGAAGGCATCATCAAGCCTGGCGACTTCACCCTGGATGAAAAAAGCCGCCAGGTGTTCTTGACCGAGCAGGGTCATGAGAACGCGGAGCGTATCTTGTTCGAGATGGGGCTGATTCCAGAGGGCGCCACCCTCTATGACCCGGCCAATATCACGCTGGTGCACCATCTGTACGCAGCGCTGCGGGCCAAGCACCTGTACCACCGTGACCAGCACTACGTGGTGCAAGAGGGCGAAATTGTTATTGTGGATGAATTCACCGGACGCCTGATGAGCGGACGGCGCTGGAGCGAAGGCCTGCACCAAGCGGTCGAAGCCAAAGAAGGCGTGGCGATCCAGCCAGAAAACCAGACCATGGCGTCCATCACCTTCCAGAATTATTTCCGGCTGTACGGCAAGCTCGCGGGTATGACCGGTACGGCCGATACCGAAGCCTACGAGTTCCAGGAAATTTACGGTCTGGAGACCGTGGTGATGCCGCCCAACCGTCCCAGCCGGCGCGACGACCAACTTGACCGGGTGTACAAAACCACGCGCGAAAAGTATGAGGCCGCCATCCAGGACATTCGGGATTGCTATGAACGCGGTCAGCCGGTGTTGGTGGGTACCACTTCCATCGAAAATTCCGAGATCATCTCGCAGCTGCTGGAGAAAGAGACGCTGCCGCACCAAGTGCTCAACGCCAAGCAGCATGCCCGCGAGGCGGACATCGTCGCCCAGGCCGGCCGTCTCAAAATGATCACCATTGCCACCAATATGGCTGGCCGTGGAACCGACATCGTGCTGGGCGGTAATGTCAGCCTGGTCGTGGACGCTTTGGAGGCTGATGGTGCGATCGACGCCGCTCAGAAGCAGCAACAAATTGCCGAACTGCGGGCTCAGTGGAGCAAGGACCACGAGCAGGTTAAGGCGCTGGGCGGTTTGCGCATTATTGCGACCGAGCGGCATGAGTCGCGCCGGATTGACAACCAACTGCGTGGCCGCTCCGGCCGCCAGGGCGACCCAGGCTCATCCCGTTTCTACTTGAGTTTGGACGACGCTTTGATGAGGATTTTTGCCGGCGATCGCGTCAAAAGCATCATGGACCGGCTCAAAATGCCTGACGGCGAGGCGATTGAGGCCGGGATCGTCACCCGCAGCATTGAAAGTGCGCAGCGCAAGGTCGAGGCGCGCAATTTCGACATGCGTAAGCAGCTGCTTGAGTATGACGATGTCTCCAATGACCAACGCAAGGTTATTTACCAGCAACGCAATGAAATTCTGGATGCAACGGACCTGAAGGCCCAGATCACTTCCTTGCGCGAAGGCTGCTTTGCCGACCTGGTGCGCCAGTATGTGCCGCTTGAGTCGGTGGAGGAGCAGTGGGACATTGTTGGCCTTGAAAAAGCATTGACCGAGGAGTGGCAGTTGACCCTGGCCCTGCAGCAGCAGATCAGTGCAGCCAGTGCCATCACCGATGAGGATTTGCTGGAGACCGTGAGGACCGAGGCCAACGCTACTTTTGCGGCCAAGGTGGCGCAGGTCGGCAATGGCAATTTCATCCAGTTCGAGCGCATGGTGCTGTTGCAGAGCATTGACACCCATTGGCGCGAACACCTGAGTTCACTCGACTACCTGCGGCAGGGCATTCACTTGCGTGGCTATGCACAAAAGCAACCCAAGCAGGAGTACAAGCGCGAAGCTTTTGAGTTGTTCGGTCAGTTACTCGACTCGGTCAAGAACGAGGTCACCAAGCTGCTGATGACGGTCAAGATCCAGTCTAGTGAGCAAATTGAGCAGGCCGCCTTGGAGATGGAGCAGCGGGCCGAAAGCATCGCCAATGTCACCTACACCGCGCCAACTGAGACCGGCGAGGTGCAAACCACGGTGGACCCAGCCACTATCGGGCAAGTCCCCAGCGCATTCGGCGCGGTGCCCAGGGTTGGCCGCAACGAGCCCTGTCCTTGCGGCAGCGGGAAAAAATACAAGCAATGCCACGGTAAGCTGGCTTGAGTCTGGTTTTTTAATCATTGAAGGGGATAGCCATGCCTGTTCTGCTGTCAGCGCCGAATCCGGACCATATGTACCCCATTGCCGGTGTGCGTCTGGGTGTAGCCGAAGCTGGCATCCGCAAAGCCAAGCGCAAAGACCTGACGGTGGTGCTGCTCGAGCCTGGGGCGTCGGTGGCAGGGGTGTTTACCCAAAACCGGTTTTGTGCCGCACCTGTCCAAATTTGCCGTGAACACCTGGTCAGCGCCGGCGCCGGTGTGCGTGCTTTGCTGATCAACACCGGCAACGCCAATGCTGGAACCGGGGCCGACGGCCGCGCCCGTGCCCTGAGCACCTGTGCTGCCCTGGCCGGCAAACTTGGCTTGGCACGGGAGCAGATCTTGCCGTTCTCCACTGGCGTCATCATGGAGCCGCTGCCCAATGACCGCATCGAGGCCGGGCTGGACGCAGCACTGGCCGACGCGCGCGAAGACAATTGGTTGCGCGTGAGCGAGGCCATCATGACCACCGACACCCTGCCCAAAGCCTTTGGTGCGCAGCTGGACATCGGCGGTAGCCGGGTTAGCATCACCGGGGTCAGCAAGGGCGCGGGCATGATTCGCCCCAACATGGCCACCATGTTGGGTTTCATCGCGACCGATGCCTGTGTCAGCCCGACCATCATGCAGCAGCTGGCGCTGGAGCTGGCCGAAGCATCGTTCAACCGCGTCACGGTGGATGGCGACACCTCCACCAACGATTCGCTGGTGGTGATTGCCAGCAACCGCGCCTCGCACGCCCCCGTCGATTCGCTGGCCAGCGCCGAGGGGCAGGCCCTCAAGGCTGCGATGCTGGGCGTTGCCCAGCAACTGGCCCAGGCCATTGTGCGTGATGGTGAGGGTGCCACCAAGTTCATCACTGTGGCGGTAGAGGGTGGCAAAACCACGGCAGAGTGCCGGCTGGTGGCTTATGCGATTGCCCATTCGCCGCTGGTCAAGACCGCGTTTTTTGCAAGTGACCCTAACCTGGGTCGCATTTTGGCCGCTGTGGGCTACGCCGGCATTGCCGATCTGGACCAGTCTTGCATTGACCTGTACCTGGACGACGTGCATGTGGCGGTTCAGGGTGGGCGCCACCCCGCTTACCGCGAAGAAGATGGTCAGCGGGTCATGAAGCAGGCTGAGATTACGGTCCGGGTGTTGCTGGGGCGCGGTGACGCCGCCGACAGGGTCTGGACCTGTGACCTGAGCCACGACTACGTCACCATCAACGCCGATTACCGATCATGAACGTACCCTTTGAGCAACTTATTCTGCGTGCCGAGCGGCTGATCGACCGTCTTGAAGCGGTGCTCCCGCGCGCCCTGAGCGCCCCCGATTGGACGGCAGCCGTGGCCTGGCGTTACCGCAAACGCAGCTCTGGTCACGGTGTTCTAGAGCCGGTGCGCCACCTTGGGCCCATGCGGCTGATCGATCTTAAAGAGATCGACCTGCAAAAAGAAAAAATTGAGCGCAACACGCGGCAGTTCGTGGAAGGCCGGCCAGCCAACAATGTGCTGCTGACCGGCGCGCGTGGCACTGGCAAGTCCTCGCTGATCAGGGCTTGTTTGAATGAGTACGCCAGCCAGGGCCTGCGCTTGATCGAGGTTGACAAGTCCGACTTGGTCGATCTGCCTGACATCGTGGATGTGGTGTCTGATCGCCCAGAGAAATTCATTGTGTTTTGCGATGACCTGAGCTTTGAGGATGGTGAACCCGGCTACAAGGCCCTTAAGTCGATTTTGGATGGCTCAGTGTCTGCCACCTCGCCCAATGTGCTGATCTACGCCACCAGCAACCGTCGCCATCTGTTGCCTGAGTACATGAAAGAAAACCTCACCTACACCCATACCGACGACGGCGAGGTACATCCGGGTGAGGGCGTGGAGGAAAAAATATCGCTCTCAGAGCGGTTTGGGCTGTGGGTCAGTTTTTACCCATTCACTCAGGCCGAGTACCTGACCATCGTGGCCCAGTGGCTCAGCTGGTTTGGCGTGCCACCTGTGGCCATTCAGGCGGCGCGGCCCGAAGCCTTGGTGTGGGCGCTGGAGCGGGCCAGTCGCAGCGGCCGGGTGGCCTACCAGTTCGCGCGCGACTACGCTGGCACCCACGCCGGCACAACATGACCACGGCGCCATTGGTGGCTGACGCTGACCTCGCCCGAGTGGGTGGGCTGAACCGGTCTGTGGTGGATGTGGCGGTGGGCGTGCTGATTCGCACGGATGGTGATTTTTTGCTGACCTCACGCCCAGAGGGCAAGGTTTATGCCGGCTATTGGGAGTTCCCAGGTGGCAAGCTGGAGCCCGGTGAAACGGTGCTGCAGGCCCTGCAACGCGAGTTGCAGGAGGAGCTTGGCATTACCACCCTGCAAGCGGAGCTTTGGCGTACTGAATTAGTGGACTATCCCCATGCTCTGGTGCGGCTTAACTTTTGTAAAGTGTCGCAGTGGCGAGGCGAACTGCAGATGCGCGAAGCCCAGCAGTTTGCTTGGCAACGACTACCGGTTCAGTGCGTGCCAGTGTTGCCTGGGACGGTGCCCGTGTTGACTTGGCTCGCGCAGGAAAAGAATTTTTTAGGCGCTACACATTTAGTAGCATAAAACCTAGGCTGGATAAGGGCTAGAGCCCTTTTTCTCTTAAATCAACTGGGCTCAGCCAAACCATCGGTCAGGTCGTCGCCAGTGTCCTTGGCTGCGACGCGAAAGCTTTCACTGGCCCAGGCCCCGAAATCCATGTTTTTGCAGCGCTCGCTGCAAAACGGCCGGGACGGGTTGCTGCTGGCGTACAGGCTTTCGCCGCCGCAACCAGGACAGGTCACGAGGGTTGGCCTAATGGGCGCTGGTTCCATGTCCCCGCTCATGCGCACAAGGCAAGCTCAAAGTCAGTGTCACCGCCGCTCAGATGCAGTCGGTCATCGTCGCCTTGTTGCATCAACCGGATAGACACCAGCAAGCGGTTACCGCTGATTTCGGGGATCAACCCCAGCGCCGGGTCTATCGCCAACCGCAGCAGCTGAAAGGTACGGCCCTGCGGCAGGTTTTGCTGGAACTGGCCGCCGTTGGCCATCACCTTTTGTGGCGCGCCTGAATCACGCAGCAGTTTGAGCAGCAGTTCGATCGAATTCGCCAGCGGCATCAGGCTAGCAACCCAGGTCGACAAGTTATGTTGCCGCTGCACCGCAGGTTTGAATTGCCAGGCGTAGTAGGCGGGCAGGTCAAATTCACAGGTCCCACCCGGGATGCCAATGCGGCTGCGAATGCTCATCAGCCAGTCGTTTTCGGTCAGCGCATGGCCGGCTTTGCCAGGCAGGCCATTCAAGGACTGAAAACAGACGTCAAGCTGGCCGATCACGGCGTCGAGCACACCTTCGGCAATGGCCGGGTTGCCGCGGTAAGCATCCAGATGGGCTTTTTGCTTGTCCAGGTCTTTGAGGACATCGGATTTGAGATCGGCGCGAGCGCCCACATCCATGATCTCAAACAGGGTGGCCAGCGCAAAGTGGTGGTCTATCGCTGATTCACGAGCCAGCAATTGGCTGAGGCGGACAAACAGATGTTCCAGCCGCAAATAGGTGCGAATGCGCTCGTTAAAGGGGTATTCGTAGAGGATCACACGGACAGTCAATAGGGCTAGAACTACCCGGATGATAGCCCGAAGACCGGGGCCAATTGCTTCACCTCAAGCGCCAATTCGGCCAAGCTGATCTGGTCATTGAAAATCACAACATCGGCCGCGGCCAAGCGACGTGGCCGAGTGGCTTGGGATGCCACGATGGCCTCAACCTCCGCCCGTGTGAGCTGGCTGCGGGCCATCACACGCTGGCACTGCACTTCAGCGCTGCAGTCGACCACCAGCACCTGGTCGACCTTTTTCAGCCAATGCACTGATTCGACCAGCAGCGGGATATCAAACACGGCGCAGCGCCGCCCGCTGCTCTGTGCTTCAGCAGCCTGGGTCTGCACCTGCAGGCCGACCAAGGGGTGAATGATGGATTCCAGTTGCTTGCGTGCACCTGGGTCGGCGTAGGCCAGGGCCCGCATGCGGTCCCGGTCCAGCGCGCCGCCTGGCGTGATGAATGTTGGCCCAAACTGCTGGGTAATTGCGGCGATGGCCAGTCCGCCCGGTGCCGTCAGCTGCCGGGAGATGGCATCGGCATCGATCACGGCCGCGCCACGTGTGGCCAGAAGAGCCGCAACGGTGGACTTGCCACTGCCAATCCCCCCTGTCAGGCCTAGCCCGATCATGGCCGCCACCTTTCAGAGCCCCACAAAACGCAGCATGGTGGCCGGGCTGAACACCAGAGCCGTCAGTCCGGCACCCGCCAAAAAAGGTCCGAACGGCACGTACCCTCCCTCTCGCAGGCCGCTTGAGAACTTCATGGCAATGCCGACGATCGCGCCCAGGACCGACGCCATGAGAATGATGGGGACCAGGGCCTGCCAGCCAAACCAGGCGCCCAGCGCCGCGAACAACTTGAAGTCGCCGAAACCCATGCCCTCCTTGCCGGTGACCAGCTTGAACGCTCTATACACCAGCCAGAGCGATACGTAGCCGGCTATTGCTCCCCAGACCGCGTCTGGCAGCGCCACGGGTGTCCATTGCAGCAGGGCTGCCAGCAGACCGGCCCACAGCAGGGGCAGGGTGATGTCGTCCGGCAATAGTGTGGTGTCCCAGTCAATCAATGCCAATGTAAGCAGGCTGGCGCAAAAGCCGCTCCATGCCAATGCCGTGGCCGTGGCACCCCACTGCATGCCGCAGTAAGCAAACAGCAGGCCAGTGAACAACTCAACGACGGGGTAACGCAGCGCAATCGGTTTGGCGCAGGCCGAGCACTTGCCGTGCAAAAAAACGTAGCTCAGGACAGGGATGTTTTCATGCCAGCCAATCTGGTGGCCACAGTGGGGGCAACGCGAACGTGGAACGCTTAGGTTAAACGGATCGGTGGACTTGGCCGGCTGCCCAGACAGCTCGGCGCACTCGCTTTTCCACTGCGCCTCCAGCATGAGCGGCAGTCGGTGAATCACGACATTCAGAAAACTGCCTACAGCCAGGCCCAGTACCGCCATCATCCCTATGTCAAACCAAGGCGACACCAGCATCAGACCACCTGCCCCAGTTTGAAAATCGGCAAATACATGGCAACCACAATGCCACCAATGACAGTGCCCAAAATGACGATGATGATGGGCTCCATCAGGCTGGAAATACCGGCGACCATGTCGTCAACCTCAGCCTCAAAGAAGTCTGCAACCTTGCCGAGCATATGATCTATTGAGCCCGATTCCTCGCCAATGGCGCACATTTGAAGCACCATTGAGGGGAAAAGCTTGACGTTCGTCATGGCCACTGTCAGGGCGGTGCCGGTTGACACTTCCTGCTGGATTTTGACAGTAGCCGCCGTGTAGACAGAGTTTCCGGCAGCTCCACCCACCGAGTCGAGCGCCTCCACCAGCGGCACGCCGGCAGCAAACATGGTGGCGAGTGTGCGGGTCCAGCGTGCGACACAGGATTTATCCACCAAGGTGCCAAAAATAGGCATACGCAAGAGTACCCGGTCCATGACCATTTGCATGGCCTTGCTGCGGCGCCAAGCTTGCATGAAAAAATATACGCTACCGAACAGACCACCAAAAATCAGCCACCAGTACTGCACGAAGATCTCGCTCAACGCAATGACAAACAGGGTGGGACCGGGTAAGTCGGCGCCGAAATTAGCGAAGACTTCTTTGAAGGCCGGGACCACGAAAATCATGATCACTGCCGTGACCACAAAGGCCACGATCAGCACGGAGATAGGGTACATCAGCGCCGACTTGATCTTGGATTTCATGGCTTCAGTCTTTTCCATGTAGACCGCCAGCCGATCCAACAATTGGTCCAGAATTCCGGCCGCCTCACCCGCCTCTACCAAGTTGCAGTACAGATTGTCGAAATACAGAGGGTACCTGCGGAACGCCACATTCAGGGATGTGCCGGTTTCCACGTCGGTACGGATGTCATTGAGCAAGCGTGTCACACTGGGATTGGGGTTGCCACGGCCAACAATGTCAAAGGCCTGCAGCAGGGGCACCCCCGCTTTCATCATAGTCGCCAGTTGGCGGGTAAAAATGGCCAAATCCTTGGGCCTGATGGCCTTGCCAGAGCCCATGCGGCGCTTTTTGACCCGCGTCGCCACAACGCCTTGACGCCGCAGCCCAGCCCGTACCTGGTTCTCTCCGACCCCTCGTGTTTCACCGCGTACCTGCTTGCCGTTGCGGTCCTTGCCCTCCCATTCGAACACGGCTTCCTTCGCGTCTTTGCTCTTGTCGGTGGCCATGGGCAGGAGGGTCGACGGTGTCAGACGGTTTGAGTAGCCGAAATTGATGCGCGCATGATGCAAGAATGTACTACGTTAGGGAACCTCTGCAAAACCCCCAGCTACGTCTTGTAGGAATCCCTCTTTTGCTATAAAATACATAGCATGAAACAAGCCGCCTTACCCCTGAGCCTGAGCGTCAAGAAAACCCGTAAAGCCGCGTTTCTGGCGCAGATGGAGCGGGTGGTGCCGTGGGCTGAATTGGTCGTACTCATTGCGCCGTACTACCCAGAGGGCAAGAACGGCCGACCACCCTTTCCCTTGGAGACCATGCTGCGCACACACTTCCTGCAGCTGTGGTTCACCCTGTCTGATCCGG
>CAMELV010000054.1 GCA_945925985.1 Comamonas sp. lk | reverse complement strand
TGATCGCGGCCAGCCTACCCGGCTTGCAGTCGGCCACAAAGCAGCGGCCGCGGGCGCCGGGCCAGAGTTTTCAGCTGGCCTTGGAGACCCTGCAGGCACTGGACCAGGCCCGCAGCGGTGTCGCGCGGGGTTTGACACCAGCGCAGTTGGCCGTGCAGTTGCGCGTGGGGGTAACGCGGCTCGAGCCAGTGCTGGCCACTTTGCGTGGGCTAGATTGGGTGGCTGCACTGGAAGAAACGAAGGACGGCACCGAACCAAGGCTGGTGCTGTTGGTAGACCCTGACGCCACGCCGCTGGCGCCTTTGTTGCAAGCGCTGCTGCTCAAGCGCGAGCCCAGCACCGAAAATTTATGGCAAATCGGCCGCTGGCCCGCGTCATTGTTAAGGGATGCGCTCTAGTTTTTGTAGCAAATCAAAAATTGCTTCAGGGCTGCCAGCATCGGCTCAGGGGTTTCGGTCATCTGGTGGTGGCCACCGGGCAGTACCACCACCCGACCATCGGCGGCCTTTTTGACCAGGCTTTGCGCGGCCTTGGGTGGCGTCATTTGGTCCGCACTGCCGAGCAGAAACAGCACCGGGCACGACACCTTGGCCATGGCAGCCTCAGCGCCGGTATAGCGGTCGCAGGCCAGAAAGCCGGTGTGGAACAAGTTGACGCGACGGTTGCTGGCCAGCACCCGGCGCCCCAGCGCCATCGAGGCGCCATACACCCAAGTACCCGGCCCCAGCGCTGAGGGTGGGGCCGCCAGGGTGGATCGCGAAAACACATTGACCATGGCCAGGGCCTTCATCGGCTCATGGAGCGAGGCCTCCAGCAGGGCCGGCGACACCTTCATGGGTGCAGCCACCCCCACCAGCACCAACTGCGCCACCCGCTCTGGCGCGCGGGCGGCGGCCTCGAGGGCCACCAGCGCGCCAAAACTGTGCCCGACCAGCACCGCCCGGGCCAGGCCGGCAGCATCCATCAGAGACACAATGAAGTCGGCCGCAGCCTCGACCGTGGCCGGTGGCTCGCCGGCACTGCGGCAATGGCCCGGCAGGTCGATCGCCAGCACGTTCCAGCCGTGGTGCGCCAGGTAGCGCGATTGCAAGATCCAGACACTGTGGTCGTTCAGCACGCCGTGGATGAAGATGATGCTGGGTTTGGCGGCATCGAAAGGTTTGCCGCCGGTGTAGCAGTAGCTGGCGTGGCCGTTGACGGTGATGAGCATGGTGGGAGACTCGGCAATCAGGTTCAATGGTCAGGAATCAAACGCTTGCCCAGGCTGACCACGTCATCCTCGGCATAGCCCAACGCCTGGTAGAAACCAAGCACCTGGGTGTTGCTGCGGCGCACCATCAGACTTAGTTTTGGGCATCCGGCAGCCAGCAACAGGGCTTCTCCCTGGGCGATCAGGGCTTTCGCATGACCTTGGCGCTGGTGCTCCGGTGCCACGGCCAGGTAGTTCATCCAGCCGCGGTGCCCGTCGTAGCCAAACATCACGCTGGCGATCACCGCGCCATCACGCTCGCCGACCAAAAACCACTCGGGCTGGATGCCTTGTTTGCGCGCAATGTCCTTGACCGGGTCGTTCCAGGGACGGGTCAGCTCGCAGGCTTGCCACAGCGCCACCACGGCCGCCTGGTCGGCGTCGGCATAGGGGCGCATCTTCATGCCAACTTCTCAGCGGCCTTCAGCGCGCGCTTGAGGTCGTCAATCAGGTCGTCGGCGTCTTCCAGGCCAATGCTCAGGCGAATCGTCCCCTGGGCAATGCCGGCACCCGCCAGGGCCTCGTCGCTGAGTCGGAAATGGGTGGTGCTGGCGGGGTGTATCACCAGACTTCTGCAGTCGCCCACGTTGGCCAGGTGGCTGAACACCTTGAGGCTTTCAACAAAGGCTTGCCCCTGGGCCCGGCTGCCCTTGAGGTCAAAGCTGAACACCGAGCCCGCGCCGCGCGGCAGCAAGCGCTGCGCCAGGGCGTGGCTGGGGTGGCTCTCCAGCAAGGGGTGGCCGACCCGCGCCACCAGCGCCTGTTGGCTTAAGAATTCCACCACCCGCTCGGTATTGCTCATATGGCGCGCCATGCGCAGCGACAGGGTCTCAATGCCCTGCAGGATCAGCCAGGCCGAGTGCGGGCTCAGGCAGGCGCCAAAGTCGCGCAGGCCTTCGCGCCGGGCGCGCAACAAGAAGGCGCCCACGGTGGACTCCTCGGTGAAGACCATGTTGTGAAAACCCTCGTAGGGTGCGCTGAGTTCGGGAAACCGGTCCGTGGCGCCCCAGTCGAACGAGCCGCCGTCGACCACGATACCGCCAATCACCGTGCCGTGGCCGCTCAGGAACTTGGTGGCCGAGTGGTAGACCAGGTCGGCACCGTGCTCAAACGGCTTCATCAGCCAGGGCGAGGTCAGGGTGGAGTCCACCAGCAGGGGTACACCTGCCTCGTGTGCGATGGCCGACACGGTGGGAATGTCCAGCACATCCAGCCCGGGGTTACCCACGGTTTCGCCAAAGAAAAGCTTGGTGTTGGGCCGCACGGCCGCACGCCAGCCTTCGATGTCGCCCGGCTTGACGAAGGTGGTCTCGATGCCGAATCGGCGCAGGGTGTAGTGCAGCAGGTTTTGCGAGCCGCCATACAGCGCCGTGGAGGCGACGATGTGGGAGCCAGCGCCCATCAGCGTGGCCACGCACAGGTGCAGCGCCGCCTGACCGCTGGCCGTGCTGATCGCGCCAATGCCGCCTTCGAGCGCTGCCACACGTTGCTCCAGCACCGCATTGGTCGGGTTGCTGATGCGTGAGTAGACGTGGCCTGCGCGCTCCAGGTTGAACAGCGAAGCCGCATGCTCGCTGGACTCGAACACAAAAGAGGTGGTCAGGTGGATCGGCACGGCGCGGGCGCCCGTGGCTGGATCGGGCGCTGCGCCAGCGTGCAGCGCCAGGGTGTCAAAGCCGGGGTCAGAATAGCCAGACATCGAGTTTTGCTTCTACGGTTTGGGTGAACAGAGTGACCGGCCATGAAATTTGCCAGCCGGGGACGCCAATTGTGGGCTATATTTTGGAGACAGTGCACCAGTCCGGGATGCTGGCCCCCGTCTAAGAGGAGGACATACAAATGAAAGTCAGCGATATTTTGCGGGTCAAGGGGGGCACACTTTACACAGCGACACCCGACGAGCCGCTGTCTCGAGCGCTTGACCTGATGGCTGAAAAAGACATCGGCTCCCTGGTCGTCATGAGCCACGGTGATTTGGTGGGCATGCTGACCTTTCGTGAGGTGATCCAGACCGTGGTGAAGAACGGCGGCACGATCGGCACCACCACCGTGCGCACGGCCATGGACGATGCGCCCCTGACTTGCACCGCCGGGACCGAACTCGACGAGGTACGCCGCATGATGCTCGAACGCCATGCCCGCTACATGCCGGTGATGGACCAGCGCATGCTGATGGGCGTGATCAGTTTTTACGACGTGGCCAAGGCCGTGGTGGACAGCCAGAACTTTGAGAACAAGATGCTCAAAGCCTACATCCGTGACTGGCCGGAAGACGGTTCTGCTGCCGCTGCGTCCTGAGTTGACCTGAATGCCCCTGGATCGAAGACCGCTCGGGGATAATCAACGCCCATGAGCGGCAACACTTTCGGACAACTCTTTGCGGTCACCAATTTTGGTGAGTCCCACGGCCCAGCCATCGGCTGCGTGATCGACGGTTGCCCGCCCGGGCTGGCGCTGAGCGAGGCGGATATCCAGCCCGACCTGGACCGGCGCCGCCCAGGCACCAGCCGCTTTGTGACCCAGCGCAATGAGCCTGATGCGGTCGAGATCCTGTCAGGGGTCTATCAGGGCCTCACCACAGGCACGCCGATCTGCCTGTTGATCAAGAACACCGACCAGCGAAGCAAGGACTACGGCAATATTCTCCAGACCTTTCGTCCTGGCCATGCCGACTACAGCTATTTCCAAAAATACGGTATCCGAGACCCGCGCGGAGGTGGCCGCTCGTCGGCTCGCTTGACGGCGCCCATGGTGGCCGCCGGTGCTGTGGCCAAAAAATGGCTGTTGGCGCATTACGGCACTGTAGTACGGGGCTGCATGACCCAGGTGGGCGAGTTGCCGGTTGCGTTCGAAAGTTGGGACCACGTGGCCAACAACGCGTTTTTCGCGCCCGTGGCGGATGTGGCTGCGCTGGAGGCCTACATCGACGCCTTGCGCAAATCAGGGGACTCTTGTGGCGCCCGCATCCGGGTGATGGCCTCGGGCGTGCCCGTGGGGCTGGGCCAACCGCTGTTTGACAAGATGGACGCCGACATTGCCTACGCCATGATGGGCATCAACGCCGTCAAGGGCGTCGAAATTGGCGCTGGTTTTGCCAGTGTTGCGCAGCGCGGTAGCCAGCATGGCGACGCACTCTCGCCAGATGGCTTTCTGTCGAACAACGCTGGCGGCCTGCTGGGCGGCATCAGCACTGGGCAAGACCTTGAAGTGTCGATTGCCATCAAGCCGACCAGTTCTATTTTGACGCCGCGCCCGTCCATTGACACCTCAGGCATTGGCACCGAGGTGATCACCAAGGGTCGGCACGACCCCTGCGTGGGCATCCGTGCCACACCGATCGCCGAGGCCATGCTGGCGCTGGTGATCATCGAGCATGCCTTGCAGCACCGCGCCCAATGCGGCGACGTTCGATCTGGTTTGACGCCGATTGCCGGCGCGGTACCCCTATCGGGTGCGGGTGCCTGACCGGGGGGCTGCGGCGCAGCGCCGCCAGCTGATGCCGTTTGCCGCGCTGTCGGCCACTTACTTTGCGCACATCGGGTTTTTTAACCCTTACCTGGCCTTGTGGCTCAAGCACCTGGGTTTTGGCATCGTGGCCATCAGCCTGATGGGTTCGCTGCAAGCCGCCACACGGCTGTTTGCGCCCTTTGCCTGGGGCGCCCTGAGCGACCGCACCGGGGAGCGGGTCAAGCTGATGCGCTGGGGCGCTAGCGTGGCCTTGCTGGGCTCGATCGGCTTGTGGTTCGATTTTGGCGTGCTGTGGCTCTGTTTGGTGTTGGTGCTCATGTTCACGCAAACCAGTGCCATGATGTCCATGAGCGAGGCGGCCATGGCGCACCTGGTCAGCAGCGGTGGCAGCTTTGACGCCCGCCGCTACGGACGTGTCCGCTTGTGGGGTTCGCTTGGTTTTTTAGTGACTGTGTTTGCAGCCGGCGCCTGGTTTGAGCGCTTTGGCATGGCCGATTTTCCGGCCTGGACCATGCTGACGCTGTTGGGGGTGGTGGTCAGTGTCTGGTGCTTGCCCAACAAAAAGGAAGGCACCCAGGTCCAGCCGGGAGCGCGGCCGCCGCCACTTGCCGCCGTGCTGCGCCAGGCCCCGGTTCGGTGGTTGTTTGCGTCGGTTTTTTTGCATGTGCTGGCCCAGATGGGCATTTATGTCTTTTTTTCCTTGTACCTCGACGCCTTGGGCTACAGCAAGGCCATGATCGGGGTGCTCTGGGCTGTTTCAGTGGTGGCCGAGGTCGGCTGGTTCTTCAGCCAAAGCCGCTGGCTGTCGCTGTGCAGCCTGACCGGCTGGCTGGTGGTCTGCGCGGGTGTCAGTGTGCTGCGTATGGGGTTGACAGCCGGTGGTGCTGGCTTGCTGCCGGTGCTCATGCTGGCGCAATTGCTGCAAGCCATTACCTTTGCGGCCCACCACTCGGTTTGTATTGCCCTGATGTCGCACCACTTCCCGGGGCGCCTGCGTGGCCGTGGCCAGGCCCTGTACACCGTCGTGGCCTATGGCTTGCCGGGCGTGCTGGCGGGTGTGGCTGGTGGGGCGCTGGCCAACCAGTTTGGCTTGGGTGCGGTCTATGTTGCCACCATGGTAATCAGTGTGGCGGCCACCGCCTGCGCCTTCAAGGTTTGGCGCCTGCAACACCCTGCCATTTCTGCAAGGGGTTGAAGCCGGTCACCAGCGCACTGGCGACCAGCACCAGCGCGCCACCCGTGTAAATGCCGGCTCCGAGCGGCTCGCCCAAAAACAGATGCCCCCAGGTCACACCAAACACCGGAATCAAGAACAGGGGGCTGGTGGCTGCGGCTGTCGACACATGCACCATGATGCGAAGGTGCAGCCAATAGGCCAAGCCAGAGGTTGCGATGCCCATGACCGCCGCCGCAGCCAGCGCGGCAGGCGTGAATTGCGCTTGCGGCCAACTCCAGGCGGCGATCGGCATCATCATGGTCAATGCCAGCACGTGGATGCCAGCGGCCATTTGCAGAGGCTGCATGCGCGTCAGGGCCCGCTTCATCAGCGGCGTTGAGCAGCCATAGCTGGCCGACGCCGCAATGCAGGCCAGGGCCGCCAGGATCACGGTGGCAGAGGGCTGGACAGGCCCCAGACCCACGATGAGGGAAACGCCCACAAAGCCGCAGGCACAGCCCGCCAGCTTGCGTACCGTCAAGCGTTCTTCCTTAAGAAAGGCAGAAGCCAGAAGTCCGAACATCACTGCGGTAGAGTTAAGCAGCGCGCTGTAACCCGCAGGCAAGTGCAGCGCGGCCCAGGCAAAGAGCATGAAGGGGGCGGCCACCGACAAAAAGCCCAATAGGGCTAATTCGCGCCAATGTTGGCGTGGCCAGCTGTGTTGCATCAAGCGCATGAGAAACGCCAAGGTGACGCTGGCCATGGCGATTCGAAGCGCCGCCAGGACATTCGGACCCAGTAAGGGGCTGGCGATGCGAATCAGCAGGAAGGAGGCGCCCCATAGAGCGGACAGGGCCACCAGTTGGAGGAAATATTTTGTTTTCAATCAGGGTGCAGCTTGGGCAGCGAGCCTCCAGCAGTTTGATTTTACGCATGCCCCCCATTGCGCCAAGAACACTGCGCCAACAACGCTCCAGCGGTTCGGGTGTGCGCGCGGTACAGATGGCCGAAGATAATCTTGGCCATGATGTCTGCGATACCCCATGGCGACCGACCTTGACCCACCAAACCTGGAAATTCTGGAGTCGGAGGTCGAGGTCACGGCTATCCGCGCCCAGGGTGCGGGCGGGCAAAACGTCAACAAGGTGTCGAGCGCCATCCATTTGCGCTTTGACATTGCCGCCTCGTCCCTGCCCGATGACGTGAAAGAGCGCTTGTTGGCGCTGCACGACAGTCGCATCACCAAGGCGGGGGTGCTGGTGATCAAGGCCCAACAGCATCGCACCCAGGAGATGAACCGGCTGGACGCCTTTGTACGGCTTCACGAGGTGGTCAACAGCGTGGCGCAGGCACCCAAGGTGCGGCGGGCTACCCGGCCCACCTATGGCGCGCGCCAGCGGCGGCGTGAAGCCAAAAGCCAACGCTCCCAGACCAAGGCCCTGCGTGGCTCTGTGATGGACTGAGTCTGAACGGCGTACCGGTCAAGGGACAATCGGGGCGTCGGACTTTGTTGGTAACAGGAGAAAAATTTGGCTATTCAGTGGTTTCCCGGTCACATGTATCTGACCAAAAAAGCCATCGAGGAGCGTGTGAAGGCGATCGATGTGGTCATCGAGCTGCTCGATGCTCGCCTGCCCGGCTCCAGCGCCAACCCGATGCTGACTGAGCTGACCGGGCACAAGCCCGCGCTCAAAGTGCTGAACAAGCAGGACCTGGCCGACCCGGTGCAAACCGCCGGCTGGCTGGCTCATTACAGCGCCCTGCCCGGAACCCGTGCCCTGGCGCTGGACGCCAGCATGGCCACGCCGGCGCGCGCGCTGGTGCAGGCTTGCCATGAACTTGCGCCCAACCGGGGTGGCATGGCCAAACCCATGCGGGTACTGATCTGCGGCATTCCCAATGTGGGCAAGTCCACCCTGATCAACACCCTTACTGCTCGGCGTGCCGCCAAGACCGGCGACGAGGCCGGTGTTACCAAACTGGAGCAACGCATCACGTTGGCAGACGACTTCTACTTGTACGACACGCCGGGCGTGCTGTGGCCGCGCATCATCGTGGCTAAGAGCGGCTACAACCTGGCCGCCAGCGGCGCCATCGGACGCAACGCCTTCAATGAAGAAGAGGTGGCGCTCGAATTGCTCGAGTACCTTAAAACCCATTACCCGCAGGCACTGGCATTGCGTTACAAGCTGACCCAGGTGGAGGCGCTCAGTGATGAAGACCTGCTGACCGCCATAGGCCGCCAGCGCGGGGCCCTGCAGTCGGGCCAGCGCGTCAGCCTGCAAAAGGCGGCCGAAATCGTCATCTACGACTTCCGCGCAGCAGCGCTGGGCCGTGTGACGCTGGAGACACCGTTGGAGTTTGCCCAGTGGTTGCAGGCGGGACAACAACTCGACGCGCAGCGTCAGGTCAAGAAAGATGCCATCGAGCTGGACCGCAAGATCCGGTTCAAGCAAATCCCGAGGCCGTCATGAGCCCCGTTGCAGCGTGAGGTCGCTGCAGGGATAGGCCACGCAGGGCAGCACACAGCCCTCGGCTTTTTCTTCTGCGCTCAGCCCGGGCCACTCGATGTCATAGCGCACGGTGCCGTTCAACATCAGCCCCAGGCAGGTGCGACAGGTGCCATTGCGGCATGAACTGGGCCAGTCGATGCCGCCCAGCTCCAGCGAGGTCAGCAGTGTTTGCTCGGGCCAGGCGTCACAGGGTTGGCCTTCGGGCAGCGCGGTGGCAGTGAAAAACGGGGGTGGCGCGGGCAGGCTCATGGTTTGATTTTAGGCAGGGCGTATGATTTTGCCCATGACCGCACTTCTTCCTTTGGGCCTGCTGATTCGGCCTGACCGTAACGACCCGCAGCCGCTGGTGATCTACCATGGCCGCAACTGCCCGGATGGCTTTGCCGCCGCACTCGCGGCCTGGCGCTTTTACCGGGGACAGGCGGAATTTTTAGCCCTGGACCATGGCCAGATCACATCCGTTGATGCGTTGCCGGCGCTGGCTGGCCGGGCCGTCTACATCCTGGATTTTTCATTTGGCCCCGAGCTGCTGCAGGCAGTGGAAGCCCGTGCGGCCCAGTTGGTGCTGCTGGACCATCACAAAAGTGCCGCCGACACCTTGCATGGCTTCAAATGCCGGTGTGGCGTGGTGCACTTCGACATGAAAAAATCTGGCGCCCGGCTGGCCTGGGATTTTTTCTTGCCCGAGGTCGCCCTGCCGGATCTGGTGCGCCATGTGGAAGACCGCGACATCTGGACTTGGCAGTACCCCGACAGTGCCGCTTTTTTGGCGGCGCTGGACATGGAGGCCTTTGACTTTGCCCGCTGGAACACCATTGCAGATTTTGGCCCCGACGAGCGGGCGTCTTATGTGGCTCGCGGAAGGGCCATGGACGAGAAATTCAGCAAACTCGCGGTTGACTTGGCTGAGTCCGCTCAGCCCGTCAGAGTGAATGGCGTGGCCGGGTTGATGGTGAACGTGCCGGGCGTTTTTCATAGCCAGATCGGGGAGCTGTTGTCTCGCCAAAGCGGTACCTTCGCGCTGATGTGGACCGTGGACAAGACCGGCGTGGTCAAGATCGGCTTGCGCTCGCAGCGGGGGTTTGACTGCATTCCGCTGGCCGCTAGTTTTGGGGGTGGTGGCCATGCCCAGGCCTGTGGTATGCGGTTGCCGCTGGCACGCTTGCCGGAGTTGCTCAGTGGCCAGCTTGGGGCTGTTTGAGTGCAGTTTGCGGCGCATGGTCCTCGACCACAGTATGTGGCGCAGTGACAAAATCAAGTTACTAGGAGACCTAATCATGTTGAAAAAACTGTTCACGTCTGAGCCAAGGCGCCGTTCAATGTCCTGCCTGGTGGGGACCTTGCTGACCCTGACCTTGGGCGCCGCTAGTGCACAAGACTGGCCCAATCGGCCGGTTCGTTTGGTCGTACCTTACCCTGCGGGTGGCGCGGTAGACATCGTGGCCCGCGCGCTGGCAGAGAAGCTGTCGACCGCCCTTGCGCAAACCGTGATCGTTGAAAACAAGGCCGGTGCCGGCGGCTTGATCGGTGCGGATGCGGTGGCCAAGTCGACCCCAGACGGTTACACCGTGGTGATGGGTACCGTGAGCAGCCACGCCATAGCCCCTGCCGTCTACCGCAAGATGCCTTACGACGCTGAAGCTGACTTTGCGGCGGTCTCGCTGGTGGCCTTGACCCCGTACATCATCACGGTCAATGCCGCGGTGCCGGTCAAGACCCTGCGCGAGTTGGTGAGCTATGCCAAGGCCAACCCTGACAAATTGAACTTTGGTTCATCCGGCACGGGCACCACGCCGCACCTGGCTGGGGAGCTGTTCAACACGATGGCTGGCACCAAGATCACCCACGTGCCCTACAAAGGCAGCGCACCCATGGTGGTGGATTTGCTGGGTGGCCAGGTTCAGGTGGCCTTTGACAACACGGTGATTCCCAACATCAAGGCGGGCAAGCTGCACGGGCTGGCCGTTACCGGCCCAGTTCGCCTGGCGGCGGTGGCAGATATTCCGACAGCGGTAGAAGCAGGTCTGCCGGGCTACGAGGCGGTTGGTTGGATGGGCCTGTATGGGCCCAAGGGCCTACCGATGTCGATACGCAACCGGTTGGCGGCTGAGACCGCCAAAGCGGCCGCCACGCCAGACTTCATCGCCAAGATGGAGGGCTTGGGCTTTCAGGCTCGTACCGGTTCACCGGCCGAGTTTGACGCCTACCTCAAGACCGAAACCAGCAAATGGGCCAAGGTGGTCAAAGACGCTGGTGTGCCTCAGGAGTAAGAGAGCTGATCTGCAAGATCCAGAAAGTCTCGCGCATGCAGGGTGGGGTCATAAGTCACGGTGGTCTCTCCCTGGTCGTGGCCGCCAGCAACCACTGGCGCAGCGCGGCACCGGTCCACCGCTGTCCGGCGCGGTGGGCCATGACCAGTTCTGTGATGGCGGCATTGCGCGGTGCCGGTATCCCATGGCGGGCTGCCAGTCGCATCACGGCGCCACACAGGTCGTCGATTTCGGTGCCACGGCCCTGCTGCAAGTCGTCCCACATCGATGAGCGTGCGCTGGCGTCCATCCGCAGCATACGCGCTGAAACCCGCTTAAACAGCCAGTTGGGCAGGCGTAATACATGGGGCAGCGTGCGGGGCGGGGCGCTGGCCACGCGGGCTGGGACGATACCTGCCGCCTTCAGTGCGGCCAAGGCCTCCAGTTGCAGGGCGGCCAGAACGCGGCGGTAGTCCCTTTGCAGCAACTGCTCGCGCAGCGGCAGGCCTGACAGGGCATTGATCGGGTTGTTCAGGTTAAGCAACAGCTTGCCCCACTGGACAGCAAGCATGTCATCGCTCAGTGCGGTCGGTAGTCCCGCGGCTGCCATCAGGGGCAACATGGCCTCGGTCATGGGGTGACGCGCCAGGCGCAGCGTGCCGGTGGTGGCCCGGTGCACCTGGGTTGGCCCTGGCATCACCACGTTGTAGGGCACCATGCCAGCCAGCGCCACCAGTTGCGGCGCCTCCGCCTTGATGCGAGCCACATTCTCAACCCCATTTTGCAGCGACAGCACCGCCGTGCCCGCCGGGCAGCAGGCGGCCAGTTCCCGCGCAGCCGATGCGGTGGCCCCACCTTTGACACACAGCAGCACCACCGTGGGCTCGGTGTCTGGCGCTGCGGGCCAACTTGCAGCCAGGCTGTTGGCCAGCCTCAACTGCTGCGGTGCCACACGGGCGCGGTAGCCGTCCAGGTCGGACACGGTCAGGCCCTGCAGGGCCACGGCCTCGGTCAGCCGCAGTCGCCCGACCAGCGTCACCGCCTGTCCGGCATCTGCCAGCCGAGCGCCGACGTAGCAACCGATCACACCGGCGCCGAGCACAACAAAACGCATTGCTTTACCCCGTGCGAAAGCCTCAGCCAAAGGAGCGGCTTTGGGCCAGATGCCCCAGCCGAGCCGTGATGGCAAAAAACTCGGCCACGGTGTCGTCGATGATTTGTTGCGCGCTCTTGACCTCGTCAATCAGGCCTGCGGTCTGGCCGGCCAGCGCGGGGGCTGCCTCCATGTCGCCGCCAAAATAGAGCTGCAGGATGCCCGATAAGGCGTCCGGCGCCATCAGGCCGGCCTCGTAGATGGCCTGCGTGCGTGCCGATTTGAGCGAGCGGATGCAGGGCGTTGATTTTTTGTTCAGCACCAAGGTGCCGGTCTCACGGGCCTGCACAATGGCGTTTTTGTAGTTGGCATGCACCGGGCTCTCGGTGCAGCTGACAAAGCGGGTGCCCATCTGAATGGCCTCAGCGCCCAGTGCAAAGGCCGCCGCCATGCCACGGCCGTCGCAAATGCCGCCGGCGGCCACCAGCGGCACGTCGGTGCGGGCCCGGATGGCCTGCAGCAGCACCAGCGTTGACACCTCTTCTGGGTTTTTGAAGCCGCCGCCTTCGGCGCCTTCCACCACCAGGCCGTCAATACCGGCGTCCACACACTTCATGGCAGCGTCCACAGTGGGCACCGCGTGGTAGACCACAATGCCGGCGTCTTTGAGTGGTGCGATGAACTTGGCCGGGCTGCCGGCCGAGGTGGTGACGAACTTGACGCCTGAGCCGCACACAAAGCGCAGCATGGCGTCATCTTTGAGAAAGCGGATGGGCAGGTTCACGCCAAAGGGCAGGCCCAGGGCGCTCATGGCGGTGATCTCGGCCTGGCAGTTTTGCGTCTCACCGGATGAGGTTTCAATGATGCCCAAGCCGCCGGCGCGGGACACGGCGGACGCCAACGGGGTGCGGGCAATCCAGCCCATGGGGGCCTGGATGATGGGGTATTTGGCGCCGGTATGGACGAGAACGCGGTTCATGCGGATCCTAATGCAGTGTGATTTGTGTGACGGCGGCAGGTTCCGCCTGCGGCCTTGCCATCCAATCCGGCCAAAGGTCTTGCGGCCACTCGGCACGGCACCAGGTGTCATGCAGGATATTGAGCCATTGGCGAACGTCTTGGCGTTGCAGCGTCAACTGCCCCGCCACGCCCTCGGCGCCACTAAAGACCAGGGTCAGCGCATCGACCGTGTGGCTGATGTCGATGGTGTTCACCAGCACGACACTGGGCTGGGCCGGCACAGACAGTTGGAGTTTGAGGTCAGTGCGCGCGGCCTGTTGCGCAAAAGCGTTTTTGAGTGCGTGGTGCGCATTCTCGCTTTCAGCCGTCCAATTCAGGATGACCTTGAGCAACCGCGACAACAGGCGCTGCGTGATCCACAAGCTGATGGCTTCGCCAGAAGGGCTTGCGCCTGAGAGTCGCACCCTGTCTTCGGCCTCGATGTACTCAGTGGTGATGCGCTGCAGGATGGTCATTGGCGTAGGAGAAGTCTTGGGGCGTTCATCAGAGATGTAGACGCGCGATGTTCTTGGCTTGATTATGCCGGTGGGCTTCTACACTTGACGCCACTATGAGCCTCTCCAACATGAGTTCCCTGGGTTTTTGTCCGACGTCTGCGCCCGCAACCTCCCCAGCCCGGCCACCGGTCACGAGCCTTGAGGTGATCGTGGTCGGAGCCGGATTTGCCGGAATCGGCGCCGCCATCAAGCTGCTTGAGGCCGGGTGTGACTTTCTGGTGCTGGAAAAGGCGGCTGAGATCGGTGGCGTTTGGCGCGACAACACTTACCCTGATTGCGGCTGCGACGTCCCATCGGCGTTTTACTCTTACTCTTTTGCGCCCAACCCCCGCTGGAGTCGCCTGTTTGCCAAGCAGTCCGAGATCAAGACCTACACCCGCGACACGGCTGAGCGCTTCGGTGTCATGCCGAAAATCCGGCTTGGGGCGGAGCTGATCACGGCCAGATGGGATGCCCCAGCCAGACTGTGGCGCTTAAAGACCACCGCGGGTGACTATTCAGCACAATTCGTCATCATGGCTTGCGGCCCGATGCATGTGCCCGTGATGCCGCGCGTGCCCGGTCTGGAGACCTTCACCGGTGTGAGTTTTCACTCGTCGCGCTGGCGGCACGACATCGATTTGCGTCACAAGCGGGTGGCGGTGATTGGGACTGGCGCCTCCGCCATTCAGTTTGTGCCCATCATCCAGCGCCAGGTCCAGCAATTGGCGCTGTTTCAACGCACGCCGCCCTGGGTGCTGCCCAAAATGGATGCGCTCATTTCGACGCGCTGGCAACGGCTGTTCGAGACGGTTCCATTGACTCAGTCACTGTTCAGAAAATTACTGTACCTGCAGTTCGAGTTGCTGAATCTGAGCCTGAAATCGCCCCGCCTGATCAAGCGCCTGGAGGCGGCGGGCAAAAAGAATATCGCCCGTGGCGTCAAGGACCCGGTCTTGCGGGCCCGCCTGACGCCGGACTTTGCCCTGGGCTGTAAGCGCATCCTGATGTCCAACACCTGGTACCGGGCGCTGGCCAAGCCTAACGTGCGCGTGCAGACAGGGGTGGCCAGGGTAGAGGGCAGTGAGTTGGTGGCCGAGGACGGCCAGCGTTGCACGGCCGACGTCATTGTCTTTGCCACCGGCTTCGAGGTGGCCAACCCGCCCATTGCCGAGCGGATTGTCGGGGCCTCGGGCAAGCCCTTGTCCGAGCTTTGGCAGGGCTCGCCAGCAGCTTATCTGGGCACCATGATGCCGGACTGTCCCAACTTGTTCCTGACCTTCGGCCCTAATCTTTACACCTTTTCATCTTCATTCGTGATGATCGAGGCGCAGCTTAAATTCATTTTGTCGGCCATTACGACGGCTCGGCAAAAACGGCTGGCCACCATCGCCGTTGACCCTGACGTCTTCCAACGCTATAACAACCAGACCCAGACCGCCCTGCAGCGCACCGTCTGGAACAGCGGCTGCAGCAGCTATTTTCTGGACAAAAACGGTCGCAACAGCACCAACTGGCCTTGGACCACCTGGACCATGACCTATCGGCTCAAGCGATTTAAGGTGTGTGACTTCCTGGTCGAACCCCGCGCCTAGGCGACGACGGCCAGAAACGCTCGCCCGGAAATAGCCCGACAATCACGCCATGCTCCATTCCCTGCGTTCTCGCGAAGCGGCCATGCCCTTCATCATGCTCACTGTACTGATTGACATGATGGCCATCGGAGTCATTATTCCCGTTCTGCCGCCGCTGGTGGCCGCGTTCAGCGACTCCCAGGCCGACCAGGCCTACTGGTATGGCGTGGCGGCCTGCACCTTTGGCGCCGCCACCTTTATCTGCTCGCCGATCCTTGGCGCACTGTCCGATCATTTTGGCCGTCGCCGTGTGCTGTTGTTGTGTTTCTTGGGCCTGGCTCTGAGCTTTTTTGGCACCGCGCTGGCCACCACCCTGGCTGGCCTGATCGCCTGGCGCATTGTGGGCGGTGCCATGCAGGCCAACGCCGCTATCGCCACCGCCTATGTGGCCGACATCTCGGCGCCTGAGCAACGCGCCAAGCGCTTTGGTTTGCTGGGCGCCATGATGGGCCTGGGTTTCATCTTTGGCCCGGTGTTGGGTGGTCTGCTGGGTGCCATCGACCTCCATTTGCCGTTTTATGTCTCGGGCGCGCTGGCTTTGATGAACTTGGCCTATGGCTTTTTTGTGCTCCCGGAGTCGCTGCCGGCCGACCGGCGCAAGCGCTTTGACTGGCGCAGTGCCAATCCGGTGACCTCTTTGAACAAGCTGGCGCAGCTGCGCGGCGTCGGCCCCCTGGTGGGTGTGGTGGCCTTCAGCGGGCTGGCGCAATTTGTGCTGTACACCTGCTGGGTGCTGTACGGCACTTTCAAATTTGGCTGGGGCCCGCTTGAGAGCGGTTGGTCGCTGGCAGCGGTAGGCGTGGTGGCGCTGGCAGTGCAGGGTTTTTTGCTGGGGCGCATGCTCAAGGTGATCAGCCCACAGCGGCTGGCTATTGTCGGGCTGGTGTCTTCTACGCTGGCTTACCTGCTGTGGGGCGCAGCCACCGAGGGCTGGATGATGTTTGCCGTGATCGGCGTCAACATCTTTGGCGTGACTGTGGCCACCACGGTGCAAAGCATGATCTCGTCCGCTGCTGACGGCAGCAGCCAGGGGCAGACCATGGGCGCGGTGACCTCGCTCAACAGCCTGATGGCGGTGGTGGCGCCGATGCTGGGCGCGCCGCTGCTGGCCGTGGTGTCGCATCTGCCGCGCGGTGACTGGCGCATTGGTGCCCCGTTTTTCTTTTGTGCCGCGCTGCAGGCGGTTTCACTTTATCTGGCCGTGCTGCATCTGCGCCGCTACCGGGTCAAAGCCCCTCACCAGTTTTCCAACCCAAGCTCAAGGACTCTTAAATGACCATCTCCATGTACCAGGCCAGCGTGCCCCGCCTTGTCAATGCCCTGAACAACCTGTCGAACGTGCTCGGCAAGGCCCAGGCCCACATCGAAGCCAAGAAGCTCGACCCCAAGACCCTGCTGGAATTCCGTCTTTTCCCTGACATGCTGCACATGACGCGCCAGGTGCAGATCGCCTCAGACACGGCCAAGGGTGTGGTGGCGCGACTGGCTGGCATCGAGATTCCGGCCTATGAAGACAACGAGCAAAGCGTGGCCGACCTCCAGGCGCGGCTTGCCAAGACCGTTGCCTTTGTCGAAAGCGTGTCGGCAGCCCAGATTGACGGCACCGAAGACAAGGCCATCATCGTCAAGCGCGGCGACAAAGAGACGCACTACACGGGTATGCAGTTTTTGCTGGGCCATGCCCTGCCCAACATCTATTTCCACTCGTCCATGACCTACGCCATTCTGCGCCACTGCGGCGTCGAAATCGGCAAGCGCGACTACCTCGGCAACCCCTGACACCGGTCGTTATGTGCCGGTAGCAAGCCGACTGGCAGCAGCGCCATGAAACTGTCGCGTCTGTTTCAGCCGCGTAACCCTCTGTTCTGGCTGGCCGTGGCGCTCAATGTGCTGTCGGCCATGCTGGCCTGGGTTGTTCAAAACCGGGAGTTGCACGCCTGGGCCGCCCTGTTGGTGGGCGGCTTTGCCTTGGCCAATGCGCTGATCGGCACTTGGCTGGTCTGGCGGCTGTTGCGTGAAGAGCCCGTGGGGTCAAAAACGAACTGATACTGGCCTGTCTAGTGTCCTGCACTTGACCCAAGCCAACTTAATCTGTTGTGATTGATGTCTTGTTTGTCTTGGAGTTGTAACGCAAAGTGATTCGGTTGATTTCACACAGGTTCAGTTTTTCCCAAATAACGTCTTCGTCAGCACTGTAGCCGACCCATGAAATGCTCATGTCGTAGATACAGATGTTGTTGGACTTTTTGAACGAAATAAACCGTGACCTACCGTCAGCAAGTACGTTTTTTCCGAGTTGGTCATTGCCCCAATCTCTTTGCTTGCTTGGTACAACGTACACCGACTCAATATCGTAACCTGTCCGATTAGTGAGTGTGAAGTCTGCGTCACTAGCTACTGCAGCGTTGGCCAGAAATAGTGCTGTCGAAACAGCAGTGAATATGGTCTTTAGAGTGTTGACGCCGACCGAAAACTGACCCACTTATAGAGGTTATGCCGACCCAAAATTGACCCAGGTGTTTTACTGGCTCTGCCCGTTTTTTGGGCAGGAGCAAACAAAGGTGATCACCATG
>CAMELV010000053.1 GCA_945925985.1 Comamonas sp. lk | reverse complement strand
CTGGGAAAACAGGTCCATCGCCACCCAGTCTGGCGGCGTGCTGCCGTCGGCCAGCACCAGTATTTCACTCGGGCCGGCGATCATGTCGATGCCCACGGTGCCAAAAACGCGCCGCTTGGCGGCCGCCACATAGGCGTTTCCCGGGCCGGTGATCTTGTCCACCTTCGGCACGGTGGCGGTGCCATAGGCCAGCGCAGCCACCGCCTGCGCCCCGCCGATGGTGAACACGCGGTGCACGCCGGCCAGATGCGCCGCCGCCAGCACCAGTTGGTTTTTCTCGCCCCGCGGTGTGGGCACCACCATGATGATCTCGGCCACGCCCGCCACCTGGGCCGGAATGGCGTTCATCAGCACCGACGAGGGGTAGGCCGCCTTGCCGCCCGGAACGTAGATGCCGACCCGGTCCAGCGGCGTGACCTTCTGCCCCAGCAGGGTACCGTCGGCATCGCGGTACTGCCAACTTTGGCCGGTGGCGCGCTTTTGCGCCTCGTGGTAATGGCGCACGCGCTGGGCGGCGGCCTGCAGCGCTTGGCGCTGGGAATGGGGAATGGCGTCAAAAGCGTGCTGCAGCTCGGTTGGCGTCAGGCTCAGCTCGTCCACACTGGCGGCGTCCAGCGCGTCAAAGCGGCGGGTGCAATCCAGCACGGCGGCATCGCCGCGCTGCTGCACATCGGCCAGGATCTCGGCCACGCGCTGCTCGATGGCGGCATCGGCTTGCGCCGACCAGTGCAGACGCGCCTGGAAATCTGCCTCAAAACCGGCCTCAAGCGTTGACAGATATAGCGGTTTAGCTAGCAAATTCATAGTAAATGGCGCGGCAGTTCAAGCGCCGACGGCACTGGCAAAGGCGTCAATGATGGCGCGAATCGGCGCCTGCTTGAGCTTGAGCGCGGCCTGGTTCACCACCAAACGGGCGCTAATGTCCATGATGTGCTCCACCTCGACCAGCTGGTTGGCGCGCAGGGTGTTGCCGGTGGAGACGAGATCAACGATGGCATCTGACAGGCCAACCAGCGGGGCCAGCTCCATGCTGCCGTAGAGCTTGATCAGGTCCACATGCACGCCCTTGGCAGCAAAGAACTCGCGTGCAATAGCCACGTATTTGGTGGCCACGCGCAGCCGCGAGCCCTGCCGCACGGCTCGGGCGTAGTCAAAATCGGCCCGCACCGCCACGCTGATGCGGCAACGGGAAATGCCCAGGTCCAAGGGCTGGTACAGCCCGGCCGCGCCAGCGTTGCCGCCCCAGGCAGCGATGTGCTCGATCAGGGTGTCGCGCCCGGTAATGCCCAGGTCGGCGCCACCGTACTGCACGTAGGTGGGCACGTCGGTGGCTCGCACCACCAGCACACGCACATTCGGCTGGTTGGTGTCGAGAATCAGCTTGCGCGAGGCGTCAGGGTCGTCCAGCACCTCGATACCGGCGGCGCGCAGCAGGGGCAGGGTTTCCTCGAAAATGCGGCCCTTGGACAGGGCAAGGGTGATCATTTGATGCGTTGAATGTCAGCGCCCAGAGCGCGCAGCTTGCTCTCCATCTGGTCATAGCCGCGGTCCAGGTGGTAGATGCGGTCGACCACCGTGTCACCGTCGGCCACCAGACCGGCAATCACCAGACTGGCCGAAGCGCGAAGGTCGGTGGCCATGACGGTGGCACCCGAGAGCTGGGGCACCCCCTCCACCAGGGCCACCTTGCCGTCGGTCTGGATGTTGGCACCCAGGCGAACCAACTCATTGACGTGCATGAAGCGGTTCTCAAAGATGGTTTCAGTGACCTTGGCAGTGCCCGAGGACACACAATTCAACGCCATAAACTGGGCCTGCATGTCAGTGGGGAAACCTGGGTACTCGGTGGTGCGAAAGCTCTGCGCGCGCAAGCGGCCCTCTGCCTGCACCCGGATGCCTTCGGCCAGCGGCGTGACGGTGGCGCCAGCGTCACGCAGTTTTTCAATCACTGCCTCCAGATGGTCCCCGCGGCCGTGGCGCAACAGCACGTCGCCACCGGTGGCGGCCACCGCGCACAAAAAAGTACCCGTCTCGATGCGGTCTGCCACCACCTGGTGGGTGGTGGCATGCAGCTGTGGAACGCCCTGAATTCGGATGCGGCTGCTGCCATGGCCTTCGATGCGGGCGCCCATGGCGATCAGCATTTCGGCCAGGTCCGGGATTTCGGGCTCCCGCGCTGCATTTTCCAGGATGGTTTCACCCTCTGCCAGGCAGGCGGCCATCAGGAAATTTTCAGTACCGGTGACGGTGACCATGTCGGTGGCGATTCGGGCACCGCGAAGCCGCTTCAGGCCCGACGCCAGCCGCGCCACCATGTAACCGTGCTCCACCTTGATGTCGGCACCCATGGCGACCAGTCCCTTGATGTGTTGGTCCACCGGGCGCGAGCCAATGGCGCAGCCGCCCGGCAAGGACACCTTGGCATGTCCAAAGCGCGTCAGCAGCGGGCCCAGCGCCAGCACCGAGGCACGCATGGTCTTGACCAGCTCGTAAGGGGCTTCGGGGGTATGCAATGCGCTGGCATCAACCTGCAGCAGACCGTCTTCAGTGCGCTCAGCCTGCACGCCCATGTTGCGGATCAGCTTGAGCATGGTGGCCACGTCCTGCAGACGCGGCACATTGCGCAGGGTGACGGTCTCAGCGGTCAGCAGGCAGGCACACAGCTCGGGCAGGGCCGCGTTTTTAGCGCCGGACATGCTGACTTCGCCGTGCAGGCGGCGGCCGCCGCGAATCAAGAGTTTGTCCATGGGCTCGGTCAGGCCTGCTGGGCAGCCCACTCGGCCGGGGTGAAGGTTTTCATCGACAGGGCATGCACCTCGTCAGTGTGCATCTTGGCACCGAGCGTGGCGTAAACCTGCTGGTGGCGGCGGATGGGGCGCTGGCCTTCAAACTCGGGCGAGACGATGGTGGCGTACCAGTGGCGGCCGTCGCCTTCGAGCTCGAGGTGCTCGCAGCGCAGGCCGGCGGCTATCAGGGTCTTGAGTTGGTCTGCAGTCATGAGAGGGTTCCGTGTGGAGAGATTCAGCTGCGGATCTTGTAGCCGATGCGCAGCAGGTGAACCGCCAGCGCACTGGCCACTGCCAGGGCGACACCCACGATGGTCAGGCTGAGCCAGGGCGACACATCACTTTGGCCAAAGAAGCCAAAGCGAAAGCCGTCGATCATGTAGAAGAAGGGGTTGAGGTGGCTCACGCCCTGCCAGAAGGGGGGTAGCGAATGGATGGAATAAAACACGCCGCTGAGGAAGGTCATGGGCATGATGACAAAGTTCTGGAACGCGGCAAGCTGGTCGAACTTTTCAGCCCACAGACCAGCAATCAGCCCCAAGGTGCCCAGCAGCGCAGCGCCCAGCACCGCAAACACCACGATCCACAGCGGTGCGACCAAGCCCGGCGGCGCAAACCACGCCGTGACCACAAACACGCCCGAGCCGACCACCAGGCCACGCGCCACTGAGGAGCCTACGTAGGCAAAAAACCAACTCCAGTGCGACAAGGGCGTGAGCAGCAGAAACACCAAGTTGCCCATGATCTTGCTCTGGATCAGCGAGGACGAGCTGTTGGCAAATGCATTTTGCAGCACGCTCATCATGACCAGGCCTGGCACCAGAAAGGCCGTGTAGCTGATGCTGTCGTAGACCTTGACATGGTTTTCAAGCACGTGCCCGAAGATCAGCAGGTACAGCACAGCGGTGAGCACCGGGGCCGCCACGGTCTGGAAGCTGACCTTCCAGAAGCGCAGTACTTCTTTGTAGAGCAGGGCGCGCCAGCCGGTCATGGTGCCGGCGCGGCCGCAGCTCCGCCCTCGTGCTGCTGGCCCATGAGCGCCAGGAAAACGTCTTCCAGGTCGGCCTTGCGCACCTCGATGTCCTGCGCCAACAGGCCAGCCTGGCGAACAGCCGCCAGGTAGGTCTCAATGTCCAGGGCATCATGGGCCGGGAACTGCACGATGCGTCCGGTGATACGGGCCCGTTGGGCCAGGGCCGGCGGCAGCTCGCCGTCGATCTTGAAGCGCAACACATTGCCCGAGGCAGCCTTGAGCAGCTCACTGGTGCGGTCGAGCGCGATCACGCGGCCGGCCTTGAGCATGGCAATGCGGCCGCACAGGGCCTCGGCCTCTTCCAGGTAATGGGTGGTGAGCAGCACGGTGTGCCCCTCCTTGTTGAGCCGGGCAATGAACTGCCACAGGGTCTGGCGCAGCTCAACGTCGACGCCAGCGGTGGGTTCGTCGAGCACGATCACCGGCGGCTTGTGCACCAGGGCCTGCGCCAACAGCACCCGGCGTTTCATGCCGCCAGACAGCTGGCGCATGTTGGCATTGGCTTTGTCGGTCAGGCCGAGGCTGTCGAGCAGTTTGTCGATCCAGGCATCGTTGTGGCGGATGCCAAAGTAACCCGACTGAAAACGCAGCGCCTCGCGCACATTGAAAAATGGGTCAAACACCAGCTCTTGGGGCACCACGCCGAGCTTGCGCCGGGCCTGCGCGTAGTCGGTCTGGACGTCGCTGCCCAGCACCTTGACGCTACCGGCGTTGGCGCGGGTCAGCCCCGCCAGAATAGAGATCATGGTCGTCTTGCCCGCGCCGTTGGGGCCCAGCAGGCCAAAAAACTCACCGGCCTGAATGTCCAGGCTGACCTGGTCCAGCGCCAAAAAGGTGCTGCCCTTGGGTCCTCGCGGAGAGGGGTAACTTTTGGAGACGGACTGAAACGAGATCGCGGACATGTGATTCAACTATTTTACGGGCTCACTCGCCCGCAGCGACCAGCAACTCGCCGATGCCGTACAGCGCCGCCAGGTCTGCCAACCGACTGGGCATGCGAGCCACGGCAAAGGTCTGGGTCATGGCCAGGCTCTGCCGCCGCAACGCCAGCAACACGGCCAGTGCCGCCGAGTCAAAGCGTTGCAGCGCCCCGGCATCCACCACCACAGCGGCGGCCTGAGCCGGCAACTCAAGAAGCAGCGCACCCAGGCAAGCCTTGGCCTCGGCGTGCGTCAGTTGGGGAGGCAGCATCAACACCATCAGCCTTTTTTGGCGTTGGCCTTGTTGCGCTCGGACAGCGTGTTAATCAGCCCGTTCAAGCCCTTGGCATTGATCTCCTGCGCAAACTGGCTGCGGTAGGTCTCCACCAGCCAGACGCCCAACACATTCAGGTTGTAAATTTTCCAGCCGGCGCCCTCCCCTGGGGTTTTTTCCAGCCGGTATTCAAGCTGGATCGCATCGCCCTGGCCCCTCACCTCGGATCGAACCACAACCTCTTTGTCTTCAGGCGCGACACGCAACGGTTTGACAACGATCGTCTGGTCAATGATCTGGGTCAGGGCACCTGCATAGGTTCGCACCAGCAGGGTCTTGAATTCGTCCTGCAGGCGCTTTTGCTGCTCTGGCGTGGCTTGGCGCCAGGCGGGTCCCACGGCTGAAGCTGTCATGCGCTGAAAGTTCACGTTCGGCATGATTTTGGTGTCGACCAGCGTGACGATACGGCCAACATCACCGGCCTGGACCGACTTGTCTGCGCGGATGGTGTCCAGCACTTCAGTCGACAGGCGCTTGATCAGCGCGTCAGCGGCCTCGTCGGCGGCCTGGACGGGTACGGCCATCAGGCTGGCTCCGGCCAGCAGGCAAGTCGCAAGGCATTGGTTACGGATCCGACGAATCATGGTTGAGCTTTCATATCTGGGACCTCGGGCAGTGCTGAAGACTCTTCTTCCGGCGGGTTGCCGTCAAAGATATCATTTCTACGGCGCTGCAAAAAGGCGTCGCGGGTGAAGGTGTAACGGTCCAAGGCCACTTCTTCGAGCATCGTCGTTGCCTTGAGCAAACTGGACCGGGTGTCAACGCCGCGCAGCACGGTTGCCGCATTACGGACCGGCACATAGGGAAATTGCCTGACCAGGTCACCTTGCCAATCCAGCGGCAGCGCCACGGTATCTCGCAGCGTGGATGGCCCCAAAATCGGCAGCATGATGTAGGGGCCGGGCGGGACACCCCAGAAACCCAGGGTATGGCCGAAATCCTTGGTGTGACGCTCGATGTCCATCTCGGAGGCCACATCAACCACGCCACCGACACCCATCACGGTGTTGATCACGACCCGCGTCACGCTGTTAGTCAACGCCCGGCCATTCAGCTGGAGCGCGCTATTGACCGCAGACCAGACATCCTCCAGATTGCCGAACACATTGCCGATGCCCTGGCGGACCCTTGTCGGTGTGCGGTCGCGGTACAGGGTGGCCACCGGTTTGACCAGCGCTGCGTCGAGGGTATCGTTCAAGCGGAACACACCCCGGTTGAACGGCTCAAGCGGGTCATGCGGGCTAGCCTGCAGACCGCTGGCACAGCCCAACAAAGTGAGCAGCAACCCAGCCAGCAGCAGGCCCTGTGCGGCCTTACGGACTGGCTGGCGTAAGCTCAGCTGGCTGGTTAAAACCGAGGCACCAAGCGTCATGGCTTGGCCTTGGGCGTCGCGTCCGGCGCGCTGGCATCGGCTGCTTTGTTGTACAAAAATTGGCTGATCAGGCTCTCCAGCACCACCGCCGACTGGGTGTTGCCAATGACATCGTCGGCGGCCAGGTTTTTCACATCGGCGCCGGCTTCGAGCCCGAGGTACTGCTCACCGAGCAGGCCGCTGGTCAGAATCTTGAGCGAGCTGTCCTTGGGAAAAGCGTAGCGACTCTCCAGCGCCAATGTGACGCGGGCCTGGAACGACTTGTCGTCAAACACGATCTTCTCGACGCGCCCCACCCCCACACCGGCGCTGCGCACCGCAGCTTTGGGTTTAAGGCCGCCCACGTTGTCAAATTTGGCGACCACCCGGTAGGTGGTCTGAAAACTCAAACTCAAGAGGTTGGCCGACTGCAGGGCCAGAAACAGGATGGCGACGGCGCCGATCAGCACAAACAGGCCAACCCAGACATCATTTTTGGAGCGTTGCATGCGGCCTCTTTCTAAATCGTAAACATCATGGCGGTCAGGATGAAGTCCAACCCCAGCACCGCCAGCGAGGCGACCACCACCGTGCGGGTGGTGGCGCTGGCCACCCCTTCGGGCGTAGCTTGTGCCCCATAGCCCTGCATCAGGGCGACAAAGGTCACGGTAAAGCCAAACACCACGCTCTTGATGATGCCGTTGCCGACGTCTTTCCAGACATCGACGCCGCCCTGGATCTGACTCCAGAACGAACCGGCATCCACCCCGATCATCAGCACCCCGACCACCCAGCCGCCAATGATGCCCATGGCGCTGAACACCGCTGCCAGCAGCGGCATGGTGATGACGCCGGCCCAAAAACGTGGTGCCAGAATGCGCTGCACCGGGTCCACCGCCATCATCTCCATCACACTGATCTGCTCGCCGGCCTTCATCAGGCCGATCTCAGCAGTCAGCGAGGTACCCGCGCGCCCGGCAAACAGCAGCGCCGTTACCACCGGCCCCAGCTCGCGGACCAGGCTGAGCGTGACGAGCAGCCCCAGCGCCTCTGACGAGCCATAACGTTGCAGGGTGTAATAGCCTTGCAGGCCAAACACAAAGCCCACAAACAGCCCCGACACGGCAATGATGGCCAACGAATAATTGCCCAAAAAATGGATTTGGTCTCGGACCAGCGCAAACCGACGCAGCGCTGGCAACAGCGTGGTCAGCAAGCGGCCGAACAGGCGCGCGCCGTAGCCCAGGCCGGCGAGTTGGCGCCGCACACCGAACCCCAGGTCAGCAGGTTTGTACCAGCTCATGGCACGGTCACCCCGAAGTCTTCGGCCACGCTGGGGCCCGGGTAATGGAAACGCACCGGGCCGTCCGACAGGGCATTGACATATTGGTACACCAGTGGGTCGCTGCTTTGGCGAACCTGCTCAGGCGTACCCTGTGTGGCAATCTTGCCATTGGCCAAGATGATCACATGGTCGGCAATGGCAAAGGTCTGCTCCAGCTCATGCGAGACAAAAATACTGGTCAGACCCATTGAATCGTTCAGTTGGCGGATCAGGCGAGCGGCCGTGCCAAGCGAGATCGGGTCCAGCCCGGAAAACGGCTCGTCGTACATCACCAGCTCAGGGTCAAGTGCGATGGCACGCGCCAGGGCGATGCGCCGCGCCATGCCGCCCGACAGGTCACTGGGCATCAGCTCACGAGCCCCGCGCAGGCCCACCGCATTGAGTTTCATCAACACAATGTCACGGATCAGCGGCTCGGGCAGGTCGGTGTGCTCACGCAGCGGGAACGCCACATTCTCGAACACCGACAGGTCAGCAAACAGGGCACCAAACTGGAACAGCATGCCCATGCGCCGGCGCGCGGCGTACAAAGCGGTCTGGTTCATGGGGCCGATGTCCTGGCCGTCAAACAGGGTTTGTCCCGACTGGGCCCGATTTTGCCCGCCGATGAGCCGCAGAATGGTGGTCTTGCCGCCGCCTGAGGCACCCATCAGGGCGGTGACTTTGCCACGCGGCACCACCAGAGAAATGTCGTCCAGAATGACGCGCTCACCATACCCAAAGGTCAGGTGACACAGTTCAACGAGGGGTTCAGCGGGGGATGCGGCCATAAACAAAAGACGGGGATTGACCCGGCCGGGCTGATCATAAGGGATTGCCCTAATCCTGCGCGGCCCTAAACCGGTCTTTACGCCAGCATTACCTTGGTAATTCGCTAAAACCCATCAAAAACTCGTCCACCGCCCGAGCAGCCTGTCGGCCTTCACGGATGGCCCAGACCACCAGGCTCTGGCCACGGCGGATATCGCCGGCGGCAAACACCTTGGGCACATTGGTGGCATAACCACCCACCACATCGGTGCCGGCACGGGCATTGCCCCGTGCATCGCGTGCAACGCCGAAGCTGTCCAGCACCGTAGCGACCGGGCTGACAAAGCCCATGGCCAGCAGTACCAGATCAGCCGGAAGCACCTCCTCACTCCCTGCCACCTCGGCCATCTTGCCGTCGCGCCACTCAACGCGCACTGTCTTCAGGCCAGTGACTTTGCCATCCGCCCCCAGAAACTCTTTGGTAGAGATGGCAAATTCGCGCTCGCAGCCCTCGTCATGGCTGGAACTGGTGCGCAGTTTGAGCGGCCAATAGGGCCAAGTCATTGGCCGGTTTTCTTCGACCGGCGGCTGTGGCATGACTTCGAACTGCGTCACACTGGCGGCCCCGTGGCGGTTACTGGTGCCGACGCAGTCACTGCCGGTGTCGCCACCACCGATCACGATCACGCGCTTGCCCTCGGCGCGCAGCTGGTCGACCAGCGTGTCGCCAGCGTTGACCCTGTTTTGCTGCGGCAGGAACTCCATGGCGAAATGAATGCCTGCCAGCTCACGACCCGGCACGGGCAGATCACGGGACTGCTCAGCGCCGCCGGTCAGCAGCACCGCATCAAAGACTTGCTGCAGCTGGGCGGGTGACACCGTCTCGTGCGCCCAGTTGGTGACCTTGGTGCCCTCGGGCAGCGCGCCCACCAGCACACCGGTGCGGATGGTGACGCCCTCAGCCTGCAACTGCGCCACGCGGCGGTCGATGTGGCTTTTTTCCATCTTGAAGTCGGGAATGCCGTAGCGCAACAGGCCACCCACCCGGTCGTTTTTCTCAAACAGCGTCACCGCATGGCCGGCGCGCGCCAACTGCTGCGCTGCCGCCATACCGGCCGGGCCGGAGCCCACCACGGCCACTTTTTTGCCGCTGGCATGCTCAGCCGGGCGCGGTTGCACCCAGCCCTCGCTCCAAGCTCGGTCAATGATGGCGTGCTCGATAGACTTGATGCCCACCGCGTCGTCATTCACATTCAGGGTGCAGGCCGCCTCGCAGGGCGCTGGGCAGATGCGGCCAGTGAACTCGGGGAAGTTGTTGGTGCTGTGCAGCACCTCGATGGCGTTCTGCCAGTCACCCTGGAACACCAGCTCATTGAAATCAGGAATGATGTTGTTGACCGGGCAGCCGCTGTTGCAGAACGGTGTGCCGCAGTCCATACAGCGCGCCGACTGCTGTTTGGCCTGCTGGTCGTCGAGCCCGATGACGAACTCTTTGTAGTTTTTAAGCCGCTCTGGCACAGGCTTGTAGCCCTCGTCGAGCCGCTCAAACTCCATAAAACCGGTGATTTTTCCCATTTGGGTCTTTCCTTAGCTAAAGCGCGATGCGCTCACTTGACGACGGGGGGCATGCATTCCCGCGTTCGCGGGAATGACGGGGTGCGGGGATGACGGGGTGGGTGTCATCCCCGGCCACGACCGGGGATCCATGCCAGCGTGCTCGATCACTTAACATCGACTGCTTCTTTTTTTATAGCAATAGAACCAGCACTGGCAAGGGCTATCGCCGTTTTCTTCGCATGAATCTCACCCAGGGCACGCTTGTATTCCAGCGGGAAGACTTTGACGAATTTCAGACGGGACTGGTCCCAGGTGTCGAGCAGTTCACGGGCGCGCTTGCTGCCGGTCCAACGGTTGTGGTCTTCCAGCAGCTTCTTCAGCTGCGCCTCGTCGCTCTTACCGTGGTGCCAGATGGCGCGGGGCACGGTGGCCTCTTGCTCGGCGGGCGTGAGCACCTTCTCCAGGGCCACCATGGCGGTGTTGGCGCGGCGGGCAAACTGCCCGTCTTCGTCATACACATAAGCAATACCGCCGCTCATGCCGGCGGCGAAGTTGCGCCCGGTCTTGCCCAGCACGGCCACGGTGCCGCCGGTCATGTATTCGCAGCCATGGTCGCCGGTACCCTCAACCACCGTGGTCGCGCCCGACAGCCGCACCGCAAAGCGCTCGCCGGCCACACCGCTGAAAAACGCCTCACCGCTGGTGGCACCATACATCACGGTATTGCCGACGATGGTGTTGCGCACCGCGTCTCCGCGGAAATCGATGCTGGGGCGCACCACCACACGACCACCCGACAGGCCCTTGCCGGTGTAGTCGTTGGCGTCACCAATCAGGTAGAGCGTGATGCCACGCGCGAGGAACGCGCCAAAGGACTGGCCTCCGGTGCCTTCGAGTTGAATGCGGATGCTGTCATCTGGCAACCCCTCAGGGTGCACCTGGGTGACCGCCCCTGAGAGCATGGCACCGACGGAGCGGTTGACATTGCGCGCCATCTCCATGAACTGCACCCGCTCGCCGTGGTCAATGGCCGGTCGGCTTTTGGCAATCAGCACCTGGTCAAGTGCTTTTTCCAGGCCGTGGGCCTGGGTTTCGGTCTGGCGGCGAGGCACCTCGGGGCCGACCGGCGCCATGGCAAACAGGCGGCCGAAATCAAGGCCGCTGGCTTTCCAGTGGTCAATGCCCTGCCGCGTGTCCAGCAGGTCGGCGCGGCCAATCATGTCGTCAAACTTGCGGATGCCCAGCTGCGCCATGATCTGACGGGCTTCTTCGGCAATAAAGAAGAAATAATTGACCACATGCTCGGGCTTGCCCGAGAACTTCTTGCGCAGCACCGGGTCTTGGGTGGCCACGCCCACCGGGCAGGTGTTGAGGTGGCACTTGCGCATCATGATGCAGCCCTCCACCACCAGCGGCGCCGTGGCAAAGCCGAACTCGTCGGCCCCAAGCAGGGCGCCAACGACCACGTCGCGGCCGGTCTTCATCTGGCCGTCGGCCTGCACCCGGATGCGGCTGCGCAGGCGGTTGAGCACCAGCGTCTGCTGGGTCTCTGCCAGGCCAATCTCCCAGGGGCTGCCAGCGTGCTTGATGCTGGACCAGGGCGAAGCGCCGGTGCCACCATCGTGCCCAGCAATCACCACATGGTCGCTCTTGCACTTGGCGACGCCGGCGGCGATGGTGCCCACGCCAATCTCGCTCACCAGCTTGACGCTGATGCTGGCGTGCGGCGCCACGTTTTTCAGGTCGTGGATCAGCTGCGCCAAGTCTTCAATGGAGTAGATGTCGTGGTGCGGCGGCGGCGAAATCAGGCCCACACCGGGCACCGAGTAGCGCAACTTGCCGATGTAGTCGGTGACCTTGCCGCCTGGCAACTGGCCGCCCTCGCCCGGCTTGGCGCCCTGGGCCATCTTGATCTGGATCTGGTCGGCGCTGCTCAGGTATTCGGCCGTCACGCCAAAGCGGCCCGAGGCCACCTGCTTGATGCGTGAACGCAGCGAATCGCCATCGCGCAGCGGCAAATCGACCTCAACCACGTCCTCGCCGATCACGCTCTTGAGCGTGTCGCCCTGCTTGATCGGGATGCCCTTGAGCTCGTTGCGGTAGCGCGCCGGGTCTTCGCCGCCCTCGCCGGTGTTGCTCTTGCCGCCGATGCGGTTCATGGCCACGGCCAGCGTGGCGTGTGCCTCGGTGCTGATGGAACCCAGCGACATGGCCCCCGTGGCAAAACGCTTGACGATCTCGCTGGCCGGCTCCACCTCGTCCACGGGGATGGCACGGCTGGGGTCGAGCTTGAACTCAAACAGGCCGCGCAGCGTCATGTGGCGGCGGCTCTGGTCGTTGATCAGCTGGGCGTATTCCTTGTAAGTGCTCCAGTTGTTGGCGCGGGTGCTGTGCTGCAACTTGGCGATGGCGTCGGGCGTCCACATGTGCTCTTCGCCACGGGCGCGCCAGGCGTACTCACCACCGGTATCGAGCATGGTGGCCAGCACCGGGTCTGCGCTAAAGGCCGCACGGTGCATGCGGATGGCTTCTTCGGCGATCTCGAACACGCCAATGCCCTCGACCCGGCTGGGCGTACCGCTGAAATATTTGGCGATGGTCGCGCTGCTCAGGCCAATCGCCTCGAACAGTTGGGCCCCGCAGTAGCTCATGTAGGTGGAGACGCCCATCTTGGACATGATCTTGGACAGGCCCTTGCCCACCGCCTTGATGTAGTTGTAGATGGCTTTGTCGGCACTCAACTCGCCGGGCAAGCTCTTGTGCATGCTGGCCAGGGTTTCCAACGCAAGGTAGGGGTGGACCGCCTCGGCGCCATAGCCGGCGAGAACACCAAAGTGGTGCACCTCGCGCGCAGTGCCGGTCTCCACCACCAGACCTGCCGAGGTTCGCAGACCGGCCAGCACCAGGTGCTGGTGAATGGCGGAGAGCGCCAGCAGCGCCGGGATAGCCACCTGGTTGGCGTTGACGCTGCGGTCGCTGATGATCAGGATGTTTTTGCCACCCTTGATCGCGTCCACCGCTTCGGCGCAGAGCGAAGCCAGTTTGGCCTCTACGCCCTCGTGGCCCCAGGCCAGCGAGTAGGTGATGTCGAGGGTGTAGCTGCGGAACTTGCCCTGGGTGTGCCGCTCAATGTCACGAAGTTTTGCCATGTCGGCAAAGTTCAGCACCGGCTGGGTGACTTCAAGCCGCATCGGCGGGTTAACCTGGTTGATGTCGAGCAGGTTGGGCTTGGGGCCTATGAAAGACACCAGGCTCATCACGATCGCCTCACGGATCGGGTCGATCGGCGGATTGGTCACCTGGGCAAAGAGCTGCTTGAAGTAGTTGTACAGCGGCTTGTTCTTGTCGGACAGCACGGCCAGCGGGCTGTCGTTGCCCATTGAGCCAATCGCCTCCTCGCCAGCACTGGCCATCGGGGCGATCAGGAACTTGAGGTCTTCCTGGGTGAAGCCAAAGGCCTGCTGGCGGTCGAGCAGACTCACCGTGTCGGTGACGCGTTTGGGCTCTAGGTCGGCCACCACTTCGGCCAGTGCACCGTCAACGCGACGGTCAATAAAGGTCACGTCGTCGAGCTTGACCCGAAGGTTTTCAATCCACTGTTTGTAAGGCTTGCTGTTGGCCAGGTTGGCCTTGAGTTCCTCGTCGTCGATCATGCGGCCCTGCTCCAGATCGATCAGGAACATCTTGCCGGGCTGCAGGCGCCACTTGCGGACGATTTTGTTCTCTGGCACGGGCAGCACGCCCGACTCGGAGCCCATGATCACCAGGTCGTCGTCGGTAATGCAGTAGCGCGAGGGGCGCAGGCCATTGCGGTCGAGTGTGGCGCCAATCTGACGGCCGTCGGTGAAGACGATGCTGGCCGGGCCGTCCCAGGGCTCCAGCATGGCCGCGTGGTACTCATAAAAAGCACGGCGCCGCTCGTCCATGGTGCTGTGCTGCTCCCAGGGCTCAGGGATCATCATCATCACCGCCTGGCTGATCGGGTAGCCGGCCATGGTGAGCAGCTCCAGGCAATTGTCAAATGTGGCCGTGTCGGACTGGCCGGCAAAGCTGATGGGGTACAGCTTTTGCAGGTCAGCACCCAGCACCGGTGAAGACATCACGCCTTCGCGCGCCTTCATCCAGTTGTAGTTGCCCTTGACGGTGTTGATCTCGCCGTTGTGCGCCACGTAGCGGTAAGGGTGGGCCAGTGGCCACTCGGGGAAGGTGTTGGTGGAGAAACGCTGGTGCACCAGGCCCAGGGCCGAGACACAGCGGGGGTCTTCCAGATCGCGGAAGTAGACGCCCACCTGGTCGGCCAGCAGCAGGCCCTTGTAGACCACGGTGCGGCTGGACATGCTGGGCACGTAATACTCTTTGCTGTGCTTGAGCTGCAGGTTCTGGATGGCGGCACTGGCGGTCTTGCGGATCACATACAGCTTGCGCTCCAGCGCGTCCTGCACAATCACATTGGTGCCACGGCCAATAAACACCTGGCGCAGCACCGGTTCTTTCTCTCGCACGGTGGGCGACATCGGCATCTCGCGGTTGACCGGCACGTTGCGCCAGCCCAACAGCACCTGGCCCTCGGTCCGGATCGCCCGCTCCATCTCTTGCTCGCAAGCCAGGCGGCTGGCGTGCTCCTTGGGCAAAAAGATCATGCCCACGCCGTACTCGCCCGGCGCCGGCAGCACCACACCCTGGGCCGCCATCTCTTCGCGGTACAACGCATCAGGCAACTGGATCAGAATGCCGGCTCCATCGCCCATCAGCTTGTCAGCGCCCACGGCACCCCGGTGGTCCAGATTTTCCAGAATCTTGAGCGCATTGCTGACAATCGCATGGCTCTTCTCACCACGAATATGGGCCACAAAGCCCACACCACAAGCGTCATGCTCATGTTCACTGGCGTACAAGCCATGGTTTTCGAGATAGTTAATTTCTGCAGCCGTCGTCATGGCCCACTCCTGTTATTGGCACGGGGGAAGAAGAATACTGCATAGCAACAAAAGTGCCAAGCCCTTTAATTGGGGTCAGATTCCAATTAATCATCTTATCTTGAAAAGTCTGAAAAAATAGGGACACATCAAAAACAAGAGCAAACTAACCAATAAGGACGTGGCCTAGAGCCATTTTTCTTATAAATTTTTGCCAGACTGAGGTCGTCCGGCCTGACCTTTGGCAACTCGACGCTGAGTGCGCTTCTGTAAATCTGACACAAAATCTGGCTCGCCAAGCGCCCAGCCGCTCAAGGTCGCCTGGGTCAAGGCGGTCTGATGCACAGGGTTGACGCCGGCCTGCACCAGTTCGGCATAGGCGGCCTCACGGGCAAAGGGCGTGTTGCCCAAGTCCCACACCAGCGGGTGCGGCGTGACCAGTTTGTCCATGTGCCAACCGATGTAATGGCCGTGGCTGGACCAGGGGTAGTCCGCCGCTTGCGCCAGCATGCCGGCGCGCACCGGGTTGAGGTCGATATAGGCCATGCAGGCCAGCAGGTAGCGGTCGGTCTGGATCAGGGTGGAGCGGTAGCGCCCTTCCCACAGGGTGCCCGTGCGCTGCTGGCTGTCATTAAAGTAGCGCACATAGCGTCGGCCCACCGCCTGCATCATCTGCGGCAGGCCATCGCCGCTTTGCGGCGTGACCAGGAGGTGAAAGTGGTTGCTCATCAGCACATAGGCGTGGATGGCCACGTCAAACTGGCGGGCGTTGTCGTCTAGCAAGTCCAACAGACGCTGGTAATCGGCTGTTTTCTCAAAAATAGCTTGCCGGTTGTTGCCGCGCTGGATCACATGGTGCGGGTAGCCGGGCAGCGTGAGCCGGGGCAGACGAGCCATCGCATCTCCTTCACAAGCCAAAAACCGATATTAATTAGAATCTGACCCCAATTAATTTTAATTGGAATCTGACCCCAATTAAAGTTGATAGCGGGTCTGCAGCAGGCTGCTGAGGCCAAACTCGGCCAGGATGGCGCGCAGGCGCTCGGCGGCACTGTGCTTGGGCTGGCCGGTGTGGCGCGCGATGATGAGTTCGTTTTTCAGGCTGTGCTCCCAGCCCACCAGCTCGGTCACGGTGACCTGGTAACCCCGCGCCTCCAAGTACAGGCAGCGCAGCACATTGGTGAGCTGGCTGCCCAGCTCGCGGGTGTGCAGGGGGTGGCGCCACAACTCGGCCAGCGGGGTACGCGCCAGCGACAGGGCCTTGTGCTGGCTCAGCACGCGGGCCACCTCGGCCTGGCAACAGGGCGCCAGCACCATATAAGTCGCCTGTTTGGCCAGGCCGAAGGCAATGGCGTCATCGGTGGCGGTGTCGCAGGCGTGCAGCGCGGTCACCATGTCAATTTGTGCCGGCAGCTGGGCCGCATGGGTTGACTCGGCCACGCTCAGGTTTAAGAACGACATGCGTGCAAAGCCCAGCCGGGCTGCCAGCTCGCACGAACTCTGCACCAGTTCCGGCCGGGTCTCAATGCCGTAAATGTGGCCGCTGGCCCGCGCCTTGAAAAACAGGTCGTACAGGATGAAACCCAGGTAAGACTTGCCCGCGCCATGGTCAGCCAGCGTAATGCCACCGGGCTTGTCTGGCAGCGCCAGCAGCAACGGCTCGATGAACTGGAACAGGTGGTAGACCTGCTTGAGCTTGCGGCGCGAATCCTGGTTGAGCTTGCCGTCACGGGTGAGGATGTGCAGCGCCTGCAGCAGCTCGACCGACTGGCCGGGTCGCACCTCGGGGGGTAGTACATGGCTGCCAATTGCTACTTTTTTCATAGCGAACTATCCAATTCCAATAGGGCCCAACCGCCAAAACCAAGGTCAGTGAGGGTACGCCGGTTACGCTCAAAAATATCGGCTGCGTCAGGCACCGCCTGCACCGCACGCGCGATGCTGTCTTCGCGCAGCAGGTGCAGCGTGGGGTAAGGCGCACGGTTGCTGCAGTTGCTCACGTCGTCCGGCGCGGCATCGGCAAACTGGTACTGCGGGTGAAAACTGGCGATCTGCAGCACGCCGTCCAGCCGCAGTTTGCGCAGCAAGCGCTCCGCCCGGCCCAGGCAATCGTTGAAATCCAGAAAGTCGGCCAGCGCGTCGGGTGCCACCAGGAGCGTGGTATCTCGCTCGGCCGGGTCAGCCTGCGACAAATCGAGCAATTCCTGGCGCAAGTCGGCCAGTAATTCGCGGGCATCGGTGGCGGCCGTGACCGCGTAGTGAATCTGCTGCTTGACGTGCACCGCCTTGGCAAACGGACACAAGTTCAGCCCGATCACGGCGCGCTCCAGCCAGCGCTGCATGTGCAGCTGTACCTGAGCAGCTTGGGGGTGTGGCTGGGCGAGCGTCATGGCAGCAGGCGCTGGCCACTGAGGCGCTCATGCTCGCGCGTGGCAAATCGGTCGGTCATGCCGGCAATGTAGTCGGCGACCACGCGGGCGCGAGAGGCGGCCTGGTCGGCTGCGCCTGCCAAAGCTGCACTGCGGGCGGCAAAACCTTCAGTCATCTCAGCCGGTGCGGCTTGATAAACGGTAAACAGCTCTTGCACCACCTGCTTCGCCAGCTGTGTGGTGTCCATCACCCGGGGATGCCGGTACAGCTCATGGAGCAAAAAAGTCTTGAGCACCTGGGAGCGGGCTGCCATGGCCTCACTGAACTGAATCAGCGCGGGCAGCTGGCGCACCGCCGCCACATCCGCCGGGGCGGCGAGCTCAATGGCCTGGCTGCTGGCAGCCATCACGTCATACACCTGGGCGCTCAGCATGCGCCGAATGGTCTCGTACAGCAGGCGCCGGCCCTGGCTGCGCTCCCCTAGGTTGGGGAATTCAACCAAAATCTGACGCCGAAAATCGTCCACCAGCGGCACCTGCTGCAACTGCGCCAGCGTGATCAGGCCCGAGCGCACGCCGTCATCGATGTCGTGCGCGTTATAGGCAATCTCGTCGGCCAGGTTACACAGCTGCGCCTCCAGGCTGGGCTGGCTCCGCGCCAGAAAGCGTCGCCCTACCCCGCCAGGCTCAAGTTGCTCCAGCGCCTGGGCATTGATCGCCGAGCAATGCTTGAGGATGCCTTCGCGGGTCTCAAAGCACAGGTTCAGGCCGTCAAACTCAGGGTAACGCTCTTCCAGCGTATCGACCACGCGCAGGCTTTGCAGGTTGTGCTCAAAACCGCCAAACGGCTGCATGCAGGCATTGAGCGCGTCTTGCCCGGCGTGACCAAAGGGCGTGTGGCCCAAGTCATGCGCCAACGCAATCGCCTCGACCAGGTCTTCATTGAGCCCGAGCGACCGCGCCATAGAGCGCCCCAGCTGCGCCACCTCCAAAGAGTGGGTGAGCCGGGTCCGAAACAGGTCACCCTCATGGTTGAGGAAAACTTGGGTTTTGTACACCAGCCGCCGAAACGCTGTGCTGTGCACGATGCGGTCGCGATCCCGCTGAAACTCGGTGCGGGTGGGCGCTGGCGGCTGGGTAAACCGACGGCCCCGCGAATGGTCGGGGTGGCAGGCGTAGGGGGCCAGAGTCATGGCCCAATCTTAACGGTTAGCAACCGCCTGGTAACGTACCGCTAACGCCGTTATCCCGGATCGTCATGACTGAAGTGGCAGACGCCCCCAAGAAGTCCACAACCGTCAAGGTGACCGGCACGGTGCCATAAGGGGTATACACCGGTGCCAATGGATCGGTGTTGTCGAAAGAACTGATGCAACGGTTGCCTTTAGTCCCGACCCCTACCGTTAAGACATTGCCCGCAATAGACACACCAGACAAGACCAAGTCATCGGTAAACGCCGAGTAGGGTGCCGTACCCCCGTAGATATTCAGCACCACGGACGTCAACGCCGAAAGGTCCTCACCGACGGTAATCGCACTTGGCGAAAGACGGAGCGTGGTAGCGGTTGCATTCACCGTCAGCGCCAAGGTGGTGGTCTGACCGAGTGAATCGGTGATGGCTACCGTGGTGGTGCCCACGTTTCGAAGCGTGATCGTGAACGCTCCACCACTGGTTGCCACCGCCGCGGTAGACGAGGTTGCAACGCTGGTGTTATTCACAGCAATGCTGTAAGCCGGGGATGCACCACTGATCGTAAAGCTGAGCACATCGCCCACATTGGCAGTCACCGTACTCGGCGTCACCACCAGCGGCGTGGTGGCCGCGGGTGTGACGGTCACAGCAATCGTCACCGAAGCGCCAACAGCATCAACGATGAGCACGTTGGTAGACCCCGGGCCCGTGCTGGTGATGGTGAGCACACCACCCAACAGGGCGCCAGTCGGCGTTGTCGCCACTGCCGGGTTGCTGCTGGTCGCCGTGTAGGGGCCTGTGCCACCAGACACCGAATAAACCGGGGCAGCGCCATTGGCGATGGTGATCGTGCCTGGTGCGGTGGTGAACAAGGCAGCCCCCCCGCCGCCGCCCGAACCTACTGTGACGCTAATGGACGCCAACGATCCCGTCGAATCAAGCACATTGACCACTGCCGAGCCAGCGGCCACGCCAGTCAGCGTCAAGGTTGGCGTAGTGCCCACCACGCTCACCACAGACGTCACTACCCCGGCGTTGCTGCTGCTGGTGACATAAGGCAGCGTCCCCAATCCGGTAATCGGCGCGCCGCCGCCAATCGTGTAGCTAGGTGTCGCCCCAATAGCCAGTGTGACCGCAGCCGGTGCCGAGGTGAACAATGCAGCGCCTGAACCGACCGTCACATTGAACGTGACCGTGGCATTGAGTGAATCGCGCACGGTGATGCTGGCACTGCCACCCGTCACACCGCTGACGGTGAGCGTTGAGCCCACCAAGCTGGCCGAAGCCACGGCCTGGTTGCTGCTGACCGGCGCGCTGTAAGTGCCACTACCGCCGCCCACGGTGTAATCCCGAGCCCCCCCGGTACTGATGGTGACCGCAGCCGGCGCCGTGGTGAACAGCGAAGCCGACGACGCGCCAACCACCGTTACAGCGACCGAAGTCGAATTGCCATTGGCGTCAAAGATGGCGACAAGTGCTGTACCGGCACTCGCTGCGGCGATGCGGACCTGGTTACCACCCACCAAGCTTGCAACGGCGACGCCGCCATTGCTACTGACGGGCACATAAGGCGATGTGCCGCCGCCCAATGTGTAGGTCTCGGTGGTGCCAACCGTCATGGTGACCCCATCGGGTGCCGTCACATAAAGGGCAGCTGAGGTGCTGGAGCCAATCGTCACAGTGGTCGAGACTGAACTACCGGTGGCATCAAACACCACCACCTGTGCCGTGCCTGCCGCCACACCGTTGATGGTCAACACCGTCCCCGTCACGCTGGCGGTGGCAATTGCCGCATTGCCCGTGCTGACCGAGTAAGGTGCCGTACCGCCGCCAATTGCGAAAGGTAAGGCCGTGCTCGGCGCCATCGAGATCGCACCAGGCGCGGTCATGTACAACCCCGTACCGCCACTGCCCACATTTGCGGTAATCCGCACTGCCGCGCCTGTCGAATCCAGCACATTGATCTGCGCCACACCATTGGCGACACCGGTGATGGTCAAGGTGGTGCCGGCCACACCGACCGTGGCCACACCATTGTTGTTGCTGCTGACAAAGTAAGGGGCTGAGCCACCACCAATGGTATAGGTGGGAGCCGCAGCAGGTGCCAGTGTCACCGCGCTGGGCGCTGTGACATACAGCGCAGTGGTGGGAGCGCCGCTACTGATGGTCACGGTGGTGCTGACCGCGCTGCCTGCGGAATCAAACACGGTCACTTGCGCGCTGCCCAATGCCACGCCAGTGATGCTCAGGGTGGTCCCGGAAACCACCGCGGCTGTTGCCACCGAGGTGTTGGCACTGCTGACCCGATAGGGCGCAACACCACCACCAATAAAGTAATCGCCCGTACCGCCAAGGCTGACAGTCACAGCCACCGGTGCTGTGATGTAGAGGGTGGCAGCCGGGCCCGTGCTCACCGTCACCAGCGTATTGACAGACGCTCCGGCCGCATCAAACACCGTCACCTGCGCCGTGCCCGCCACCCCACCGGTAATGCTCAGGGTCGAGCCCGCCACCGCCACCGTCGCAGATGCGGCGTTGCTGGTGCTTACCGTGTACGGCCCCGTGCCGCCTCCAATGGCGTAAGTCGCGACCGCAGCCGGGGCCACCGTCACCGTGCTGGGTG
>CAMELV010000052.1 GCA_945925985.1 Comamonas sp. lk | reverse complement strand
CCCAGGTCATAGGCCGGCACCAGGTCGTCCCAAACCCGCACTGTGAGCGGCTGCTCGACCCGGTCAATGGCGATGTGCAGGGCCAGCATGCCGGGGGCGCGCAGCACCAGATGGTCGGTTTTGAGCTGCGGCTGCACCAGCGCCAGCTGGGGCATTTCGCGCTGGGTGACAAACTCGCCCTCGGCGTCTACCACCATCCACGCGCGGTCCAGATCGAGTCCGGTCTCAGTCAGCAGCGCCTCAGGCACGGCCACCCCGGCGCAGGATTTGACCGGGTAGATCAGCAATTGCTCAATGCGGGCCGTCAGGGTGCTGCTCGGCGTTAGGGTGTCGTTCAATGGATGACCTCTGTGCGTTAACCGTGATTAGGGGTGTTCTGGCTGCCGATTTTGCCCCGGCTTCTACAATGGCTCGCATGAATCAAGCCCTAGACATCTGCATTCGAGGTAGTGGCATTGTGGGGCAAACGCTGGCCCTGTTGCTCGCGCGTGAGCGCTTGCGGGTCGGGTTGGTCGCGCCCAGTGCTGCGCCGGGACAGCCCGAGGCAGAGGCCGATGTACGCGCCTATGCCCTGAACGCTCGGTCCCACCAGTTGCTTGACACGTTGCGCTGCTGGCCTGACCCAATCCACGCCACAGAAGTACGCGCCATGCAGATCAAGGGGGACGCCGGTGGCGACCTGAGTTTTGGGGCGGAGGCGATGCACGTGCCCGGCCTGACCTGGATCGTCGACGTCCCCGTGCTGGAGACCCAGTTGGCGCAAGCGATCCGGTTTCAACCCCAAATCGAGCTGCTGCAAGCACCACGGCCGGCCGCGCTGTCAGTGATCTGCGAAGGTCGCGCCAGCGGCACCCGCGACGAGCTGGGGGTTGCCTACCAGACCCAAAGCTACCACCAGCACGCCATTGCCGCACGGCTGCAATGCAGCCTGCCGCATGGACAAACCGCGCGACAATGGTTTGTCGGCGGTGATATTTTGGCCTTTCTGCCGCTGGGCGGGCCGCTGGGCACAGAGGTCGCCATGGTCTGGTCGGTGCAGGCCGACCGCGCACCCGCCTTGTTGCAAGCCGAGCCTGCTGATTTTTGTGCCGAATTGGAGGCCATCAGCGGCGCCTGCCTGGGCCCTTTGACACTCAGCAGTGCGCGTGCAGCCTGGCCGCTGCAACTGGCCTGCGCCGAGCGCTGGGTTGGTCAGGACGGTGGACGCGCCTGGGCCTTGGCCGGCGATGCCGCGCACACGGTGCACCCGCTCGCAGGGCAGGGCCTCAACCTCGGCCTGGCCGATGTCGCCACACTGGCCGATGTTTTGCAGAAGCGTGAGTACTGGCGCGCGCTGGGCGACAACAAACTGCTGCGCCGCTATGAACGCGCCCGCAAAGCTGAGGTGCTGCCCATGAGCGCCGCCATGGACGGGCTGCAACAGTTGTTTGCCCAGCACGGTCATGGCTGGCAGACCCTGCGCAACTGGGGTATGAATGGGTTTGAGCGCAGCGGCCCGATCAAACAATGGGTGGCACGTCGGGCCATGGGCCTGCCCTGACAAACGTGACCACGGCAACAAACTCTAAGACTGGATAAAACTCGATGAACCTGACCCGCACCAACCTAGGGGCTGCCCTGCTCACCCTCGCCCTGAACGTTGGCGCCCAAGAAGCCACGATTCGCAAAAACTTGGCCGAACGCATCCCGCAGTTCCAGTCGATTGACGAGATCAGCAAGAGCCCGATGGCCGGCCTGTACGAGGTGCGTGTTAACGGCACCGAGATTTATTACACCGACGCCGATGGCAATTTTTTGCTCCAGGGCAGTCTGATCGACACCAAACAGAAGCGCAACCTGACCGAAGAGCGGGTGGACAAGCTGACCGCTATCAACTTCGACGCCCTGCCGCTCAAAGACGCGTTCACCATGGTGCGCGGCAACGGCAAGCGCCGACTGGCCGTGTTTGAAGACCCGAACTGTGGCTATTGCAAGCGCTTTGAGCGCGATCTGCAAAAGGTGAACAACGTCACCATCTATATGTTTCTGTACCCCATCCTCAGCGCCGACTCCAACGAAAAGTCCAAGAACATCTGGTGCGCCAAGGACAGGGTGAAGGCCTGGCAGGACTGGATGGTGCGCGACCAGACCCCGGCCGCTGCCAGTTGCGACGCCAGCGCGATTGCGCGCAACCTCGAAGTGGGCCGCAAGTTCAAAATCACCGGCACGCCGACTCTGGTGTTTGCCGACGGCTCTCGCGTGCCTGGAGCCATCAGCGCGGCGGAAGTTGAAAAACACCTGGGCGAGGCCAAGACGGCCACACAATGACAGCCACAACATGACGGCCATCAGCTACCAGGTCCGGCTGGGGGACTTGCATGCCCACCTGTACCAGGTGACCCTGACGATTGCCCAGCCGCGGGCGCTGCAGATCCTGAGTCTGCCGGTCTGGATCCCGGGCAGCTACCTGGTGCGTGAATTCTCCAAGAACCTGCAGCGACTGCAAGGCCAGCAAGGCGGGCAGGCGGTCCAGCTGATCCAGTTGGACAAATGCAGTTGGCAGGTCCACTGCGCCACCGACCAGCCGCTGGTGATGAGCTACGAGGTGTACGCCTTGGACAACTCGGTGCGCACCGCCTGGCTTGACACACAGCGCGGCTTCTTCAACGGCAGCAGCCTTTTTCTACAAGTGCATGGCCAGCAGGACGCGCCGCATGGGCTGGAATTGATCGCCGCTGCAGGCCTGCCGAGCTGGCAGGTGGCTACCGGCCTCACGCCGGTCAAAATCGGCCGCAAGGGCTTTGGCCACTACCGCGCGGCCAACTACGACGAATTGGTGGACTGCCCGGTAGAGATGGGTGACTTCTGGACCGGCAGTTTTGTGGCGGGTGGCATCCCGCATCGGTTTGTGGTGGCCGGTGCTCCGCCCAGCTTTGACGGGGCAAGGTTGCTGGCCGACACGCAGTCCATTTGCGAGGCCGCTATTGGGCTCTGGCACCGCAGCCACGCCGGCACCCGAGCCGCCAACCCGGCGCCCCATGCGTCCTACCTGTTTATGCTGAATGCGGTGGCCGATGGCTACGGCGGCCTGGAGCACCGCAATTCCACGGCGCTGATCTGCAAGCGCCAGGACCTGCCGAGTAAAGGCGCCAGCCCAACCAAAACTGGCGCGGCAACTGCCTCAGGGACGGTGCCGGCACTGAGCGAGGGCTACACCACCCTGCTGGGTCTGATCAGCCACGAGTATTTCCACACCTGGAACGTCAAACAGCTGCGCCCAGCCGAATTTGCCACTTATGACTACAGCCAGGAAAACTACACCGAACTGCTCTGGTTCTTTGAGGGCTTTACCAGCTACTACGACGAACTGCTGTTGCGCCGGGCTGGACTGATTGACGACGCGACTTACCTCAAGCTGCTGGGCAAAACCGTCAACCAGGTGCTCCAGACGCCGGGGCGCAAGGTGCAGTCAGTAGCACAGGCCAGTTTTGACGCCTGGGTGAAATACTACCGGCAAGACGAAAACACGCCCAATGCCACCGTCAGTTACTACAGCAAGGGCGCGCTGGTCGGGCTGTGCCTGGACTTGACGCTGCGCCATGAAGGCAAGGGCACCCTGGACGATGTGATGCGCGGGCTGTGGCTGCGCTGTGGCGGCGGTCCGATGACACAGGCCGATTTGGCCGCCGTGCTGCAAGCTGCGGCGGGGCGCTCCTATGCCAAGGAACTGGCGCGCTGGGTCCACGGCACCGCAGAGCTACCGCTGCAGCCCTTGCTAGAGCAGCATGGCGTTCATGTGCTCAAAGAACCGGCTGCTCTGGCGCAGGCGCTGGGTTTGCGGGTTGCGGAGCGTGCGGGGATTCAGATCAAAGTGGTGCTGCGCGGTGGTGCGGCAGAGCAGGCCGGGTTTGCTGCGGGTGACGAATGGCTGGGCCTGACGGTGGGCACCGGCAAGGCCGCCACCCGCTGGCGCCTGAACAAGCTGGACGATGTACTGCTGTATGCCGCCACAGCCACCAAGGTGAGTGCCTGCGTGGCACGTGACCAGCGCCTGCTGGAACTGCCTTTGGTGATGCCGCGCGGCATCACCAGTTGGCGACTGCTGCCGCGCGACAAGCCCCTGCTGGGGCGCTGGCTCAACGCCCCGTAAAGCGAGCTGGGCGTTTCTCGCGGAAGGCCATCACGCCCTCAATGTAATCATGGGTGCGACCCATGGCGGACTGGTTGTCACGCTCCACATCCAACTGCTGGTTCAGAGTGCGGGTGTGGCTGTCACGCAGCAACTGCCGCGTCGCCACCAGGGCAGCCGTGGGCATGTCGGCCAAGCGTGCCGCCATCGTCTGGGCTGCTGCCAGGCAGTCGTCGGCCACGTCCCAAATCATGCCCCAATCACGGGCCTGCGTCGCGCTGAGCTTGTCGCCAGTCATGGCCAGTGCCATGGCACGCGCCAGCCCGAGCCGCTCGGTCAGGAACCAACTGCCGCCCGCATCGGGCACCAGGCCAATCTTGCTGAAGGCCTGGATAAAACTGGCACCGGGCGCGGCAATCGCGATGTCACACGTCATTGCCAGCGAGGCACCCGCCCCCGCGGCCACGCCGTTGACTGCCGCCAGCGTGGGCATGCGCAGGCTTTGCAGCCGCCGAACCGTTGGGTTGAAAGCCTGATCGATCAAGGGGCCAGGGTCGGCACGGGCGACCAGATCCGGCCCCGGCTCAAAGTCAAACTCCGCCAGATCGGCGCCAGCGCAGAAGGCCCGGCCAGCGCCCGTGATGACCAGCGCCCGGATGGCCTGGCTGGCCTCAGCCTGAGCCAGCGCAGCCCACAACTCATGGTGCATCTGGCGGGTGAAGCTGTTGAGCGCCAGCGGGCGGTTCAGGGTCAGCAGGGCCACAGCACCCTGCTCGGCATACAACACAGTGGGTTCAGACATAGGGCTTCCAAAAATAGCGACAGTACAGGTGCCGCGCTAATTATGGCGGTCCAGACCCGAAGTCAGGGTAAATACCGATCAGTAATCGTTCGGCTGAAATGACAATATAGTTATACGAAATAACTTAAAACGCGTTTGACCCGCTGTTTACCCCCCGCGCATGACCTCTCAAAGCAACCCCATTCTTGACCGCGCCACCGCCAGCGGCATCAGCCTGGAGATGCGCGGGCCTGTGGCCCTGGTGCGTCTGAGCCGACCCGCCAAGCGCAACGCCCTGAACGACGCACTGATTGCAGCCCTGCGCGACGTGTTCCAAAATCTGCCAGAGCAGGCCGGTGCCGCCGTGATTTGCGGCGATGGCGACCACTTCTGTTCCGGGCTGGATCTGTCGGAACTAAAGGAGCGTGATGCCGGCGAAGGTGTTCACCACTCGCGCAGCTGGCACGTGGCCCTGGACGCCGTGCAATTTGGGCGCGTCCCGGTGATCGCGGCCTTGCATGGCGCGGTGGTGGGCGGCGGGCTTGAACTGGCCAGCGCCTGCCACATTCGTGTGGCCGACGACAGCACCTTTTACGCGCTGCCCGAAGGTACCCGTGGCATTTTTGTGGGCGGTGGTGGCTCGGTGCGCATCCCTAAATTGGTCGGCGTGGCCCGAATGACCGACATGATGCTGACCGGTCGGGTCTACAACGCCCAAGACGGCGAGCGACTGGGCTTTGCCCAATACCTTACCCCGGCGGGTCAGTGCCTGGACAAGGCACTGGAGCTGGCTACACGCATTGCCGGCAATGCACCGATGACCAACTTTGCCTTGATGCATGCCCTGCCCCGGATCGCCGAGCAACCCGCCGACCACGGCTACCTGACCGAAGCCCTGATGGCCTCGATCGCCCAGGCGGCGCCAGAAGCCAAGTCCCGCGTCCGCGCCTTCCTGGACGGTAAGGCCGCCAAGGTGCAAAAAAGCTGAGGCTCCCATGACCACCACCTCTTTTCGTACCCTCAAATTTGGTGTCACCCGGGTCACGCTGCGTGACGGCAAACCCGGCACGCATTACCTCCAGGCCGATCAGGCATTGGCGCCCTACCCCAATCGACTCACCGATCGTCTGCAGCAGTGGGCCCAAACCCGGCCGGCGCAGACCTTCATGGCGCGCCGGGTCAAATTGGCCGATGGCACCTTGGGCGACTGGAAACACATTGACTATGCCGAGGCATGGCGCACGGCACGCAGCATCGCGCAGGCCCTGATCGACCGAGGCCTGAGCGCCGAGCGCCCAGTGGTGATCCTGAGCGAGAACAGCCTGGAGCACGCGCTGCTGGCGCTGGGGTGCATGGTCGCCGGTGTGCCCTATGTGCCTACCTCGCCGCCCTACTCCCTGATCAGCCAGGATTTCGACAAACTCAAGCATGTGCTGCGCACCGTGACACCCGGGCTGGTGTTCGCCTCTGACACGCGCTACGCCCGCGCCATCGCGGCCACAGTGGGCCCCGACACCGAAGTGGTCATGACGGACGGCGCTTTGACCGACCGCACGGCGACCACGTTTGCCCAACTCTGCGCGACCCCGGCCACCGACGCGGTAGACGCCGCGATGGCCACCACCGGCCCCGACACCATCGTCAAGTTCCTGTTCACCAGCGGCTCAACCAAAATGCCAAAGGCCGTCATCAACACCCAGCGCCTGTGGTGCGCCAACCAGCAGCAAATGGCCCAGTCCATGCCCGTGCTGGCCGAGCAGCCCCTGGTGCTGGTGGACTGGCTGCCCTGGAACCACACCTTTGGCGGCAACCACAACGTCGGCATGGTGCTTTACCACGGTGGCACCCTGTACATTGACGACGGTAAGCCCACCCCAGCGCTGGTGCACGAGACCCTGCGCAACCTGCGGGAGATTGCCCCCACGGTCTATTTCAACGTGCCCACAGGCTTTGAGGCCATTGCGCTGGCGATGCAGACCGATGACGTGCTGCGCAAAAACCTGCTGTCGCGGGTCAACATGTTCTTTTATGCCGGCGCGGCGCTGGCGCAGCCGATCTGGGACAGCCTGTACCAATCCCAAGAACGCGAAATCGGCCAACGCATTGTCATGGGCACCGGTCTGGGCATGACCGAATCCGGGCCCTTTGGCATTTTCATCACCAACCCACATGTGCGCGCCGGTGACCTGGGTGTACCGGCGCCAGGGCTCGAGTTAAAGCTGGTGGATGGCGACGGCAAAACCGAGGTTCGCTACCGCGGCCCGAACATCACACCGGGTTATTGGCGCAACCCGCAAGACACTGCCGCATCGTTTGACGAAGAAGGCTTTTTTTGCACTGGCGACGCGGTCAAGTGGATCGACGAGACCAATGTGCACCTGGGCCTGAAGTTCGATGGCCGCATTGCTGAAGACTTCAAACTCGCCACTGGCACCTTCGTCAGCGTGGGGCCTTTGCGCAGCAAGATCATCGCCGCAGGCGCCCCCTACATTCAAGACGCCGTGCTGACGGGCATCAATTTGAAAGAAGTTGGCGCCATGGTGTTCCCAACCCCGGCGGTGCGGGCCCTCAGCGGTCTGGGCGCCGAGGCACCCTTGGCCGATGTGTTGGCCAGCGCGCCGGTGCTGGCCCATTTTCAGAGAGTGGTTGATGCCTTGGCGCAAACTGCCACCGGCAGTGCCAACCGGATCGCGCGGCTGTGCCTGCTGTCAGAAGCCCCGACGATAGACCGTGGCGAGATCACCGACAAAGGTTCGATCAACCAGCGCGCTGTGCTGGCGCACCGTGCCGACACCGTGGCCGCCCTGCACGACGGGCGCCTGCACGCCATCATCCAACCCTCGGTTTGAGACCCAAACCAACACCCTGAACATCACCGCCATGACACCCAAAGGTTTTTTCAATTCGTTTGCTGACGTGTGGATGCACGAAGGCGTTCGCACCCCGATGGTCGACTACTGTGGCGCGCTGGGCCACATCTCGCCCACCGACCTGGGCATCAAGGCCGCCCGTGCGGCGCTGGCGCGGGCCGGTGTAGCGGCCGAACACATCGGCACGGTGATCACCGGCAACATGGCGCCCGGTGACTTTGACCAGTTCGTCCTGCCGCGCCACATCGGCCTGTATGCCGGTGTGCCAGTTGAGGTGCCAGCCCTCATGGCCCAACGCATCTGCGGCACCGGGTTCGAGTTGTTTCGCCAGGCGGGTGAGCAGATCCAGTCGGGCGCGGCCGACGCCGCGCTGGTGGTCGGCACCGAAAGCATGACACGCAACCCGATTGCCGCTTTTGACCACCGCACTGGCTTCAAGCTCGGGGCCCCCGTGTGCTTCAAAGACTACATGTGGGAGGCGCTGAAGGACTCGGCGCCCGGCATCAACATGATCCAGACCGCCGAGAACCTGGCGGTGAAGTACGGCATTGGGCGCGAAGAGGTCGATGCCTTCGCATCCCAGTCATTCGCCAAAGCCGTGGCAGCGCAACAGTCGGGGTTTCTGGCGGGTGAAATCGTGCCGGTGGTGAGCGAACCGTTTGAGCTGCGGGGTTACGCCACGCGCGGCATCAAGTTACAGGGCAAGCTGACCGAGGTCACACAGGACAGCCACCCGCGCCTGTCGCCGCCCGAGGTGCTGGCCAAGCTCAGGCCGGTCTATGCCGGCGGGGTGCAAACCGGTGGCAACAGCTCGGCGCTGGTGGACGGTGCCGCGGCCTGCGTGGTCACATCGGGCGCTTACGCCCGGGCGCAGGGCCTGAGCCCGCTGGCGCGGGTGGTGGCCGCTGCTGTGGTGGGCGTACCGCCAGAGATCATGGGCATTGGCCCGGCGCCAGCGATCCGGCTGCTGCTGGCGCGCACCGGCCTGACGCTGGACCAGATTGGCCGTTTCGAGATCAACGAAGCGCAGGGCGCGCAGACCCTGGCCGTGGGCCGAGAGCTTGGTCTGGACATGGCCCGGCTCAATGTCAATGGCGGGGCCATTGCGCTGGGTCACCCGCTGGCTGCCACAGGCGTGCGCCTGACCGTCACGCTGGCGCGCGAGCTGCACCGCAGCGGCCTGCGCTATGGCATCGCCAGCGCCTGTGTGGGCGGCGGCCAGGGCATTGCCCTGCTGATTGAAAACCCGTTGGCCAACTGAACGCAGCCACCATGTCCAAAACCGTTGTCTACGATGTGCAGGTGATGTTTGGCGATTGCGACCCCGCCGGCATTGTGTTTTTTCCCAATTTTTCGCGCTGGATGGATGCGTCCTCGCTCAACTTCTTTATCCAGTGTGGCGTGCTGCCCTGGCGGGAGCTGGTCAAGACCACCGGCATCATCGGCACGCCCCTGCTGGAAATCCACACCAAGTTCAGCCGCCCGGCGACCTATGGTGAAACGCTGCAGATTCACACCAGTGTGGAAGAGTGGCGCAGCAAGGTGTTCATCCATCGGCACATGGTCAAACGCGGCGATGTGCTCATCTGCGAAGGCACGGAGACCCGGGCCTTCTGCCAACGCGTGCCGGGTGACCCGGACCGCATCCAGGCCATTGCCGTTCCCCCCGACATCAAGGCCCTGTGCCTCTGATTTTTTTCTTGATGACAACTACCCCTAGGAGACAAACCATGACCCATCGTCGTCAATTCATCCAGGCCTCAGCCGGCAGCGCCTTGCTGGGCGCTTTGGGCGCACTGGGAACATCACCCGCGTTTGCGCAGGCTGTGGAACAGGTCAAAATTTATTACGGCTTCCCCGCCGGCAGCGCGGGCGACATCTGCGCACGCCGGGTGGGTGACAAGTTTGGCGGTACCAGCTATGCCAAGAACAACGGCGTGGTGGAGACCCGGGCAGGTGCCGGCGGCCGCATCGCGCTGGAGGCCCTGAAGATGGCCCCCGCCGACGGCTCCGCCCTGGCCATGGGACCGTTCTCTGCGGTCTCATTGTACCCGCACATTTACAGCAAGCTGAGCTATGACCCGTTCAAAGACTTTGTCACGGTGGGCACTGCCTCCATGATTCACCACGGCCTGGCCGTGGGGCCGCTGGTGCCTGCCACGGTCAAGACCGTCAAGGACTACCTGGCCTGGGCCAAGGCCAACCCGAAAGACGCCAGCTACGGCTCGCCGGCTGCCGGCTCCACACCGCACTTCATCGGCGCGCTGCTGGGGATCAACAACAACATTGACCTCAAGCATGTGCCCTACCGCGGCTCAGTGCCCGGCGTGACCGACGTGGTGGGCGGCCAGATCGCCAGCATGGTGACGCCTCACGGCGACTTTGTGGCCAACCACAAGGCCGGCAAGCTGCGCATCATCGCCACCTCGGGCAAAACCCGCTCACCGTTTGTGCCAGAAGTGGCCACCTTTGCCGAGCAGGGCTTCCCCGAGTTGACGGTGGAAGAATGGTTTGGCTTCCATGCCCCGGCCAAGACACCCGCCAACGTGGTGGCCGCGGCCAATGCCGCCATCAACGCCGCCATCAAGGACCGGGCTGTGATCGACGCGCTGACCGTGGTCGGCCTGATTCCCTACGGCGGCAGCGCGGACGACATGGCACGCAGCCAAAAGGCCGAGTTTGACCGCTGGGGCCCGCTGATCAAGACCATCGGCTTCACCGCCGAGTCCTGACCCACCGCCCTCCAGCGCCACCACCATGGCACCGCGAACCAAGCTGATTGAAGCGGTGAGCCCAGAGGCGGTTGACACCCGCTTTCTGCGCACTTTGGTGGGTTACAACGCGCGCCGGGCGGCCTTGGTCATCATCGACAGCTTTGTCCGCGAGATGGCGGTGCATGGGTTCCGCCCGGTCGATTTTTCTGTGATGTCGGTCATCAAGGACAACCCCGGCGTTACCTCGCGCCAGCTCTGCGCTGAACTGAACATCCAGCCACCCAATCTGGTGAGCCTGATTCAGTCGCTAGAAAAGCGGGGCTTGATCGAGCGCCAGGCACACCCCAGCGACAAGCGGGCCACGAGCCTGCACCCAACCGCCGCGGGGCGAGAACTCATGCAAGCGGCCGAAGGCACGGCCACTGACCTCGAAGCCCGTGCCTGCGCACGGCTTGATCTGACGCAAAGGACGCAATTGCTCAAGTTGCTACAGGCTGTCTACACCTGAAAACCAGGCGCCTCATGCCGGCGGGGCAGAGGCCTCGGCGGCCAGCCATTGCAGCAGCACCTTTTTGTCCACCTTGCCGGTGGCCGTGACCGGCAAGCGCTCGACCAGCCGCAGCTGCGGCACTTTGTAAGAGGCCATGCAGGCATCGCACCAGTCGCGCAGCAGCTGCGCTACATCGGGCACGGCACTCTCGGGCCTGAGCTGAACAAAGGCCACCGGCAGTTCCCCATACCGCTCATCGGCCAGCGCTACCACGCCTGAGCCCAGCACCAGCTCGTGCCGCCCCAGCACGGCTTCGATTTCCATCGGAAACACACTCATGCCCTTGACCTTGATCATCTCCTTGCGCCGCCCCAGGTAGTGCAAGAAGCCATCCATATCGATCATGCCGATATCTCCGGTGTGGAACCAGTCGCCCGACAGCACCGCGGCAGTGGCCTGCGCTTGGCGCCAATAACCCTTGAACAAAGACGGGGTCCGGATGCAAAGCTCGCCCGAGGCACCCAGCGGCAGAACCGCCCGCGACTCAAAATCACAAATTCTGAACTCGGTGCCCGGCACCGGCAGCCCGATGAAGACGGGCGTTGACTTGAGGTCGAAATCGTCTTGCTGGAGGCCCGTGGTGAAGGTGTCCGAGGTGTGCGTCTCTGTCATGCCCCAGGCCGACTCCACCAAATTGCTGCCCTGTTGCTCACGCCAGCGCACGCGGTCGCCCAGGCTGAGTTTTTTCATGAAAGACACCACCCGGGGCTGGCGCAATGAGCGCAGGTCATGCGTCTGGAACTGCGGGTGGTCGAGTAGCTCCAGCGCGGAGTCCACCGTCATCACCATCGACGTCACCCGGTAGTGCGCTACCGCTTGCAACACGGTCACCGGATCCCAGCGCGAGAGCAGGACCAGTGGCTTGCCACAAAACACATGAAAGATCAGACCGCCGTTTTCGCCGGCGATCCACGATTGCAGAAAAAAACTCAAAAACACCGTATCGGGTGCATTGTGGATGGCCACCCCGCAATTGGCTGCCGCGGTGTACAGCATGTCGCGCTGGGTGTGCATGCAGCCCTTGGGCAGGCCGGTGGTGCCGCCGGTGTAGTTGAGTGCGGCCAGCGCATCGAGCGACTCTGCCGCCGGCCAGGGTTCATCGCGCAGCCACTGCGCCAGGGCGGGCATCAGCTCAACCGCGTCCTCGCAGTGCTGCCGTGGCGCGCGCATGGCCTCGGGCAGGGGCAACACCGGGTCATCAGCCCGCACATCGGCGTAGCCAGTCACCAGCACCGCGCTCAGTTCGGTTTGCGCCCTGACCTGCCTGACCACGGGCATGAAGGCGTCCAGGGTGATCAGCAGCGTGGCGCCGCTGTCTTGCAACTCGTGCAGCAGCTCGTAGGACTTGGACATCGGCCCCACAGGCACATGCACCGCGCCGAGTTTGAGAATGCCGTAAAAAGCCAGGTGAAACTGCGGGCAATTGGGCAAAAACACCGCCACCCGATCACCCGTGCCAACGCCCATGGTCTGCAGCAGGCGGGCCATGGCATCGCTGAGCCGGTCCAGCGCGGCAAAGCTCAGCACGTGGCCGTAGTAAATCACCGCCGGGTGATCAGGCTGGACCCTGGCCCAATGACGCAGGTAGCTGGTCAAAGGCAGCTCGCCCAGCGGGTATTGCGGCGCGGTGGGTAGACCTGCGGGCCAGGCCCTGGCCCACAAGGCCTGCAGCATGGCCTGGCTGGGGGCCTCTTGAAGATTTACACTGACCATGACATTCAAAGGCTTGTTGAGAGCCCAAGTGTTCGCGAGCGGCCCCGTTTGCGTCTGTCCAAAAGCCGACAAAGCTTCGTAGTGGAAAACCATGAGCGACGACTCCCTGACCATCAAAGGCACCCTGCGCCTCGTGCCCTGGCTGGCCAGCCTGCCAGACGACGCCCTGCAAGGCTTGGTCCAGGCCAGCCGGCTGGTGAGCTTTCAGGACAAGGAGACCATTGCCAGACGCGGCCGCACCCTGTCACACCTGCACATTGTCAGGCAGGGGCGCCTCTCGCTGAGCATCACCGGCCGCACCGGCAGGCGCCACGTGTTTGGGCAGTTACAGGCTGGCCAGGTGTTTGGCCTGATCCCGGTGATCGAACAATCCACCGCCATTCACGACGCCAATTCGCTCGGCCACAGCGAGGTGGTGCTGTTGCCGGGGGAGGCCCTGTTTACGGCCATGCAAAACAACGCAGGCCTGGCCATTGAGCTGCTGCGCGTGATTTGCCAGCGATCCCGCCGCCTGCAAGACCTGCTGGCCGACCGCAACCTGCTGCCCATCGGTGGCCAGCTGGTCAAAGTGCTGCTTAATATGGCCACCCTGTATGGCCAGATTCCCAGCAGCCACAGCGGCCACATCGACCTGCAGATCTCACAAGCCAGCCTGGCTGACACCCTGGGCATCTCGCGCCAGAGCCTCAACAGCGAGCTTAAAAACTTGCAGGCGCTGGGCTGCATCGAACTGTCTTACGCCCGCGTGCGCCTGCTGGACTTGCCGCAACTCGAAGCCATGAGGATTCAGCAGGGCTGAGCGCCAGGGCTAAGCGGCTGAGGCGACGACTAAAATCGCGCCTTTGCCCACCGGATCGTCGCTTTGTCCTTTGCCTCCGAAACCCGCCGCCGCCGCACCTTTGCCATCATCTCCCACCCGGATGCCGGCAAAACCACGCTGACCGAGAAGCTGCTGCTGTTCTCGGGCGCGATCCAGATCGCCGGCTCGGTCAAGGCACGCAAGGCCAGCCGTCACGCCACCAGCGACTGGATGGAGATCGAAAAGCAGCGCGGTATTTCGGTCGCCAGCTCGGTGATGCAGATGCTGTACCGCGACCACGTCATCAACCTTCTGGACACACCGGGCCACAAGGACTTTTCGGAAGACACCTACCGGGTGCTCACTGCTGTTGATTCAGCGCTGATGGTGATCGACGCCGCCAACGGCGTGGAGGCACAAACCCGCCGCCTGATCGAGGTTTGCCGCCAGCGCAACACGCCCATCATCACTTTTGTCAACAAGATGGACCGCGAGGTGCGCGAGCCGCTGGATATTTTGGACGAGATCGAGCGCGAGCTGGGCATGCCCTGCGTGCCCATGACCTGGCCGGTGGGCCAGGGCAAGGTGTTTGGCGGCATCATCAACCTGCGCACTGAGGCCATGACGGTGTTTGAGAGCGGCAGCGAGCGCCGGCCGCAAGACTTTGTGACCCTGCCGCTGACCGAGCAGGCCGACCTGCTGCAACGCTTTGGCCACGAGTGGGCCACCGCCATGGACAGCATGGAGCTGGCCACCGGCGCCTCCCCAGCCTGGGACCATGAGGCCTTTTTGGCCGGCAAACAAACACCGGTGTTCTTTGGCTCAGGCGTGAACAATTTTGGCGTGATGGAGGTGCTGGACGCGCTGGTGGACCTGGCGCCGGCGCCGCAAGAGCGGGTCAGCTCGCTGGTGGTGAACCGGCAGCCGGTGGTGAAAACCGTGCAGCCGGAAGACAGCGCGTTTTCGGGCGTGGTGTTCAAGGTGCAGGCCAATATGGACGCCAACCACCGTGACCGCATCGCCTTTGTGCGCATGGCCTCGGGCAAGTACACGCCGGGCATGAAGCTCAAGGTGATGCGCACCGCCAAAGAGCTGCGCCCCACCAGCGTGGTGACCTTTATGAGCCAGCGCCGCGAGGCGGTGGAAGAGGCCTACGCCGGCGACATCGTCGGCTTTACCACCCACGGCGGCGTGCAATTGGGCGACACCATCACCGATGGCTCGGTCAACCTGCAATTCACCGGCCTGCCATTTTTTGCGCCCGAACTGTTCATGACCGTGGTGCTGAAAAACCCGCTGCGCACCAAGCAACTGCAGCAGGGCCTGGCCCAGCTGGGTGAAGAAGGCGCCATCCAGGTGTTCCGGCCCGAAGTAGGCGGCAACATGCTGCTGGGCGCCGTGGGGCAGCTGCAGTTTGAGGTGGTGCAGCACCGCCTGAAGGGGGAGTACGACGCCGACATCCGGCTGGAGGGCAGCCAATACACCGGCGCGCGCTGGATCACCGCCGACACGCCGGCCGAGCTGAAAACCTTTTGCGATGCCTACCCCATGCGCATGGCGCTGGACGCCGCCAACACCCTGGCCTACCTGTGCACCTCGCCCTACGACGTGCGGCTGGCACAGGAACGCTTCCCCAAAATTCACTTTCACCCGCTGCGCGAGCACGCCGGGCTGGCTTTGGGCAGCGCGGGTTGATGCAGTCGACTTTTTACCCCGTCATGCCCGTCAAGCGCGGTTTGCCCCATCACCCCGTCATGCTCGGCTTGACCGGGCATCCATGACCCCCCTGCAGCACTGGCCGGCCGCCGATCGGCGCGCCTTGACCGGCGTGTTCACCGACATCGACGACACCCTGACCACCCTCGGCGCCATCACCCCCGACGCGCTGGCGGCCCTGCAGGCCCTGCAGGCCGCCGGGCTGGCGGTGATCGCCATCACGGGCCGGCCGATCGGCTGGTGCGCGCCGTTTGCCAACACCTGGCCCGTGGATGCCATGGTGGCTGAAAACGGTGCCGTGGCGTTTGTTAGGAGTCAAATCGGCCTCCAGGCCACGCCAGTATTGAATAGTTCGCTATCAAAACTATACCAACAGGATGCCGCCACACGGGCTGGTAACTTCCAACGCATGCAGGCCGTGGCCGAGCGCCTGCTGCGCGAGGTACCCGGCGCGACATTGGCGCAAGACTCGCCCGGGCGCGAAACCGACATCGCTATTGACCACAGCGAGTTCACACATCTGCCGCCCGAGCAGATCACCCAGGTGGTGCAGATCATGCAGGCAGAGGGCATGACAGCCACCGTCAGCAGCATCCACATCAACGGCTGGTTCGGCAGCCACAACAAACTCTCAGGCGCGCGCTGGATCGTGCAGCAGTTGCACCAGCGTGAGCTGGACGCCGAGTTGGCACGGTGGGCTTATGTGGGCGACTCGGCCAATGACCAGCTGATGTTCCAGCGCTTTGCCCACAGCATTGGCGTGGCCAATATCTTGGGCGTGGCGGCGCAGCTCACGCACCTGCCGCGTTACGTGACCGTGGCAGAGCGCGGCGCAGGCTTTGCCGAAGTGGCCGCTGCCGTGCTGGCGGCGCGCGCGACATGAGCTGCCAGTCATGACTCGCCCGCCAGGCGCCACGCGCGGGCTGGTGAGCGTTTTCGGTTCGACCTTTGTCGAGCTGATCGGCTACTTCATGCTGCTGCCCATGCTGCTGTTTCAGCTCAAAACGGCGGGCGTTTCAACCTCAGTGGCCGGCCTGTTTGCCGCCACCGGCTACCTGGGCATGTTTTTGATGACGCCCTTTGCCTCGGCGGTGACGCAGCGGCTGGGCCGGCGCGCCACCCTGTGGCTGGCCGCCGCCCTGCCCGCCTTGGCCGCCGTGGGGTTTGTGCTGACCGATGCGCTGGCGGTCTGGTTTGCACTCAAGCTGATCTCGGGTGCAGCCGCCGGCTTGCGCTGGGTGCTGGCCGAGGCGCTGATTGCCGAGTTCTCGCCGCCCGGCCAGCGCGGCCGCTATGTGGGTATTTTTGAGACGCTGGTCGGCTTCACCTTCGTCATCGGGCCGGCGGTTTTGGCATGGCTTGGCACCGACAACCCGCACGCGCTGTGGTGGGTGATCGGCTTTTTGCTCACTGGCCTGGCCTGGAGCCTGCTGATCCCGCCGCTGCCGCGGGCCGACGACGCGCACAGCGCCCGCGTCGGCTTGGGCGGTGTCTGGCACGCGCTGCTGGCGCACCCCATCATCATGCTGGCGGGTTTTGCGGGCGGTTTTTTTGAGAGCGGCATGGCGTCCATCTTGCCCCTCTACGGGCTGGCGCTGGGCCTGAGCGCGGCCACTGCGGCGTTGCTGGTGTCTTGTATCGGGCTGGGCAGTGCGCTGACCATGCTGCCCGCTGGGCTGCTGGCCGACCGCTTTGACGATCAGGCGCGGGGCCGGCGCAGCGTGATGCTGGTGTGCGCCGGCGTCACCCTGGGCGCTGCCGCGCTGGTGCCGCTGGTGCCACAGGCACCCTGGCTGGTCTGGCCGATTGTGTTCATTTGGGGCGGTGCCGGCGGCAGCCTGTACACCATGGCCATGATCGACATCGGCGCGCGCGAAAAAGGCATCACCCTGGTCAACAGCACCGCCGTGCTGGTGCTCACCTACACCCTAGGCGGCCTGGCCGCCTCGTCGTTCTCAGGCGCGCTGATCGACTGGTCTCCCCGGCTGGGTTTTCCGCTGGTGCTGATCGGCGTGGCCGGCGCCGGGCTGGCGGTGCTGCTGCGGACACGGCACCGGCAGAACATCTGAATCCGATTAACGCTGCAAGTCCCAAGGGTTGATGACCGTCACGCCCGCCGCCGCATAGGGCGCGGTATCGCGTGACGCCACGATGAAGCCCCGCGAGACTGCGATGGCGGCGATGTACCCGTCTGGTGCGGGAAACCCCTGGCCCGTTTGTCTGGCTGTCACGGCCAATGCGGCATAGTGTCGGGCGGCATCAAGGTCAAAGGGCAGGAAGCGGTCTCTGAACAGCCCCATGAGTCCGTCAAGGGTCTGTGCCAACATGTCCTTGCGTTTGCCCGCTGGCAGTGCGCCAATGCCAAACAGCAATTCGGCGATGGTGACGCTGGGCAGGTACAGCGTTGAGGCAACCTGATCGTTCAGCCAGGCCCGCACCGCTGGATGTGGATCGGGCTTCATCGCCTCAGCGACGACATTGGTATCGAGAACGATCACTCAAACCTCAGCGGCTGTGCTGGCGTTTTGTCTTTGCCTTGCTGCAAGACCGCCACGTCCTCATTGGTCAAGCCCACCTGGCGGCCGAGCGCCGCCAGCGCATCGCCCAAGAGCACGCGGCTGGGTGGCTTGACCGCGGCCGCCAGAATCTCGCGCACTTCAGCCTCAGTGCTGTGTCCGTGCAAGGCAGCCTGCACCCGCAAGGCTCGGTGCACCTCGTCGGGCAGGTTTCGTACAGTCAACATGGCCATGCATTCACTTCTATAAGTTGCAGTCTATGCCGTCATTTTAAAGAAATGAATGCGAAATTCTCGTGGTTTATTCAACTTTGATGACCGTCAGTGTGCGGGCGGCGCTGACGGGTGCTTACCTTGTCGACGGGCGACTTGGATATGAATTGGCCTCTAGGCCTTATCCTGATTGACTTTGTTGCTATGTTTTTAAGAGCATTGGCGAAATGTCTATGAAGTGGGCATCGGCATCTTCATCGACTAGCGACCTGGCGCCTTGCTGATGCACACGCGGCACCGGCAGGACATCTGAGCTCGGGGCCTTGCAACCCGGGTCATGCCCGAAACCCCCGCGTCATCCGCGACCTGATCAGGGATCCACAGGGAATAATTGGAATCTGACCCCGATTAACACAACGGCGTGACGTTTGTGCAGGCGGCTTCGGTGCTGCTCGACGCATTGGCGCTGACTGTGTTCGATGCTGCGCACCTACCAGCAGACCGGGCCGATCAATGTGGCAGTGCGCATCATTTCAGCGCGCGAAGCCACGAAACGCGAACGCCTGCAGTATGAGAATGAACCCAGTTAAAACAATTTCGACAAAGTGACCACCATGAATACACAGACCACACCCATTGATGACGATATGCCCGCCGAGATCGATTTCTCAGGGGCCAAGCGCGGGTACTTCTACAAGCCCGGAGTGCAATTGAATTTGCCGGTGTACCTGGACCAGAAGGTGCAGGCCACCTTGGCCGCACTGGCCAACGCTAAAGGGGTGGATTTTTCTGCACTGGTCAATGACCTGCTCAAGAAGGATATTGAGCTGATCGAGATGGCGCGCTGACCAGCCACCCGTCAGCAAGTCAACAAAGCCCCGGCACCCCGGCGTCAACCCCGACACCCCCTCGTCATCCTCGATCTGATCGGGGATCCATGACTTCCTGGATTCCCGGTCGCAGCCGGGAATGACGAGCGGCCGCGTCTTCCCCGACCTGATCGGGGATCCAGGATTTAATTGGAATCTGACCCCGATTAAACGGTCAGGCAAAACCTTCCAGCACATTAACCGCGTTAACCCCCAGCCCGTCCACCGCATAGCCCCCTTCCAGCACCAGCACGGTGGGCAGGCCGACGCGGGCCAGGCGTTCGCCCAGGCGCAGGTAGTCGGTACTTTGCAGGCAAAAACCGGAAATCGGGTCACCGACAAACGTGTCCAGGCCAAGCGAAACCACCAGTGCGTCGGCGCCAAAGCGGTCGATGGCGGCCAGGGCCACTTCCAGCGCGGCCGACCAGGCTTCAAATCCGCTGCCACGCGGCAGCGGCAGGTTCAGGTTGAAGCCGGCACCCGCACCGGCGCCGGTTTCATCGGCGTGGCCCAGGTAGAAGGGGTATTCGGTGCGCGGGTCACCATGGATGCTGGCAAAGAAGACGTCTGAGCGCTCGTAAAAAATGCTTTGGGTGCCGTTGCCGTGGTGGTAATCCACATCCAGCACCGCCACGCGCGACAGACCGGCATCGCGCAGGTGTTGGGCCGTCAGGGCGGCGTAGTTGAGAAAACAGTAGCCGCCAAAATAGTCGGCGCCAGCATGGTGGCCAGGGGGCCGGCTCAGGGCAAAGGCGGCCGGCGCCCCGTCCAGCACGGCCTGCGCCGCGCTCAGGGCGCAGTGCGCGGCGGCACGGGCCACGGCCCAGCTGCCGGCGGTCAGCGGCGTGCCGGCGTCAAACGCAAACAGCCCCACCCGCGCCGAAAAATTGTCGGGCAGCACATCGGTACGCAAACCGCGCGCCGGCCTGACTGATGGCAGCACATCGCGCTGCGCGTTGCCGGCGTCCAGCGCCAGCCATTGGTCCCAGGCGCTGGCCAAAAACGCCAGGTAACGCGGGCTGTGCACGCGTGCCAGCAACGCGCCATCAAAAGTGTGCGGGTCCAGCACCGGCCCCAGGTTGCGTCGCTGCAGCTCCAGCAGCACCTGGTCGGCGCGGGCCGGCACTTCAAAGCACTGCACCAGCTCGCCGCGAAACATCTCCAGGCGGCCCTGGTGCAGGGCGTGGTGGCGGTTGTAGTAGGTGATCATGGGCGCTTTCGTCAGCCGAGCCAAGCCATCAGTGCGCCGTATTCCACGGATTGATAACCGTCAGGCCCACGGCCTCGAACGGGCCAGTGTCTCGGGTGGCAACGATCAAGCCATGGGATGTGGCGGTCGCGGCAATGTACCCGTCGGCAGGCGCTGTGGCCTTTCCTTGAACCCGTGCGCGGGCGCGCAGCACCGCGTAGGCTTCTGACGCGGCGCTGTCAAAGGGCAGTATCCGGCCGGCGAACAGGGGTAAAACGCGTTGCTCAAAGCTGCTGTAAAGCACGTCTTTGCGCTTGCCCGCCGGCAGCGTTGCTATGCCCAGCCGCAACTCGGCCAGGCTGATGGCAGAGAGGTACAGGGTTTCGACAATTTGTTCATCTATCCAAGCCAGCACAGCGGCATCCCCTGCAGGCCGCAAGGGCTCAGAAATGACATTGGTGTCGAGCAGAATCATTCAAAGCTCAAGGGTTCAGCAGGGGTCCTGTCGCGCTCAATGTCAAGTTCAACGCCCCCCGCTTGGTGTCCGATGTCGGCCAACAAGGAGCCCAATTTGATACGGCCTTCTGGTCTGGCGACGCTCTCCAGAATGGCTCTGACCTCGGCTTCGGTGCTTCGACCGGCCATGGCAGCGCGAACACGCAGGGCACGGTGTGTTTCCTCCGGCAGGTTACGAACAGTGATTGACGACATTGATGATTCGAGTCTTTACTGATAGCAATGATTGCATTTTATTATTTTTGCAATCATTCTGCAATGTTACGACCAGGACCTTGAGGTCAGCTCCAATTCAGCCATGTGCTGCAGCCTGCAGAACGCCAGCGGCCCACTGATTCAAACTCACGCCACTGGCCTGGGCGGCAATCAGCGCGGCACTGTGCACCTCGGGCGCTACCCGAAGCATCATCTTGCCGCTGGCCGGCTTGAGGGCTTCTTTGCCGTTTTTTGCGCAGTCTGTCATGTAGAAATCAACCGCGTTGTGAAAGTCCTGCGTCAACTGCGCAACCGTCTCACCCTCAAAGCTGATGCTTGTGCTGGGCGGCAAACCGAGCACCTTGCCCCAAAAAACGCCATCATTTTCTGAAAACTCGATACGGGCGGTGTAGCCCTTGTAATTCATGCTGCTCATGCTTTCACCCCTAGTGCTGTCAACCATTCCTTGATCTCCCTGACCTGGTACTGCTTCGCCTCTTTACCCGGATGTGGCCGATGAGCGTGCTTCACGCCGCCGTTAAAGAGTAAGGCGACCCGAGAGCCGTCACCCTCGCGCACATCACC
>CAMELV010000051.1 GCA_945925985.1 Comamonas sp. lk | reverse complement strand
CTGGTTACCGCAGCGACAGCTCTGAAAGCTGCTACTGACGCAACCAAGGTAACCACAGACGACGCTGCGGCTACTGCTGCTGTAGCTGCTGGTACAGCCGCACAAACTGCCTCAACTACAGCCATTTCGGAGGCTGCGAAAGACGCCACCGCCGCCGCTTCGGTGGTCCCCCAGTACACGGCCCAGACTTTCACACTCACTGCAGGTATTGACACCTTCACCGGTGCTAAGGGTGACGACACGTTCACCTCCATCATTGCTGGCGGACTGTCTGCTTTTGATGCATTTGACGGCGGCGCAGGTGTTGGTGACACACTCAGCGTTACTTCAGACTCAGCCATTGACACCACAGCAGTGGGTTCCTTGAGCGTCAAGAACATGGAGAATGTCACGCTGCGCTCCAACGCTGGCATTACAACTGACACCACTGGCTGGGGAACGACCGCCCTGACCGTTAGTAATTCAACCGGTGGTAACGTTGGCATCACTACTGATGCCACAACGGCGGTTTCTGCAACTAACTCGTTCAATACCGGAACCGTTACAGTTGCCGGTGGCTTGAGCCAGACAATCAGTGCTGTTGGTGGTGCTGTGAAAGCGTCGGGTTCTGTTGGCGCCATCACCGTCAGCCAGACCAAGGGAGTTGTTGCAGCTACCACGATCGACGGTGGTACCTCCGTGTCCCATACCGCAACGGGTGTCACCTCTGCCACAACCACCGTTGGCGCAACCACTGCCCCCACAGGTGCAGTCACTGTTTCGGTTACTTCAGCTGCTGCGGGTGGCTCTGCGATGGGTGCCATTAAGGTCACCGGTGGAACCACAGTTTCTGTGTCCCAAACCAGTGCAAACAAGGTTAATACAACCGACATAATGGGCACGATCCTTGTTACCGGTACCGCCAACACCACAGCCGTAACGGTAACCAACTCCGCAAAAGCTACCGCGGCAGCAGACAAGGCTGGCGTAGTTACCAACTCAGTTTCTGTTACGGACGTCAACACCGCATCGAAAACGGTAGCTGGAACAATCACCTCGGTGACCGCAAGCAACTACACGTCTTTTAATTTCGCTGGTACTGCTTTGACAACGCTGAGCCTTTCAGGCGGCAGCGGCAACATCATCATTAATAACGATGGTTTGACAACGCCTACCAACAAGACCCTCGGCGTGACTTTGGACGGTCAAAGCACCGGTACTTTGGATGACGCAGACATCTATACAACGCTGAACTTCACGACCGCCAACAACGCGTCAACTCTGTCTAACGTTACTAACGGAGCTGCTACAGCAGTGACGGTTGCAGGAACCAAGGTTCTGACGTTGACATCTGCTACTGGCTTGTCTGCTTTGAAGACTGTGACAGTGACTGGTGCCGCTGGCCTTAAAGCTGACCTCAGTGGAGCTACTGTTACAGCAGTGGATACATCCGGCACTACTGGTACAACCACAGTGATTATCGACGCATCGAACGCTACCTTTACAGGCGGCGCAGGTGTAGACAGCGTCTCGACGACAAAGGGAACTGCAGCTAAGGCAATCGACCTCAGTGCTGGTGACGACGCACTGGATTACGCTGGTGGTGCTACCCCAACCGCCGCTGTTACTGGCGGTACTGGAACCGATACGCTGTCAATGTCCGCCGGACTGGCAGCCACTGGATCAGCAGATACAAAATTTGCTGCAAAAGTGTCCGGCTTTGAGAAACTGGTATTGACTGGTGCAACCAACCAAACCATTGACACAACGGTTTTGGGCAACTACACCAATGTCTCCACATCGGGTGGCAATGGGCTGACTCTAAATGCTTTGGCATCTGGATCTACCTTGACGCTCACAGGCGCTGGCACTGCCTACACGCTTGCAAACACAGCTTGGGCTACACCAACGACTGATACCGCAACGGTTAATTTGACAGATGGTTCTGCGGCTGGTGTTGCATTTGGTGCTATCACTGCTGCAAACTTGGAAAGTGTTGCAATTACAGTCTCTGATACACAAGCAACGCCTACCGGTACATTCAGTGACAGCCTGACATGGCTGGGTAACAGTGTGAAGACAATCACTGTATCTGGTAACGCAGGTCTGACCTTGACAGCTACCAGCACTGCACTGACTTCAGTTGACGCTTCCGGCATCGCTGGCACCACAGGTAAGGGTGGTTTCGAATGGACGGCTGGCGCATTGGCAGCAGCTGCAACGGTTACTGGCTCTGCGGCTGCGACCAACACCGTAAACTTCTCGGCGGCTGTTAACGGCGCTGTGACCTACACCGGTGGTACGGGTAACGACGTCATTACCGCATCCAACGGTAAAAACAACGTTATCACCTTGGGCGATGGCACAAACAGCGTAACCGGTCTTGCTGGTAATAACACTATTACCGGCGGAGCAGGTGCTGACACGGTTAACTTAACCACTGGTAAAAACACTGTCAGCTTGGGTAATGGTGCTAACGAGTTTACTGCTACCTCAGGCAACAACACCTACACAGGTGGAACTGGTGTGGATACGGTTACAGTTGGCAGTGGCGTTAACACGATCACCACCAGTACCGGCGCTGACGTGATCACTTTCACGGCTTCACCGTTGACGGTCAACGCCTACAGCACCATTACGGATGCGCACGCTGGCGTGAAAATCGCTGTGAATGATCTGGGAACAGAGGTTTTTACAACTACGAAGGTTACTCTCCCGAGCACCGCTGTATTCCAGGATTACGCCAACGCGGTTATTCAGGCAGGCGGAAACGCCTCTGTGAACGGCTATTTCGGTTGGTTCCAGACGGGCGGCGACACCTACTTGGTTCAAAGCCGCCATGATGGCTCTGGTGTTAGTGCTTCCTTCGTGAACGGGACGGACTTCATTGTTAAGTTAACCGGTTTGGTTGACCTCAGCACAGCTACTGGTGGTACTACTAATGTTCTGACTCTGGTCTAATCCATCCGAAGCTAATAAATTCTCTTCAGCCCAATCCTCGAAGTACTCCTCACCGGGTACCTCGGGGGCAAAAGCAAAGGGAGACATTGCTTAGTCAGTCTCAAAAAGGCTCCCTCGGGGGCCTTTTTTTACGCGTGTACATTTCTACAATAGCAATACAGGAACAACCTCATGCCCACCGTCAAAATCGACAACAAGGAGTACGACTTTGACAGCCTGTCCCAAGCAGCCAAAGAGCAGCTTCAAAGCCTCAAATTTGTAGATGGCGAACTGCAACGTCTGCAAGCCCAAGCGGCAGTGCTGCAAACTGCCAGGGCGGCCTATTCAAAAGCCCTCAACGAATCTATCGCCTCTGTAGCGCCCCCCTTGCTGGCAGGCGGTGGTGACACACTTAAACTCAGCTAAACTCGAATCCCTCAAAGAACTCAGGATCAACTCCATGACCGACTGGACCGCAGGCTACGTAGCCGACATTGGTTACACCTTTGGCTACTACCAAGAACTCAACCCCCTGCGGTTAAAGATGGCGTTCCTCAACGCTGGCCTTTCCTGCCCCGAGTTCGGCTCTGCCTGCGAGTTGGGCTTCGGTCAGGGTGTCAGTGCCAACATTCACGCAGCGGCCACCATCACCCAGTGGGCAGGCACCGACTTCAACCCCAGCCAGGCGGCCTTTGCGCAAGAACTGGCGGCCGTTTCGGGAAACGGCGCCAAGCTGTTCGACCAAGCATTTGACGAGTTTGCTGGCCGGTCCGACCTGCCCGAGTTTGACTACATCGGCCTGCATGGTATCTGGAGCTGGATCAGCAACGGGAACCGCTCCGTCATCGTTGACTTCATTCGCAAAAAGCTCAAAGTAGGTGGTGTGCTCTACATCAGCTACAACACCCAACCAGGCTGGGCGGCCATGGTGCCCATGCGTGACTTGCTGACCGAACACAGTGAAGTCATGGGAGCATCTGGCCAAGGCATCGTGCCCCGCATTGATGCAGCCCTTGCCTTTGCCGACAAGCTCTTTGCCACCAACCCTGCCTTTGCCCGTGCAAACCCGGCCATTGCAGACAGGGTGACAAAGATCAAAAAGCAAAACAGAAACTACGTGGCCCACGAGTACTTCAACCGTGATTGGCTGCCCATGAGCTTTGCCGATATGGCTCGCTGGCTGGAGCCTGCAAAGTTGGGCTTTGCCTGCAGCGCCAATTACTTGGACTTTGTGGACGCTATCAACCTCACCGCAGAACAACAGACTTTGCTCAATGAAATCCCAGACATGATGTTCCGCCAAACCGTGCGTGACTTTATGGTAAACCAACAGTTTCGCAAAGACTACTGGGTCAAAGGGGCCAGAAAACTATCTCTTCTGGAGCAGGCAGAAGGCTTGCGAGCACAGAAGGTATTGCTGACCACCCACCGCGCTGACGTCACCCTTAAGGTGTCGGCTGGTTTGGGCGAGGCCACCATGACCGAAGCGGTATACAACCCAGTGTTGGACGTGCTGGCTGACCACAAGCCAAAGACGATTGTCCAACTGGAGCAGGCGGTTAAAGACAAGGGCGTGAGCTACGGCCAAATCACTCAAGCCGTCATGATGCTCATCGGCGCAGGCCATCTGGCCTCGGTGCAAGATGAGGCAGCCATCCCCAAAGCCAGAAAATACACCGACAAGCTCAACGCGCATCTGATGCAAAAGGCCCGCTCAAGTGGTGACATCAGCTATCTCGCAAGCCCCGTGACCGGTGGCGGTTTTGCCGTGCCACGCTTTGTGCAGCTGTTTGCCATGGCGATCAGTCACGGTAAGAAGCAGCCGCCAGACTGGGCGCAGTTCACATGGAGCATTCTGGCAGCGCAAGGCCAGAAGATTCTCAAGGCAGGTGCCACGCTGGAAACTGCAGAAGAAAACATTGCTGAGCTGACGGCGCAGGCAGACGCCTTTGCGACCAAACAGCTGCCGGTGTTGAAGGCCCTGCAGATCATCTAATGTCATCAAAATACGTACCGGACAAATCTATTGTGGAATTTATTTGAAGATTTGTTAGCGCAAGTGCTGGATGAGCCGCAGCAATCGGAGGCTTGGATGTCTATACATCGGCTGTGCACCATGCCCCATGCGCAGAGCGAGCGTGCTGCTGTGATAACCCGCTTGCAGGCACTGCAGGGCAAGCTGGATGTCAGGGCCGACGTGTTGCGACTGACGCTGCTACGCGACCTCAGCGGTGGCGAAGCGGCGTATGCCGCTGCTGCGGCGCAGTGCGCACTATCGCTCGATAGCAATGCAGATAGGATGGGTGCCCTGGCTGCATATGCTTGGGGGTTTGCTGTCAAACATGCTTCATCGGCATCAGCATTTGCAGAACAATTAAGAGCCTATCGAGTACCTGAGCTGGTGGCCGGAATGACCCTGCAGGCAGCGAAGGAGCTGCCGAGTTATTTTGTGCCTCGTGTTCCACAGAGGGTGGCACGGGTGGCGGTGGTGTTGCCGTATGCGAGCAACGCAGGGCATACGCCAAGTGCGATGGTTGCAGCGCAGTGTGCAGTGTTAGCGCGTTGCGGTATGACGATCGGCGTGTTTGGTTGTCAAGAACAAGTTCCTGCACAGGCGCACCTCTATCAGGGCAGTTCGGAGCGGGTCGTGTTGTCGCCATTTGATGTTGTGTTTTGGCAGAACAACTTGCCAAATGGGGTGGAGCTGCATTTAATGGCCGATTCTCAGATCAGTTTAAGAATGCGCTGGCGAGTGATCTTGGAGGAGCTGGTAAAGTTTGACCCTGACCTGGTGTTTGAGGTGGGCCTGTATTCGCCACTAGCGGGCGCCTTGTATGGGCGGCGTGCTGTGCTGGCATTGAATGTGCACGGGTGTCCGCCGATGGTGCCTTCGGATGTGTGGCTGAGTTCTTCGGTGGAGCCTGTTGGCAGAGGTTCCATTTGGGGAGAAGGGTTGCCAACTTCAATAGCGCATCCTCATCCCTATCGCCTGGATCGCCCCAAGTCCACAAATGCGTTGTCTCGCAAAGAGCTGGGCATTGCTGACGACGCGCTGGTGTGGATCACAGTGGGACACCGGCTGGGCTCCGAAATTGGGGGCGAGTGGGCAGCACAAGTGTTGTCACTGCTCCAGCGAAGCCCGAATGTAGTTTGGTTGTTGGTTGGGTCGGAAGCGGTCATACCTGCTGCCTTGAATGGTGTAGCAGATGACCGAGTGAGGGTCCTGGGGTTTCGCAGCGATGTAGCGGATTTGCTGAATTTATCAGACATATGTCTGAATCCTCCCCGGATGGGGGGTGGGTTCAGTGTTGCTGAGGCGATGGCTGCAGGGCGTTCGGTCGTGTCGTTTCGGGACGGTGACGGTGGCGATAAGTTGGGCCCGTTTGCGGCGTTGTCGTTGGATGCCTACTTGAATCAACTGCAGGAGCTTACAGTCAGTTCAGGTTCGCGGCAGGAGCTTGGTCTTGCATTGTTGGCGCGTTTTAATGCGCGTCTGGATTTAATCTCGTCTGATGCTAGTTTGTGTCAGGCCATGGCGCTCTCAATACAGCATGCCGCCGTGCGTTTACATGTGGAGTAGTGATATGTCTCTTGTGGTGTTTGGAGCGAGCAATATACTTTCCGACATTTTCGATGCAGCGCTTTCGGTTGGGATACGGCCATCAAAGGTGGTATTGCATGAGCCTCAGCTTGCTGAGGCGCGCAGTATTCCGTTAGAGGCGCGTGTTGAGGCAATGGCTGAGTTTGGAGGCGTGCCAGAGATTATTTTGTTTGACGAGTTTGAACCGACCTCCGGAGAAGTCTATTTGCTTGGCCCCACTACGCCAATGCGCCGCCGACTAGCAATGGATATTGAGGCCCGTTGGGGATTGACCTTTTGTACGCTGGTGCATCGTACGGCGTATGTGTCGCCAATGGCGCGTTTAGGGGAAGGGGTGTTTGTCGGTGCTAACTCTGTCATTGCGCCTGGGACAACACTGGAGAGACATGTGTTTGTCAATCGGGGGGTCACGATTGGTCACGATAACCAAATTGGCGAATTTACGCGGGTCCAGCCTGGTGCCAGCGTGGGGGGCTTGTCCGTGATAGGCCAAGGCGTGACAATCGGCCTTGGCGCCACCTTGCTAGAGCGTTTGCGGGTGGGTGATCATGCAATCATTGCCGGTGGCGCGGTCGTGTTGGCAGATGTCGCCTCAGCTGTTATGGTGGCCGGTGTGCCAGCTACGGTTCGTAAACAGATTAGTGTCCTATGGAGCTGACATGCCACCGCAGCTTGTTATAAGTTTGGGCGGAACCAGCATGGTCCCTTTACGCATGCCAAGTCCGCATGCAGTGGCCGGCACTGAACATCAGCTTGATGTTTAGCGTGGAGCATCACATGGAGCAAGGTCAAACCAAAACTAACGATTTTCTACCTTTCACAAAGCCGTTTATTGATGAAGAAACCATAGGCGCTGTGGTGGCGGTCTTGCGCTCCGGTTGGTTAACGGGTGGCCCGAAGGTGTTGGAGTTTGAGCGAGCTCTGTCTACGTATTGCGCCGGACGCAGTGTACGGACATTCAACTCTGCTACAGCTGCACTGATTGCTGCTTTGCGTCTGGCTGGTGTAGGCGTGGGCGATGAAGTGGTGACATCGCCATTAACTTGGGTGGCTACAGCGAACTCTGTGCTGGAGGTCGGTGCACGACCGGTGTTTGTGGATATTGAATACCACACGCGTAACATTGATTTGTCTGGAGTTGCGGACAAACTTACACCCTCGACCAAAGCATTGATTCCTGTTGATTTGGCAGGACTGCCTGTAGACCGCGACAAGCTGCAGACATTGGCGCATTCCCATGCATTACTTGTCATTGAAGATGCCGCACAGTCTTTTGGTGCGAATTGGAAGGGACGTCCCGTGGGTACAGGCCCTAACTTCGTGGCCTTTAGCTTTCATGCCAATAAGAATGTGACATCAGGTGAAGGGGGCGCGCTTGTGTTGCCAGACGAAGTAGACCTTGCGCTTTGCGAGCGCTTGCGTCTTCAAGGGGTTACTCGTTACCCTGACGGTACGATGGACGTGACGGAGTTGGGTGCAAAAGCAAATATGTCAGATATTGCCGCTGCTATAGGCTTGGGGCAGTTAGTCCACATGGAAAACATCTATCGGCAACGTGCCGCGTTGGCGTGCCAGTATTTTGCGACGCTGCGGTCCGATATGGGGTTGGAATTGCCATTGCCGGATTTTGAGCAATCGAACTGGCACATGTTTCAAGTTCTGTTACCGCATGGCGTGTCGCGCGCAAGTTTTATTGAAGCGATGCGGGCGGATGGGATTGGCATAGGTGTGCACTATTCCGTGGTCCATTTGTATTCGCTGTATAGAAAGCTGGGGTATGGACCAGGCGATTTCCCTGTTGCCGAAGATGTGGGGTCACGCATTGTGACACTGCCTCTTTTCCCCGGTATGCGGGAAACGGATGTCAACAGGGTTTGTTTCTCGATCGAAAAAATATTGCTTTTATTGAGAAAATGAGACCAGCGAAAAGATGAAAAAAATTCTGATACTTGGGGTAAATGGTTTCATCGGACATCACCTTTCGAATCGGATATTGGCTTCAACGTCGTGGGAAATATACGGTGTCGATATTGATTCGGACCGTGTTGCTGACGCGATGCAATACGAAAGATTTCATTTTTTTGAGGGTGACATAACTATTAACCACGAGTGGATTGAATATCATATTAAAAAATGCGACGTTATTATTCCTCTAGTTGCAATTGCAACCCCTGCCACGTATGTTAAAGACCCACTGCGTGTATTTGAATTGGATTTTGAAGCCAATCTTCCCATCGTCAGAGCGGCTGTACGCTATGGAAAGAGGGTAATTTTTCCATCTACTTCAGAGGTCTATGGTATGAGTTCAGATGCGGAGCTTGATCCAGATGCCACCCCTCTCGTGTACGGTCCAATCAATAAATCCAGATGGATTTATGCTTGTTCCAAACAGTTGATGGATCGTGTTATTTTTGCCTACGGGCAGCAACACGGCTTGAAGTTCACTTTGTTTCGTCCCTTCAATTGGATAGGCCCAAGACTCGACGATATTCATGCTGCAAAAGAGGGATCAAGCCGCGTGATTACGCAGTTTCTTGGGCAAATATTGCGCGGCGAAAATATTCAACTCGTTGGTGGCGGGGAGCAAAGACGTTGTTTTACTTACATCGATGATGGGGTCGATGCATTGATGCGCATTATTGAGAATCCAGATGGTGTAGCTGATGGAAAAATCTACAATATAGGTAATCCGGTTAATGATTTTTCAATTCGACAAGTTGCAGAAATGATGTTGAATTTGGCACGAGATTATCCCAACTTTTCGATGCATCTTCCGCAGATGGAAATTGTTTCTACATCACCAGAGGCATACTATGGCGAGGGTTACCAAGATTCAAGTCGACGTGTACCGAATATCCGTAAGACAGAGCGTGACCTGACTTGGCATCCAAGCGTAGACATGACTGAAGCACTGCGACGGATTTTTTCTTCATATGGTAATAATTTGGGCTGTTCCAGCGAGTTGAACGCTGTGGTCTAGCCGTATGACTAGAAGTTCGGTTAGCGACGACATCATCAGAATTGGCCATTGGCCGTGCGTACAAGCAAAAGGCAAACAGGGGCAGGTTCACCTTGGCTACGCTTTTTTATCGTGTCTGTAGCGCCAAGCTGATCGTCACATCACTCACGGGCACGTTCTGGTTGGGCCCCACCGTGGCTGTGGGCACTGCGGCTATGGCATCTACCACGTCGATGCCGCTGATCACCTTGCCAAACACCGCATAACCTGGGCTGCTGGCGCTTTGGTAGTCTAGCGACGGGTTGTCCACCAAGTTCACATAAAACTCAGCCGTTGCTGAATTTGGCTCAGTGGTTCGGGCCATGGCCAAGGTGCCGCGCGTGTTGAGCAGCCCCATGTTGGACTCCAGCCTAATTGGCGCGAGTTGCCCATCCTTTTTGACCAGCCCGGCCGTGTAGCCACCACCCTGCACCACAAAGCCGGGAACCACCCGGTGAAACAAAGTATTACGGTAGTAGCCCCCGTTAACGTAGCCCAGAAAATTATTGACGGTGACCGGTGTGGCCACCGGGTTGAGTTCCAGCTCGATGCTGCCCTTGGAGGTGATGAGCAACACCTGCGGCAAGGGCACCATCAGCGATGCCGAATGCAGCAGGTCACCGTTAGCGGCACGGATGTTCACCGGCAGCTGTCCAGTGGCTGTTACCTGGCAAGTGAGCACTGCCAGGTCTGGCGTGCTGTCTGAGCGAAATACCGGCCCCGAGCAACTGCCTGTATCTGCCACCATGTCGCTGCGCATGTATTTGCCCGCCACTTGGATTACCGCAGCCTGTCCATAACGCAGCGTGGTTGCCTGCAGCTGCGATACAGCGGGCTGAGCACCGTCGCCACCGCCACAGCCGGTTAACAGCAGCAATGAGGCTAATTTAAGCAACGTAAGGGGGTTCAGGTCTTGAATCATTGAATTTTTACCGTGTTGACCGCATGGCCGGCGGTTTCGTCATGCAGACCACCTGCCAGCGCCATGCACAAATGCCGCGACGTGGATTAATACTAATTCAAGTCACAAGATTACAAGATTTGGCCCTGCAGCTCTATAGCTGTATAGATCTATAGCTTCGCGGCTGGTGGCGGGTTGCTGTCCTCTGGCGCGGCTGGCTTGGGCACCCCCATAGCCTTTCGAAGCATGGCCTCTATGGCTTCGTTGGTGTCGTGATCGGATTGCGTCGGTGTGTGAGGTGAGTTGGTTTGATCAGACATGATGGTGTTGTCTTGTGGAGTTGTGGAGATACGGTTTCAGCCTGGTAAGCTGTCTGGACATGATACTGCTACCAGCGTGTTCAGTGGCGGCGATGCACCGCTGATGCTGTCTACCACCCAGGTGCCTTCCACGGCCCATTTGTCGCCCATTGGCGCCAGGATGCCAATGGCGGACGAGCGCACTTGCATGCGGTCAAGCCCGGGCTGGCTGTCTGAATAGTCGAGCTGCTTGAAACTGATGCTGCCTTGCGCGGGCGCGGTATCGGCGAGCGCGGGCGTCAGACCCAGGGCAATGGCAGCCCCAACCAGGCAGCTTGCCGGACAGTTAACGTTTAGTTGCATCCGCAGCCCCTCCACCGACGCCACGGCCTCCGGAGGCGGCCTCTTTGCTGAAATAGATGTGTTCCATGAAACCGGCTTCGAGCCGATCGGCGTCGAACTGCATCTCTGGCTTGGCCAGGTCGCCCTTGTCCCAGGCTGCTACAGGTGTGTATGCGCAGCCTGCCATCGCTGCCAAGCAGCAGGTCAGGCCGGCGCACCGCGCGATGGCGAGGAGGCTCAAGCCCGGCATAGGCCGCTTTTGATGTCCGCTTCAAGAGTGGCCGTCATGCTGGCGGAAAATCCGCTGTGACGGGTGACGGTGCTGCCGCGGCAGGCGATGAGCAAACTGGTGGGCATGGTCTTGACCTGGTGGGCCCGCGCGCTGTTGCCCTCAGGGTCCCAAGCGATCTGGAAGTTGGCGGGTACCTCGCGAAGAAACCGCTCGGCGTTCGATTTATTCTTGTCCAGGCTGACCGCCAGGATGCGCAGGCCCCGCTTGCCGTAAGTGGCATGCATGTCGTTCATCCACGGGAAAGACTGTCTGCATGGCCCGCACCATGAGGCCCAGAAATCAAGGTAGAGCAGCTGGTTCAATGGATCGTTGGGAGGGATGGCGCGCCCTGAGAGGTCGAAGAAATCGAAAGCAGGCAGGTTTTGCTGGGCCAAGCCGGCGGTGGGCCAGGTACCCAGCGTGATCAGAGTGCCTGACAGGGTCAGGCGCGAAAATGTTCGCATGAACCGGCGTCGGCCTGCTGGATCCGGAGATCTTGTGGCTGAAGTCATGGCTGTTCCTGCTGCACCATCAGTACCATTGAGCCTGGAGTTTCTAATCTGAGCTTATCTTAGCGCATGGGTTCAGGGTCTGGGACAGCCGCGGGTTGTCCGGCGTGTGCCATTGGTTGCGGCGTAGATAAGACAGGATGCGCTCGCACCAGCGCCTGGCGGCGGCTGGGTCTGCCAAACACTGATACCCCCGCCGGTTTGGTACAGGAGGTCTGCGCTCACATACGGTTGCCCGTCCAGTTTGAAAAACCGGTATTGGTTGTCTTCAAGACCCGCCAGTTCAAAAGGAATCTGGAGGGTGAGGCCGTCTTTTGTTCGCAATTGCAGCACGGCAGTGCCTGGGTTGGCGCGCGCGTAAGTACCGAGAAAAATGCCCAGACCTGTTAACGCCTGCGGTGCTGTGGTCTGTGATTCATCGATGGCCAGAGGCAAGGCTACGCCTTTTGTCAGTTGCGGGCTCGGGGCCAACGCCATCTTGCTGATGGCCGGAAGCTCATCAACGATAGAGTACCGGCTTATCAAAAGCTGACCAGTTTGTGAAATGCTGTAAAGAAAAAGTGCGGCCACGAGGACGATACCAGCAGCGCGCATCAATCCCCTTTGGGCATGCCCATCATTGCGGCCCAATGCATAGGCCAGAATCAGGGCCGGCGCAAAGAAATAGCGCCCCTGAACGCCTTGTATGACTTGTGCAGGATGGACGTTCCAGGTGATCAGAAGTGCAAAAAATACCAGGAAGACAGACCCGAGCGCTGCAAGAAAGAGGAAGGCGCTTGCCATGGGTCGCCGACGAATGACGCCTAGCGCTACCGAAAAGGGCAGGACAAGCAATAAAAGCAGCCAGTAAGTTGTGTAGGTCGATGCTGCAAATGGCGCGTCCAGCCAGCCCAGTATGCCAATGAACGATCGTTGGTAAAACTGTTGTAGTTCAGTGTTGGACACTGTGGCCGCTAGCACGCGGGCCAGTGCCATGGGGTGCCCCAGGTAGTAGGTGACGAGGCTGGCGGTGGGCAGGCCTGTGATCACCCTGGTGTCTACCGTGGTCTTGATGGCGACGGCCAGCCACGCGAGTACCAGCAGCGTGACCAGGCCGCCGGCGTAAAGGCTGCTTTTGTGTTTGGTGTAGGCGTAGGACGCGAAAACAAGGGCAATGAGCGGCAGTAGGTGGACCCTGCTCGATGTCACGATCAACACGCACAGTGCCAGGCCCCACAAGCTCGCACGGTTCAGGGTACCAGGGCTTCGGGTCATCTTTAGAAAAAGCGACACGGCCAACACAGCCAAAGCATTCGAGATGCCGTCCAGGCTGGCTGCCGACATCTGGAACATGCTCATGGGCAGTGTTAAAAACGCCAGTGTCAACGGTGGCGGGCGATGCAGGCCGAAGGCCAATAACAGCAACAGGCAACTGGCGAGCAGGGCCAACAGCCTGGCCAGTCTGTAAGAGTTGCCGACGGTCCAGCCCAGCGTTTCACCCACCACCAACCCCACCGCTTGCGGCGCATAGATGACCGGGAAGTAGTAGCCGGTGCCAGGTGCGGTTGTTTGTTCTTTGATGCCCGACCAAACGATCTGCTCGGCCTCCGCCAGCGGTTCGCCGGCAATTTTTTGCTCAGGGTGAAATCGTTTGCCGATAAAGGCTGCCATGTAAGCGTGTAGACCCGTGTCGATCGGGCCGCCCGAGGCCTCGCCTGCCGGCGTTGTCAGGACGATCTGGCCTTTGCCCAGAAGGTAAGCGCGTTTGACATGGTCCGGTTCGTCAGGCGATTCAAAGGATGGGACTGCGGTGGCGATGAAGTAACACGCCACAAACAATGCGACAACAAACAGCAGGCTGGTGCCGTCAATTCGATATTTTTCAAACCGGGCGGAGGATGCGGTCATGAATGTGTGCAGCGGATAGCGTCAGTATCGCAGAGCGTTCAGTCAAGGCGATGGCCGCGCCAGATAGGTGTGCATGCGGTTGCATCTTCCTTTGAGAATCTGTATGGCGAGTGGCCCCGCCCGGCGCAACCGCAGGAAGATGCAGGGCACTTATAGGATTTTCTCGCTCGTACATCTGACAGCGTGCGGTGGCTGGGTCGCAAGGCCAGTGGTCGCCAGTTTCTGGCACGCGCCGGAATCCGCCGGCTCAACCGATGTAACCCAGTCCAGTCAAGGAAAGTCCGATTAGGACAATGTGATTCTGGTTTGCCGATGACTCGGCAAGTTACCAGAGAAAGTTACCCTGGCTGGCGCCAACGGGTTGAGAGGGGTACGGTGCCCACTTACGTCGACATACCGAAATCGATGCCTGTAGTTGCCAGACCTACCAGTTGAACCTGTGAGTTGTTTGCCGTTGAGGCGGCCAAATTGCTTAGGAACGTGCCTTGAGCTGCGCCCGTCTCACTGGCGATGGCAGAGGTCCCTGCCGCTAGCGTCAACGCATCAGGGAGCATGCCATTGACCGTCCGGAGCAGGTGGCCTGCTATCTGTTCATTGCTGGCTGATTCCGCACCACCGTTGGCAAGCGCTCCCCAAATGGGCAAACGCATCAGTGCCCCAGACAAGACTTGTAGGCTGAAACCCTGATCAAATAGATCAGTTACGGCGCCAATTAACGGTTTTTTCAGTTGAAGTAGGGAATTACCCAAAACCGCACCCAAGAGCAAAACTGAATTGCCGGCTGATTGGCCAAGAGTGGTACCGAAGGCGATCTTGGTGTCGCTAAATTGCAATCGTTCTATATTTGAGAGCGTGTCATTGCCATCTACGTTGGGTGTGCCAGCAACATGGAGACCCGATGCCGTTTTCGTGGTGGTGTAGCTGCTTCGTGCGGCGGTGTAGATCGCCGTATCGATACCTGCGCCACCGTCAATGGCGTCGTTCCCCCCATTCCCTCGAAAGATATTGTTTGCGCTGTTCCCAGTCAGAGTGTCGTCACCCAAGCCACCAATAGCGTTCTCAATGACAGAGGCTGATGACACGGTAAATCCGCCATTGCCAACGATTGACTTGGTTCCAGCCAGTAGACTCAATTGGATGGCATTTGCACTGGCGGCCCGTTCGCAAGCAATCCCCAGATGTCGAGACGCATCAAGTCCCCGGAGAGTTGTTGCAAGCTGAAACCGGCATCAAAGAGGCCGATGACTGTTTCTCGCAGGGCTGCTTGCCGAGCATCAAATTTTTACCAAGCACCTCTCCAAGGGATAGCGCCGCCTTGCCGACTGATTGGTCGACGTCAAGGTCGGTCGCGACGGGGGTATCGCCAAACTTCAAACGCTCAATGTTGGTGAGCGTGTCCACCACTTCCGCAACAGAACTGACCGCCCAGACTATGGCCATCTTGGCGGTGGTGTAACCGGCTGGGTTGCCGAAATATAAAGCAGGGTCTGTGCCAGCACCGCCGTTGAGGCTGTCGTTTCCGCCAAGGCTGCACAGTGTGTCGTAATCAACGGTGCCAAACAGGGCGTCTATGTTGCCGCTGCCCGCTACTGCGAAGCTTCCAACACAAAGATACCGACTCATCCGCCTTAAAAATTCATATAGGAAAATGCTATAGTCATGTCCTATATGAATTTTTCACTGCGCATTGTGCTCAACACCACGCCAGAACAGTTGGAGAGGCTGATGGCTTTGCAGGCTGCTTTTGCCACGGTGTGCAACTCCTTGGCGCCTACTGTGCAGCAGACCAGAGTGTGGAACCGTGTGGCCTTGCACCATTTGACTTACCGAAGCATGCGCGAGCGCTTTCCTGAGCTGGGCTCGCAGATGGTGTGCAACGCCATTTATTCGGTGTCACGAACGAGTCGGCTGATTTTTCAGCACCCGCAGAGCCCCTTCAATTTGGCCAAGCTGGCCGGCCGGCCTTTGCCTTTGTTGCGTTTCAGCGACAGCTGCCCTGTATATTTTGACCGGCACACATTGAGTGTGCGCGACGGCCAGTTGTCGATGTTCACCCTGGATGGCCGCATGCGTTTTGCCTTGGCTCTGCAGCCGGCCGACGAGGCGAACTTCAATGAAAAGAAGCTGCGTGAGATCGCCCTGTCGAGGCAGCTGGACGGTCAGTTCGCGTTGTCGTTCCTATTTTCCGAGGGGGCGGATGAGAGCTTATCGGATGTGACAGGGCCCACCGATGCCGAGATCCCCGAGTACGTGATGGTCGAGGAGGCCCAATGAATCCCAACAAACCCCCATCCGAGTTGCAGGCTGCCTTGGCCTCTCTGGCGCCGTATTTCAAGCGTGCGGCCTGGTTCAGCTTGGTGTCGAGCTTGCTGGTTCTTACGCCTTCAGCCTACATGCTCGAGGTTTATGAACGAGTGGTGAACAGTCGCAGTCATGTCACGCTGTTAATGCTGACAGTGCTGGTGCTGTTGGCCTACGCTCTAATGGAAATACTGGAGTGGGTACGCTCTGAGGTGATGCGAGAGGCCTCCCTGGCTTTCGATCAGAGAATGAGTCCAAGAGTGTTTTCCGCCATCTTCGAAGCCAATTTGAAGCGGATGCCCGGTGGCAGCATGCAGCCGATGAATGACCTGCGCACCCTGCGCGATTTTTTGTATGCACCGGTGCTTCTGGCGGTGATGGAGGCGCCGGTCTCCCTCGTGGCTCTGATATTGACTTTCGCAATCAGTCCGGTGCTGGGCTGGACGTCGGTGGTGGCAGCAGTGGTATTGAGCTTTTTGGGCTGGCGCAATGAGCGCAGCACTCAACCACCCCTGGTGGCGGCCAACCGCTGTGCGGCTGCGGCGCAGCAGTACGCCGACGGCAGCCTGCGCAACGCCCAGGTGATTGAGTCGATGGGCATGTTGCCTCGCATCTATCGCCGTTGGATGGAGCGACAAAGGGAGTTTTTGGGTTTGCAGGCGCGTGCATCCGACAGTGCGGGGCTTTACCAGGCCATTTCCAAGTTTTTGCAGAACACGGTGAGCTCCATGCTGCTAGGACTGGGGGCCTGGCTTCTCTTGCGCAACCAGCTCAATGGCGGCGCGGCATACATGATCATCGGGTCAATTTTAGGCGGGCGGATTTTGGCGCCTTTGGTTCAGTTGGTGGCCCAATGGCAGGCGGTGGTGAATGTCCGTGAAGCCTATGCTCGTCTGGACAACATGCTGGCCATGTTGCCGCCGCGCCCAAGCAGCATGGCCCTGCCCAAGCCAACAGGGTTGCTACAGGTTGAAGGCGTTGTAGCTTCTGCGCCGGGCAGCCAAGTGTCCATCCTCAAGGGGGTAGGCTTTGTGTTGAGTCCGGGAGAGGTGCTGGCGGTCGTAGGACCATCGGCTTCGGGTAAAACTACGCTGGCTCGCCTATTGGTGGGTTTGTGGCCTGCAATCAGTGGCAAGGTGCGGCTTGACGGCTCCGATGTGTACACCTGGGACAAGCGTGAGCTCGGCCCGCACATAGGCTACCTTCCGCAGGGTGTTGAGTTATTTGACGGCACCTTAGCCGAGAACATTGCCCGCTTTGGCCAAATTGACCAGCCCAAGGTGGATGAGGCGGCCCGTGCAGTGGGTTTGCATGAATTCATTCTTGCCTTGCCCCAAGGTTATGCTAGTCCGGTGGGCCGGGATGGTGCAGTATTGTCGGGTGGCCAGCGCCAAAGGGTAGCGCTTGCGCGCGCTCTGTACGGCAAGCCGGCGTTCGTGGTGCTGGACGAACCCAATTCAAGCCTTGATGAACAAGGCGATGCCGCGCTGGCGCAGGCTATTTCGCAACTTAAGGCTGCAGGTACGACGTTTGTAGTGATGACACACCGTACCAGCGTGTTAGGCGTAGCAGACAAGATGCTGGTGCTGCGTGAGGGACAGGCGCAGATGTTCGGCACACGTGACGATGTTTTGAAGGCTTTGTCGGAGGCCGCTGCAAAAGCCCGGCAAGCGATTGTTACCGCTCCGGCGGTCGCGTGAGGCATTGAACGGACTTCCATGAAAATACTCTCCTTTTTCAGTCGCAGTGACCTGACCCGTAGTTTGTGGGTCTTTCGCCGTGAGTTTTTGCTGGTGGGTTTATACAGTTTGGTAGCCAATGTGCTGATGCTGGCACCAACGTTGTACATGCTGCAGGTTTACGACCGGGTGCTAGTGAGCCAAAGCGAGTTGACCTTGGTGGCGATCTCTTTGCTGACGCTGTTTTTGTTTGGCGTGATGGCCTTTGCAGAGTGGATGCGATCGCGTTTGCTGGTTCATACCGGGGTTCGGTTGGACGAGCGTTTGAGCACGCAGGTGTTCAACGCCAGCTTTGAGGCCAACTTGAACCAGTCGGGGCATGCGGCGGCCCGCTCATTTGGCGACCTGATTCAGATTCGTCAATTTTTGACTGGAAACGGTATCTTTGCATTTTTCGATGCACCATGGGCGCCAATCTATTTGGCTGTGCTGTATTTTCTGCATCCTTGGTTGGGTGCGATAGGCCTGCTTTTTGCCCTTGTGCAGGGCGTCTTGGCCTGGGTGGGGCATCGGGTGGCTGCGCAGCCGTCCGAGAATGCCACGAAAGCAGCATCTGATGCTGGTGTTTTTTTGCAGGGAAAATTGCGCAATGCTGAGGTGCTGGAGTCGATGGGCATGATTCAGAACCTGCAGGTGCGTTGGCAGTCACGGCACGATCAGCAGCTGAGCCTGGGTGGTTTAGCGCAGCGACTGACGCACCACATCACGGCCTGGAGCAAATTCATCCGCTACAGCCAGCAGTCACTGGCCCTTGGGGCCGGGGCTTTGTTAGTGATTGACGGACAGCTGTCCCCAGGTGCCATGATTGCGGCTAACGTGCTGATGACGCGCGCCCTAGCGCCGATTGATCAGCTGGTGGGCAGCTGGCGGCAGTTCATGGCCATGCGCACAGCTTTTGGGCGTCTGGAGCAATTGCTCCTGGATTTTCCGGCTCGTGTGGGGACTCATACCCAAGAGGAGCTGGCAGGGCAAGTGATCCTTCGGGGGGTGAGCGCTGGCGCGATGGGGCGGGAGCAGCCTATTCTCAAGGGTATCGACTTGCAGGTGCCTGCGGGCACAGTGATGGTGATTGCGGGTCCTTCCGGGTCGGGAAAGTCCACCCTGGCTCGGGTGTTGGTGGGTATCTGGCCACAGGTTTCGGGGGACGTTCTGCTCGATGGTGTGGCCATACATAAGTGGGACCGGTCCGCCCTGGGCTCGCAAATAGGGTACTTGCCACAGGATATCGAGTTATTTGAGGGCACCATTGCAGAGAATATCGCCCGTTTTGGCGATATTGATTTCGAGCGTGTGATCGCTGCGGCGCGGCAGGCGAGCCTGCATGACATGATCTTGCGTTTTCCGAAGGGCTATGACACGCCCATGGGAGAGGCCGGCAACCTGCTGTCTGGCGGGCAACGCCAACGCATTGCCTTAGCGCGAGCGGTTTACGGGAACCCTGCGTTGCTGGTGCTTGATGAGCCCAATGCAAATCTGGATGATGTGGGTGAGGCGGCACTTTACCAAACGGTGGCGCGACTTAAGGCGGCGGGTAAAACGGTTTTTCTGATCACCCACCGCCCAGGAGCGGTTGCGCTGGCTGATCGCCTTTTGCTGCTCAGGGAGGGTCAGGTGCAGGCCGAGGGCCCACGCGAGGCTGTGATCGCTGCACTCCAGGTCGGACCCGGCGCTGCGGTGGCTGCCCAGCAACCTCCAGTGCAGGACCGCCTGTCCCCAGCCTGACCCGATGCATTCAATTTTTTCAAAGCAGAGAATGTCATGACCCAAGAAGATTTGTCCAAGCGAATGCCACCCGATACGGCAGCCACTGGGCCGGTGGTGGAGGATGTGAATTACATCGAAAAAACGACCAAGCCGGCCAGTGGAAGGCCAACGCGGATCGGACTGTGGGCCCTGGTTCTGGGCTTTGGCGGCTTTTTGATCTGGGCCGGGTTTGCGCCTTTAGATGAGGGTGTGCCCGGCGCAGGCATGGTCGCCATCGACACCAAACGAAAGGCGGTCCAGCACCTCAGCGGTGGTATTGTGAAAGAAGTTTTGGTGGGTGAGGGCGACCAAGTGAAGGAGGGGCAGTTGTTAATTCGCTTGGACGAAGCGACCGTTCGCGCTAGCTACGAGTCAATCAGGCAGCGCTATTTGGGATTACGTGCCATGGAGAGTCGTTTGCAAGCCGAGCAGCGTGGTTTGACGGTGATCGGCGTTCATCCAGATGTACAAAAGGCCAGCAGCGACCCACAAATTCGGGAGGTACTGGCCACGCAGCAGCAGTTGTTTCAGTCCCGTCGCTCCTCCCTTCGCGCCGAGTTGCAGTCGATAGAGGAAAGCATTCAGGGTCAGGAGGCCTTGATCCAAGCCTACGACAGCATGCTGGCCAACCGCAAGCAACAGCAGGCGCTTCTGAACGAGGAATTGAACAATACACGCGGCTTGGTCAGTGAAGGTTATGCGCCGCGCAACCGGCAGTTGGAGCTCGAACGAGCAGCCGCAGAAATCAGCTCAAATATTGCCGAGCTGCAGGGCAACACCCTTCGTGCACGGCGTGCGATTGGGGAGTTGCGTCAACGCACCATCGTGCGGCAACAGGAGTACCGTAAGGAAGTGGAGACACAGCTTGCCGACGTTGGGCGCGAGGCGCAAGCGGACGCGTCCAAGATCATCGCTGCAAGCGATGATCTTGGACGGCTGGAGATCCGGTCACCTGCTTCTGGGCAGGTAGTTGGGCTGGCATTTCAGACGGTGGGCGGCATCATTGGACCGGGCCAAAAGCTGATGGATGTGGTGCCACATGACCAGGCCTTGCTGGTGGAGGCCCGGGTGCCGCCGCACCTGATCGATCGGGTGCAGGCTGGCTTGGCGGTCGATGTGCGTTTTTCATCGTTTGCACATTCGCCTCAATTGGTGGTGGACGGAAAAGTGGTTTCGGTCTCTGGCGACCTGCTGGTGGATCCTCAGTCCGGTGTTGGTTATTTCTTGGCGCGTGTGGGTGTGACGGCCGAGGGTTACAAAAAGTTGGGAAAGCGGCAGTTACAGCCTGGGATGCCGGTAGAAGTGGTATTTAGAACCGGTGAGCGCTCGCTGCTGACGTATCTCATTCATCCCTTGACAAAACGATTGGCCGCGTCCATGAAAGAGGAGTAGTCCCATGAAGCTCGATTTTTTTTCGTTTAAGGGCAGCGTGCGGACTGCTGTGGTGGCCGCCTGTTTGCTGACGGGCGCTGCGCTTGTTTGGCCGATGGACCTGATGCAGGCTTACGAGGCCGCCAAAAAGCAGGACGCTACGGTGCGCGCGGCGCGGGCGGCGGCTGATGCAGGGCGCGAACGCCTGCCGCAAGCGCGCGCGCAGCTTTTGCCTAATATTTCCCTCAGTGTGACGCAAAATAGCAACCACCTTAGCAGCACAACGCCCAATTTTCTGGGGCGAGAGCAGACCACCAATTCCGACTATGGCAGCGGCAGCCAGATGCTAACCATCCGGCAACCCCTGTACCGTACCTACCTGAGCGCACAGTACCTACAGGCTGCGGCCGAGGTTGACAATTCCAACGCCATCCTGGCGCAAGAGGAACAGGGACTGCCGGTTCGACTGAGCGCCGCTTATTTTGAAGCCTTGCTGACCAGCGAGCAATTGTCATTGGTACTGGC
>CAMELV010000050.1 GCA_945925985.1 Comamonas sp. lk | reverse complement strand
GCACCGGCACCGGCACCGCCACCGCCACCGCCACCACCGCCACCACCCCCACCGCCACCGCCGCCACCACCAACCGCCTTGCCGCCCTTGGAATCGCCCAGCGCGGATGCCGATTACCTGCAACGAGCTCTAAAAGATGCTTACCCATGGGTCAGCCGTCGCCGAGGTGAAACCGGGCGAGTGCTGCTCCACGTCCTCATTGGGGTAGACGGCGCGGCGCATGAAGTTGAAATCAAGCAGTCCAGTGGCTTTGAGCGGCTCGATCAGGCTGCCATCCGGATTGCCAAACAGACACGCTACCGGCCCGGTAAAAAGAACGGACAACCAGAAGCGATGTGGTACGCCTTACCGATCCCCTTTGAGCTCAAATGAATGAAGCCACGAGCAGGCAACACCACATCCAGCCTCAGAGCCCAAGAAAGGCGATAGCCGCCCGCGCGATCTGGGCATCTTCGCTTGATTTGACGCCACTGACACCCACCGCACCCAAGCATTGACCATCTTTCATGATGGGCACACCACCCTCCAGCAAGCCCTTGATCTCGGGCGCGCTCAGGAATGACGGGCGCCCACCATTGACCATTTCTTCATAAATTCGTGATTCACGCCGCCCGAGAGCGGCTGTATGAGCCTTGGCGGGCGCGATGTGCGCAGAAATAATGGCGGCGCCGTCGAGGCGCTGTAGCCAAAGCAGGTGGCCGCCGTCATCCACAATGGCGATGGTGACCGCCCAGTTGTTGTTCAGGGCTTCCCGTTCTGCTGCTGCTGCCATGCCCTTGAGGTCAGAGAGTTCAAGTGTCGGTTTATTTTTCATGGAGAAAAGCCTTTTCAAAATGGAGGCGCCAAGCATACGTCCTGCTGGCAGCAAAGCGACTCGATTCAACTTAGAATCTGTCAGCCCGTGGCGTGCGGGTTTTGATGGAGTATGACTATGCTGAATAACGTTCAAACATTGGATCGCGGCTACAGTGGACTGTCGACTGCGGCAGAGCGCAACAGGGTGTTACGCAATACGTATTGGCTGCTGGCCTTGAGTTTGGTGCCAACGGTGCTGGGGGCTTGGCTTGGGGTGGCCATGGGTTTGGCCCAGGCGATGAGTGGTTGGGTCGGTCTGGTTGTGTTTTTGGCCGGCGCCTTCGGCTTCATTTACGCCATTGAAAAGACCAAAAACTCGGCTGCGGGCGTGCCTGTATTGCTCGGTTTTACCTTTTTTATGGGCTTGATGCTGTCGCGCATGATTGCCATGGTGCTGGGCTTCAAGAATGGCTCGGAATTGATCATGACGGCCTTCGGCGGCACGGCAGGCGTATTTTTTGTCATGGCCAGCCTGTCAAGCGTGATCAAGCGCGACCTCTCGGGCATGGGCAAGTGGCTATTTGTTGGCGCGATGGCGCTGGTGGTCGGTGGGGTTATCAACGTGTTTGTTGGCTCTACTGCAGGCATGATGGCCTTGTCGGTAGCGTCCATCGGCATTTTCAGTGCCTACATGCTTTATGACCTCAAGCGCATCGTTGATGGTGGCGAAACCAATTACATCAGCGCTACGCTGGCTCTTTACCTTGACATCGTCAATGTGTTTCAAAGCCTGCTCGCTTTGCTGGGCATCTTTGGTGGCGAACGCGACTGAGCCGAGCGCGCCCCGAAAAAAAGGCCCGCTTCCGGGTCTTTTTTTTGCTCAAATGGGTGGGGCCGCTCAATCCGCGGCGAGCTTTGCCGATAACCACTTAGGTAACCTTGTCCATGATCTCGCGCCTTCTCATCCCCGCCATTGCCCTGCTGCTCGCCGCCTGCGACATTCCAGGTATGGGGCCCGACCCCCGCATTGCCCAGCGCGAAGCAGAGTCGAAGGCCGTAGGCGGCGCCTGCCGGCATGGCTTGCGTAGCATCGAAGACTGCTACGCGCTGAATGAAGAAGCCTCCAAAGCCGCCGTGTTTGCCGGTTGGAAGGCCATGGACGAGTACATGCGAGAAAACAAGATCGAAGGGGTGCGTGCCAGTGCATCCAAGGCCGAACCGGAAGAAGAGATCTTGCCCGAGGTAAAGCCGAGTACTGGCAAAGTAAAGGCTGTCAAGGACGCCCCGGACACTGAACCTGCGGCAAAAACAGCAGCCAAGAAGCCCGTGTCGGTTGAGAAGGCAGGCGACAAGGTTCCCGCCAAGCCTGCCGCAAAGGCCACCAACCCTTGAGCCAGAAGGGCATCACCGCCGGGTAAATTCAGTCTTCGAGGTCGAAGACCGCCAGACTCTCCACGTGCGCAGTATGCGGAAACATGTTGACCACGCCGGCCGCAGAGCACCGATAACCCGCTTGATGCACCAGCAGACCTGCGTCGCGCGCCAGCGTCGCCGGGTTGCAACTAACATACACAATGCGCTTGGGTGCCCTCCAACTTGAAACGGCCGGGCCTGCTGCATCAAGATCGGCCATGCTGGCCTGAGCCTGACGCAGTTCGACCAGCGCCTTGACCAGCGAAAACGCGCCCTCGCGCGGTGGATCGACCAACCACTTGTCCGCCACGCCGTCGTCAGAGAGCAGTTTCGGCGTCATCTCAAACAAATCTCTTGCTACAAAATTAGTAGCACAAAAGCTATGGCTGGCGGGGGCTAGAGCCTGATTTTCTATAAAGTTTTGGCAAGAGCGGGCGATCAGCGCCTCACTGCCCTCCACGCCAAGCACTTCGCGCGCTTGGCTGGCCAGAGGCAGCGTGAAGTTACCCAAACCGCAAAACCAGTCAATCACCCGCTCCTGCGGTTGAACACTGAGCAAGCGCAGCGCCCTACTCACCAGCACGCCATTAATGTAGGGGTTGACCTGGGTGAAGTCGGTCGGCTTGAAGGGCATGGTCAGCCCGAAGTCCGGAAGCGTGTACTGCAAGGGGGGGCCACCAGGCGTCATCAGCCGGGCGGTGTCGGGGCCTTTGGCCTGCAGCCACCACTGGACTCCCGTGTTCTGACGGGCAAACTGCGCCAAGCGCTCGAGGTCTTCGGCACCCAACGGTTCCAAGTGGCGCAGCACCAACGCGATCACCTGGTCACCGTAAGCTAACTCAATCTGTGGGCAGGTTTCTTTCGCGTCGAGCGAGCCAATCAGTTCCCGTAAGGGCATCAACAAAGCGCTGACTTCAGGGGGTAAGACCGGGCAAACCTTCATGTCAGCCACGTAACTGCTCTTGCGCTCATGAAAACCCACCAGCACCGTGCCTTTTTTTCTGACATAGCGGACTGACAGGCGGGCACGATGGCGGTAGCCCCAGGCTGGCCCCTCGATCGGCCGCAGTACAGTCTCAGCCTTGACCTTCCCCAGATGCCATAGATTGTCTTCCAGCACCCGTTGCTTGACGGCCACTTGGGCCGCCACATGCAGATGCTGCATTTTGCAGCCACCACAGGCACCAGGGTGCAGACCAAAATGAGGGCAACCGGGCGTAACCCGCTGTGCCGACTCTTCGTGAATCAGCGTGACCGTGCCCTGCTCCCAGTTGTTTTTTTTGCGATGTACCGTCACCTCTACGCGTTCAAACGGCAAGGCGCCTTCAATGAAGACCACCTTACCATCCGCCCGGTGCGCAACGCCTTGGGCATCCAGATCGAGCGACTCAACCCACAGCCCTGGGGGAATTGAAGTCGTCAGCGCTGTTGATTCGTCACCCATTCCTTACCTTGGAGGGAGGTACTTGCTTGGGTCAACGGGCTTGCCCAGGCGACGCACCTCAAAATGAAGCTTGACGCGGTCGGCATCACTGCTGCCCATCTCGGCAATTTTTTGCCCTTTCCGGACGGTTTGGTCTTCTTTGATCAAAAGTGTCTGGTTATGGGCGTATGCCGTCAAGTAGGTATTGTTGTGCTTCAGGATAACCAGGTTCCCGTAGCCACGCAAACCCGCGCCAACATAGACCACCCGCCCATCTGCCGCAGCCAAGACCGGGTCGCCAGCGTTGCCACCGATATCCAAGCCCTTGTTCTTGACCTCATCGAAGCCGGCCAGCACGGGCCCACTGTTGGGCCAGACCCAGGCAATGTCATCGTCAGCCGCAACGGCTGGCACCGAGGTAGAAGACGCCATAGCAGCAATCGGTGCAGCCGGGGGACTGGCCGCTGCGGCCACCGGCGGCACTGGTTTGTCCTCTGCCGGCGGCAAAGGTGCCAGGACAGCAGTCGGCCCGCGCGACACACTGCCTTGAGTCACGGCCTTGGCCACCGCACCCGCACCGGGTGGCGGCGCGACCCGCAGCACCTGTCCCACTTCGATACGGTTTGGGTTGTCCAAATTGTTCCAACGTGCCAGATCACGCGAGGACTGTCCATTGTCGAGGCCGATGCGGATCAGGGTATCGCCAGACCGGACGGTGTAATAACCGGGCTTACCGGCGTTCTCGATGCCCGGGGGCGGTTTCGGCACGGGGGCCGGGGTGGCTTCTATGGCGACAGGCGCAATGCTCACCGGCCCCATAACGCGATCTTCAACCGGCGCGGGGCTGAGCGCCCGGGTACCGCAGCCGCCCAGCAGCAAACCCAGCGCCAGGCCAACCACCACCGCTGTGAGCCCTGGGTATTCTGCGTACATCTGTCGTCCCTTCATCCTAAGCCTGATTTTAAAGGGACGAAATTAACGGCCTCGAGCAAGGTCTGGCGCAAGCCTTGTGGCAACTTGTCGACCACCAGCAGGGCTTGGGTGCCAGCCGATACCGCGCCAGTACTGACTGGCGCCACCAGCCGACCACCGATTGCGAGTTGGTCCAGCCACGCTGGCGGCACAGCCTCGCCACCGGCGGCCGCAATGATGGCACTGTAGGGCGCACCTGCAGCGTAGCCGTCGCGGCCGTCACCAAACAGCAGATGCAGGTTGGCCAGGCGCAAATGACGCAGGTTGTCCCGTGCCTTGTCGTGCAAACCACGCAGACGCTCGATGCTGTAGACCTCGTCCGCGAGCCGGCTCAGCACGGCAGCCTGGTAACCACACCCGGTGCCGATCTCGAGCACCCGTCCGATTTGGCCAGTGCGACCATCCAGCAATAAATCCAGCATGCGCGCGACCACACCTGGTTTGGAGATGGTCTGACCAAGCCCTATCGGCAGGCTGGTGTCCTCATAGGCCTGGTTGACCAGCGCACTGTCGACAAAGCGGTGGCGCTCGATGGCGCCCATGGCAGACAGAACGCGCGGATCACGAATACCCTGCGCCTCGAGCTTGCGCACCATGCTCATGCGCACCGCGCTGGAATCCAGGCCCAGCCCGCGAACGCCTGGTGGCATGGCCACTACGGCGTTTTGTCCAGGCAGGGGCTGCCCTGACACGGCCTTGCGCTGTTGACCTTTGGTTGGAACCGCTGGACGGTCCAGGCGGGCCGGAAAGCTGGGGCGCTCCTTCATCCGTGCGGGCGAACCGACAGTTTTGCAGCCGTTTGGGCCCAGTAGCCCAGTCTTTCATGGTCGGTCAGATCCACCTTCAGCGGCGTCATCGCGATATGGCCTTGCTGGGTGGCGTGAAAATCGGTGCCCTCGGAGTCGTCCATGGCAGCGCCGGCGGCGCCAATCCAATACATGGTCTCACCGCGCGGGCTGACCTGGGTGATGACCGGCTCCGCCGCATGGCGTCGCCCCAAACGGCACAGCTTGACATGGCCGATGGCCTCGTAGGGCAAATTCGGAATGTTGACGTTAAGCAGCCATGGGCTCGTGCCAATCAGATGCTGTTGGGCCATCTGCAGGACCAGATCACGCGCTTTGTGGGCGGCGGCCTGCAGTTGTACCCAGTCACGCTCCACCTGGGAAAATGCGATCGCCGGAATGCCAAACAGATAGCCTTCCATGGCAGCGCCCACGGTACCCGAATAGATGGTGTCATCGCCCATATTGGCGCCGTTGTTGATACCGGACACCACCAGGTCAGGCCGGTAGCCCAGCAACCCAGTCAGAGCCACATGCACACAATCGGCCGGGGTGCCGTTGATGTAGCGAAAGCCTTCGCTGCCACGGTACACATAAAGAGGTGAATGCAGGGTCAAGGCGTTAGATTTGGCGCTGTTATTCTGCTCCGGCGCGACCACTTCCACCTCGGCCACATCCTTGAGTGCCTGGTAGAGCGCGATGATTCCGGGCGCCTGATAGCCGTCGTCGTTGCAGATAAGAATTTTCATATTACGAGCTTGGGGGTCCTTCATTGTAGGGGGCCACATCAGGCCGGAAGGCGGTCACCCACGGGACATTTTTTCGGGGACCCGGCCTCTATCATGCGCAGCAACTTTTGGAGTGAAACCCATGCATGCCTGGCTCTGTGACAACCCCATAGGCGTCGATGCCCTAACCTGGAAAGAACTGCCGACGCCAACACCCAGCGCCGGCGAGGTTCTGGTCGAAATCCATGCCGCCAGCCTGAATTTCCCAGACCTTTTGATCGTGCAAAACAAGTACCAAATGAAGCCCTCGCTACCGTTTGTACCTGGCTCGGAGTACGCAGGTGTGGTTAAAGCCGTAGGTGCGGGCGTGACTCACCTGAAGGTCGGCCAACCGGTGGCCTGCCTGTCGGGCACCGGCGGCTTTGCCACACATACGCTGGCGCCCGCTGCGCTGTGCATGCCCCTGCCTGCAGGCTTTCCTATGGTCGATGCGGCAGCCTTCATCATGATCTATGCCACCTCCCACCACGCGCTGGTCGACCGGGCCCAACTCAAGGCCGGTGAAACCGTATTGATCCTGGGCGCCGCTGGCGGCGTTGGCACCTCAGCCATCCAAATTGCAAAAGCCTGCGGCGCACGGGTCATCGCCGCCGCCTCCAACGATGACAAATGTGCGCTGTGTGCCTCGATCGGCGCCGACGCCACCATCAACTACACCAGCAGCAACCTGCGCGAAGCCGTCAAGACCCTCACCGCTGGCAAAGGGCCCGATGTCATCTACGACCCGGTCGGGGGTGATTACAGCGAGCAGGCCTTTCGCTCGATTGGCTGGCGCGGGCGCTACCTGGTGGTCGGCTTCGCAGCGGGCCCCATTCCCTCACTGCCCCTTAACTTGGCGCTGCTCAAAGGCGCGTCGATTGTGGGCGTGTTCTGGGGCGATTTTGCCAAGCGCGAACCCAAAGCCAATGCTGCCATGATGGCTGAACTGGCTCAGTGGTACGGCCAGGGCAAGATCAAACCGGTGATCGACCGCACCATGCCGATGGGTGAACTCAAGGCGGCGTTTGCGCACATGGGCTCGCGCGGTGTCAAAGGCAAGCTGGTGATGGTGAACTAAGGGCAGCGCTGATCAGCCAGGCAAGCGCTGCAGGTGCGCACGCATCTGCTCGGACAAGCGCTGAACCAGCGCCGCATCGGTGGCGGTGGCGGCCGCCAAGATGATGGTCACCGCTGGCAGCGCGGCAAAGCCCTGCGCCGGCGTGAGCACCATGGCATCGGCTGGCACACCACTTTGCGCCACCACCGACACCGCAAAACCCGCGCGTACTGCAGCCTGAATGGCCGACATGCTGCGGCTGGTACAAACGATCCGGTGGTCGCGGCGATGCTGCTTGAGTTGCGTTATTGCCCACTTCCGAAAGATGCAGCCCTCAGGGAAAAACGCCACGGGCAGGCAAGCTGCAAGATGCACATCGTGTTGGGCAGATGCCGTCCAGACCACCCGTTCAGTGCGCAGCACCACACCCTCCTGAGTGTCGGTTTCTGCCGACAAAATCGCCAGATCAAGCTGCCCGTCAGCCAACATCGGCCTCAGCTCCGCACTGGGGGCGCACAGGACCTCGATGTGCGCAAGCGGCGCCAGGCGCGCCAGCGTGGCCAGCAGTGAGGTCATCAGCACCGGGATGTAATCATCCGGCAAGCCGACCCGCAGCGCCCCGCCGATCTCGGTCGCCTGAAAATGCGCCACCGCCTCCCCTTGCAGGGCCAAAATGCGGCGCGCGTAGCGGACCAGTTCGGTGCCGTCGTGGGTGAGTGCCAGGCGGCGCCCCTGGTGTTGCAGCAAGTCGCGATCCAGGGTCTGGGCCAGTTTGGACAAGTGCAGGCTGACGGCCGATGGCGTTTTGTGCACCAGTTGCGCCGCCCCCTTGCAACTGCCCGCGTCAGCAAAGGCCACCAGGGTGCGAAGCTGTTCGGTATCCAGAAGCATGTGGCAGCACCATAGTTGACAAATCGTCAATTCTCACACGCCAAACATTCGATTGTGAACAGCATTGGGGCCGTTTATAGTTTGGCTCAATCCCACTGACTGGACCATCCCCATGCTGAAACTTCAGATCCGAAAAATCGTCATCCAAATTGAAGAAACTTGCCTTGAAATGGGCCGTGAGGTGTCGCCGCCGTCTCGGAAGGTCACAGTCGCCGCTGTCATCACCAACCCCTATGCCGGCCAGTATGTGGAGGACCTGTCGCCGTTGTATGCGCTGGGCGCAGAAATCGGCGGCTTGCTGGCGCAACGGGGTGTTGCGGCTCTCGGGGTCGCCCCAGACGACGTGCAAAGCTATGGCAAGGGTGCCATCGTCGGCACGGCGGGTGAACTGGAGCACGCTGCGGCGCTGATCCACCCGAGTTTTGGCGCTCCGGTGCGCGCAGCCGTGCATGAGGGCAAGGACATTATTCCGTCCACCAAAAAAATGGGCGGTCCTGGTGCTGTGATCGTGATGCCGATCACCAACAAGAACCGGATCTGGAACTTTGACGACATGGACGCCGCTGAGATCGTGATTCCCGACGCACCCCACGCCAACGAGGTGGTGGTGGCGCTGGTGCTGGGCATTGGCGGGCGCCCGCTGCACCGCATCGGCCCAGCCAAATAAACGTGCCCAAGGAGCCCCACATGTTCAAAGCCATCATCCTGCTCAAGCGCCGCGACGACACCGGCCACAAGGAATTCGCCGACTGGTGGCTGGGTGACCACGCCCCGCTGGCCAAGGGCCTGCCCGGGGTGCGCGGCGCCACCTTCAACCTGGTGGCGGGCGACGGCAGCGGCGCCTTTGACGGCGTCTCGGAGCTCTGGTTTGACGACCAGGCGGCTTTTGAAGCGGCCTACGCCACCGATCACGGCCGGGCCGTGGCCGCCGACTCGATGGCGCATGTGTCGCGCCGTGAACGCCTGTTTGTGGCAGAGCATGTGCTCGTGCCGCGCGACTGAGTTCCACCCTTTCTAACTGACGGAGTATGTCCATGGGCAATAACCTCAATAACGAACTGTTGGCACGCGACCACCGCCACCTGGTGCATTCGCTGCACAGTGAAAAAACCCATCTGGACGGCAAAGTCTGGGTCAAGGGTGAAGGCTGCGAGCTTCTCGACGCCGATGGCAACCGCTATATCGACGCCATGTCTGGCCTTTGGAACGTCACCCTGGGCTACAGCCAGCCCACGCTGGTAGCGGCAGCTGCGGCGCAAATGGGCACCCTGGCCTACGCCTCGGGCTACTCGGGCAGCAGCAACCTGCAGGCCATGGCGCTGGGCGAACGGCTGGCCGGCCTGACCTACCCCAATATCAACCGGTTTTTCTTCACCTCAGGCGGTGGCGAATCGACCGACAGCACGATCAAGACCGCGCGCTACTACTGGAAAGCCCTAGGCAAGCCGGGCAAGGTCAAGACCATCAGCCAGATGGGTGGCTACCACGGCACCACGCTGGCCGCCATGTGCGCCACAGGTCTGCCCGCCTACTGGCCTGCGTTCGAGCCGCGCATGCCCGGTTTTGTGCACATCCCCAACTACGACCCCTACCGCTACCCGGTCGGCCCCGGGCAGGACCCGGCTACCGCAGCAGCCGACGAGCTCGAGCGGGCCATTCTGGCTGAGGGGGCCGATACCGTAGCGCTGTTCCTGGTTGAGCCGGTATGCGGTGGCGGAGCCTATGTGCCACCTTCGGGCTACTTCAAACGCATCCGGGAGATTTGCGACAAATACGATGTGCTGCTGGCCGCTGACGAGGTCATCACCGGTTTTGGCCGGACCGGCCGCATGTTTGCGCTAGACCATTGGGGCGTGCAGCCCGACCTGATGCAGTTCGCCAAGGGCATCACCAGCGGCTACGTGCCTCTGGGCGGCGTCGGTCTGTCAGACCACATTGCCGACGTATTTGACCGGGCCGGCTCCGACCCCTGGATGCACTGCTACACCTACAGCGGCCATCCGGTCACCTGTGCGGTGGCATTGGCGGCGATCGACGTCATTGAGCAGCAGCACCTGGTGCAGGCCGCCGCCCAGAATGGCGCCAAGTTTCTGGCCGACCTGCGCGCTGCACTGGGCCACCATGTGCATGTGGGCGACGTACGCGGCCTGGGCCTGATGGCTGCGGTTGAGCTGGTCGACGACCGGGCCAGCAAAGCAAACTTTGACGCCAGCCGCAAGATCGGACCCGCGGTGATTGCCGAGGCGCGCCGACGCGGCCTGATCACTCGCGGCCGCGGCGACACCATCTACCTCGGCCCAGCGCTGGTGATGCAGCCCCCCATGATCAACCGCGTGGTGGAGATCATCACCGAGTCAGTGCACACGGTGCTGGGCGCTGGCTGAGCCTGGCTCCGCCGGGCTCCGGTCCGGTTCGGGCTTATTTGCGAACCGCTGGCACTTCCAGCGGCAGGCCATCGCCGCGCCACGTCAAGTAAAGCGCAAGTTGTCGCATTTGGGGGTCACCCCAAGGGGGCGGTTCGGCACGGATACCGGCGTAACAACTGCGCAAACGCCGCTCCAACGAGCCCAGGGTCTGCCATTCCAGCCGGTAAACCGGATAGCCGTTGGGCTGGCCTTGGCTCAAGCGGTCTGAGTACAACTGTCGGCCTTGCTGCTGGTCATGGCACTGCGCACAGGACAGGTTGAGCTGACCCTGCCGGCGCTGGTACAGGCTGGCGCCGGCTTGCAGGTGTACCGTTAGCCGCGGGTCCGGCGAGAGCCGCAGCGTCAGGCCTTTGGACGCCTCACTGACATACAGCGTCATGGCCAGCAGCTCTGCAGACTCAAACCCCCAGTCGCTCGCGCCCTGGCGCCGGGTACGGCAGACCCGGATTTGGTCTTCAAGGTTGATCAGCGTGCTCGAGCCGCTGGACAGCTTCGGGTATTGCACCGCCACGCCCTTCATGGAGCCGGCCTGAAGGCCATGGCAATCCTGGCAAGAGGGGTTCTGGGGCCCGCCCCGCTGGGCCCAGAGCGATTCGCCCCGAACCAGCCAGAGCAGTCCGGGGTTGGCAAAGCCGTCGGCCTGCAGGCCCTGAACGTCGGGGCCGGAGAACGCCAGCCCGGAGCGTACTTGGTCTGGCGCCAGGGTCCGAGACAAATGCGGGGGCTGCGACAGCGCCCCAGCGCCAAGCAGCAGCCAACCCGCCATGACCAACCATTGCCAGGCCCCGCTCATGGCCCCGGCGTCTTGCGGTCCGCCACGACCATGCGTTGCTGCCACTGGCCGGCCACGCCCAGGTCGTCTTGCCAGCGCACCACCATATCAGCGCTGGCACGCGCTCGCACAAAAAATTCAAAGTAGGGATTGGCGGCGATGCCTGACGAGGGCTCTACCCGAAAAACCTGCTGGTTACCCAGCGTGCAGGTCAGCCAAAGCAGCACGTTGCGCGCAATGACGCTGCCTTGCATGTCTTGCTGGTAGCCAGTGTGCATGGGGTGCTGCACCAGCAATCTGACCTTGACCACGTCACCGGCGACGATGTTTTGCGGCCATTGCAGTCGCGCCAGGCCTTGGCTCATGAGGCGTCCATGCAAGCTGACTCAGTAACGATCACCTCCGCCACCGCGTAGCGACATTCGCCACTGGACAAGCGTGCGAGCGCCAATAATTGCTGGCTGCCAGCCAGCCTGACCCTAGTGCTGATCTCGGCCCGACCGGACCAGGGCCCCAGCAAAAACGCCGCCACTTGCATCACCGGGTTGCGCGATGACAGCAGGTAAATGTGGCTCACATGGTCTTGCTCAGACATTGGACTGGCCACCTGCACCGAGACCGGTACCAAGGTGCCGTTGTCGGCCAACGCCGTCACGGTCAGGCTGACGCCGAGTTCGCGCACCGAATTGCCACCCACCAGCCCGGTCAGCATGTCGGCCACCGTGCGCTGCTGGTCGAAGCCGATTTGCTGCGCTCGCACCAGGCCGGGGGCAAGTACGGTCAATCCGGCCCCAGCGGCAGAGGCCAGTCGTAGCCAGTCTCGTCGCCCTATCGGCTGTTTGACGGACGGCGAGGAGATCATTGGCGTGGCCCTTGTGGCTTCATCAGGTAAGCCAGGATGTCGTCGAGTGCTTGCTCGCTCAGGACGGTCTTGCCTTGGTAAGCCCAGGCCACGTTGGTCAGGCCCTCCAGGCTAAAGTAAGCAGGCATGATCGTCATTGGATTGAAGCGCCGGGGGTCAACCAAGCGCTCGCGCACCACTTGCACATCGGCCCGCTCGGCCAGCCCATGCAATGAGGGGCCGATATCGCCCCCCACGGGAAGGCCCGGAATACGGTGACACAACACGCAGCCAGACTCCTGGCGCTGCAGCAGCAACTGTTGGCCGCGCTGCGCCGCATCGGCCGAGCCAATACTCTGACCAAACACGGCGCTTTGCAGCAGGCCTAAGACAATCGCCAGAGCGGTCAGGCGCGCCTTGGGTGGCCAATCAGCAGACATGGGCACGTCAAACGATGCGCAGGCCTTCGCGCTGCAGGGGCAATTGCCGAACCGGCTTGCCACGCGCCGCTGAGATGGCGTTCATGATGCAAGGTGCCACCACACAAATGGTCGGCTCACCCACGCCGCCCCAGAAGTCATAGGTCGGTGCAATCACGGTTTCCACCTTCGGCATCTGGAACATGCGCGCAATCGGGTAGGTGTCAAAATTCTTCTCAGTGATGCGGCCGTTGAGCACCGTGGACTCACTTTGCAAGGAGTCCATGCCATAGGCCACTGAGCCCTCCACCTGCGCCGCGATCTGGTCCGGGTTGAGCGGGTGGCCACAATTGGTGGCCAGCACCACCCGGTGCACTTTAACGTCATTGCCCTGCAACGACACTTCAGCCACGCCGGCGGTGTAACTGCCGTAACCCATGAACTGGGCGATGCCGCGGAACACCCCCGCCGGCAGTGGCTTGCCCCAGCCGGCCTTGTCGGCCGCAGCGTTGAGCACCGCCAGGTGCTTGGGGTGTTTGGCCATCAACGCTTGGCGGAATTCCAGTGGATCACGTCCTGCCGCGCGTGCCACCTCGTCCATGAAGCACTCGAGGTAAATGCCGTTTTGGTTGGTGTTGACGCCACGCCAGGCACCGACTGGGACGTGCGTGTTGCGCATGGCGTACTCGATCATCAGGTTGGGCACGGTATAGCCGAGCTGAGCATCACCCGCTTCCGCAAAGTAGCCCTGCAACTGGCGCCGGTCACGGCCATTGCTGATGTTGTGCGGCGCAGAGAACGCGTTGATGGACTGGCCACTCACGCGCAGGCGCAGCGCATCCAACTCCCCTTTGTCGCTCAGACCAGCTTCCAACTTGCACCAGCCAATGGGCCGGAAAAAGTCGTGCGCCATGTCTTCCTCGCGGCTCCAGATCAGCTTGATCGGCACGCCCGGAAACTGCTTGGCAATGGCTGCCGCCTGGCGCACGTAATCTTGCGCGCCGCCACGCCGACCGAAGCCGCCACCCAAGGGTGGGTTGTACGCCTCACATTTATCCAGTGGCAGACCCGACACGCTGGACACTACGGCCAGGGCCGCCTCAGCGTTCTGACTCGATACCCAGACCTCGGCACGCTCGGCCGTGATGCGAGCCGTGCAGTTCATGGGCTCCATACAGGCATGTGACACAAAAGGCGTGCCGTAGACCGCCTCGACGCGTCGGCTGGCGGCAGCGATAGCCTTGGGCGCATCGCCGATCGCCGTGTCAGCAAACACGTTGTCACTGGCGGTCAAGCCTGCCTGCAACCGGCTGGCAATGTTAGCGCTGGACTCCTGGGCATGGGCACCTTCGTCCCACACAATGGGCAGATCTTGCAACGCCATCTTGGCACGCCACCAGCTGTCGGCGACCACCGCCACCGTACTGCCATCGACCCGGACCACGGCCTTGATGCCGCGCCGGGCGCTGATGGCCGCGGCGTCAAAGCTCACCAACTTGCCGCCAAACACGGGGCAGTCCATGATGGCCGCGTACTGCATGCCCGGCAACTGAGTGTCTATGCCGAAGTTGACCTGGCCATTGACCTTGGCCGCCGTGTCAACCCGCTTCATGGGTTTGCCCGCGATCTTCCAGTCTTTGGGCTGTTTGAGCACAATGGTTTTGATATCTGGCGGTGTCAGCTTGGCTGCAGCGGCTGCGACCTGGCCGTAGCGCAACTTGCGGCCGCTGGCACTGTGCTCAATCACGCCCTTGTCAACCCGCAGCTCTGCCGGAGCAACATTCCATTCGGCCGCGGCCGCTTGCAGCAGCATGATGCGGGCCGCAGCACCACCCTGGCGCACGTAGTCCTGAGAACCCCGGATGCCCCGGCTGCCGCCGGTGGACATGTCGCGCCAGACCCGTTTGCGGGCCAGATTTTGTGCCGGCGTAACGGTTTGGGTGACCACCTTAGCCCAATCACACTCAAGCTCTTCAGCCACCAATTGCGCCAGACCGGTGTGGGTGCCCTGCCCCATCTCGGCCCGCGCCACCCTTACCACGCAGGTGTCGTCGGGTTGGACCACGACCCAGGCATTGACCTCCTGGCCCGACGGGTTGGGCACCGCGGCGCTCTGGGCCAAAGACGGCACGTGAAAGCCGAGCGCCAGGCCACCAGCAGCAGCGCCGGCACCCACCACAAAATGACGACGTGTCAGACCCCTGACGAGGGCGGGGGCGCTCATGCCTTGGCTCCCGACGCCAGTTCGCAACCGGCAACGCAAGCTTGGTCAGCATTAAGACCCGCCATGTGAATGACCGAGCCCACACCTTTCCCCGTGCCAGCTGCCAAATGGATGGCAGCCCGGATGCGTTGGTAGGTGCCACAACGGCAGATGTTAGTCATGACTTCATCGATGTCAGCATCTGTCGGTTTAGGTTTGGCCTCCAGCAGGGCAGCCGCCGCCAAAATTTGGCCGGACTGGCAATAACCGCACTGCGGCACGTCAAGCGCCTTCCAGGCCATCTGTACCGGGTGGGAGGACGTGGCGGACAACCCTTCGATCGTGACGACTTTGCGACCTTCAGCGACCGAAGCCGGGTAAGAGCACGAGCGCACCGGCTGACCGTCTAGGTGGACCGTACAGGCCCCACACTGGGCAATGCCACAGCCAAACTTGGTGCCATTCAGCCCCAACTGCTCGCGTAAAACCCACAACAGGGGCATCTCGGGCTCGACATCGACCTGATGGTCCCGACCATTGACATTCAAAGACAGCATGCGCGACCTTCCTGAACTAATTGACAAAGAAAAACAACAACAAAGTCAGAAGTTAAGCCAATATTTGACCCGGGTCAAGAGGAAATCCCCGATGGCAGAAGCCCTCCAAGCCACAACTTGGTCTGAACCAAGAGCACCGCCGCACCACCTTTGGCAAGCGCACTGGGGCCGCCAATGGCAAGTTCACACCTGCAGCGGCAGCGAGCGCTGGCGCTTGCCGGTCAGTACAAACAAGGCGTTGCCCAAGGCCGGCGCCAACGGTGGCAAGCCCGGCTCGCCAACGCCTGAGGGGGCCCGTGTGCTGGGGACAATCCAGGTTTGTACGAACGGCGCCTGCGCTAGCTGGACCATGGGGTAGCTGGGAAAATTGTTTTGCTGCACTTCGCCGGCCTTGATGTCAATGCGGCCATAGAGCGCCGCACTCAGGCCAAAAATCACCGAACTCTCCATCTGCTGGGCCACCGTGTTGGGGTTGATCACGGTGCCACAGTCAATGGCGCACACCACCCGGTGCACCCGCGGTGCCCCGTTTTGCAACGACACCTCGACCACCTGCGCCACGACAGAGCCAAAGGACTCATGCAAGGCGATCCCCCGGGCCTGGCCTGCCGGTAATGCGCTGCCCCACTGGGCTTTTTCGGCAGCTAATTTCAGCACGGCCAAGTGGCGCGGTGCCTGGGCCAGCCAGGTGGCCCGAAACGCCAGCGGGTCTTGCTGGGTCTCGTGGGCCAGCTCATCGATGAAACTCTCAGAGAAAAACGCGTTGTGTGAGTGGCCGACCGAGCGCCAAAACCCGACCGGAACCCCCATCTGCGTGGCCACGTGCGACATGTGCTGGTGAACAAAGCCATAGGGCAGGTCAAACAGGCCCTCCGAGGCGGTTTTGTCGGGCATGTCCACCGGCCCGGAGAGCGCGGGCAGACCACGAGCCATCCAGCGCGGTGTGATGGCATCGCCCGCAGATTTGATGCGCAGGCTGTCTACAGTCCCTTGGGCCGTGAGGGCTGCGCGCAGCTGAGCCACATGCATGGGACGGTAAAAATCATGCGTGGTGTCCTCCTCGCGAGACCAGGTCAATTGCACCGGTTTGCCGGCGCAGGCCATCGCCACCTGCACCGCCTGCGCCACATAGTCCACCTCGAGCCGGCGACCAAAGCCCCCCCCGATCTGCGTCACGTGCACAGTCACCTCGTCAACGTTCACCCCTGCGACCTGGGCCGCCACAGCCCGTGCCATGCCGGGTACCTGGGTCGGCGCCCAAACCTCCACCTGGCCGCCCTTGACTTGCGCGGTGCAGTTCATCGGCTCCATGGTGGCGTGCGCCAGGTAGGGAGCGTGGTACTGCGCCTCGACCAACCGGGCCGCGCCAGCCTCGGCCTTGTCAACCGAGCCCCTGTCGTGAAATGCAAAACCTTTCTCCGACGTCAACTGGCTGGTCAACTCGGCTTTAATGCGCTCTGTGTCCAGGGCGCCTTGCCCGCGTTGGGCCCACTGCACCTGCAGGGCCAGGGCCGCTCGCTGGGTGTGCCAAGTAGTTTTTCCGACCACCGCAAAGCCAGCGCTGGACCCGGCTACAGATTTGAGCGGCACCACCCGTTCAATCCCCGGCATGGCCAGTGCAGCCTTGTCGTCCACAGTTTGCACCGTGCCGCCCAACATGGGCGCCTGGCGGAGTGAAGCGAACAGCATGCCCGGCAGGCGCACATCGATGCCAAAACCCGCCGTGCCATTGGTCTTGGACGGCACGTCCGTACGCAGCGCCGGTTGGCCGATCAGGGTCCATTGGCTGCGTTCTTTAAGCGCAACCACCGAGGGGGTTAGGCCTGCCGCCGCCTTGGCAAACTCACCGTAATGGCCTGATTTTCCGGAGGCGTGGCTGAGCACGCCGGCCTGAACTTTGATCTCTGAGGCCGCCACTTGCCATTGGGCCGCAGCCGACTCGAGCAAACTGGCCCGTGCGGTAGCCGCGGCCTGGCGCAAGGGTGACCAGGCATCGGCCACGCTGGATGATCCGCCTGTGGCGTTGATGCCAAGCTCCCGGGCCACCTTGCCCACCAGCCACTCGCCGGTCTGCACCACCAATGGTTTTTTGTCGCCTTCCGAGTCCATGGGGTGAAAAGGCAGGCTACCGACGAACATGGCCACGTTGCCATAGATCGCGTCCATGCCCGCCTGCTCCAGGGCAATTCGGGTCAGCGGCAGATCCATCTCCTCGGCCACCAGCATGGCCAGCGCCGTATGAATGCCCTGCCCCATCTCGCTGCGGTGCATGGCCAAGGTCACGCCGCCATCGGCCCTGACCTTGATCCATCCGTTCAGTGCGACATCGCCTTGCGTGGGCAACATCATGGCCGGGGTGCCCAAGCGCGAGCGGGCCGGCAACACGCCCCAGCCCACAGTCAGGGCGCCAGTGACGCCCAGGCCGCTCAGTAGCCAGGTGCGGCGCTTCATGCTGCCAGCCCCGTGGCAGCCGTGGTGGGCGTGCCAGCAGCCCGGTGGATCGCTGCCCGCACCCGCTGGTAGGTGCCGCAGCGGCAGATATTGGTCATCGCCTCGTCGATGTCGGCGTCGCTGGGTTTGGGTTTGCGCGCCAGCAGGGCCGTGGCGGCCATCAGCATGCCACTTTGGCAATAACCGCATTGGGGCACCTGCTCGGCGATCCAGGCCGCCTGCAAGGCATGCGGCTTATCACCCGTGCCCAGTGACTCGATGGTCAGAATCTTCTTGCCGGTCAGGCTGGCCAGCGGTATGACGCAGGACCGAACAGCCTGGCCGTCCAGGTGCACCGTACAGGCGCCGCACGCTGCTACACCACAGCCGAATTTGGTGCCCGTCATGTTCAATTCGTCGCGCAGCAACCAAAGCAGTGGCATGCTGGGGTCGGCGTCGGTGTTGATGTTTTTGCCGTTGATGTTCAATTCCATAGGGCTCCGGGGGATTTAAATGGCTGTGAGCAAGGGCTCTCACCAGCGCGCGCCAAAGGTCTGGCGCAGTTCGTCGATTTGGGCTTCAGTCAGGGGCAAGGGCGCAAGCGGGCTCAGTTGTACCAAGCGGGCAGTTTCTTCTAGCTCTTCTAGCGCAGCCATGGCAGCAGCTGGCGAGTCGTGCCAGACGTTCGGGCCCAGTCGCGCCAGCATCACGGCACGGATCGGTTTACCGGCCCGACCATAGCTTTCGACTGCCGCGGCGACGCAGCGGGCCGCTGCCGGGTCGCCGGGGCGGTGGTAGGGGATCAGCGGCACGTGACCTACCTTCATCACAAAGTAGGGGGTCAATGCCGGCAGCAATTCTGGCTCGCTACCGATCGGGGGTTGCAAGCTCAAGGCCACGCAGTGTGTGCTGTGGGTGTGAATGACGCAGCAGGTTTTGGGGTCAAATTGGCCTGCAGCCCCATAGATCATGAGGTGCAGCGCTATTGTTTTACTAGCGCGGTCACCGCTGAGTTGCTGCCCCTGCGCGTCCAGCCGGGCCAGCCGGGCCGGGTCGAGAAAACCCAGGCAGGCATCGGTGGGGGTGATCAGGAAGCCACCACCGTCCGACGCGTCGAGCCGCACGCTGATATTGCCGGCAGTGGCATGCACGTAACCGCGCTCAAACAGGCTGCGGCCTACGCGGCAAATCTCGTCACGGGCTTGCGACTCTGTCATGCCAACTGCTCAAAGGCTTTACTGAAGAAATCATCCGTGCCAAAGTTGCCGGATTTGAGCGTGAGGTGCAGCCCCGCGCCAGCGGCGGCATCGCTCTGGGCGTGGCACCAGGGCACACCGGGGTCAATTTGCGGGCCGATTTTCAGCTGACTGATGTTCAGGGCCTGCACGCAGGCGCCCGAGGTCTCGCCACCGGCCAACACCAATTGGCGCACGCCCAACTTCACCAGACCACGTGCGATCGAAGCCAGGGTGTGCTCCACCAGCGCACCTGCGGCTTCAGCACCAAGCTGCTCCTGCACCGCCTTGATGGCCTGAGCCTCGGCCGACGAATAGACCAGCACCGACCCCTGGGCCAGCAGCGGTTGGGCCCAGGCCAGCGCCTCGGCCACCACATCGCCACCCGCCGCCTGCCGGACGCTGACCTGCAACGGGTCGATGGCCAGCGCCGGGCGGCCCGATTGGATATAGGCCTGTACTTGCCGGTTGGTCGCCAGCGAGCAGCTACCCGAAACCACTGCTTGCCAGCCGACCGCGGGCGGCAAAGCACTGGCGGTGCTTGAGGGCGCCAGGCCGAAATTTCCGGGCAAACCAATCGCCACACCCGAGCCAGCCGTGACCAAGGGCATGCCCTTCAAGGCCGGCGCCAGGCGCATCAGGTCGTCGTTGGAAATGGCATCTACCACGGCCAGGCGCACACCCTGGCTGCGCAACTGAGCGATGCGCGCCTGGATGGCTGCCCCGCCCTGCGCGACCACGCGGTAATCGATCAAACCCACCAAGCCGGCGCATTGGCCTTGCAACACCCGAACCAGATTGGCATCGTTCATGGGGGTGAGCGGGTGGTTTTGCATGCCACTTTCATTCAGCAAGGCATCGCCCACAAACAAGTGCCCTTTGAACACCGTGCGGTGGTTGTCCGGAAAAGCCGGGGTGGCGATGGTGAAATCGGTGCCCAGGGCTGCCATCAGGGCCTCAGTCACCGGGCCAATGTTGCCTTGTGCCGTGCTGTCAAAGGTAGAGCAGTATTTGAAATAGATCTGCTGCGCGCCCTGGGCCTGCAGCCAACGCAATGCCGCCAGCGATTGGGCGATGGCCTGCTGCACCGGCAGGGTGCGCGACTTGAGCGCCACCACCACGGCGTCAGGCTGGGTGTCAAGCGGCTGCGCCGGCACGCCAATGGCTTGCACCACACGCATGCCGCCGCGCACCAGGTTGTTGGCGAGGTCGGTGGCGCCGGTGAAGTCGTCGGCAATGCAACCCAGCACCATCGGTTTCATGGCTTTTGCGGCAGGTCAATGCCGGGGAATATCTTGATGACCGCACTGTCATCCTCGCGGGCAAAACCTGCACTGGAGGCTTGCATGAACATCTGGTGCGCAGTGCTGGAGAGTGGTAACGGGAACTTGGTGGCACGCGCCACGTCCAGCACCAGGCCCAAGTCTTTCACAAAAATGTCGACGGCAGACAGCGGCGTGTAGTCCCCCGCCAGCACATGGGCCATGCGGTTTTCAAACATCCAGCTGTTGCCCGCGCTGTGGGTGATCACCTCATACAGGGCGGCGGCGTCCACGCCTTCCCGCAGACCCAGTGCCATCGCCTCGGCGGCGGCGGCAATGTGCACGCCGGCCAGCAGCTGGTTGATGATTTTGACCTTGCTGCCAGCCCCTGCGCAGTCTCCCAGCCGGTAGACCTTGGCCGCCATGGCATCGAGCAAGGGACCCACGGCAGCATAGGCTGCAGGCACGCCAGCGGTCATCATGGTCATCTCGCCGCTGGCGGCTTTGGCGGCACCGCCGGAGATCGGCGCGTCAATATAGAGAATGCCCAAAGCAGCCAGCCGCGCCTCCAGAGCCATCGACCAGTTCGGATCAACGGTGGAGCACATGACCCACACGCTGCCCCGGGCCATGGCGGCCGCACAGCCGCCCTCTCCAAACAGCACCGCTTCGGTTTGGGCGGCGTTCACCACCACCGAAACAATCACCTGGCATTGCTGGGCCAAATCGGTAAGCGTTGCACAGGCCACGCCGCCCTCAGCGGCAAACGCCTGAGCAGCCTCGGCACGCACATCGAACACGCGCACCGCATGACCCTGACGACGCAGCGAGCGCGCCATACCGCTGCCCATGGCACCCAGGCCAATCACGCCAACGTTGTAGCTCATGTTGTCTCTTCAAATAGGGGGTTAATCGAGCGTGATCTTGGCGTAGGCGGCTAGGCGCAGTGGCTCGGTCGGGTAGGTTTGGGCCCATCCGGTCAGTGCAGCGCTAGCCAGCAGGGCGCCCAGCAGCACAGGCAATTTTTTGTTCATATCCAACCTCAAAACCGCGTGAAAAAAATCAAATTTAGGCTGAGAAGTATCGCACCTTGGAACGGTGATCCGCGGCCAGTCAACTCGGTGCCTCAGCCAGAACAGCCACTGGCATCGCACCTTTATACACTACATATTTAATAGCAAACTAAGCAATAAACACGGGGTCTTGAGCGCGATTTCATATTAGAACTTAGCCGCCTGACAAATTCGGCTATCGCGCCTGCTCTCGAGGCCTGCTTCTAATCGGGGTGAGGCGACCATGGCCTCGACTTAATTGGAGCGAGCCTGCCTGTTTTTACTGCGGTGTGATAAGTTGATATCGTCGCACGGAGGGGCGCCATTTAGGTGGATAAGGCGTGAATACTGCAATGCACCGTATTCAATTGGATCCCCCAATCGGTTTGAGCTCTGCCGACCTAGAAATACGCTCCTAGGGAAACTCTGCAAAACTCCCCACGAAATGTGTTGAAAAAAGCCTCAGTTTGCTATAAAATACATAGCATGAAACAAGCCTCTTTGAACCTCAATCTGCAACTCAAGAAGACCCGCAAACAAGTGTTCCTTGAGCAGATGGAGCAAG
>CAMELV010000049.1 GCA_945925985.1 Comamonas sp. lk | reverse complement strand
CTTCTGCAGCAGTCTTTTGCGTAGTTGCTGCTGTTGTAGACGTAGCGGCCTTTGTAACGGCAGCTTGGGCCAGGGCCAAACTAGAAACAACGGCAGCGTCTGTATCGTAGGCGCTATTGGCTGCAGTGGCCGCAGTTGCAGCCGTGTCGTATGCAGTTTTGGCCGTGTTGTAGGTTGCGAGGGCAGCAGTTGCAGTAACCACATTGGCGGCTTCCAGGGCAGCAGCAGCAGCGGCGGCAGCAGCATCAATCGTGGCTTTGGCAGTGCCGACTGCAGTAACGTTGGCAGCAGCAGCCGTGGATGTAGCAGCAGCATCAGACACAGCTGTTGTCGCAGCTGCATCGTCTGCGGTCGCGGCAGTGGCTGCGGCAGCAGTCTTATACGCTGCGGCAGCGGCCACATCTGCCGTTGCGGCTGTTGTGGCAGCAGCGGTGGCTGTAAGACCAGCAGCCAGGGCAGCGGCTTGCGCAGTGGCAGCAGTAACGGCGGCTGCGTCGTCGGCAATTGCACCGTTAGTAGCTGCCAGGTTGGTGGCGGCTGTTGCGGCAGTGCTAGTTACCAGTGCAGCAGCCTTGACCGCATTGGCGTTGGCAATGACCAGGGCCGCGTCGGCATTGTTCACGTCGTTAACCACACCGGAGGCAATCGCAGCTGTGAGAGCAGTGTTGGCTGCTGTCAGGGCGGCTTGCGATGTGACGTTAGCGGTAACTGCATTGGCGGCCGTGACTGCAGATGCGTCGCTAACCACTTTCAGGGCCACTGCGTCGGTCGCGGCTGCTTTGGTGTCGGCTGCGGTCTTGGCGGCCACGGACGCAGTGAGTGCGTCAGCCGCTGTCTTGGAGGCGGCTTGCTTGGTAACAGCGTCGGTGTGCGCGGTGGTTGCTGCGGTCGCAGCGGCGGTAGAAGCCGCAGTGGCAGCTGCTGCGATAGCAGCGGCTGCAGCAGCGGCTGCGGCGGCAGTGGCAGCAACAGTGGCGTCAGAGGCGGCAACGGTTGTGGCTGCATTGGCATCTGCAGATGCCTTGGTTGCAGCAGTCACTGCCGATGCGGCGGCTGCGTCGTCCGCCGTTGTGGCGGTGGCATCGGTGGCAGCGGCCAGGGCAGTAGCTGCAGTCGCTTGAGCGGTGGCTGCTGTCTTGGCAGTCGATGCAGCTGTGCTAGAGGTTGCGGCCAGCGCGACAGCAGCGGCTGCTTCTTCAACGGTTGTTTTTGCTGCGGCATCAAAAGCGGCCTTGGCGGCAGAGGCCAAGCCAAGCTTGGCTGATGCATCGGCAGCGGCCGCGTTGTAAGTTGCCAATGCAGCGTTGGCGGTTACCACGTTCGCGGCTTCCAGCGCGGCGGCAGCGGCAGCGGCAGCAGCATCAGCTTCGGGATTAACTAACTTGCTCTTGTTATTGGCAACGTTGCTGGAGTAGGAAACGTTACTCACAACGGCGACATTGAACGCCTTGGAAGCGTTGCCAAAGGTGACGTCGTTTTCCAGGCCGGACAGGAGCTTGCACACGTTCAGCACGACCTGGCCGCGAGCCGTTGGGTAGGCCGAAAAGGTTTGCGTCAGTGCTGCTTGAAGGATGACGTACGATGCAGCAGGGATGCTGGTCGCGGTAACGCCCAGGTTGGTCAGGACAGCGGTGGCCAGGGCAGAGTCAGATGTAGAGGCAAAGTTATTGCCAAGCGAAATGGCATAAGCCGAGGAGCCATTAGCGGTTACATCAGCCAAGGCAGAGGTATACACGCCATTAGCAGCTGAGCTACCAAACAAGGCCTGCTGCATGAATGTGACAGTTGCCACAGCAGATGTGGAGGAAATTGGCAAGGGCATGGTGATCCTTTGATAAATGGATAAAAAAACCAAGAAAAAGTTAGCATGATTCAATGCTTCGGGTTATTCAAACTCCGAAGTACCGGCAATATAGCCAACCTGACAGCGAGTATACGGGGTGGGGCCAAACTGCAACAAGTGACTGCAGTCACAGCTTGTGTGTTTAAGCACAGGGTTTTTTGCTTTGTTGCAAGGGAGCAACAAACCTGGCTTTCTGGCAATCTGCTCACCAGTGGCGGTTAATGCTGGTGTACGGCCCCCAGCTGATCAGGCCAAACAGGGGCAGGCTGGATTGCTGTTGCACCCATTCGGTACCTACAAGCCACTGCCAGCCCGGGGCCAGGGGGCGCTGCAGCTCCAGCCGGGCAGAGGTGCGCTGCAGGTTGCGCACAGCGGCGTTGCTTAGCAGGGTGCTGTAGCCCCGGGCGTCTTGGGTGGCGGCCAGTTCCAGGTCTGCCAGAAGGGCGCCGGACTGGCCCCACAGAGCCAGCGGACGGTAATGGGCCAGGCGCAGGCTGGCCTGGGCCTGGTTGCCGCCGGCGCGAAGGGGGTCTTGCGCGCTGTCTTGCCCTGCCTTGGCAGACAGCAGCCACTGGCTGCTGCCAGGCGGGTGGCAAGCCCAGGCGGCGGTAAGGCCACGGTACAGGCCCGACAGCAGGGTTTCAGCGGGGTGGCTGCGCCAGCTTTGCTCCAGGCCCAGGCGCAGCTGGCAGGCGCTGCTGTGGTGCCAGTCCAGCCCGGCGGCCAGGCCCTGGCTGCTGTAGCGGCTGCCGGTGTTGGCGTCCAGCCCGCTGGCGGCCACTGCTGTATAGGTGTGCGGGCCCTGCGTCGCGCCGGGTGCCTGGCTGCGCTCGGCGCTGATGTCGTATTGGGTGGTGGTGGCTTGCGGCAGGCCCGGGCTGTGGCGGGTGCGCAGGCTGGCGGCCAGGTCCCACCGGGTGCCGCTGGCGCTTTGCTGGCGCAGCAGCAGCTGGGCGTCGGTGCGCAGGTAGCCGCCCTCTCGGGCGCGGTAGCTGTTGTCTAGAGGCAGCACCTGAGTTTGGCCGCCCAAAGTAAGGACTAGGCTGCCCAGGTTGGGCGAGCCCAGCAGGTTGGTGTCAAAACCCAGGCGTGCGGCCAGGCTGCCACCGGCTTGCCAGGCGGCGGGGTTGGCGCCGGGGGTGCCGGTTGCGGCACCAGGGTTAGCGCCCTGCCCTAGCCTGTCTTGCCACAGGGCCAGCTGGCGCTGCAGCGGCTCGCGCTGGGCGGGGGGCAGCTCTGGCTCGGCCAGCAGGGCCTGGGCCAGGGCGGCGGCAGAGGCAAAGTCGCCCTGGCCGGCCAGGGCGATGGTGTAGTCCAGCCGGGCCTGGGGCTGGTCGGGGGCCAACAGAAGGGCGCGCTCCAGATAGTCGGCGGCATCTGGGTAACGGCCCATTTGGTTGAACAGGCTGCCGGCGGCACCCAGCCAGGCGCTGCTTTTTTGGCAGGCCGGCCGTTGCAGCTGCAGTTGCAGGGCCTGCGCGGTGGTGCCGGGGCCGGGTGGCTCGCAGCCCTGTGCCGCTGCGCACTGGGCCAAAACCACACCCAAACCCAAAACCAGCGCCCGCCATGCCGGCCCGGGGTAGCTGCGCAGGGCGGGTAGGAGCTGGCTAGCCCTAATCAAGCTGGCGCGGCACATCAAGCAGCGGGCAGGCATAGATGTGGTGGGGTACGCGCAGGCCCTCAAGCAAGAAGGTACCCATCGACTGCAGGCCCTTGCCACCCACCTGGGCGGCCAGGCCTTCGCCCACCAGCACGGGGTGGGCCAGCTCGGCAGTCATGTCGACCAGGCGGCTGGCAATGGTGACGGTGCGGCCCATCACCATGTGGGTGCGGCGGCTGGCCTGGCCAAAAGAGCCGGTCATGGCGGCACCGGTTTCCACGCCAATGCCCAGCGCCAGCGGCTCCAGCCCGGCAGGTGCGGGGTCTGGCAGCACGCCGTGCATGGCGGCCTGCAGCGCCACGGCTGCGCGCAGCGCCTGCTGGGGGTGGTGGGGCAGGCCCTGGGGGTGGCGGGGGTCGCCGTTCCAGACGGCAATAACGGCGTCGCCCTGAAAGGCCTCAATCACGCCCTCATGCTGCTGCACGATGCGCGCGGCCACCGAGAAAAAGGCGTGCAGCACGGCGGCGGCTTCTTCAGCGGGGCGGGCCTCGACATAGGCCGAAAAGTTGCGGATGTCGGCAAACATTACCGACACCTGCTGGGTGCTGGCGGTGATGGCGTCAGAGGGGCGCTGCTCGGCCAGGGCGGCGGCCACAGGCGCGGGCAGGTAGCTGGCCAGGTGACTATAGAGGCGGTCTCGGTCAAGCCGGCTTCGGGCGTGCGCCAGCGTGCCCAGCAGCAGCGCGGCCGCCACGCCAAAAAAAGCCGGGTTGGCCCAGCCCACCCACACCCCGGCCTGGGTGAGGGCCAGCGCATGGGCCAGCCACAGCAGGCCGGCCCAGGCCAGGCCGTACAGAGGCAGCAGGTAGGCCGGGGCGCGCAGGCGGCGCAGCGCCAACAGCAGCAACAGGCCCAGCGCGGCGGCGGCCACTTGCAGCAGTGGGGCAGCGCGGGGGGTGTAGGGGGTGCGGCCGTCCAGCAGGGCGGTGATGACCTGGGCGTGCACTTGCAAGCCCGAGGCGGTGCCGCCGTAGGGAGTGGCGATGGCGTCGTTCAGGCCAAAGGCGGTGCTGCCCACCAGCACCCAGGCTTTGTCCAGCAGGCCGGCGGGCACGCGCCCGGCCAGCACGTCGGCCGCTGACAGGCTGATAAAGCTGTCGGGGTGTCGCAACCAAGACACGCGCAGGTCACCCCGGCTGTCCAGCGGCACGCCGCCAGCGGCGAGCGTGGTGGCGCCAAGCTTCCAGTCGGGGTCTAGCCAGTGGCTGCCGCGTTGCAGGGGTAGATGGGTGTCGCCCAGGCCGGCCATCAGGGCGGCCAGGGCCAACGCGGGGTAGGCCTTGCCCTGGTGGCATATAACGGCGGGCAGGTGGCGCACCAGACCGTCGCGGGACACGCGGGGGGTGATGTGGCCAGCGGCCACGCCAGGCAGGCTGGCCAGCTCGGGCAAGTTGGCCAGGTAGCCATTTGCTACAGAAAAAGGAGCTACACAGCTAGGCCAGTCAAGGGCTCCAGCCAGTTTTCCGGCTGTAACGGGGCTGCCTTGCTCTAGCGCAAACACCTGCGCTAGCACCGGGTGGTGGGCCTGCACCGCCAGGCGCATGGTGTCGTCGTCGGGCCGGGGGTCGGTAAAGACCACGTCCAGGATTTGTTGGCCAGCGCCAGCGCCGGCCAGTTGCGTGAGCAAGCGGGCCTGGGTGGCACGCGGCCATGGCCAGGGGCCGACGTCGCGCAGGCTGCGCTCGTCAATGTCAACAACAATCAGGCGGCGTTCGTCGCGGCGGTCTGCAGCCAGGCGCCAGGCTAGGTCGGCCGAGCGCTCCTCAAGCGCGGCGAGCCAGCCAGGCGCGGCCAGCCGCTGGCCGCTCCAGGCCAGCAGGGCCAGCAGCAGTGCCAGGGCCAGCACGCCATGCCGGCCGGCCATACGCCCCCACCACGCCAATCAACGGCCCCAGACTGTGATGCCGCTGACGTTGCCAGCGGGCAGGACTTTGTCAAAGAAGTAACCGGCCTCTTTGCCGTCCAGGCTCAGGGCGCCTGCCACGTAAGCGTTGCCGCCCTGCCCCAGCATGAAGCCGTTGGGGCGCACCAGGCCGTTGGCGCTGACGTTGTCAGTACCCAGGCGCGGGCTGCTGATGGTGAGGCGCGTGTCAAAGGTGGCACGGGCAAAGTCCACGCTGAGTGCGCCGCCGGAAACGGTAACGGCTTCAATCTTACGGCCTTGGTCGGCCGACAGCTGGCCGGTGCCGCCGGCCAGCCGGAACTGGGCCGAAGCCTCGGTGGCGGCAAACTGGGCGCCCATGGGGTTGTCCCGGAACAGGCTGAAGGCACCGTTGCCCAGGGTGCTGGCCCGGCCGCTGGCGGTAGCCTGCTCCAGCGCCACCGACAAGGTCTCTGCCGACAGCGCAGCGGCCCAGGGCATACGGCCCCACTGCAACTGGCTGACGGTGGGCGGCGGCAAGGGCGCGGGCGGCACCACCACAGGTGGCGTGGGGGCCAACACCACGGGGGGCTCTGGCGCCGGCGGGGTGACGGTGTTTTTGGCCTGGTTGTTGGTCACGATAGCCACCAGCGTCTGGTTGTTGACGGTTTTATCGTTCACGGTGCTGCTGGCGCTGCTGGCGGGCACGCTGTCAGTGGCCATGGGTTTGACCGGCTGGACGGCCGCCTGGGCGGTGGGGCGTGCCTCGCCGGGGGCAGGGGCGCGGCTGGCGCTCATGGACTCAGCCAGGGCCACGATCTGGGGGGTGGTGTCGCGGTTATAGAGGGCAATCATCTGGCCCTTCATGGCCTCGGAGAGCAGTTTTTCGCGGCCGCTCTGACAGGGGCCCAAGCTGGCGGCGCAGCCTTTGCTGCTCAGCGGGGCCACAACAATGGCGCCGGTGAAGACCGAGGCCAGGGTTTTGTCAGCATCCGAGGAGGCAATAAAGTCGGTGCCCTTGACGCCGATGGCGGCCACCGGGGTGTTGAGCCGAAAGCGGTCGCGCGCGGCCTCGCCCCAGGCACCGGTGATGGAGCGCACCACGCCGACATCGAGCCGGAACTTGATGGCATTGAGCTCGGGCTGCTGTTCGGAGTGGGTGTAGTTTTCTATGTGCAGGCGGCTGGAGGGACGCACGCTTAGGCGCGCGCCGTCAACAAAGCGCAGGTGCACGTGGCCGCCGACGTCGGTTTCAATGCGATCGCCCTCGCGCACCAGGGTGCCGCGGGCCACAGGGCGCACCACGCCGCCGGTCGAGGCCACATGGGCCACGCCAATGACGAGCGAGGCCTCGCCCACCACGGCGGACACAGCCACCGCAGCCGCGCTACGGGTCAAGGCGCAAAAGGCAAAGGCCACCAGCAGCAGCCGGGTTGGTTTGAGCTTGATCATGGGGGGTTTCTCGGGCAAGATGCACAAATACTGCCGGCCATTTTGTCACGATAGCGCGGCGGGCGCTGTGTCGGCGATCACAAATTTTGACCGGTAGCTACCCTGTAAACTTTGACGTATGCCCGTTTCGCTCGTCTTGCTGCGCCAGTTTCCACTGCTGCAACCGCTGCCCAAGGCGACGCTTGAGGCGCTGTCCGAGGCGATGACGCTGCAGTCTTTTGCCCGGCGCTCCAATGTAATGACCAAAGACAGCGTGGCTTCAGAACTGGGGTTTTTGGTAGATGGCCGACTACAGGGCGTTGACTTTACAGTGGACGGTCGCAGCGTTGGCCTGTATTTTGTAGACGCCGGCGATTACTTTGGTGAACTGTCAGTGGTGGATGGCTTGCCGGCTTCAGAGTTTGTGGTGGCGGCGACCAAGTCCACCGTGGCTTTTTTGAGCGCCCAGGCAGCGCGGGAGCTGATTTTTGCGCACCCAGATCTGGCACGCGGGGTGATGACGCGGCTGGCCGGGCGGGTGCGGGCCGTGACCGCACAACGCACGCTGCTGGGCTTGAGCAACCCGTTCCAGCGGCTCTGCGTGCTGATTTTGCAGCTGCCGCAGCGTACAGTGGGAAACGAGGTGCACATTGACAACGCGCCCACGCACCAGGAGCTGGCCATTATGATCAATGCCAGTCGCGAGACGGTGACGCGGGCGTTTCACCTGCTGTTTTTCAACACCCTGCTGGAGCGAGAGGGCAACACGCTCAAGCTGACACGGCTGGGTACCATCAAGGACATTGCCGAGGGCCGGGTTGACCCGCCCAAGGCCTGAACCAACGTGAGTTTTTTTAGCACTTATTTTTTCCCGCTGCATAAAGCGGCACTGATCGGGCAGTTCGCGCGGCGCGCGGTGCACGCACGCTACCGGCAGTCTTGGCTGGGCACGGCCTGGCTGGTGTTGACGCCGCTGCTCATGCTGGGTGTTTACACGCTGGTGTTTCGCCATGTGTTCAAGGTGCGCTGGGGGGCGGTGGATGAGGGCAACTTGACGTTTGCGCTGCGCTTGTATGCAGGGCTGGCCGTGTTCAGCTTTTTTGCCGAATGCGTCAGCCGGGCGCCGGGGCTGGTGCTGGCGGACCCGCATTTGGTGAAAAAGGTGGTGTTTCCACTGGAGATTTTGCCCTGGGTGAATATGCTGGCGGCGAGCGTGCACCTAGTGATGGCGCTGCTGATTTTGCTGGTGCTGGGCGGCTGGGACCAGGGCCGCTGGCACCTGAGTGCGCTGGCGCTGCCGCTGGTGTGGCTGCCGCTGGTACCGCTGGTGCTGGGCCTGAGCTGGTTGTTGACCGGTATTGGCACCTTTGTGCGAGACACCGAGCAGGTGGTGGCAATGTTGCTCAGCCTGCTGATGTTTTTGAGCCCGATTTTTTTCCCGGTGGAGGCGCTGCCGGCGGACTGGCAGGGCTGGATAAGCCTGAACCCGCTGGCGCCGGTGATGACCGGCACGCGCAGTGTGCTGCTGCTGGGGCAGTGGCCCGATTGGGGGCAACTGGCCCGGGTGTTTGGAGCCTGCAGCCTGCTGGCGCTGGCCGGAGCGGCCTTTTTCCGGCGGGTGCGGGGAGGGTTTGCGGATGTCGTCTGAGCAGGTGGGGGGCTATGCCATCGAGGCGCAGCAACTGGGCAAGTGCTACATGCTGTTTGAGCGCCCGGCGGATCGGCTCAAGCAGTTGTTGTGGGGGCGATGGCGCACTTATGGCCGCGAGTTTTGGGCGCTACGCGATGTGAATCTGGCCGTGCGCCCGGGCGAGGTGGTGGGCCTGGTGGGGCGCAACGGGGCCGGCAAGTCCACCCTGCTGCAACTGGTGTGCGGCACGCTGGCTGCCAGCAACGGCACGCTGACGGTGAAAGGCCGGGTAGCGGCGCTGCTGGAGCTGGGCGGTGGTTTCAGCCCGGACTTTACCGGGCTAGAAAACATCTACATGAATGCGGCGATTCTGGGACTGAAACGGGCCGAGGTGGAGGCGCGTCTGCCCGAGATTTTGGCGTTTGCCGACATCGGCGACTTTATCCGCCAACCCGTCAAGACCTATTCCAGCGGGATGTTCATGCGGCTGGCGTTTGCGGTGGCCACCAGTGTGGAGCCGGACATTTTGGTGATTGATGAGGCGCTGTCGGTCGGAGATGGCGCTTTTGCGCGCAAGTCGTTTGAGCGGATCATGAAGCTCAAGGAAGCGGGCAAGACCATTTTGTTTTGCTCGCACTCGATGTACCAGGTGGAGGCGCTGTGTTCGCGGGTGCTGTGGATCGAGGCCGGGGCTGTGCGCATGCAGGGGCCGGCCGCCGAGGTGACCAGCGCCTATGCCGCCAGCCTGGAGCCGGCAGGATTGGCAGAACCGGTTCAATTGCTACCAAAAAAAGAGCACAAACCCCAAGCGCCACAAGGCTCAGGGCGTATTTTGAAGGTAAGCGCGACGGCCGACGGGGTGACGGGCAAGGCGGTGACGCTGCGCTCGGGTGTGTCGGACCTGGCGCTGGCGGTGGACTTTGTGATTGACCCGGCGCTGCCGGTGCCGGGGCTGGCGTTTGGCTTCTCTGACAGCGCCGGGCGGACAGTGAGCAGCGCAATTTCGGTCAACGACGGGGTGACGCTGCGGGTAGACGCGCAGGGCCACGGGCAGGCGCGGCTGGTGCTGGCGCGCATTCCGCTGCTCAAGGGCCGCTATGACGTGACCACCATCCTGACCACAGAGGACGGCGTACACCCCTATGAGCTGGTGATGAACAGCCTGGTGCTGAACGTGACTCAACAGGGGCTGGAGCAGGGGGTGGTGGCCCTGGCGCATGAGTGGCAGCTGCCATGAGCCACGCGGTGTACGAGACGCTGCGGGTGGCTGGAGAGCCGATGACGCTGCGCGACCTGACGCCGCAGGATGCGCCGGCCTTGCTGGCGCTGCACCACGAGGTGTTTGGCAGCCAGGTGGACGCCGCCTGGTTTGACTGGAAATACCGCCAAGGGGGTGGCGAGGGGCTGGGCTTGTGGTGGCAGGGCACACTGATTGCGCACTGTGGCGGTGTGCCGCGGCGCTTCTCGCACGCTGGGCGGCGCACCCGCGACCTGCAGATTGGCGATGTGATGGTGAGCCCGCCCTGGCGCGGGGTGTTGACACGGACCGGGCCTTTTAACCATGTGTCGCGTGGGTTTTACCGGTCGCGGCTGGGCTCCGGCCGGTTTCATGCGGGCTATGGCTTTCCGGGAAACCGGCATTTGCAGTTGGCTGTGCGAACTGGCCTGCTGCGTGCTGGGGGTGTGGTGTCGGGCTTGCGCTGGGACGGGCCGGCGGCGCTACCGTGGTCGTGGCGGGCACGGGTGCTGGCGCCCACCGAGCCGGGCTTTGATGCCATGGCAGACCGGGCCTGGGCGCGCATGCTAGCGGCGGGAGGCCGCTTGTCGCTGGGCTGGCGCGACGCCGTCTGGCTGCGCTGGCGCTACCTGAACCGGCCGGGGCACGGTGCCGTGTTTCTGGCACTGTACCGGCCATGGCGGCGCGAGCCCGAGGGCCTGGCGGTGCTGGCGCCACAGCCGGGCGACCCCACCTCGCTGCAGTGGCTGGACTGGGTAGGGCCGCCAGAGCGCTTGGCGCTGGCCTGCGCGGCCTGCCGCACCGAAGCCGCGCGGCGCGGGGTAGCGCACCTGACGGCCTGGGCCTCGCCAGCCGTGACGGCCCGGTTGGCGGCTACCGAGCCGCAGGGCTGCAGCGAGGTGGCGCGCATCGGCATGCCGCGTGCAGCGCTGCTGTCAGACGCCGAGGTGGCAGCGCTGGACTGGTGGTTCATGGGCGGGGACACCGACTTTTTATGACGCCGCTGCCATTGGTGACCTGCGTGAGCCGGCCCGAGGTGCTGGCGCGGCGCCTGATGGCCTCGCCCTGCGTGCGCACCGGCCGCGTGGCGGTGACAGCGCGCACCGGTTGCAGCAGCGCAGCGCAGGCCTTTAATGCGGCTCTGGCGCAGACGGCCGCAACGCAGGGCGCGGATGGCGGCTGGCTGCTGTGGGCGCACCAGGATGTTCACCTGCCCGAGGGCTGGAGCGAGCGCTTTGTCGCGGCGCTGGCGGCGGCCGAGGCGCAGTTGGGGACGCTGGCGGTGGTGGGGGTGTATGGGGTGCGAGGCGCGGGCGCGCAGGCCGTGCGGGCCGGGCATGTGCTGCACCGGGGCGAGTTGCTGCAAGAGACAGCCGCCATGCCCTGCCTGGTAGACAGCCTCGATGAGCTCTTGTTTGCGGTGCGCACCGACGCCGGGCTGGCGTTGGACCCAACGCTGGGTTTTGATTTTTATGCCACTGACCTGGTGCTTCAGGCGCAGGCGCGCGGCCTGCAGTGTGCGGTGCTGGACGCTTACTGCGAGCACTGGTCGGACACGCCGGGGCGCGATGTGCCACAGGCGGTGGCTGAGCGCATCATGCGCAGCGCGGCGGTGTTTGAGCACAAGTGGCAGCAGCGGCTGCCTGTATCTACCAGTTGCTTCAACATCGACCAGCCTGGCGATGTGCGGGCCTTTGTGACGCCGCTGATGGCAACCGCCGCATGATGCGGCGGCTGCGCTGGTGGCTGTTGCGCCGTGTTCATCACCTGGACTACGCTTGGCTGTTGCCACTGCTGGCCCGGCTGCCTTTGGCCCTGGCCTGGCCACTGGCGGCCTGGCGTGGCTGGGTGAATGGCCGGCTGGGTCGCGACTGGCGCTCCGTGGCACTGGGCACGGCGCATGTGGAGCGACAGACGCTGCTGGGCTACGGCCAGTTGGCGCCAAAGGCGACGCCCGCGCAACGGCAGCGCTGGTGCCGCCAGCGTTTTGCGGTGGAGTCACGCGACGAGTTCGAAGCTTGCTGGCTGGGGGCACGGCGGCTGGGCGCGCTGGCGTGCAGCTTTGATGCGCCAGCGCAGGCCTTGCTGACGCAGGAGAACGGGCGCGGCTTGGTGCTGCTGACGCCGCATTTCGACAGTTTTTACCTGGGCATCGCGTTTTTGGCGCAAGCCTCAGGGCGGCGGTTCAATTCGATGTCTTCTGCGGTGTTCCGCGACCCCCGGGTGGACCCTGCGGTGACGCGCCACTTTGCGCGCAAGTACGCGGCGCTGGAGCACTACCTGAATGGCGGCTTGGTGCCAGAGATGGAGAATGGCTTGCGGCCTTTTTACCGCATGTTGGCAGCGAAGGAAACGCTGGTGGTGCTGGGCGACGCACCCAAGCTGCCCCATGGGGCGGCCATGACGGTGGGCTTTTTGGGCGGCCAGCGCGAGCTGGCGGGCGGCGCGCTGCGGCTAGCGCAGCGCTCTGGCAGCGACCTGGGCGGCTTTGTGTGCCGCTGCGTGGGGCCGGGGCGCTATGCCGTGCAGGCCTGCACGCCGGGGCCGGCTGACGACCCAGCCACACTGGCCCGAATTTACGCCATGTTCAGCCAGGCGATCGCCGCGCAACCAGGCGCGTGGTGGGCGGCGGACTTGCTGCCGCAGATGCCGCTGGCCGTGCCACCTGTCCCATGATTACGATCGATGTGATCGTGGTGAACTACCGCTGCCTGAACGAGACCGTGCAGGCGCTGAGCCGACTGGGGGGCTGGGCTCTGGGCCGGGTGTGGGTGGTAGACAACAGCGAGGACGCCGCAGAGGCCGCTGGTCTGGCCACGCTGCTGGCGGGCATGCCCTGGGCGAAGCTGCTGGTCAGCCCGTGCAACCTGGGTTTTGGGCGGGCTTGCAACCTGGCATTTGCGCAGAGCCAGGCCGAGCTGGTGTTGCTGCTGAACCCGGATGCTCGCACCGGGCTGGACGACATCGACACGCTGGCGGGTGCCTTGCGCGCTGACTCTCAACTGGCGGCGGTGGCGCCGGTGATGTACTGGAACGAGGAGCACACTTTTGTCATTCCGCACACGGTGGCACAGACGCCCCTTGTCGCACTGGGGGCACTGCTGCGCAGCCGCTGGCGTGGGCTGGCGCGGCGATCGGCTCTGGCCGCACTGGCGAGGATGCGGGCGCAGCTGGGTGAGGCAGGGGTGTTGCGGGTGAGCTTTCTGACTGGGGCAGTGCTGCTGTTGCGACGTGCGGCGGTGGTGGCTGCCGGGGGCTTGTTTGACCCGCGTTACTTCATGTTTTTTGAGGACTCGGAACTGTCACTGCGGCTGCGGCGCAGCGGCTGGGGGCTGGGGGTAGTGCCCACAGCCCAGGCGGTGCACACGTACCGGCACAAGGCGTTCAAGGCGGGGCTAATGGGGCAGGCGCGGCAGCAGTATTTTGCGGCCTGTTTTCCGGGGTTTTTCCGGCTCACGGTGGGCTTGGCTCGGCTGGACCGGCTGGTGCGGCCGGTGCCTTTGGCGAAGTGGTTTCACACGGTACCGCAGGCCTTGACCAGTGCTGACTCATTTGCTGCGGCCACCGGCGGCGCCAAGGTGCTGGCGTGGAGCCCGTCGCTGCTGATGCAGCCGGCGATTTTTCGGCCAGACCCGGCCCTGGCCAATAGCTTCAGTGCGGCGGAGTGGGCCCTGCTGGAGCCTGCGGCGTATGTGGCGCTGTTGCAGGCAGGTGGCGGTGCGCCGCAATGGTGGTATTTTGAGGTGGCGCCACCCAGCGCGCCGCCAGCCGGCGCCCAAGGCGGCGCGCCGGAGATTCAATAAGCAGGTGGGCCAGCCACGCCACCAGCAGGGTGAGCGCCAGGCAGGCCAGCAGCGCCGGCAGGCCGGACCAGCCCGGCAACAGATGCTTTAACCACTGGGGCGCGGCGTTGTGAAACAGGTAAATGCCGTAGCTCAGGCGGCCGGCCCACAGGCACAGCGGCTGCCAGCGCGGTGCCCGAAACAACGGGGCGCCTGCCAGCGCGGCCACAAGCAGGGTGTAACCTGCGGCCGCGACCAGACCTATATTGCCACCGAGCCACAGGGCTGCGCGCCCGGTGGCCAGACTGGCGCCGGGCCGTTGCAGCCCGAACATCAGCAGCGCCAGCGCCAGGGCCAGCGCAGCGAGGGCCAACAGCCCACCGCGCGACCATGGGCTGGTGCGACGCGCGGCCAGACGCCAGGCCAGCGCACCGAGCAAAAACTCGATCAGCAGGCCAGGGACATGAATGGTGGCGATGACGCGTGCCGTAACGCCAGGCTGGGCCGGGTCTGCCAGGGCTACCAGCAGCAGGTGCGTGGCCAGCGCGCCCGCCACAAGCACCCCCAGGCCAAGACGACGGCATAACGGCGCCAGCAAGGGCAGCAGCAGGTAAAACTCCAGCTCAGGCGGCAGGCTCCAGAACGCCGCGTTGTAATAGCTGGCGATGGCCACCGACTGCAGGGTGTGTGCCATGAACAGGTGCGACGGAATGGGGGCCCAAGCGTCGGCGCCGGCAGGCTTAAGGGCCACGTACACCAGCAGGGCGCAGAGGTACAGGGGGTACATGCGAAACAGCCGGCGTATGAAGAAAGCAGTCAGTTGCAGCGGCCGGCCCGCCAGGTAGGGCGCAAAGACAAAGCCGCTGATGACAAAAAACAAGTTGACGCCGGTGCTGGCAAAGGCCCACAGGCCGGGCTCGGGCGTGAGGAAATGGATGTAGTGGATTAGCACGACAAATAGCGCAGCGAAGCCCCGCAACGCTTCAATGGCGGGGTCGTCAGTGTAGGCTGCGTGCATGGCGTGATTTTGGCATTCACGCGCCTACAATTCCTGCGGCAAGCTTGAGGGGCTAAGAATGACACAACAGGTCGCGGTGGTGATTCCGTGTTTTCGGGTGAGGGACCACATCCTGCAGGTCATTGCTGGCATTGGGCCGGAAGTGGCCCTTATCTATGTGGTGGACGACGCCTGCCCCGACGGCAGTGGGGAGCTGGTGCGCGCGCAGTGCAGGGATGCCCGGGTATTCGTACTGCAGCACGTGAGCAACAAGGGCGTGGGCGGCGCGGTGATGACGGGCTATGCGGCGGCCATTGCCGACGGTGCTACTGTGCTGGTGAAAGTAGATGGCGACGGGCAGATGGACCCGGCGCTGATAGTCCGCTTTGTCCGCCCGATACTGAGCGGACAGGCCGATTACACCAAGGGCAACCGGTTTTACGATTTGCGGCAGATCCGCAACATGCCGGCCATTCGGCTGGTGGGCAATGCGGTGCTGTCGTTCATGGCCAAGTTGTCGACCGGCTATTGGCATCTGTTTGACCCGACCAACGGTTTCACGGCCATCCATGCGCGGGTGGCCCGGCATTTGCAAGCGCAGGAGATCAGCGAGCGCTATTTTTTTGAGACCGATGTGCTGTTTCGGCTGAACATTTTGCGTGCGGTGGTGGTAGACATCCCGATGGATGCGCACTATGGCGACGAAAAAAGCAATTTGCGGGTGTCGCAGGTGCTGGGAGAGTTTTTGTTCAAGCATGTCCGCAATTTTGGCAAGCGGATTTTTTACGGCTACTTTTTGCGAGACATGACGGTGGCGTCGCTGGAGCTGTTGCTGGGCAGCGCCCTGCTGACGTTCGGGGTGGTGTTTGGCGGCCTGCGTTGGGCGCAGGCCATGGCCTCCGGCATGGCGACGCCGCTGGGAACGATCATGCTGGCAGCGCTGCCCGCGCTGGTGGGTTTGCAGATGCTGCTGGCGTTTGTGGCGTTTGACGTGGCCAATGTGCCGCGCCGGCCCATCCACGACGACTTGCCGGACTGAAGAACTGGCCTCAGGCGACGGGCTGAGCAATAGGCCGGCTTGGGCTGAACAGACAGACCAGGCTGTCACTCTGAAACCTGGCCAGCACGGGCAGTGCCAGGGACAGCAGCAGGTAAGACACCACAGCGCCGGCGAGACTGCCCTGCGCATAACGGATGCGCTGCCAGAGCCCATTGCGCGAGACCGCCGGTACGCTCGTGGCCTGCAGCAGCTCGAAGCCGCTTTGGCGAAGTAGTTCGGTGAGGTTGTCGGCCTGAAAATAATGCACGTGGGGCGACGGGAAATCGACCTGCCACATGCGCCGGAAGGGGCCGCGCAGGCCCAACCGCTGCAGCCCGCAGGCCAGCCGGTAGTAAACGCCTTGGCGGTCGGGCACGTTAAGGAGCAGCACGCCCCCAGGGTCAAGGTGCGCACGGGAGGCCTGGAGCGCAGCGCGCGCGTCGGGGATGTGCTCCAGCACGTCATTGAAGACGATCACATCGAAGCGCTCATCGGCGGCGAGTACGTCAGGAAAATAGCCCTCACGCACCGGCAGGCCGATGGCCAGGGCACTGGCTGCGACGACATGGTCAGGCTCGATGCCCAGGGCCTGGAAATGCCGGGCCGCCGTCTGCAAAAACCAGCCGTGAGAGCAACCGACATCGAGCAGGCGCTGCTGGCCAGCCCGCAGGTGGCGCTGGAGCAGCGACAGCAGGGCATTGGCATTGGACAGGCGCAGTTCGCGCAGGGCCTGGTCACGCCCGACTTCGTCCACCGTGTCGTGCACGGCTTGCTGGTTGATCACGGGGGTGAGATGGCCACGCTCATAAGCACAGGCAGGGCAGCGCTGGTGCCAGTCACAGGCGCCAGCTTGCAGCGTGGTGGAACAGACGGTGCAGGCGTTCATGTCATCTCCTGTCAGGTCAGGTCACCGACACCAGTATGCCCAGCATGATGATGGCGGCACCAATCAAGGTGCGGGCCTGCAGGGGTTCGCTCAGAAAAAAATGGGCCAGCAGCGGCACCAGCAAATAGGCCAATGCAGCAAAAGGATAGGCCACTCGCAAGGGCAGTGTGCGCAAGGCGTAGACCCAGAGCAGGGTGGCCACGGCATAGACGATCAGGGCAACGAGCATCCAGCCCGAAACAATGGACTTCAGGGCCTCTCGGAGGCTGGTCATCTGAGCCGCCGCCAGTTTGAAGAGGATCTGGCCGATGGACAGCCCGATGACGGCCAGGAGGACGGGCAGGATTTGCGACAGCTGGATGGATTTCATGGCGGTCCGTCGCGCCCGATGAGACCGTGCCATCCGCCTTTTATGACCCATTTAAGGCGTTTAAGGCCTACCGGACGCAACAAGAGCAACAAAATGATTTTGAGATGAATCTGGACCAGGTCACGCAGCAGCCAGCCCAGCCTGGTGCAGCCGAGCCGCCAGAGCAGCAGGTGGTTGCGCAGGAGCAGGTAGGTGCGTTGAGGCGCGTGCACAGCGAGCCCTCGCCCCGCGAATTCGATGATCTCATCGCCGATGATATGGGTCATGACGGTGGCCGGTTGGACGAAGGTTTTATAACCCTTGCGGCGTGCGCGCAGCGACCACTCGATGTCGGTGTAGTCGAGAAACAGGCCTTCAAGAAAAGGACCGACGGCCAGGTAGGCATCGCGGCTGATCATGGTGCCAGAGGTGATGAGGTGATCGGACTCGATGGGCAGCGATCCGGTTGGCATTCGGTGGCGGCGCCGGAACGTGAGCGGCAACAGCACGCGCGTGGATCTGCCCGTGCGCGGATCAATCATGCCGGGACCCATGGCAGCCACCGGTTGGCCCTGGTTGACGAGCTGGTTCCAGGTGGCCAGGAGGCAGGCGACCATGCCGGGCGCGGGCACACTGTCCTGGTCAAAGCTGACCATGGCGCCGGCCTGCGCGGCCAGGGCCAGGCTCCAGGCTTCGTTCAGAGCCCCGGCGGTGCCCAGGTTGGCAGACATGGGCAAGTAACTCAGGTCGGCATCGGCCAAACGGGCAAGGCTGGGGCAAAAGTCGGGGGAGTTGTCGAGCAGCAAGATACGCGCAAACTGAGGCCTCAGCACATTGAGCAGCGGGGCGATGGCATCGGCCTGGACTTGGTAGCACACCACACAAGCCCATACCGGCGCATGGACAGGGCCCAACTTGGCCAGCGAAGTCGGAGACGGCATCAGACGACGCCCAAGGCAGCGCGAATGCTGTCGCGTTGCTGCCCCCATGTGTAGTTGGCCAAGGCATGTCGGTGCGCTCGTAACATGAGGGCGCTGTCAGGCAAACCGCTGACAGCTCGCCGGATCACGTCCGCCCATTGGTGCGCCTGTGCCAGGTAGCCGTTGTCGCCATGCTGAATGGCGCGGGCATAGACTTGGGTCGGCGTGGCAACGCTGACGGTGCCCACTGCCGCAGCCTCAAAGTACTTGAGCTCTGACTTGCTGTTGGTGAAGACATTGAACTGCAGGGGCATCAGGTTCACCTCGACAGAGCCAATCAGCCGTTGCAAATCGACATAATCGGTGAATGGGTAGCGCACCACACGTTTACCGAAGCGGCTGAGACGGGGCCCGGCTTCGATGTAGCCAACCACCACGACGCCGAGCCGGTCGTCGGCTTCGAGCAATTCCTCCAGCGCGGGGATGACCATGGCGAGATCACGGTTGTGTGAGGGTGATCCACTGAAATAGCCCAGGTGAATGTGGCCATCCGCACCAGGGCGTTCAAGCTGCTTGGCCGCGAACACACGTTCAGAGTTGGCGAGTTGCTCCGGGTTCATGAAATTGGGCACCACGGCGGTCGGCAGTTGAGTGAAAGCACTGATTTTTGCGGCGAGGAACTCATTGGTGGTGATGGCACCGTCACACAGGCGCAGCGTGGCCCCCAGGCGGCCACAGTATGCGAACCAGTCTTGCCAGACCTGGGGATTGGCGAGGTCCAGATCAAGGGTGTTGACCAGCAGGTGAACAAAGTCGGTGTTGAAGACAAAGTCATCAATGTCAAACAGCACTCTCTTGCCGCGCCGTTTGAAATTGGCGACCAGGCGCTGCACGCGATTGTCATAGCGCGTGCGGCAGATGACGAGCAGGTCGGCCATGCCTGCAATTGCATCAAAGTGGTCGACATCGGCCAGAAAAAAATAGGCCGCAGAGTGCTCCTGTGCGTGCTCGTTGAGCACGTGCGCCATGTTGTAGACACGGTAGCGGAAGGTGCTGTTGTCAGCCTGTTCGTAAAAATAGGCAATGCGCACGCGACCCTTGGCCAGCTGGCGCAAGCGCGTGGGCAGGGGCAGGTGCCACGGGTCTTGATAGGGGACGGCTTCGATGCCGGGCAGCAGGTACATCAGCCGCGCGCTCCAAAGGCCTGAACCACGTCGGCAAAGGAGGCGGCCCAGTCCTGTCCCAGCCGGTTTTGCCGGAAATTGGCCGCCCGTGCAGGCCCGTCGACGGCCAGTTGAAGGCCTTGGGCCAGGGCGCGCAACATGGCTTCGGGCTCGGGGTCGCCGCAAACGATGTTGGCCGAGTAGGCGCTGAGGTCTTGCTTGCTGCCAAAGCGGTTGGTCACCACCACCGCACCGCTGGCGGCCATGTCGAAGGGCGGGTAGCTGGGGTGTGGGGTGTACATCAGGCAAAGAGCCAGGTCGGTCTGCCGAGCCAAAGCAGCGTATTCCGTCCAACTGAGGTTTTCCATCTGCACGGGCGAATAGCGGCCTTGGTCAAAGCGCAGTCGGGGGATGTCTTTGCCCATGAGCACGATGTCCCATTGGTCAAGATCAAGGATGCCTCGCGCCAGCGCGACCTCGAGCAGTTCGATGCCGAAGAAAAACAGGTTGCGCGCATTGTGCGGCCGGGCGTAAAAAACCAGTTTGCGTTTGGCTTGGGTTTGGGTCGGCGCCGGATAAAAGACGCGAGCCGGGAACGCAGGCTCGAACCACTGTCCGCGCTCGGCCAGGTGAGGCAGGCCGTTGGCAACCAGGTGGTCGAACAGGAGACGGGTGTTCACAATGTAACGAATGTCAGGGTTCGATAGCACCCCGGAGCAACGCAGGTGCTCATCGCCGTGCGGGTAGAACATGCGCTCGTCTTCTTGCAGCAGGTACCAGATGGCTTGCGGCCTGACGCTGCAGAGGACGGCCCCAGTGGTCCACCAGGAGGTGGTAATGAACCATTCATCGTCAAACTGGTCAAGCTCATAACTTGCGCTGTGAAACGGCGCGAAGGCGAATTCCACCTCGGCGTCGAGCGTGATGCCGTACGTGCTGAGCATGGCACCCAAGGCCGATGGGTTGGGCGGTTCGGTGCGGGTGATGATGCGCAAGCGCCGTTTGTGCGCCTGGGCCAAAAGGGCACCCAGCAACAGGGCCGTGCCGACACCCCCATAAAGGCTGCCACGGCTTATGCTGTCCGTGACCAGGCTGATACGAGCAGGTTGGGCGGCCGGAACCTTGAACAGCCGCAGCGGGCTGCATGACTGAGCCTGTTGTTTGGCGAGCTCGATGGCGCTGACCCAAATGAGATTGTCCATGGCCGCCGCCGCAATACTGGATGCGCCGGGCACGCCGGCGAGCTTCCGGCGAACACGGGCCAGCACTTCGCGCCAAAGTTGGCGCGTGCCATGAACCCGTTGGTAGCGCAGCGCTCGCTCAAGTGCATTCAACATTTTTTTATTGTCTCCGATACAGATTGGGTGATTTCCTCAGCGCATGGAACGTACCCAACGAGCGAGGCGGCGCAGTGGTGCAGTCAGCCGCCAGCTGTTACTGGCATGCAGAGCGGCGATATCGTCCACGAGTTGGCCAGCCAACACGGTCAAGGAACTAATTTCAGAGGCCTGTTGGTCGCTGCCTTGCTGCAATCCGACAGTGGCCTGTTGCAAAGCCTGGACGCGGTCCTCATGCTGGTGACGAAGCGCCAGCAGCTGCTGCTCGTGCCCCAATGCCAGGACAGAGGCGAGATGGCGCATGTCCTCCAGTTGTTGCTGGTGATGCTGCTGGTCGTGCTGGTGCTGCAATTTCAGGCCCTCGGCCTGGCCCTGGAGGTTCTCCAACTGGTGCTCAAGATCGGTATGGGCCCAGACGCGCTGCATGAGGCCAGAGATTTGTTCGCTGGTCCAACGCGCTTGCCACTTGTCATAAATGCGCAGGGACGCCTGCCCGCAGGGGCCGCTGTCGATGTGCACGCCAGAGCTGGCATGAATTCGATACAAGGCACTGGTGCCCGGCACATGGGCAAAGACGGTGTGGGTGGCAAGCTGGAGCCAGAAATCCCAGTCTTCGAGCAGTCCCAGGCTTTCGTCAAAGCGGCACCCCAGGTCGAGCACCTTGCGGTCAAAGAGCACGGCGTGGATGGGTGTGAGGTTGCCAGAGAGTTGCCGGATGCCGTCAAAAGGCAAGTCGATCACCTGCCCCAGCGGCTCGCCCTGAGGCCCGACCAGTGCCACGCCCGAATAGGCGGCAAGGCACTGGGGCTGGCGGCGCAGCACCTGGACCAGACCGGCAATATGGCCAGGTAAAAGCAGGTCGTCGTCGTCAAACAACAGGATGTAGTCGCCCTGGGCATTCTGGAGGCCCTGGTTGGCTGCCGCGCTGCGGGCCAGGGGCTGCCCCGCCGTGATCAGGCGCAGGACGAAGGGACCACAACGCTCCGGCAGACGCTGGTGATGCGGCGTTGCCGCCACCACCACGACTTCGATGGCCGGGTAGGTTTGCAGGGCGACGGTGTCGAGCGCTTGCTGCAGGGTCTGCCGGTCAAGGCTGCGGATGACCACCGAGACCAAGGGGTTGGCGCCGAGTTTGGCAAAGTCCGGGGGGATGGCGCCAAAGGACACCGGGAACACGGAAAGTAGCCTTGGCAACAGGGTGAGTAGCTCGGCGGCAGTGAGCAGCAGATAGGCTTCGGCTGCCATGACGGCAGGTGCGAGGGTGTAGCTGCGGTACTGGTTGAGTGCTGCGATGTGCCGGTCGTAAGCCTGAAAAGCCAGCTGGGAACCAAAACACTGCATGGCGCGTTGCTTGAGGGCCATGTGGGGTGTGATGTCAAGCAGCACATTGGGGTGCAGCGGGCTGCCGACTTCGTAAAACGCCACACGGACGCCAGTGCCCAGCGCGGCCTGGATGGCGAGGCGGGCGGCCTGGCGATGGTCGGGGTGGACCTCCCAAGGAGATGGCGCGCACAGTAGGTCGGCACCGGTCTCGCGGATGTGCGCCACCAGCCTGGCGGCCAGGGCCTGATCTTCCCACTGCCCACGGTCTGGCAAGCCCCAGAACTGCGGCTCGCCGTAGCCCAGCTGGTCGGCAGCGGCACGGGACTCGGCCTGACGGACCTCGGCCTGCCCCTGGCCTGCCCCGTCTGTGAGCACCACCACATGGACGGGTACGCCGGCTGCCAAACTGGCAGCGATGGCGCCACCGCAGCCAAAGACTTCGTCGTCGGGGTGCGGCGCCAGCACCAGTACCCGGGTGGCCGGCAACAGGGCCACGGCCGCGAAAGGAGCCATCTGCTGCTCGGTCATGGGGTCATCCGCATCTCGGCCGCCCTGGCGTGAGCCTGGAGCCCTTCGCCATAGGCCAGCTCGGCGGCGATCGGCCCCAGCACCTGGGCACCAGTCCGGCTGACCTCGATCAGGCTGCTACGCTTCTGGAAATCGTACACGCCCAGGGGTGAGCTGAAGCGGGCGGTTCCGCTGGTCGGCAGCACGTGGTTGGGGCCGGCGCAGTAGTCGCCCAGACTCTCGCTGGTGTAGGCCCCCAGAAAAATAGCGCCAGCATGTTTGAGCAAGGGCTCCCAGCGCAACGGCTCATGGCTGCTAAGCTCCAGGTGCTCGGGCGCGATGCGGTTACTCAGCGCACAAGCCTCTTCCATGCTGCGGGTCAGGATAAGGGCGCCACGGTCATTGAGCGAGCGAGCGATGATGGCAGCCCGGGGCATCTCGGGCAGCAGCCGGGTGATGCTGGCCTGCACCGCGGTGATGTAGGCGACGTCGGGGCAAAGCAGGATGCTTTGCGCCAACTCA
>CAMELV010000048.1 GCA_945925985.1 Comamonas sp. lk | reverse complement strand
ATCCCTGGTGCGCCCCGAGTTGCCCACCGCGTCGGTCGGTTCGTCGCAAGCGACCACCGCCGCCGTGGACAACTCTGCACCTTTGGCAATCCGCCTGGAGTCCACTTAAAACTCGGGGGTATGTTGTTCAAACAACCGGGGCCACTGCTGTTGCTCCAAGGCCAAACGCTGAGGATCGGGCGGTGAATCGCTGATGAATTTCATGGATATGGGCACCTCCCTGCCCAGTAGCTGATTCTTCCACTTGTACAGTGTTGGCCTGCTTACAGCGAGCTTTTGGGCAACGGCTTGAGCACTTGACTGCCGAGTGCACAACTCAATAACTGCCGCCTGCTTTGCCGACAACGTGGTGGCTCGCCTCGGGGTGCAGGTCTTTGATCCAAGCCGCTAGCGTATCCCTGCATGGATATCCCAGTGCCTTGATGGCTGCAGTAATGCTGCGATCATGATTGAGGAAATGCTCGACCGAAATCCGTTTCTGTTCGTCAGAGTACTTCTGCCATGAGCGCACCCGCTCAGCAGGCAAGTCCTGGTGATGTTCGAATACACGATACCAGCTCTTGAGCGCATTCTTTGTCGGATACCCCAACTGCCTAAGGGTAACTCCAACGCGCAGCCCGAGCTTGATGTAGAGCTTGACTGCTCGAATTCTGTCTTCGTATGAATACATGAACTACCTCCAAGTAGTCCAAGTTTTACGCCGCACCCCCAATCAGTACATCGGTCACCATTAAGGCGGCGCGTAGCGCGTTTGAGTCTTTGCCACCAACGTCGATCACGATATCCTGGTGCTTCGATTAGAGCAGCCCGATCTGATGACGCATCGCCTTTGCGTCGTCAAGCACGATGCAGGGCACGGCGGGAACCAATCCGGCTTCGGCGCGTATACCAATAGCCCTGCTGATACTGGTTTGTCGCGGGTCACCATCGACTAATAAGGTTTCCACTCCGGCGAGTAGCCGCTCGATCGCGATGTTGAGCGCTAGTGTGCTCTTGCCTACGCCGCCTTTGGTATGACCGAGTGTGAGAATCATGCAGATATGTTAATCCAATCCGCCTCATTCCGGCACCCAGAGCCGCATGCAGCGGAAAGCAGGATGCTCTCCAGCGGCACTGGATACTGGCTGAAAATGTCGGCGGCGCTGATCGGCTAGGCACATTCATCAACTTCTGGCGTGAAATTGCGCTTTATTCAGATTGTCCCTAGCGCGGCGCTGCCGGGACAGCGGCTGCCGGAGCAGCAGCCTTGGCGGCGTCGATCGGCTGTTTTGAGGCGGGCGTGGTCACCGGGCTGGCGCCATCGGTGTTCAATATGATTGGCAATCCGTTACGTCCAGAACCAAACATCACCACCTTGGCATTGGGCGACTTGGCCAACTCCAGCGTAGCGCTGATGCCCTTCCAGGAGAGATAGGAGTCGGACAGCCCGGAGCTCACGATGTCCTGGAAATTACGAATACCCAGCGCTTCAATGCGCTTGCGTTCGACTTCCTTATGCTCGGCCTGGATTTTGAAGTCGAATTCCTCCACCAGCGTGCGCGCCTCATTTTTGCGTACTATGGCTTCTTCCAGCCCCTTGGGAATGTGAATCTCTTTGATCAGCACATCCTCAACGTGCACCCACTCGATATCCGGCAGCTTCTTGCCCAGGGCCGCAACGATGGGCCTAGCTCGCTGCTTGTCCAGCGCCTCGGCGTGGACCATGGCAATGCTCTCCAAGTCGGTTAGCGATTGCTGGGCACCCTTGTAAACGGTCTCGGCTATCTTGGTCCGGGCCGACGAATACAGGTCTTCAGTCGCGAAATGGGCCACGACGTCGCGAAGAACATGCGAGACCGTGTTGTCAACAACCGCCTTGCTGTAGCCGGGACCGAACGCCTTGTGTACCAAGCCGGCGGCGCCGGGCACAAGGTTGTAACGCCAGGACATCTGAATATCCACTTTAAGGCCATCCGCCGTCATGGCCGTTAGAGTTTCTTCAGCGACCTGCACGCGGGTGCCATACAGAGTCACCACATTCCAAGGCAGTACAAGCACCAGGCCCTCGGTCAGCACCGACGTCACGTCAGTGCCACCGCCAAAGCGCTTGTAAACCACGCCGACATGGCCTGCAGGAATGGTCTGCACCAGTGTCGGGAGGAACAGCACGGCAGCGAGCACCAGCGCCAAGGTCACGAACCACAAGTCTTGCCGCCAGGCGCTGAATTGGCGGTAGAAATAGCGGTGCAAGCCGGAGCGAAAGTTCTTGGGCGGCGCCGGCAGGGGAGCGTCTTGAATATCAGTTGACATTTTTCATGTCTTCTCGGTGCATTTCAGTAAGTAAACCACCTGAAAGGTGGAGCCGGCGATCGGCACGGTCGAAATACATCTCATCATGTGTCACGGCCACTACCGTTTTGCCCTCGTCGCGAAGGGCGGGCAGAAGTTCGTCATAAAAGTAGCGCCGAAATTGCGGGTCCTGATCGGCTGCCCATTCATCGAGCAACAAGATAGGTCGCTTTTCCATCAGGGCCAAGAACAAAGCCAATCGCTTTTTCTGCCCAGTGGACAGTCCTTGAGTCACCAGACGGCCTTGAGTGCTCTCGAGTTTGGCAGTCAACTGCAATCGGTCGAGCCAGCTGCGCGCCCAGGGGTCTGCAAACAAGGCTGGGTCCAGAGTTCGTTGCAGCAGGTAGAAGTCGGAAAAAACTGCTGCAAACAAGCTGCGGTAGCCCGCGACCTGGCCCGGCCACACAGACCTGTCATCGAGCTTGATCAGGCCACTCTGCGGTTGGTACAAAGACGTAAGCAACTTGAAGAAGGTGGTCTTTCCCGAACCGTTGCTGCCGGTAATGAAGACGACCTCGCCGGGGCTGAGTTGGAAATCGATCGGCCCGGTCGTGAATGACTGGCCATTGGCGTCATATGTGAAGCTCACGCCCTGAATGGACACGGACTCAAAGCTGGTGCGAATGTCGCTCGCTGAGGTGCTGGTCACGCTGCCTGAAACCTGGTCCAGCCGCATATCGAGGTCATGCAAGCTGTTGGAGGCCACATTGGCCACTGCGAACTGTGGCACAGAGGAAATAAGACCAAACAGCGGGCCGATCAGGAACATGACAGCGGCCACACTCTTGCTTATGGTGGCTGCGCTGTCCGGCTTGACGATCGGCAGTAGGTAAACAATGGTGGCCAGCAAACCGAAGAACGCCATTTGCGCGAACACATAGTCGTTGGCCATCGCCGACTGCGCTTTCATACGGTACTCCATCGTATCGGCTGAAGCATTGATCGCACTGACCAATGCGCGCGCCGCCTTCGGCTGCGAGAGCTTGAGCTCGCGAAATCCCGCGATGAAGTCGCCAATGTGCTCTTGCAGGTCGGACGAGCGCTCCTGGGCGGATTCCAGCGCCTTACGCACACTGCCCGCATGGGTCTGGTAGAAAAAAGCGGCCATCGCCGCCACGGCCAACGTCAGTACCAGGGCGGTAACCGAGATATAAGCTAGGTAGGCGGAGGCAACGACCACCAGCACCATGCTTTGTATCCCGACGCCAACAGACGTTCCGGCCTGGGCGATCGTCAGGGTATCGTGAAAAACGCTGGCCAGGATACGTTGTGTGCCGATGGTTTCAGAGCTTCGCAGCTCCACGCTCTGCAACTTCTTCAGAAGGCGCGCCCGCCAGGCGTGTGAGGCGCTTTCAATCACTCGTGCACTGCCATTCAAAGCAAAGCGCTGAGAAAACACGTAAAGCATCAGCGCAACGATGAATTGGACCACATGCAGCGTATTCGACGCCCCGTTACCATCGTCGGCGTCTTGGGCGTCCATCGTGATGAGCGCAAAGCACACAGTGCTGGTGATCGCGGCAAGCGCCGCCATCCGCAGGGCGCGCATGGCCAACTGGCGATCTTGCGCCAGCAGCATTTGGACCAGATTCACCGCATGAGCCTTTCACGCGCGCTTCGCGGCAGCGAAGCCAAGCGCGCCGGCGAGAACAGGAAGATATAGATCGCTGCCAGGACTGGCGTGATAACCAGGGACAGCGCGAAGCTTCGAAAAAATCCCAGCCTCGAACGGCGGCCAGGGATGGCCACCACCAAGCACAGGTAGACGTAAAGGACGATTAGGTACAGCATGGAGACCTGTAAGGTTGCATGCACTCAGCGCGCTGCTGGCACGGGTGCCGACGGCGACGCGGCTTGGCGGGGCGCAGTGAAAAGCAGGCGGTCGCCCGCACTGGAAGGTTCGGGGCGCAACGGCACTCGTCCTGCATCACTAAAGCCAATGCTGGCGGTGCAGTCGCTGCCATTGCCCGTTTCGCACAACTGAACAACGGCCACGCCGGAAAGGGCGTTGCAATTGGCCGTGTTCAGCACAAAAAAGGTTTCACGCCTTGAGGTGCGCGGCGGAAAGTGGTGGGCAACAGTAGCGGTCGATCCCACAAAAACACTCTTGTCACCCAAAGTTTTTTGGAAGAAATCGATCTTCAAAACAAGGGCCTTCAAGAAGTTGCCGCTGCCGTTGTAGATATCGACCTCGGGAGAACAGTAGCGACCGCTCGGCCCGTTCAGCTCATGTGCGAGTCCCACGATCACCACCACCGCATCCGCGCCAAGCAACGGCGCCGGTGCGGTGACATCCGCCGACTGGTTGGGCACAACGTACCTCTTTCGCAGCTCCGCCTGCGCTGTCACTGCAAGTCCTGCCAGATACAAACAAGAGCAGACACGAACAATTAGAGAAAGGTATTTCATACGGAAAAAGTTACCACGAGCATGAGCAAGGCTCACATCGCTCGAAACAAAGCGCTGCGGACACGCGACTGCCGTGGTCGTGGCTCGCGCATCACCATAAGTTTTTAATTGTCGATAGAATAATAGCTTACATTTGTAAATCAATTTACTACTTTCTTTTAGGACTGATGTCCTTCATTGAAGGCATGAGTCGAGTCAGACCAAAAGGCCGGCAAAACCTAAGGCACTTCTCTCTGTTATGAATCAACTAGCCCCACTCACCGACCCCCATTCGTCCGCCCCCCAAGTACAAAGCGACAGCTACTGGGTAGTCCAGAACCACGAAGAACAATTCTCCATTTGGCCAACATGGCGCCAAGTTCCCCTCGGGTGGGTCTGCGTTGGCCAGCCACAAGACAGGGAGCAGGCGCTGAACTGGATAGAGGCCAACTGGACGGACATGCGCCCAGCCAGCCTGCGGCGCTGGCTGGAGGAGACTGCCAACAACGGTTGACCACTATGCAAGCCCAGCCGCCTGTCAGCGAAGCGCAGCGCGAGGTCCTCGTCGCCGCCCTGTTGGCCCAGACCAACGCTGTTGCGATGACCGGTGGCGCCATTGATTTCTTTGGGCCACTGGATACACCGCGCTTCGTTCAACAGATGCTGCGTGAATCTCGTGCGGCCGATGTCTTTTGCTGCGCATTTCGCATGCAAGGCGAACACATCAGGCAACATCTGGCCTGCATGCCAGAGCAGGTGCATATTGAGCTGCTTGATGTCTCTAATTCGGCTACAGCGCAGGCGGATGCCGCTGATTTTGTTCAGCGAATCCTCGACACCGGCTTGGACCCATTCGCCGAGACGCCACCAGTGCGGCAATACCTGATCAAGATAACGCCAGCGCATTTTCGCTACGCCTTGGTGTTCCACCATGCCTTGATGGATGGCTGGGGCTTTCAGCGCTATGTGGCCGCCATGGCTCGGGCTTATCGGAACGAGTCCATCGCTCTCCCCTCCTACCTGGATCATTTGCAGACATGCCAGGCCCGACCTGCCGACCCAGCCAAACATCTGCGAGCGCTGGCTTATTGGCAGGCGCGGGTACCCCAGGGCCCGCAGCGGCTGTTCCCCGACATCGCCCAGCCGGGGCTTCATGCGCAGAGCGATCGCTATGCTGTCGGCATAGCCCAACTGCAAGCGTGGAAGAATTACGCCGCATCATTGGACGTCAGCCTGGCCGTGCTGACCTCAGCCGCCTTGCTCACCAGCCTGTATCAATTAACCGGCGTAACCCAGCCGGTCGTTGGCATACCCGTCCACAACCGTACCAATGCCACCCAAAAGGAGACGCTGGGCCTGTTCGCCGGACTCACCCCTCTGACCCACGCATTCAGGCCCGGCCAAAGCCTGGCCACCGTTGCCGCCGAGCTCAAGGCAACTCAACGCGCTGACTTCCGCCACACAGGCCTGTCACGCGCTGACTTCGTCAAGGCCTGGGGACTGGTTGCCGAGGGCAGCGAGCCCTTCCCCCTGACCTTCAGCTTCGAGTCGCAGAACTACGACGTCGATTTTGAAGGCCTGCCGTTTCACATCACCGCCTACACGCCCAGCGTGATCAGCCGGCCAGCTCAGGTTTACCTGCGCGAGTACCGTGAAGGGCAGCCAGCGTTGCTGGAGTTGCTGCGTCACCCCGGTTGTGTGTCCCGCGCCTGCTCTGCGCACCTGATACGGACCATGGTCGCCCTGCTAGATGCACAGGTCGAACAACAGCCCCTCGCGGTGGCGCTCACGCCCTTACAACCTGACGTCTGCGGGTTGTTCCAGCACTTCCAAGCCCAAGTACGCCAGCACCCTGACGCCCCGGCGCTGACCGACTCAGACGGGCTCACGCTGACCTACCGGCAACTGCATAACCAAGCCCTGCAAGCGGCCATGACACTTCGCGCACATGGTGTCGGGCGTGAGGATTTTGTGGGCCTGTGCGCAGGCCGACAAACCAGTCTGGTGGTCGGTCTTTTGGCCATCCTGGCGGCTGGCGCCGTTTACGTACCAATGGACCCAGCCTACCCCAAGCAGCGGCTGGACTATTTGGTGGAAGACTCCGGCGTACGCGCGGTTCTGGCCGACACCATCGGCGCAAGTGCACTCGCTGGGCAGTCCCGCATAACCCTGCTGAAGCTTGACGATCTGATTGTCAGCAACGACGCGGGCCAGGCGCTAGGTGAGGTCTGTCCCACCCTCGGCAGCCAGGCCGCCTATGTGATTTACACCTCCGGATCAACGGGCAAACCCAAAGGCTGCGTGGTCACACACGGCAACGTGCTGGCCTTGATGGATTCAGTGCGTGACCATGGCTATGGTCCGCAAGACCGCTGGACGATGTTTCATTCCTTTGCATTCGATTTCTCAGTCTGGGAGATTTGGGGTGCGCTGCTAAATGGCGGCCAGCTGTTCGTTGTCGACCAGCCCACCACGCGCGACCCTGAAGCCTTCATTCAATTGCTCACCAGCCAGCGCATCACCGTGCTGAGCCAGACGCCGACCGCGTTCCGCTCACTCACCACTGCCATGCAGCTGCTGACTGAGGAGGGCCAAGTCCCGCGCCTGGCCCTGCGCCGCGTGATTTTTGGTGGCGAGGCCTTCAATCCGTCGATCCTCCAACCTTGGTTCGACTGGTGTGGTGAAACAGTGGCGTTCACCAACATGTACGGCATCACCGAGACCACAGTGCATGTCACGCAGCGAGATTTCGGCCGCCTGGAGACTGCTGGCGGCAGCCTCATTGGCGGCGCCCTGCCTGGCTGGCGGCTGTATCTGCTCGATGAAAGACTTGAACCGGTACGCCCTGGAGAAACGGGTGAGATCTATGTTGGCGGACTGGGCGTGACGCGCGGTTACCACGCCAGAGCCTCGATGACGGCGCAGCGCATGTTGCCCGACCCGTTCAGCGAGGCCGGTGCGCGCATGTACCGCTCGGGTGACCTAGCGCGCCTGTGTAAGGACGGCGAAGTCGAGTATCTCGGGCGCGCCGACCACCAGGTAAAAGTACGCGGCTTTCGCATTGAGCCCGGTGAGGTCGAGGACGCCTTGCGCGCCTGCGAAGGCGTGCGTGACGCCGTGGTTGCTGCGCGCAAGGACCCGCGCAGCGGCGAAGACCGGCTGATCGCCTGGCTGGTGCCGTTCCCCGGCGCACAGCTGCCTGATGCCGAAACGGTTCGTCTGCGCTTGGAGGCCACCCTGCCGGTCCACTTCGTGCCGGCGCGGCTGGTAGCCCTGGCGGCCATTCCGCTGACAACCAACGGTAAGCTGGACCAGACCGCACTACCCGACCCTTTCACCGCAAACCCCACGGTTGCGCGCAGCGCCGCCACACAGAGCGTTAACGCAAGTGTCAAGGGCGATGCCCTGAGCGCCGCCCACGCGGCGTGGACCGAGGTGTTGCAGGTCGCGAGTTTGACGCCGACTGCCAATTTCTTTGCCCTTGGGGGCGACAGCGTGGTGGCACTGCGCATTCTTGAAGGCCTGCGCGAACGCGGCTTCAGGGCCAGCTTGGTGGATTTGTACCGCTACCCTCACCTGGGCCAGTTCGCGGCCCGTGCAACGCCGATCGTTGCGGAGACCAGCGTCGCCCCGCACGCCACCAGCCGTTATCCGATGGTTGCCCTGCAGGCAGGTATGATCTACCATGGCGAACTCGACCCGAGTTCAGGCATGTTTCTGGACGTATTTGACTTCGATATCAACGCCGTCTGGGATGAAGCCGCTCTGGGTGCCTCGTTGAACAGGCTGGTGCACTGGGCCGCCCCGCTACGCACCCGGCTCGACGTGGGTCATGCGGACGGCGCGATGCTGGTGGTGCAGGAGAGTGCCACCCTGCCCCTGGGGGTGCATGACCTGCGCGGCGCCTCGCTCACTGAGCAGCGTCTGATGACGGTGCTTTGGAGCTTGACAGAGCGCACCCAGCCCTTCGACCTGACAACCGCGCCGCTGATGCGGATCACAGCCCACGTACTAGCGGACGGTCGCTTTCGGCTGACGTTTACCTTCCATCACGCTATCCTGGACGGCTGGAGTTTTGCCTCGCTGGTGTCTCGCTGGATGGCAGATTGGCGGGGGCATGAAGACCTGAGCGCACTGCCCAACCTGTCCCATATTCAGGAAATGGCCAGTCAGCGCGAGCAGCAGGCTCTGCACGACGAAGGCCTGCGCCGTTTCTGGACAGAGTACCTTCAGGGGGCGACCCCGCAGCGGGCTGCACGCCAGCCTGACGAACTGTTGCCGGTGCAGACCAAACACGTCGAGCTTTGGAACCGCGCGCTGGGCCACAGCCTGCGCCAGAAAGCCCAGGACCAAGGCCTGCCGTTGCGCAGCCTGTTGCTGGGGGTGCAATTCCTGGCCCAGGCCCTGCTCACAGGCTGCACCGACGTAGTGACGGGCTACGTCACGCATTGCCGCCCGGAGGTTGACGGCGCGAAGGAAGCGCCTGGGCTGTTCCTGAACACCCTGCCCCTGCGTGTGCCCGTGTCAGCCGAATCCGGTATGACCGACTGGTTCGCCCTGTTGGTCCGGCTGGAAACTAATGCGCTGGAGCACCGTTGGTTGCCGCTACCAGCCATCCGTAAACTCGCACCCGGGTGGCCTTTGTTTCAGGTGGGCTTCAACTTTGTTCACTTTCATGTGTACACCGAGCAATTGGGCAACGATACCGCTTTGATCGAGTCTGTGGAGGTGTATGAGCGCACCGACTTTCCACTGCTTGTACAATTTTCAGTCGACCCGCGCTCGCAAGACATCGAGCTGACCCTGGTTCCCCAGCACGCCGATCACGCCGATATGGAGGCCAGCCTGGAACATCTGGCCGAGGTGCTGAGGTGCATAGCCGAGTCCTGCGTGGATGGCCTGTCCGGCACAGGCGACCTTGCCAGCGTGTTCGCTTCGGTGCGCGCTGACGTGCCAGAGACGCGGCTGGCCAGCGCAGCACGCGTGCTGCAACCCGCCTTGAACGATGCCAGCGTGCCGGCCGCAAGCCCCTTGAATACGGCGGGGCTCACCGCGCTTCCTGCCAGTTCAGCCGGTTCAGCCAGCTCGGCAGATACCCTTCAGCGAATTCTGCGGATCTGGAATGACATCCTCGGAAGCGCCAGCCACGACCTGGACACCCCCTTCGTGGCCGCCGGCGGTGACAGCATTGCAGCAACCCGGTTGATGGCGCAAGTACGGCGCGAGTTCGCCACAGACCTGCCGCTGCGCCTTTTCCTGGAGTTCCCGACGGTCACGGGACTGGCTGCTGCCCTTGAACGCCATACCAACACTGGCCGCGCCTCGGCGCAATCAGCGGCTGCCGCCCCGCTGACCCCTATTGCCCGCAGTTCACGGCGCACCCGTCATCAGGGCTCGGCTGGCCAGAAGAATGCCGAGCCGCAGGACGGCAGTCCGGGCACATGAGCGGCGCGTTCACTGCGCCTCTGGCGCACACCCAGCGGGTGGTCTGGGCAGCCGACCGTGCCAACCCCGGCGCAGCGAGCTACCGCGTTCCGCTGATGCTGAAGCTCGAAGGCGCGCTTGACGCCCTGGCCCTGGCACGCGCACTGCAACGCCTGACGACGTGGCACGAAGCGCTCCGCACCAGCTTCGTGCTGGACCAGGACGGCCTGCCCCAGCAATGCATCTGGGACCAGGCGCGGTCCGCAATGCTTCAAACGTGCACCCTGCCGCCGCAGGTCGACCCGCAGGACCTAGCCGACATGTGGCTGGCCGAGCCCATGGACATCAGCCAAGCCTGCGTGAGGGCCATCCTGGCACGCACCCACGAGAGCTGCAACCTGTTATTCCTGGATATTCACCACCTGGTGTGCGACGGCTGGTCGGTCGGCGTACTCGCGCAGGACCTCGGGCAGTTGTATCGCCAGGAAACCGGCCACGAGCCATTGAGTGACTCGTCAGCAGAGCGCTACCAGTTTGAGGACTGGGCCGAATGGCAGCGGGGCCTGTCAGCCGACCTGACCGACCAAGCCTACTGGCAAGACCGCCTGCAAGGCCTGGCTCATACGAGCCTCGCGGTTGATGGGCCGGGCGGCCTGTTCGAGCCAGCTGTCCGCGACATCACCGACAGCACGCGGGTCACCCGCCATTTCAGCGGCGCGCAATGGCTCGAGCTGGTGCACGCTGCCCGCAGCGCCGGTCTGACCCCTTTTGAATGGAGCTTGGCCGCCTTCGCCAGCGTGCTGTCTCGAATGCTGGGACAGCCCGACGTGCGTTTGGTCACGCCGTGGACCAACCGCACCCGAGACGAGTTCTCGCACACTTTAGGCTGCTTGACCGACGTGGTGCTGCTCAGCCCACACATCGAGGCGGGGCGGTCCTTTGCCGACGTTGCCCGCGACGTTGCCCGCGACGTGCGCGCCGACCTCGGCCACGCCCAGTTCGGCTCTGAGCGCCTGACCACGCTGTGGCGCGCCATGCAGCCCATCAGCGGCGATGCCCTGGCCGACGTGATGTTCGCCCTTCAGCAGCCCGTGCCCGCCCTGTCCGGCTGGCCAGGCCTGAGCGTGAGCGCAGTACCCGTAGAAAACCACGGCGCCAAAAACGCCATCACTGTACGAATTGAGCCCTGCAACAATCCCGGCGAAGTCGTTCGAGTGGTGCTTGAACTGCGCGCAGACCTGTTCGACCCGCCAACGGCGCAAGCCCTTGCCGACGACCTGATGGCGACCTGGCTGGCCACTGCCGCCCATCCTGGACAACCCGTGAGCGCACTGCCCGTGCGCAGCCGTCTGACGGGCCGACGCCAGGGTCACGAACCTCCTGCGCCGAGCGGAGATCGAGAACCTGGCAGAACGAGCGCCTCTAGCCACGCCATGCCACCCACCGGCACCGCCGCAGGCGCCACGTTGGCCCGCGTCCAGGAAAAATTCGCCGCGCAACTGGGTCTGGCCAAGGTCGGCGAGGACGACAACTTTTTCGCGCTGGGCGGCGACTCCATCATGGCTCTGGGCCTGGTCACCAGCCTGCGCTCGGCAGGTATCCGCTGCGCGCCCCGGCTGGTGTTCCAGCACCCCACACCGCGGTCGCTGGCCCAAGCCATTGACGACCTAGCGACGACCGCTATTGCGCGAGTGGCGAGCCATCCGCAGGCGCAACCGTCGAACGGCCTGCTGCCTATTGAGCACTGGTTCTTTGGCCTGCAATTGACCGACCGCCACCGCTGGAACCAGGCCGTGGTGGCTAAGGTCCGCGTTCCGCTGGCGCTACCGGCCCTGCGCGCAGCTTTGGATGCCGTGCACCAAGCCCACGCCGTATTCACCCGCCGCTGGCACGCTTGCGATGGCGGCGGCTACACCACCCACCAGGACCTTGCTGCGCCGCGCTTTGCGCTGGTTGAACTCGGCAGCTACTCGCTGGACGGACCAGAGGTCGAAGCCGCCGCCGCCCGCATCAACATCCACCATGGCCCCCTGTCGGTGGTGGCCTGGCACGCCCCCAGCCAAACCCTGGTTTGGATGATCCACCACCTGGCGGTCGATGCTGTCTCCTGGGTCACCCTGCTGACCCAGCTGGCCAGCAGTCTCGGCGAGCCCGTACCCACTGCACCGCTCAGCGCTGACCCGGGTCATTCCGCTCGCGCCGACCAGCTTGCCCAAGCCCTGGCTCAGGCTACCGAAGAGGCTCAGGCTGAATGGCGCGCCCAGGCGCTGGCCCAGCGCCCCGCTTTTGACTGTCTGCTGGCGCCTGCCCGCTATGCCGACGCGGTTCGCGCGGTGGCCCACCTGCCACCGGCGGCCGCCAGTACCTTGGTGCGGCTCGAACAAGAGGGTGTCACGGTCGAAGAGCTCATGCTGGTTGCCCTGGCACGCATGGGCCCCAGTCTCAGCGGCCACGAAAAGGTGGCCGTGATGCTTGAGCAGCATGGCCGCACGCTCGACGACGAGGCCGGCGAGGTCGGTGTGGGCTGGCACACTGCCATGGCCCCCATCGTCATCGGTGCCGTCCAAGGTAGCGACGGCGCTGACCAGCTCGCCGCGTTTATTTTGTTGCTCGCCGACTGGCGCCAGCGTGCGGCTTCGTGGTTGCCCTGCCAAGCCGCCGCAGCGAAGTCAAATAGCCTGCCGCTGCCCGCGCCCGCCATTTCGCTGAATTACCTGGGCCGGGTTGGCACGACTGCGCTGGCTGGCGTGATGGACATCCAAGCCGTACCCGAGCTGCCGCTGCACGATCCGCAAGGCCTGCGCCCGTTCGTGCACGACGTCGTGTGCTGGCAAACCGCCACAGGCCTTGAGCTGATGTGGATCGGCCCCACCGGTGATGGTCCGTTGGCCGCCCGCGCTCAATGCGATCGTCTGGTCGCTGCGCTTGCCGAGGTGCTGGCAGACCTCGAACGCGTTGGCCTTCTCCTGCCCCCTGGGCCGCTGGCGCCCGGCCTGGTCTACCACCATGACCAGGGCGAACGCCAGGGCGACTATCTTGAGCAAGCCTGCGCCGAGTTGCTCGGCGACATTGAACCGCAGCGCATGGCGCAGGCGTGGTTGGAACTGGCGCAACGCCATGCGGCACTGCGCACCAGCTTCATGCTGGGCGCGGACACTGAGCTGGTGCGCTGCATCGCCTGGCAGGCCCAGGCTCCGTTCGAGTTACTGGATCTTGCCTCCTCTGACCGCGATCAGGCCGACAACTTCTACGCGTTGGCCGCGCGGCAGCAACGCCAGGCCAACTTCAGCCTCGGTCACTGCCCCCTGTGGCGGGTCCTGCTGGTGCGCCTGGCGCCTCAGCACTGGCGCTTGGTGTTCACCCATCATCACGCGATTTTGGACGGCTGGTCGCTGCCCGTTTTGTTCGAGCACCTGATGTTGGCCTACGACGCTCAAGGCAGCGTACCCCTCGAAGCCTGTAGCCAAGCCGCGCTGGCCCGCGCCCAACTCCAGGCGAGCACGACCGAGATTGCGCGCGAATGGGCAGCCTTGCTGGGGAAAAATTTCGCTCCGGCCCGCCTGGCTCTGGCCCCGCCCGGACCCTGCGACGCGGCGGACGACGAAGACCTGGACCTCACGCTGGACGAAGCACTCACCGAGCGCATTGCTGCACGCGCGGCGCAGCACGGCGTGTCCGTCTCCAGCTGGTTCCTTGCCGCGTGGGCTTTGGCGCTTCGCGCCTGCCTGCAAGGCGCGCACGTGAGTTTCGGTATGACGGTCAGTGGCCGCGATGCCCGCGTGGCCGGTGTGCAGCGCTACGTGGGTCTGGCCATCAACACCCTGCCCTTCGTGATCGAGCCACATCCCGCGCTGCCCTTTGGTGATTTTGTGCGCCAAGCCCAGCAGCGCTCGGCCCTGGTCCAGGCCTCCTGGGGGATGGCGCTACCGGCACTGGCGCGTATGTCCGGCATGCCAGCGAACGACTTGTTCGAGGCGCTGTTCGTCTTCGAGAACTATCCCGTTGGCGCGCTGTCCTGCCCGTCATTCACGCTGGACGGCGTGTCCATGCGCGAGCAGGCGCACTACCCACTCACGTTGGCTGTATTGCCGGGGCGGCAGGCCAAACTGAGGTTGGCCCTGCGCGCGGGCCGTGTCACCTCGCAAGATGGTCGCCTGCTGCTGCAGGGTCTGCAATCCATCCTGGAACGATCCTCGGCCATGCCCTGGAAAACCTGCTTCGAGTTGCGCCTGATGACGCCCCTGCTGGAGGCGACGCAATTGGGCGAAGCCGTTGGAAAAGCCGAAGCGAGTAGCGGCTTTTTTGACCTGCTGCGGCAGACTAGCGAGCGCCACACCGGCGCCACCGCAGTCTCTACCTGGGGTCAGGACGCCTGGCACTATGACCAGCTGCTGGCCCGCGCCGAGCAGGCAGCGAGGATACTACAGTCGCTAGGACTTTCAGCCGGCGACATCGTGGCCTTCAGTTGCCGGCGAACCCCGGCCTGGCTGGCGGCGTTGTATGGCGCTAGCGCAGCCGGTCTGGCTTTCTTCTGGATCGACCCGCAGCTGCCGCTGGCGCGCCGTTTGCACATGCTGCGCCAGGCTGGTCCACGCGCCTTGCTGGTGGACCAGACTTCAGAGGCTGCCGAGCTGGCTGAGGCGGGCGTGCCGCTGGTGGCGCTGGCCAGCCTGACGGGAACCGGCGACGGCGCGGCTGATGCGTGGTCAGCTGCGCCGTCGCACCCCCAGTCGCTGGCTTATTTAATCTTCACGTCGGGCACCACCGGCCAGCCCAAGCTGGTCGCCGTGCCGCAGGCGGGCCTGGCCACACTGGGGCGGGAGCAGGCGCTGCAAATGAACCTGAAACCAGGCGACACGGTTTACCAGTTCGCATCGCCCGGCTTTGACGCTGTCATCGCGGAGTTACTCGAGGCAGTCTGTGCTGGCGCCTGCCTGCGGCTGCCGCGTGACGGCTTGGGCATGACCGATGTCGACCTTGAGGACGAGTTGCGCACTTCGCGCGCCAGTCACATCACCTTGCCCCCCAGCCTGGTCGCCAGCCTCGATCCGCAGCAGTTACCGGATCTGCGCGTCATCCTGGTGGCGGGCGAGAAATCGCGCGCCGAGCAGCTGCTGCGCATGCAGCAAGCCGGAAAAACACTGATCAACGCCTACGGTCCTAGCGAGGCGACGGTGTGCACCACGATGCAAGCCTGGTCAGGTCCGCACGAGCCCACCCTCGGCGAGGCGCTGGCGGGCGCCGCACTGCGCGTACTTGATGGCACCCTGGGCCTGGCGCCACCAAAGGTCTACGGCCAAGCTGCCATCAGCGGCGTGGCACTGGCCTGGGGCTACCTGGGTGACGCCCGCCGTACCGCTGAACGCTTTGTACCCGATCCCTACTCTGCCACGCCAGGCCAGCGCACCTACCTAACTGGCGATATTGTGTTTCGCGACTCTGAGGGTGGCCTGCACTTTGTCGGCAGACAGGATAGGCAGGTCAAGCTGCGCGGCCAGCGCATCGAGCTTGGCGAGGTCGAGTCGCTGCTCGAAGCCCATGCCGATGTGCTATCGGCTCGGGTGGACGTGCAGGGCCACGACAACGCCGTCCAGCTGGTGGCCTGGCTCCAGCCGCGCCGGCCCGAATGCCTGCACCTGGACGAGGTGGCCCGCGCATTGGCCCAGTCCATGCCCGCCGGTCTACTGCCGCGGCGCTGGGCTGTCGTCAACAACTGGCCGCTGAACCGATCGGGTAAGGTCGACGCTACCCGCCTGCCGACACCGCAGCTGCTGCAGGCGCAGACGGTGGGCGACGCATCCGTGGCCGACGAACGCACGCACGAGGTAGTGGCCCTTTGGAGCGACATCCTGGGCCAGGCGGTGGCGCCAGACGCTGACTTCACCCAAGCTGGCGGTGACAGCATCACCGCTATGCGCCTCGCCTCGCGCCTGTTAGGCGCTGGCTTTGACGTGCGAGCTCGCGACCTGCTCTCGGGATGGACGCCGGCCCACATCGCCACCCAAAGTGTCGCTCAAAGCCGGCCCATGGCCGCCCTGCCAACGCGTGGTGACGCCCCGCGCGACCACGCGCCGGCCAGCCCGATGCAGCAACTGTGGTTGAAGAGCGCCGGCCACTCCCCCGGCCGCTGGCTGTTGTCGGTATCGCTCGACGTACGCGGCGCCAGCGCAGAGCGCATCGTCCAGGCGATTGCCGCCAGCGCGGCGCGCCACCCGGCCCTGGCCGCCCGGCTGGATCCGGCTGCGGCCTGCTTGCACAGCAGCCCTGACACCCCGCCTCTGGTGTTGAACTGCCAGGCGGGTGAACGCGCGGCGTCGTACGCGGCGGCTCGCGCGCGCATCGACCCGGTTCAAGGCCCCGGCTTCGTTGCTGTGGTTGCACAAGGCGACAGCGCCCAGGCCTGCCAAGTGCTGCTGGCGGCGCACCATCTGTGGATAGACGTGGTCAGCCTGCGCCTGCTGGCCGACGACATCCGCGCGCGCCTCAACGCGAATTCGCTCAGCGACCAGCCCCCGATGTCCTTTCTGGACTGGAGCGCCGCGCTGGAAGGCCACACCCGCGCCGGCGCCTTCGACATCCAGGCCGCGTACTGGCAGGACATGCTGCGCCCGGGGCCGAACCTGCACACTTTTGCCCCAGCGCGCAGGCCGACCCAGTCGCAAGCACGTCGCATCCTGCACACCATCGCCCTGCCCCCTGCAGCCATCGAATGGCCTGCCAACGCGCTCGAAGCACTGGTGCTGCAAGCACTGGCCCAGACGCTGGCTGGAGCACCAGGGCGTGAGATCCTTGTTGAACTCGAACGCCATGGGCGCGATGCATTGCCCGAGGTTGATGCGTCCAACGCCATCGGTTGGTTCACTGCCTCGTTCCCGCTGCGCCTGCGGGCAGCCGCTGATCCTGAGGCCAGTGCCAAAGCGCTGGCCACACAGCTCAAGGCCCTGCCGTCCGGCGGCGCAGGCTTTCTGGCACTGCTCGTATGGCGTCCCGAAGTTCTCGGCGAGGCGGCCTGCAGAGCCTTCGAGCAGGACTGCCGCCTGGCCTTTAATTACCTCGGCGAGTTGGCTGCGCACCCGGAGGGCGATGGCGACGACAACCATGGCGCCGTGCAAATCACGCAGCAGCCATCACGCCCAGACGAGGCCGACGTGGACGCCGACCCTCAGCTGGCGCGCCCGCGCCCGGTGACCCTGGAAGCTTGGACGCAAGGACGCGAGCTGGTGCTGCGTGCCACTTTCGACCCGACCGACTGGCCACAAGGCCGCGTGAGCCTGGACGCCGTCGCCGCGACACTGACCGAACTGTTACGGCGCGACCCACGTTCGGCGCCGCCGCAGTCCCTCTCCGATGGTGAGATGGACAGCCTGATGAATGAACTTGGGATTTAAGCCGCACCATGAGCAACCCGCCCGGAAAAATCGCTGGCATCCTTGCCCTGACACCGCTGCAACAGGGCATGCTGGCCCTGGCGATTGACGCCAACAGCGCCGATGGCGATCCCTATGTCATCCAAACCTGGGGGACGCTGCAGGGTCTTACCGACGTGACGCGCTTCGAAGCGGCTTGGCAAGCACTGGTGCAGCGCCACGCCGCGCTGCGTTCGGCCTTTGTTTTCCAGGGCCAGGCGCAGCCGCGCCAAGTCGTTTTGCGCGAAGCGCTGGCCCCCGTTCATGTTGAGGACTGTCGAGAGCTGGCCGAGGCGGCCCGGCAATCCCACCTGGACGCCTGGCGTGCTCAGGACCTGCAAACCGGTTTCACCATGACCCGCCCGCCGCTGGCGCGGATCGCGCTGTTTCGCACGGCCAGCGACGGCTGGCGCTTCCTGCTGACGCACCACCACCTGATCCTGGATGGCTGGTCTGTTGCTGTGTTGTTCGCTGAACTGCAGCAGCTGCTCGCCGGCGATGCGCTCACCACCGCGGCCATTGGCCCCGAGGTTTTGGCCCCCCGCATCGACAGCGCTGCTCAATCGGCCAGTGACCCGTTCTGGCGCGCCATGCTCGCGCCCTGGAGTCCACCCGACCTGGGCGAGACAGCCCGCACCGCTCCCACGGCGGTCGGCGCCAGCCGCCTACGTCAGACCGTGCCGGCGCACGGCGTCAGTGCCCTGCGCGAGACCGCCCGCCGCTTGAGCGTGACGCCCGCTGCTGTGACCGCCGCCTCATGGCTGTTGGCCCTGTGCCGAGCCAGCGGCCAGCGCCGCATGACCACCGGCGTGACCACTTCAGGCCGTGCTGAAGATACCGCTTCTCTGAGCGCGGTCGGCATGTTTGTCAACACCTTGCCCCTGTGCATTGAATTGCGCACGGGCGAAACGCTCGACGCCTTTGTTCAGCGTGTGGCCAACCTCTGGCGCGGACTGGTCGAGCGAGACCAGGCCGATGTCGCAGCGTTACGCCCAGTGGCCGGCGCATCGGCCAGCCAGCCCCTGTTTGTCGCACTGATAGCCTTCGAGAACTTTCCACAGACGCCGACCCAAACGACTGGTGTGCAAATTCAGGCGCAGGGCTCGCATGAGCGCACCAACCTGGCCGCAGCGCTGGTCGTGATTCCCGGGCCACAGCAGTGGCGACTTGAACTTCAAATCGAGCATGCCCGCCTGTCGCCAGCACAGGCTGGCAATTTGTTGTCATTGCTTGAGCAAACCATAGAGCTGTTCGCGCGGCCCGGTACCGTGGTCCTGGACGAGGCCTGGATGCGCCTGGGTGAAAGCCGGGCAGTGCACGCGGTTACGCCCACGCTGCTGCCAGCCAGTACACCCAGTGACCTGCTCGCCGCGTGGAACGCCAGCCTGCAGACCAGCCCCGAGAGCATTGCCACGCGCGACGGCGCACGCACACTCACGCGCAAGCAGCTTGACCAGCTCTCGCGCCGCTTCGCCGCCGCCCTGGCGCAACACGGCGTACGCGCCGGCGACCGCGTGGCCCTGTGCATGGAGCGCAGCGACACGCTGCTGGCCATCATGCTGGGCGTGCTGCGCACCGGCGCCGGCTATGTGCCGATTGACCCGCACCAGGGACCGTCGCGCCGAGCCCAGGTGATCGCCGACAGCAGGCCGGCGTGCGTTGTCTGTGATGCTGACCTGGCCGAGGACGGCGACCTGGTCGCCCAAGCCTTGTTGGACGCGGTGCCGCAGGCCTCGGACTGGCGAGACCGACCGGTCTACCCACTGGCGCCGGCCTACATCATCTACACCTCGGGCTCTACCGGAGCACCCAAGGGCGTCATGGTTTGCCACCAAAACGTTGTCCAACTGATCGCGGCCTGCCACCAGCGCATGGAACTGGGCGCGCAGGACGTATGGAGTTTCTTTCATTCGTTCGCCTTCGACTTCTCGGTCTGGGAGATCTGGGGCGCCTGGCTCACCGGCGGCTCGGTGCTGGTCGTCCCCTACGCGGTCTCGCGTGACCCTTTGCAATTTGTCGATTTGTGTCAGGCCGAGGGCGTCACGGTGTTGAGCCAGACGCCTTCGGCATTCAAGGGCTTTGAGCAGGCTGAAGGGCTGCTCACACAAGGTTTGAGCAGTCTGCGCTACATCGTCTTTGGCGGTGAAGCCGTGATTCTGGGTAGCTTGCGCCGCTGGACACAGCGCCATGGCGACCAACAGCCAGCCCTGATTAATATGTACGGCATCACTGAAACCACCGTGCATGTGAGTTTTTGCCGCCTTGACGCCGCCACCATCGCAAGTGATGGGGTAGCGCCTATCGGCGGCCCACTGGCCCACCTGGGCATGAAGTCAGAGTGCGCTGGCGGCCTCGCCAGCCTGATGGGCCAGCCCGGCGAGATCGTGGTGGGCGGACGAGGCGTTGCCCTGGGCTATTTCAATCAGGCTCGCCTGACCGCCGAACGCTTCGTACCGGACCCGCAGGCTCTCGCGCCGGGTGAGCGCGCTTACCGCTCCGGTGACCTGGTGGTAGTCGATGCCGGTGGCCAGTGGCGCCCGCAGGGCCGTGCTGACCGGCAGGTCAAGCTGCGCGGCTTTCGCATCGAGCCTGGCGAGATCGAGAACGCGCTGTCCGGGCTGGATGCCGTGGCGGCCTGCGCCGTACACGCGATACCAAAGTCAGCCCAGTCTGCCAGCGGCGAAGCGGACCTGGGCCTGTGCGCCTGGGTCGTGCCACGCCCGAGCACCAGCCTTGACACCCAGAGCCTGCTCCAGTCGCTGCGGGCATTGGTGCCACCGCACATGCTGCCGGAACGTATTGCGGCCATCGTGGCCCTGCCGCTGACAGGTAGCGGGAAGATCGACGTCACGCGCCTGCCGAATCCGTGGCTCGCCGCAGGTGAGCCCGCCAATTCGCATGGCGCTGGTCTGGCCTTGGGTGACACCCCCGCCGGCACACCCACCGACCCGCTAGTAAGCGCGCTTTGCGAAGCCTGGCAGGAAGCGCTGGGCGTGGCCCACGTTCATCCATTCGACGCATTCTTTGCCGTCGGTGGCGATTCAGTGCGTAGCCTGACGGTTGTCTCAGCCTGCCGCGACCGCGGCTTGCAGTTTCCCCTGGGCAAGCTGCTGGAAAACTCGACCCCAGCCAGCCTGGCCGACTGGATACGCGCGCAAAAGGCCGATCCTGCCACCATTGACCGTGCCGCCGAAACTTCGCCCTCGTTGCCAGCCCCCTTCGCCTTGCTCGACCCCGTCGCACGCGAAAGTCTGCCAGCGGGTCTTATGGACGCCTGGCCCGCCACGCGCCTGCAAATCGGCATGATGTTTCACGCGGGCTACGGCGATGGCATGGCGCTCTACGAAGACCTGGCCACCTGGCGCCTGGCGCTGAACACAACGCCCGCTCGCCTAACCCACGCCATGGCACGCTTGCACCGGCGCCACCCAGTGTTAGGCAGTCGTTTCCAGCAAACCGGCGACGTCCTGCTGCAGGTACTGCCAGACACCAAGCCTGATGCCCTGACGCTGCACGACCTGCGGGGGCTATCGGAATCGGTGCGCGAGCAGCGCCTCGTGGCGATCAACCAAGCGCTGGCGCAGCGCCGGATCGACCCATTAGCCGGGGCCTTATTTCATGCCGTGGCCTGCGAACTGGACGAGGGCCAGTGGCATATCTCGTTGCTGTTTCATCACGCCATCCTGGATGGCTGGAGTGTTTCACTGATCACCGCCGAGTGGTTCGAGCTAAGCCGTATGACAGCACCGGCCGATGACGCCGACGCTGACGCCGCACAGGCGCGCACCGACGCTGCGGCCCAGGCCCTGCTTGCAGATGCTGAACGTCAAGCGCTGACCGACGATGCCCTGCGCCAGCGCTGGGCAGATCGGCTTGGTGCTGAACCACTGAGCCGCCTGTGGCGCTGGCCTGCCGCCCCCGGGCAGGCCGTTCCGTTACAAGGCCAAGCCCCACTTGCCGTGAACCCCGACACGCTGCGGCGACTGCGCGCCCATGCCGACGCTGGCGGCGTGCACCTCAAGCATTTTCTGCTGGGTATTTATGGCGCCGTCGCTGCCTGGGCCCTGGGTGCACAAGCAGTTCCCATCGGTGTGGTCATGAACGGACGACCCGACATAGCAGGGGCCGACCAAGCGGTGGGCATGTTTCTCAACACCCTGCCTGTCAAGCTGTCGGGGCGCGGCAGCTGGTTGGCGCTGGCGCAGGCAGCGGCACGGGACGAACTGGCAGTGTTCGCCGATCGCGCCATGCCGCTGGTCGAGGCGCAACGCCTGGCTGGCGGGTCCAGCTTTGAGATGAGCTTTAACTTCGTGCATTTCCATTCACGTCAGGCGATGGTGCGCGCCGGCGCGAAAGCCGAGGCGGCAGAGTTCCGCGAGTACAACAGCCTGTCGATCGCCGTTACCTTCGGCGTGTCGCCCGACGGCCAGACCCTGAACGGACAAATCCAGCACGGTGAACCGATGACGGCGACCCAGCTGCAGTGGCTGGTCCAGCGACTGGAGAAGGCTCTTGACCAGGCGGCCAACGACCCGCACGCCGAGGCCGACCTGCGCGATCCATTGGCGCCCTGGCCCGTCTTGCCACCGCTTCCCAATCGGCAGGCACTCATACCATTCGAGCCCGTACACGAAACCGTTTTACGGCGCCTGCGCGCTGCACCGGGCGCGGCGGTCGTGATCGACGCCCACGGCGTGCCCCTGCTGGCCGAAGAGCTGCTGACGCTTCATGGGCGCTACGTCGCCCAGTTGCAAGCAAACAGCCAGCTGCACGGCAGGCCCTGCGCTTTGCACCTGCCGCGCTCCCCCGAATTGATCGCGGCCATGTTGGCGGCGGCCAGCTGCGGTGCCTGGACCGTCTACCTGGACACCAGCACGCCGGCGGCGCGACAGGCGGCGATCTTGGCTGAACTGCACGACCCTGTAGTGCTCCACCACAGTGGTCTGGACGATCTCGCGCTGCCGCTGCGGGCAACCTCTATCGACCTGGCTCAGGCCGAGGACGCTGATGAAGCCAACAACGACGGCCCCATCGCCAGCCCGCCAGTGCCGCCGCAGGCCCTCGCGTACTGCATCTTTACTTCAGGCAGCACCGGCACGCCCAAGGGCGTGGCCATACCGCACGGCGCCCTGGCTGCCCACATGGCCTGGTTCACCCAGGCTTTCGGCTTCGGTCCTGGCGACCGCATCCTGTACCGCACCCGCCCCACCTTTGACGCCTCGGTCTGGGAGCTGTGGGCCCCCTTGATGACCGGAGCCGTTCTGGTGATAGCGCCCGACGACGCCATGGGCGACCCACACTATATTGCCCAGACCGTGGCGCGCCACCGCATCACCGCGCTGCAGCTGGTGCCCACCTTGCTGGACGCCATGGCAGATCCTGCCACATTGCAACAGCTGAGCGGCCTGCGCCACCTGTTCCTGGGTGGCGAGGCGCTCAAGCGCGAGCTGGTGCTGAACCTGATGACCGCCCTGCCGACGCTGTGCGTAGTCAACCTGTACGGCCCGACCGAAACCGCCATACAAGTTTGCGTCGACATCGCGCAAGCTGACGCACCCGACACCGGAAGCATCTGGCCAATTGGCCGCCCCGTCGACGGCACCCATGCCGTGGTGGTAGGCGAACACCTGCAACCCCTGCCCACAGGCGCTGAGGGCGAGCTGCTGATCGGCGGTGTCCAGGTTGGGCAGGGCTATCTGGGGCTGCCCCGCATGACGTCCCAGCGCTTTGTGCCCGACCCATTTGGCGCACCCGGTGCGCGTGCCTTCCTGACGGGCGACCGGGTGCGGCGCCTGCCAGACGGACGCCTGATCTACCTGGGCCGCAGCGACGACCAGGTCAAAATTGCAGGCAATCGCATCGAGCTCGGCGAGATCGAAGCGGTGCTGGCCCAAGCCCTAACGGACGGCCGACGTTCGGCCGCAGGCGTTTGGGCCCAGGACGGCACCGCGCAGCTGGTCGGCTATTTAGAATCGCCAACGGGCCAACTCGGCTTTGACGAGGCCGTGCGCACCGCCCGCGGGTACCTAGAACGCCTGCTACCCCGCTACATCGTGCCAGCACGCTTCATCCCCGTGACGTCCTGGCCGCAGCTCCCCAGCGGTAAGACCGACCGCAAGGCCTTGCGCCAGGCAGGCCTGAGCGCCACCGCCCCGGCGATGCCACAGCGACCCGCGCCCGCCCAGGCCGATCCCCGCACTGCCCTCGTGCAGCGCCTGCTTGGCACCCTGCTTGGCAAAGACGTGGACGCAGGCGACGACTTTTTCGACCTCGGCGGCGACAGCATCATTGCCATGCAGCTGGTGGCCCGGCTGCGGGCCAACGGCTTTTCCGTCAGCCCTCGACAGATTTTTGAGCAACGCCGTGTCGAGGCCATCGCCGCGCAGTTGAGCCCACTGGTCAGTGCCCGCGCCGCATTGCCCGAGCCAGCCCCCGGTCACCTGAAACCGCTGCCGGCTCAGGAATGGTTCGCCCGGCTGGCACTGCGACAGCCAGGCTGGTGGAACCAGGCGGTCAGCCTGCGTTTCGTCCACCCTGTGGCGGTGCCGGCGCTGACCGTCCACCTGAACGCGCTGGGCCAGCGCCACCGGGTACTTGGCCTGCGCCTGGCCTCGGACGGACGCTGGGGCGAAGGTGAAGCGCGCCCGCTTGTCGAGTTATGGGCGGTGGACGGTGTGCCCCCGGAGCTGCTCGCCAGCCAGCGGCGCGAGCGAATGTCCTTGTTGCAAGCCGGCTTTGACCTGCAGTCCGGACCGATCTGGGGCGCCTTGTTGGAGCTCGATACGGACGGCGCGGTGCGCCGCGCCCATGTGACCATTCACCACCTGGCGGTAGATGGCTACTCCTGGCGTCTGCTGTTCACACAACTGAACCAGTTGTTGTCTGGCCAGCCGCTGGACGCCCCGGGCCCCAGTGCCCTGGCTCTGGCCGCCGCGCTGTCGCCGGTCGGCGACAGCGC
>CAMELV010000047.1 GCA_945925985.1 Comamonas sp. lk | reverse complement strand
CGCACCGGCGCCACTTCAAAGCTACCCGTGTGTTGCGAACTCACATCAGTGGGTCTGGCTTGAGCTGGAGTAACCGGTTCAGCCCGTATGGGCTGGATCAGCACCAGCACCGCCAAACAGGTGGCCACGGCACAGAGCCATCGCTGCAGCCTGCCCAGGTGCTTGATCACCAGCGCAGGCGCATCCCGCCGCCGTAGGAGAGTTCGTTGCCGTTGCTCCAGAAGGCACCGCCGACGCCTGCGTAGAGGGAGAGCTTCTCAGAGGTTTCGTATTCGAGCGAAAGGCCCACATTGAGAGAGTTGGAGCCGCGGTTTTGGCCGAGCACATCAACGGAACCAAGGGCGGGCACTTCAGCAAAGGAGGCGGTGAGTTGATGCTCATCGTTGCTGTCGCCGTTGAAGTCGTACTCGTAACCGAGGGAGAGACGCGGGATCAGGCGTGATGTTTTGCCGGTGATGATCGGCGTTTCGATCTGGAAGCCAATGCCGTAGAGGAGTGAATCGGCGGTGTGCGAATCAACAGCGAGGTTGAGAGCACCGGCCCCTGATTCAGAGAAGGAGCCTTGGTTGTGGATTGCGTAGGAGAGGAAGGTGTTGGGCTTGATGCGAACGGCACTGCGGCTGGTTTTGTCGTTGGCAAGCACCCACTCGTATTCGGCAGCCAGGGCTGTTGTGAAGCCATTGCCGCTCCACCTCGCATTGGCTGTGCGGTTGAGCCCACCGAAGTTGATGGTGCGATCGGAGTCGTACTGGAAGTTCATGTAGCCGGCGAGGGCAGTGAGCTTCCAAGCGGCTGAGGGCCGGTAGGTGCCCCACACGGAGCCGGCGTAGGTGGAGGAGTCGATGCGAACGTTGGCGTATTCGTAGTTGTAGAGATTGGCGCGGCCATAGCCAAAGGCTGCACCAGCACTCCATTGGCGGTTGAAGTCGTACTGGAGGCCGTAGGAGCTGGAGAAGATGTTGTAGTCGAGGGCAGCGAGATCGTTGGTGCCGTTGAGGCTGGCCTGGGTGTTTGTGGCGTCGATCAAGAGCGACCAGGGCGTGAGCTTTTGCACGGTGCGTGGCTTGCAATCTGCCGGTGGCGCCTGGTTGGGATCTGTGTTGGTGCCGGGCTCAACCTGGCAGACCTGTTCCTCTGGGATGAAGGGAATGGCCTTGCTGCCGGAGGAGAGGGCGAGGGTGTTAGCGCGGAACTGCTCCATGGCTTCCAGGGCCACCGATTGCATGGAGGCATAGGGCTCAGCAGAGATGGCATGGAGTGCCTGGTTCACCTGGCCAACGGTGGGCAGGCTGAGCAGAGCGGAATAAACGGTGACGAAATCTGGGGTGACCAGTGCTGCTGCGGCCTGATTGGTGGTGTAGCCAGTGGGCGCCCCAGAGGAGGAAGGGATCGGTTCACCGCCAGTGACGCCGGTGTTCACGGCGGAGAAGACGGAGGTCATGCCGGCATCAATGGCCTTGGCTTTCTCAACGTTGTTGGCATTGGCTGCGCTGGCGCCGGAAGTACCACCACCATTAACAACGTTGTTGCAGGCAGCACTGTTGCCGGTGTTGGCATCACATTGAGCTGTGCTTTGCGCAGCGGGCTGGGTGATGGTGGAGGTGATGGCACCACCCACAGGCTTGACGTAGTTGATGGATTGCTGACCTGGCTGTAGATCCGTTGGGATCGTTGGAGCAGGTGTTGGTGTTGGTGTTGGTGTTGGTGTTGGTGTTGGTGTTGGTGTTGGTGCGACCCATGTTGTACTGGGTGGGGCGATGCTCGTGGGCTTGCTCGGGGCGGGCGCCACCAACGCAACTGTTGGGCTGGATGCCGTAATGGGCGCAGCTGCCGCAGCTGCCGTAGCTGGAATTGTCTGAATGGCCAGGGGGACCGTGAGCGCGGGCATGGCCGGTGCGACTGTTGTTGGCGCTGCCACTGGTGTTAGTGTTGGTGTTGGTGTTGGCGCTGGCAACGTTGAAGCTGGGGGTGACGGGGCAGGCTCTGCAGCCAGGTCCTGGGGAACTTTGGCCTGTGGTTTGATCGCCGGGCGCACCGGTGGTGGCCGCAGCTGTGCAGGTCGCGGTATTTCAGGCGGCTCGGGCGGCTGACTCAGCAGCTGCAAGGCCACTATTCGCTCTGGGACTTTTGTCGGCGCATCAATATGAAAAGCCGAAAGTACGATCGCATGGCAGGCCAGCACGCCGCTCACCAGCAGCGCGCGACGTCCGAGGCGACGCGCCTTGTCCAAGCTTGTCAAGCCGTGGGGGAAGGCGCAGGCACCTGAGGGTCGCCGGGTAGCATCAATACAAATACTGCGGTACAGCAGGCGATGGCCGCCATGGCCAGCAGGAGGCTGGAAAACCCCGCCGCTTTGACCATCGGGCCCAATGCGTAGACCGCCAGTGAACTGATGCCAAAGGAGACTGCCAGCCGCATCCCGCTCACTCGCGATCGGATGGCGTCATCCACATAGCGCACGATCATCGCGTCGGTGAACGGGATTGCGCCAAAAATAGCGACCATGAAGCCGATCTGCAGGCCGAACAGCAGCCAGCCCTGGGCATGGGCTGCTAAGAGGAACATGGGAATTTGCAGCAAGACGGCGCCTAAATACAGGCGCTTGAGGGCAAAGCGGTCAATCAGTTTGCCGACCACCAGCTGGGCCAGAGAAGCCACCGCATAGACGCAGGCCAGCAGCATGCCCAATTGCGCCGGGTCCTCCACCAAGCCCGTAAAACGTTCCCGCAGCAATTGGCCATTGCCATTGGTGGTGAAGTTGAACAACAGGCTGCTGGACACCGCAGCAAAGGTCATCACCACAAACAGCCTCGCCAGCAGTCGGGGCGGCAAGGCAATGCGAGCTTTGCTGGTTCTTTTGGCGGGTGATTCTGTCTCGCGTGAAGTGCAGCGGAGAAACAGCAATCCGCAGGCCATTGACAGCAACGCCGGCGCCACAAAGGCCATGCGCCAACCAACATACTTGACCATAAACCCGGTCAGAATTGCCGCTAGGGCAATACCGAGGTTGCCGACGAGGCCATTCAGACCGATCGTCGCGCCAGGTCGTCGTGCGTGCTGAAGCAGCATCGGTATGCCCACCGGGTGGTAGATGGACGACGCCGCGCCCAGCAAGGTGAGCGCGACCGCCATCTGCCATGCGTTTTGTGCCGCGGCACACAGCAGGGCCGTGACGCTCATCCCGAAAAAAAACACCACCATCATGTTACGCCGGCCCCAGAGGTCGCCCAAGCGGCCCGCCGGCACGGAGCCTAGGCCAAACAGCAGGAAGGCCCCAGCGCTGTAGGGCATCAGGTCCTCCCAACGGGAAAAGCCAAATTCCGGCGCGATGCTGGTGACAGCGGTTGCAAAGATAAGCAGGGCCATATGGTCCAGGGCATGGCCCAGGTTGAGCAAACGGGTGGCTGCGGGCGTGAGTGTCATGTTGGTGGGGCTTCCATCAGTAGTTCAGTCGTTCCGGTCGGATTTCCTGCAGGATGGTGGTCGCGATCTCTTCGATCGACTTGGTGGTGGAGGACAGCCATCGGATGCCGCTGCGACGCATCATCGCCTCTGCCTCGCTGACCTCCATGCGGCAATTGTCCAAGGCGGCATAACGCGAGTTGGGTCGGCGCTCGTTTCGAATTTCGCTCAGGCGTTCGGGTTGAATGGTCAACCCGAACAACTTGGGCAGATGGGGCTGCAGTGCCTTGGGGAGGTGGCGGCGTTCAAAGTCTTCAGGGATCAGCGGGTAATTGGAGGCCTTAAGGCCATACTGCATGGCCAGGTACAGCGAGGTCGGCGTTTTGCCACTGCGGCTGACGCCGACCAGAATCACGTCGGACTGCGCCAGATCAAGATTGGACTGGCCGTCGTCGTGAGCCAGTGAAAAATTGATGGCTTCGATGCGTGACTGGTATTCCTTGCTTTTACTGGCGTCGCTGAAACGGCCGATCCGGTGGTTGGATTTGACTTGTAGCTCGTTTTCCAGCGGGTTCACGAAAGTGCCAAACATGTCCAGCAGCATGCCCTGGCAACCTGAGCGGATCACCTCAAGCACCTCCATGTTGACCAAAGTTGTAAAAACGATCGGCTTTTTGCCGTCAACCACGCTCGCATGGTTAATTTGCCGAACGGCCTGATGGGCCTTGTCCACCGAGTCGACGAAGGGTAGTCGGACATGGCGGAACTGAGTTTCAAATTGCGCCAGTATGGCGTGGCCAAAGGTCTCGGCGGTAATGCCTGTGCCGTCAGAAATGAAGAATACCGTTCGGTTGGGCATGATAGAAGGCTGCTGGGTGGGGCTCCATGGTACTGCCGGGTTGGGATCGATTGTCCTCTCCTTCGAAGCCTACAATCTCTTTAATCCGTCACAATTTCTACATGCGCCGATCTGACCGCCAACAAAATATTGCCCGGCGGGTCGCCGACATGGCCAATGCGAGCGCCCCAGAAGCGCCGCAGCCCCAAGGCACACCGCTTTTAACTTCTGGAGTTTTTCAATGTCTGAATTTTTCAGCCCGACCGCCCTGGTCGTTCCGTTTGAGAATCTGAGAATGACCGACGTCGAGGCGGTGGGTGGCAAAAACGCCAGTCTCGGCGAGATGATTTCCCAACTGCCGGTCGGTGTCAAAGTGCCGACCGGCTTTGCCACCACGGCCCACGCCTTTCGCCAGTTTCTGGCTTTCGCTGACCTGGACGGTCGCATCAACGGCTTATTGGCAGGCCTCGACACCGATGATGTCAGGGCCTTGGCGCAGGTGGGCGCCCAAATTCGGAGATTGGTCGAGGCTCAGCCGTTCCCATCCGAACTGGAGACGGCCATCCGGGCGGCCTTTGTGGCTCTGAGCGGCGCAAACGCAGGGGCCTCGTTTGCGGTGCGGTCTTCGGCCACGGCTGAAGACCTGCCCGACGCCTCGTTTGCCGGCCAGCAAGAAACGTTTTTAAATGTGACCGGTATCGACGATATCTTGCACAAGATCCGCGAAGTGTTTGCCTCGCTCTACAACGACCGGGCCATCAGCTACCGTGTGCACAAAGGTTTTTCTCACCAAAACGTTGCCTTGAGCGCAGGCATTCAGCGCATGGTGCGATCGGATCTGGGGGCCGCCGGGGTGATGTTCACCATCGACACTGAGTCCGGCTTTGATGACGTGGTTTTTATTACCTCCAGTTATGGCCTTGGCGAGACGGTGGTGCAGGGCGCCGTCAACCCGGACGAGTTTTATGTGCACAAACCCATGCTACGTGCCGGCAAGCGGGCGGTGATCCGTCGCAGTCTGGGCTCCAAACTGATCCAGATGGCGTTCGCGACACCGGCCGAGCAGGCGAACAGCGGCAAACTGGTAAAAACTGTCGACGTACCGACCGAGATGCGCAACCGCTACTCGCTCAGCGACAGCGACGTGGAACAACTGGCCGCGCAGGCACTGGTGATTGAACAACACTATGGCCGCCCGATGGACATCGAGTGGGGCAAGGACGGCATGGATGGCGAACTTTATATCCTGCAGGCCCGGCCCGAAACAGTCAAGAGTCAGGCAGCCGGCAAGGCTGAGTACCGTTACAAGCTCAAGGGCAAGAGCGCGGTTATTGTGGAGGGTCGTGCGATCGGACAAAAGATCGGCACCGGCCCAGTGCGGGTGATCCACAACATTGCAGATATGGACAAAGTGCAGGCCGGCGACGTGCTGGTGACTGACATGACCGATCCAAATTGGGAACCAGTCATGAAGCGTGCGGCAGCCATCGTGACCAACCGTGGGGGGCGTACCTGCCACGCTGCCATCATCGCCCGCGAGTTAGGTATTCCGGCAGTGGTCGGTTGTGGCGATGCCAGCGAGGTTCTCAAGGATGGCATGCTGGTGACAGTCAGTTGCGCCGAGGGCGACACCGGCTTCATCTACGACGGACTGCTCGAGACTGAAGTGTCTGAGGTGCAGCGGGGCGAGATGCCAAACATTGGCGTCAAGATCATGATGAACGTTGGCAACCCGCAGTTGGCCTTCGATTTCTGCCAGTTACCGAATGCCGGCGTTGGTCTGGCACGGCTGGAATTCATCATCAACAACAACATCGGCGTTCACCCAAAGGCAATTTTGGACTATCCGAACATCGACGCCGACCTGAAAAAGGCGGTCGAATCGGTTGCCCGGGGGCATGCCTCGCCACGGGCCTTTTATGTGGACCGCGTGGCCGAGGGCGTGGCCACCATTGCCGCCGCTTTCTGGCCCAAACCCGTGATCGTCCGGCTCTCGGATTTCAAGAGCAATGAGTACCGTAAGTTGATCGGCGGCAGCCGTTATGAGCCAGAGGAAGAAAATCCGATGCTGGGTTTCCGCGGTGCGGCGCGTTACATCAGTGAGGAATTTGGCGAAGCCTTCTCCATGGAATGCGAAGCCCTGAAGCGCGTGCGTCAGGACATGGGTTTGAGCAATGTCCAGGTGATGGTTCCGTTCGTCCGTACGCTGGCGCAGGCCCGCAAAGTGACGAACCTGCTGGCAGCCCATGGCCTGAAACGTGGTGAAAACGGACTTCAACTCATCATGATGTGCGAAATCCCCAGTAACGCCATTCTGGCCCACCAATTTCTCGAGTTTTTCGATGGCTTCTCCATCGGCTCCAACGACCTGACCCAGCTCACGCTCGGCCTGGACCGCGATTCTGGTCTACCGCTGTTGGCTGCTGATTTCGACGAACGGGACCCGGCGGTGACTGCGCTGATCACCATGGCGATTGATGCCTGCAAGGCGCAGGGCAAGTACATTGGCATCTGCGGCCAGGGTCCTAGCGATCATCCGGACTTCGCACAATGGTTGAGCCAAGTCGGTATCTCCTCAATTTCATTGAATCCGGACTCGGTGGTCGCGACCTGGCAACAACTCGCAGCCCCCTAGCAAATACCTATGGCATACGGCGCCTGCCGGTGCCATCATGGGTAATGGCCCAAGCATTCTCGCAACCCCAGGAGCGCCAAATCCGCCCGATTGGGCTTAGCGTGCACGCTTGGCTGTTGACGGTTTGGTTCTTGGCCTCATTTGGCGTGGTGTTTTTTGCCCACGACCTGCAAGCCAGCGTGGCGGGCTGGCCGATCGGCTATTGGCTGGTCGCTCAGGGGAGTGTCTTCATTTTCATTGCGGTGGTGGCCGGTTTCGCTTGGATTGCCAACCGGCGAGACGTCGATGGGACGTCGTTCGATGGGGTCTACATGGCCTACAAGCGGCGTTTAAATCGCCGCTTTGCCAGTTACGTGGTTTGCCTGCTGGTGTTTTTGTTGGTCTTGGCACTGGCTGAGCGCTGGGGATTGAAAAAAGGCTGGGTCGGCGCGATTTTCATGTTTGCCACCATCGCCCTGTATGCCGGTATTGGGATCTACAGCCGGACTTCGGACGCTGCCGAGTACTACGTCGCGGGCCGCACGATTCCACCGCTCTACAACGGCATGGCCACCGCCGCTGACTGGATGAGTGCGGCCTCTTTCATCAGCATGGCCGGGGGCCTGTATTTGCAGGGCTTTTCTGGTACCGAGTCCCAGCCCGGCGGCCTGGTTTATGTGTTGGGCTGGACTGGCGGTTTTTGCCTGGTTGCTATGTTGGTCGCCCCCTACCTGCGTCAACATGGCCTGTACACCATTCCCGACTATTTTGGCTTGCGCTATGGCGGCCGCTGGCCGCGGCTGATAGCGGCGCTCGCCGCGGTGCTCTGTTCTTTCACTTATGTCGTGGCTCAGATCTACGGGGTGGGGCTGATCACCTCCCGCCTGACGGGCGTGGCGTTCGAAATCGGCATCCTGTTGGGTCTGGGGGGCGTGCTGGTGTGTTCATTTCTTGGCGGCATGCGCGCGGTAACCTGGACGCAGGTGACCCAATATGTGGTGTTGATTCTGGCTTTTTTGATTCCCGTATCGTGGTTGGCCTACAAACAGCTGGGCAACCCCTTGGCGCCTTTTGTTTATGGGCAGCAGCTTGAAAAAATTGCGGTCCTTGAGCAGCAGTTAACCCATTCACCCGCAGAGCAGCAAGTGACCAACGAGTACGCTCGTCGAGCCAGTAACTACGCCTCAAGATTGCAAGATGTCGAGGCCGCCCTCGATGCCGAACGCAGGGCACTGCGCGAGAAAATTCGGCTGCTGCAAGAGCAAAAGGTGGACGAGACGGTGTTGGTGGCCGCACGGCGCGAATTGACGGCTTTGCCGCGCGACGCTGCTGCAGCGCGCGAGCTATGGGCCCGTGCTCTGAGCGAAAATCTTGAGCGGGCCAAGCCATTGGCGGGCATGCCACCTCATACCAAGCCGTTTGCCGGAGACCCTCAGGGCAGCTCAGCCGAGCGCGAGGCCTACGAGCTGTCGCGCCGGAACTTCCTGGCCCTGATGTTTTGCCTGATGGTCGGCACCGCTGGCCTGCCCCATTTGCTCACCCGTTTTTACACCACCCGCACCGTGGCAGAGGCGCGCACATCGGTCGGTTGGGCGCTTTTCTTCATAGCGATTTTGTACATTTCCGCACCGGCCCTGGCTGTGCTGGTCAAGTTCGAGATCATGAGTCAATTGGTTGGACAACATTTTGATGCACTGCCGATCTGGATTGCGCAGTGGGCCAAGGTGGACCCCACCTTGATATCTGTCAACGATGTGAATGGCGACCGTATTTTGCAATTTGCCGAACTCAAGCTCGGCCCTGACATTGTGATGCTAGCCACCCCCGAGCTCGGGGGCCTGCCCTATGTGGTGTCGGGTTTGGTGGCCGCCGGGGGGTTGGCCGCTGCTTTGTCGACCGCAGACGGTCTGTTGCTCACCATTGGCAATGCCCTCGCGCATGATTGCTTCTACCAAGGGGAGTCCAACCGTACTGGCGCCGTGCGCCGCGTGATGCTGTCCAAATTTGCGCTGCTGATTGTTGCCTTGATGGCTGCCTATGTGGCGGCCCAGCGGCCTGCCGACATTCTGTACCTGGTATCGGCTTCGTTCTCCTTAGCGGGAGCCGCCTTCGTGCCTGCCATGGTGCTGGGTATCTTCTGGCGGCGAACCACCCGGCAAGCCGCTACCGCCGGCATGCTGGTCGGCTTGGGTCTGACGGTCTATTACATGGTGGCCAATGCGCCTGTTGTCAGAGCGGCCCTGGGACTCAGCGGCAGCGGACTGTGGTTTGGTATTCAGCCCGTCTCAGCTGGGGTTTTTGGTGTATCCGCAGGGGCGGCCGTGATCGTGCTGCTGAGTTTGTCGTCGCGCTGGCAGAGAGCCTAAGCCTGTTAACAGTTTGGGGTCCCTGTGTCGGGGTCGTTGCCTGCAGGAGTGGGCGCCAGGCGAGTGGCCTATAATCATTGGCTAACCTTTCCACACCCCAATTAGACGCTGGGGGTGGTTTACCTGCCCGAATTGGGCTATCCACAAGGAGTATCAATGCGTCATTACGAAATCATTCTCATGATTCATCCGGATCAGAGCGAACAAGTTCCGGCCATGCTGGAGCGCTACAAAGGCATGATCACTGCCGGCGGCGGCAAAGTGCACCGGGTGGAAGACTGGGGTCGTCGCCAGTTGGTATACATGATCAACAAGCTGGCTAAGGCGCACTACCTCTGTGTCAACATCGAGGCTGATCAAGCGGTGATGGCTGAACTCGAGCACGCGTTTAAATTCAATGACGCCGTGTTGCGCCACCTGACCGTGCTGAAGAAGAAAGCCGACACCGGCCCGTCATCCATGATGCGCACCGTGGAGCGTGAAGACGCCCGCAAGACCCAGCAGGCTGAGTACCAGGCCTGATCGGCTTGTTGTCAAGGAGCAATGAAACCCCGATTGCCAATCAGCTCTTGCTGACGGCCAGTGTCGTGGCGCTTGATGCGCTGCGCTACACCCCAGCCGGCCTGCCAGCGCTGAATGTGAAGCTTGAACACGAATCCAGTTTGATGGAAGCGGGTCAGGCCAGGGCAGTCAAGGCAGCCGTCAAGGCGGTGGCTTTCGGAACGGTGGCGGAGCGGCTTGCAAAGCAAGCCATCGGCAGCGTCTGGAGTTTCAGTGGCTTTGTGGCCACGCCGCTCAATGGCAAACACGTGGTGTATCACCTGCAAGATTTCAGTTAGATCAACGAATTCGTCAATATTTAAGGAGTCCATCGTGGCCGGACCAAAACGTTTCAACAACAAAGACAAGCGCCCCAAGCGCCCAGCCCAAAACCTGCTCTTCAAACGCAAGCGCTTTTGCCGTTTTACGGTGACCGGCGTTGAAGAAATTGACTACAAAGACATCGACACCCTGCGTGATTTCATTGCCGAAAATGGCAAGATCATCCCGGCACGGTTGACCGGAACCCGGGCTATTTTTCAGCGTCAGCTCAATACTGCAATCAAGCGTGCGCGCTTTCTTGCCATGCTGCCGTACAGCGACCAGCACAAAATCTAAGGAACCTGATCATGCAAATCATTCTGCTCGACAAGGTCGTGAACCTTGGCAATCTTGGTGAAATCGTGCGTGTGAAAGACGGTTACGCCCGCACTTTCCTGATCCCCACCGGCCGTGCTCGTCGTGCTACCGCTGTGGCCAAACAGGAGTTTGAGGCCCGCCGCGTAGAGCTTGAGAAAGCCGCCGGTGTCAAACTGGCAGAGGCGCAAGCCCTTGGCGAAAAGCTGGCCGGTTCGACTTGCAAGCTAACGCAAAAAGCGGGGGTTGATGGCCGCTTGTTTGGTTCCGTCACAAATGCTGATGTCGCTGAAGAACTGACAAAATCCGGCTATAAAGTTGCGAAAGCGCAGATCCGCATGCCCAATGGCCCGATCAAGGTTGTTGGCGAAAGCACCGTTAGCGTCGCCTTGCACACCGATGTCGTGGTCGATATCAGGGTCTCGGTCTACGGCGAAACGGCCTGATTCGATTCAGTTAGCCTCGCAAGCCGAAGCCGCCGGGGTGCAAGCCCGGGCGGCTTTTTCAATTAGATTTGCTTTCATGGCCCTTTCCACATGTTGTGCACAGCTTGTCACTGAATTGTGCCCAGCTTGTCGCTCGACGCCACGCCAAGCCTGGCGTAGCATGCAAGGCCATTAGGAAACACCATGTCAGCCGTACTTACTGCCGTCGATGACGACTACGCTCTGGATCGCCAGGTCGCGCAATTGCGCATTCCGCCCCACTCAACAGAGGCAGAGTCCAGTGTGCTGGGAGGTTTACTGCTCGATAACGGGGCCTGGGACCGTGTCGGGGATTTGCTGACGGAGAGCGATTTTTACCGTTTTGAGCATCGCATGGTGTTTGGCGCCATCGGCGCACTGGTGAATGCCTCCAAGCCCGCTGATGTGATCACGGTGTTCGAGCAGTTGCTGAGCCAAGGCAAGGCCGAGGAGATTGGTGGCTTGGCCTACTTGAACTCGCTCGCCCAGTACGTTCCTAGCGCCGGCAATATCCGGCGCTATGCTGAAATCGTGCGTGAGCGAGCCATTTTGCGCAAGTTGGTAAGTGCCAGCGACGAGATCGCCACCAATGCCTTCAACCCGCGGGGTCGCCCGGTTGCGACTATTTTGGACGAGGCCGAGCAAAAAATATTCAACATCGGGGAGGAGGGGGCCCGCACCAAGCAGGGCTTTCAGGCCATGGAGTCTCTGGTGGTCAAGCTGCTGGACCGGGTCCAGGAGATGGCCGACAACCCGAACGATGTGACCGGCGTGCCGAGCGGTTTCTATGACCTTGACCGCATGACAGCGGGCTTTCAGGCGGGTGATTTGATCGTTTTGGCGGCACGGCCCTCTATGGGCAAAACCGCCTTGGCGATCAATATTGCCGAGCATGTGGCCCTGAATGAGGGTCTGCCCGTGGCTGTGTTCTCTATGGAAATGGGTGCCGCCCAGTTGGCAGTGCGGATTGTGGGTTCGATCGGTCGCATTGACCAAAGTCACCTTCGCACCGGCAAGCTGACCGACGATGAATGGCCTCGCCTGACCGAGGCGATCGAAAAACTGCGCACGATTTCCCTGCACATTGACGAATCAGCCGGGCTGACGTCCAGTGAGTTACGCGCCAATGCGCGCCGGCTGTCGCGTCAGTGCGGCAAGTTGGGCTTGATTGTGGTCGACTACTTGCAACTCATGAGTGGCTCAAGCAACGACGGGGAGAACCGCGCGACTGAATTGGGTGAAATTTCGAGGGGCTTGAAAATGCTCGCCAAGGAGCTGCAGTGCCCGGTGATTGCCCTGTCGCAGCTGAACCGGAGCGTTGAAACACGTCCTGACAAGCGCCCGATGATGAGCGACTTGCGCGAATCAGGTGCCATAGAGCAGGACGCCGACATCATCATGTTCATCTACCGCGATGAGTACTACACCAAGGAGGCGTGCAAGGAGCCGGGTGTGGCCGAGGTGATCATCGCCAAGCAGCGTAACGGCCCGACCGGAACAGTGAAGCTCGCCTTCCTGAAGCCGATCACCAAGTTTGAGAGCTTGGCATCAGGCGGCAGCGGCGATTTTTAGAAAAAAGCGCCCGACCCTTAACTGCCTATAAAACCTCACTGGCAAAGTCTGCCAGTCGCGAGCGTTCGCCGCGGGCCAGTGTGATATGACCACCGTGTGGCCAGCCCTTGAATTTGTCAACCGCAAAGGTCAGGCCCGACGAGCCTTCGGTCAGGTACGGGGTGTCAATCTGGGCCAGATTACCCATGCAAATGATCTTGGTGCCAGGACCCGCGCGGGTGATCAGGGTTTTCATTTGTTTGGGTGTGAGATTCTGAGCCTCGTCAATGATGACGTACTTGTTTAGAAAAGTCCGTCCCCGCATGAAGTTCATGCTTTTGATCTTGATGCGGCTGCGGATGAGTTCGCTGGTCGCGGCCCGCCCCCATTCGCCTGCGCTGGTGTCGGTCTTGCCTAGCACTTCGAGGTTGTCATCCAGCGCGCCCATCCAGGGGCCCATTTTTTCTTCTTCGGTGCCTGGCAGAAAACCAATATCTTCCCCGACGCTGACGGTGGCGCGTGTCACGATGATCTCCGTGTAACGGCGGTCGTCCAGCACTTGAGTCAGGCCAGATGCGAGTGCCATCAGGGTCTTGCCAGTACCAGCTGTGCCGGTCAGGGTGACAAAGTCAATCTCTGGGTCCATGAGCAGGTTCATGGCAAAGTTCTGTTCGCGGTTCCGCGTGGTGATGCCCCACACTGAGTTTTTAAGGTGGGTGTAATCTTTCAGCGTTTTCAAGACCGCTGTCGCACCTCGGATTTCAGTCACCCTGGCAAAAAGGCTTGGCTCGCCAGGTGCCTCGAAGTAAACAAACTGGTTGATCAGCAATTGGGGCACGACGGGACCGGTGATGCGGTAAAACGTGTTGGCGCCCTGCTGCCAGCTCTCGACCGTGCTGCCATGGGTCGTCCAAAAATCGGGCGCAAGCGCCAAGGCGCCCGCATAGAGCAAGTCGCCATCTTCCAGCGTTTTGTCGTTTTGGTAGTCGTCGGTGGCCAGGCCCAGGGCGCGTGCCTTGACCCGCATGTTGATGTCCTTGGACACCAGCACGACTTCCCTTGGTGCGTGTTGCTGGCGAAGGGTCTCCACCACGCCCAGGATCTGGTTGTCGGCTTTTCCCTGCGGCAGGCTGGTGGGCAAGGTGTAGCTCAGCAGTAGCGTCTGGAAGAACAGTTTGCCGGCTGCCGCACGGTGACCGGTTGCGTTGAGTGGCAGACCGGCCGTGATGTCACTGCCTTGGTGGCCGGCCAGCGCGTCGAGCGTACGGCTGGTCTGTCGCGCGTTACGCGCAACTTCGGTCATCCCTTTTTTGTGGCCATCGAGCTCCTCGAGCACGATCATCGGCAGAAAAATGTCGTGTTCTTCGAAGCGGAACAGGCACATCGGGTCGTGCAACAGCACATTGGTGTCGAGCACAAACAGTTTGCTTGGCCCTAGAGGCCGTGGTTTGCGGGACTTTGGCGTTACCGCCGCTGCCGCCCCTTGCGTCGGGGTTAACGCTGATGGGGTGGCAACCTGAGCAGCCTGTGGCTGATGTTCCGTGGTTCGGCCACGTGCTGGGCTCTTCTTGCGGACGCTGATGGTCGCCCCATCTGCCATGGCTGGACCGGTCTCTGCCACAGTGGCGGCACTCATGACCGGCACGGTTGGCGTCTCGGCTTGCTGGCGGGTGCGTGCTACTTGGGGACTGCGCGCAGGGACGTCATAGTCTCGCTCGGATAACAGGGCGGCGCGTTTGGCGGGGGCAGTGGGCAGTGGCATCGGGTGTGGGGCTCGAAGTAAAGAAGTATCGGAACAAAGGGCGCCAAGAAAAAAGCCGCCAAGGGTCAAGGCGGCTTTTTCAATTGTTTCCAGCGTCTGTTGTTGCAACCATCATAATCATTATGCATGAGCCTTGTGACACCCTGGGTGCCCTGGTTCAACACTAAAAATGGTCAGGCGACCACTGCAATCTTTTTGAGATCTTTGACAGCCTTGAGGACGTCATCCACATGACCCGGTACCTTCAGGCCACGCCACTCGTCTTTCAGGGTGCCGTCGGCGCCGATCAGAAAAGTGCTGCGTTCAATGCCTTTGACCTTCTTGCCGTACATAATTTTGTTTTTGACCACACCAAACATGTGGCACATTTTTTCTTCTGTGTCTGCAATCAGTTCGAAGGGAAGCTCCAACTTCATTTTGAAGTCATCATGGGATTTCATGTTGTCCCGTGATACGCCGAATACCGTGGCGCCCGCTTTGACAAACTCCTTGTACTTGTCTCGAAACTGCATGGCTTCTGTGGTGCAACCAGGGGTGTTATCTTTAGGGTAAAAATACAGGATGACAATTTTTCCGAAGTGCGAGGTGTTGGAGACTTTGACACCACCGGTGGCATTGGCATCAAATTCAGGGATGGGTTTATTGACAACAATCGCCATGGTTATTTAGTCTCGTGTGACAGGATGCGTCATTCGTTCGGGTCAGGAGACTTGCACATCACCGCGCTTCAGTCGTCCCTAACTACAGACCCGGATTTTACCCTGAATTCGGCTGCGACACCGTGTGGGTCAGGCGTGGTCTCAAGGCGCTGAAATGGGTTCCAGCATCAGTGCCACGATGACGTGGCGCCCTTCGCCAGCCAGGATGTTGTAGGTCCGGCAGGCAGCCTGTGTATCCATGGTTTCGACGCCGATCCCTTGCTCGATCAGTGGCCTGAGCCAGGCGGGTTGCGGAAACCGAATGCGATGACCGCTGCCGAAGATCACCAGCTCTGGGCCAAGGGCGGCCAGTTGCGCAAAATGGGCGGCTCCAAGTTCATCGAAGTGGCGGCAATTCCAGTCCAAGCGCTCGCCCCGCGATCCCAACACCACGCTGCACACAATTTTTTCACCGGCCACGCCGATCCAACCCGGGCCGTAGGCACTGATGGATTGCACGCTGATGAAGTCTGGTTGAATTTTCATGGGGAGACGGAGGGTGACCGTTTGCTGCTCCGCTTCAGGCGGGTGCTTCGCTGTACAAATTTGTGGTCAAATTATAGGTTTCGCTGCCTGTGACGCGCTGCTGGAGGGACTTTGAAGACGATTCTTAAATCTGCCAAATTGGCCAACGTGCTGTACGACATCCGTGGCCCAATCATGGATGCGGCGCGGCAAATGGAGGACGAAGGCCAGAAAATCATCAAGCTCAACATTGGAAATTTGGCCTCGTTCGGTTTTGATGCGCCTGAAGAAATCCAGCAGGACATGATCCGCAACCTGCCGAATTCGGCTGGCTATTCCGACAGTAAAGGTATTTTTGCAGCCCGCAAGGCGGTGATGCATGAGACCCAGAAGCAGGGCGTGTTTGGTGTCACGCTAGATGACATTTACCTCGGAAACGGTGCCAGCGAGCTGATCACCATGGCCACCAACGCCTTGTTGGACAACGGCGATGAGTTGCTGTTGCCCAAGCCTGACTACCCGCTTTGGACGGCTGCCACCAGCTTGTCTGGGGCCACACCTGTGCACTACCTGTGTGATGAAGCCAATGGCTGGATGCCCAACCTGGACGACATCCGTGCCCGCATCACGTCGCGAACCAAGGGCATCGTGGTGATCAACCCGAATAACCCAACCGGCGTGCTGTATTCCAATGAACTGCTGCTGGGCATTGTCGACATTGCGCGTGAGCATGGCCTGGTGATCATGGCCGACGAGGTGTATGACAAAGTGCTGTACGACGGGGTGCACCACACAGCCATTGCCAGTCTGTCGAGCGATGTGTTGACGCTCACTTTCAACTCGCTGAGCAAAAGCTACCGTTCCTGCGGCTACCGGGCTGGCTGGATGATTGTCTCGGGTGACAAAAAAAGTGCAGGTGACTATATCGAGGGCCTGAACATGCTCTCCAACATGAAACTGTGCTCGAACGTGCCGGGCCAATGGGCGATCCAGACCGCCCTGGGCGGCTACCAGAGCATCAACGACCTGGTGTGTGAGGGCGGACGCCTGCGCCGGCAGCGAGACCTAGCCTATGAACTGATCACGGCCATCCCCGGGCTCAGCTGTGTTAAGCCGCAGGCAGCGCTCTATATGTTTCCCCGCCTCGACCCGGTGGTGTATCCGATTGAGGACGACCGCCAGTTTTTCCTGGAGTTGCTGCGCGAAACCCGTGTGATGCTGGTTCAGGGCACCGGCTTCAATTGGTCGGCGCCTGACCATTTCCGGATTGTGTTCCTGCCGCACGAGGACGATTTGCGGGAGGCCATCGGCCGGGTGGCCCGTTTTCTGGCTGGCTATCGCAAGCGGCACGGCACTTGATTCACTCTGCTATTGATAGCAAACTATGCCCAATAGGCGTGGCTTACAGCCCTTTTTGACCTAAGAAATATATGAAACCAATTCAAGTTGGCCTGTTGGGTATTGGTGTGGTGGGATCGGGCACTTTCAATGTGCTTCGCCGTAACCAAGACGAGATCCGGCGGCGTGCCGGACGCGGCATAGAGATCACCATGGTGGCCGACCTGGACGTGGCGCGTGCTCAGGCGCTGGTCGGGGAGGGCGTGCACGTGGTCGGCGACGCCCGGGCGGTGATTGCCAATCCCGAGATTGACATCGTGATCGAACTTATCGGCGGCTACGGCATTGCCAAGACCCTGGTGCTGGAGGCCATCGCCGCTGGCAAGCATGTGGTCACTGCCAACAAGGCGTTGCTGGCGGTACACGGCACAGAGATCTTTGCCGCAGCTTCGGCCAAGGGCGTGATGGTGGCGTTTGAAGCGGCGGTGGCCGGTGGCATCCCGATCATCAAGGCGCTGCGCGAAGGCCTGACCGCCAACAGCATTCAGTGGATCGCCGGCATCATCAACGGCACCACCAACTTCATCCTGTCGGAGATGCGAGACAAGGGGCTGGATTTCGATGTGGCGCTGAAAGAGGCCCAGCGCTTGGGCTACGCCGAGGCCGACCCGACGTTTGACATCGAGGGTATCGATGCGGCGCACAAGGCCACCATCATGTCGGCGATCGCATTTGGCATTCCGGTGCAGTTTGACCGTGCCTACGTCGAAGGCATCACCCGGCTGGGAGCGGCCGACATCAAATATGCCGAGCAACTGGGCTACCGCATCAAGCTGCTGGGCATCACCAAACGCACTCCGCGCGGCGTGGAATTGCGTGTGCACCCGAGCCTGGTGCCTGTCAAGCGTCTGATCGCCAATGTAGAAGGCGCCATGAACGCGGTGATGGTGCAGGGCGATGCGGTGGGCACCACGCTGTATTACGGCAAGGGCGCTGGTTCTGAGCCAACCGCCAGCGCGGTGATCGCCGATTTGGTGGATATCACCCGCTTGCATACGGTGGACCCGCTTAACCGCGTACCGCACCTGGCGTTTCAGCCGCAGACCCTCGACCAGGCTAAATCCGAGCTGCCAGTGCTGCAGATGGGTGAAGTGGTGACCAGTTATTACCTTCGCTTGCGCGTGGCCGACCAGGCTGGTGTGCTGGCCCGTGTCACTGGCATCCTGGCGCATGCTGACATCAGCATAGACGCCGTGTTGCAGCGCGAGGCCGACGAAGTGGGTGGCGAGGGCTCGACCCAGACCGACCTGATCATCCTGACCCATGACTGCGTAGAAGCCCGCATGAATGCCGCGCTGGCTGAAATGCAGGCGCTCAGCACCGTGCTGGCCCCGATCACCCGCATCCGCAAGGAAGAGCTGGCCTGAGATGCGTTACCTCTCCACCCGCGGCCACCCCGATCGCAAGCGCTTTTGCGATATTTTGCTGGAGGGCCTGGCGCCCGATGGCGGTCTGTACCTGCCTGAGCATTACCCGCAGGTCGACGCCGCCATGCTGGGCCGTTGGCGTGCCAAGTACCACGCCCAGGGCTATGCGGCGCTGGCTTTTGAGGTTTTGTCGCTCTATATTGACGACATTCCGCCGGCTGACCTGCGCGCCCTGTGCGACCGGACCTACACCGAAGCGGTCTTTGGCAGCCGTGCCATCGTGCCCTTGACGCTGCTGGAGCAGCCTGAAGTTGCTGGTCAACCCACACCGCTGTACCTGCAGGCGCTGTCCAATGGCCCTACCTTGGCTTTCAAGGACATGGCGATGCAGTTGCTGGGCCATTTGTTCGAGTACGAACTGGCCCGGCGCGGTGAGCAGCTCAATATTCTGGGTGCCACCAGTGGCGACACCGGCAGTGCTGCCGAGTACGCCATGCGCGGTAAGCAAGGCGTGCGCGTCTTCATGACCAGCCCAGACGGCCGCATGAGTCCGTTTCAGCAGGCCCAGATGTTCAGCCTGATGGACGACAACATCCACAACATCGCCATCGACGGCGTGTTTGACGATTGCCAGGACATCGTCAAGGCGGTGTCGAACGATCTGGCATTCAAGCGCCAGTACAAGATTGGTACGGTCAATTCCATCAATTGGGCGCGGCTACTCGCCCAGGTGGTGTATTACTTTGCTGGCTATTTCCAGGCTACCAATTCCGACACCGAACAGGTCAGCTTTGCCGTACCCAGCGGCAACTTTGGCAACGTCTGTGCCGGCCATGTGGCGCGCATGATGGGCCTGCCCATTGCCAAATTGGTGGTGGCCACCAATGAGAACGACGTGCTTGACGAATTTTTTCGCACCGGTGTCTACCGGGTCCGCGGCAGCGCCGACACGCACGAGACCTCCAGCCCGTCGATGGACATCTCCAAGGCCTCAAATTTCGAGCGCTTTGTGTTCGATTTGCTGGGCCGCGACGGTGCGCAGGTGCGTGCGCTGTTTGGTGAGGGCCTGTCACGCGAAGGCCGCTTTGACCTGCAGGCCGACCCGCTGTTTGCCCAGGCCGGGCCGCGCTACGGCTTTGCCAGCGGACGCAGCAGCCATGCCGACCGTTTGGCCACGATTCGTGACACCCACGCCCGACTGGGGCTGATGATTGACACCCACACCGCCGACGGCCTGAAGGTGGCGCGGGAATGGCTACAGCCGGGTGTGCCCATGGTCGTGCTTGAAACCGCCTTGCCCATCAAATTTGCCGCCACACTGGTCGAGGCCTTAGGGCTTGAACCGGAGCGGCCGCCGGCCTTCATCGGCATCGAGGCACTGCCCAAGCGGGTGACCCACATGGCCGCTGATGCCGTGGCGGTGAAGGCTTATATCCAGAGGCATTGCCCATGAAAGTGGTGGGTTTTGCCGGCTACTCCGGGTCTGGCAAGACCACATTGGTTGAGCGACTGATTCCGGTGCTGCGGCTGCAGGGCTTGCGGGTCTCTGTGGTCAAGCATGCACACCACCGCTTTGACATTGACCACCCCGGTAAAGACACCTTTCGCCACCGGGAGGCGGGGGCTTTTGAGGTGGTGATTGCGTCTAACCGGCGGCTGGCACTGTTGCGGGAGTTTGAGCAGGAGACCCAGCTCACCGTGCACCAGCTGCTGGCTGAGCTCTATGAGGGCGTGGACTGGGTCTTGGTGGAGGGATTCAAAGACTCTGACCTGCAGAAAATTGAGGTCTGGCGCTCGGACGCCAACAAGCCGGCGCGTTATCCTGATGATGACTTCATCGTGGCGCTGGCCACTGATTCGCCGCAAGCCTTGCCGCAGCCCACACTGCGCCCGGTGCTTGATCTCAATGACCCGGAGGCGATAGCGCATTGGCTGGTCAACAACCAGGCGCGATTTGATTACCGTTCAGAGCTGTTTGTATGACCCTGCCACGCCCGCCACAGACCGCTTTGCGCCCCCTTGATGACGCCCTGGCCGAATTGCTGGGGCATGCCCATCCCTTGGCTGACCATGAGGCGGTCTCGACCTTTCACGCCGATGGCAGGGTACTGGCACAAGACCAGGTGTCAGCGCTGCAGGTGCCGCCCCAAGACAACAGTTCGATGGATGGCTATGCCCTGCGCTGTGCCGATCTGACCGGCCCGAACCCGATGCTGCCGGTGAGCCAACGGATTGCGGCCGGCGCCAGCGGCACACCCTTGACCGCCGGCACAGCCGCTCGAATCTTCACCGGTGCCCCGGTACCAGAGGGTGCCGACGCCATTGTGATGCAGGAGGACTGCGAATTGCTGCCCGCTGAAGGTGACGCCCCGCCGGCCATCCGGCTGCGTAAGCTGCCCGTGCCGGGCCAGTGGATCCGGCGGGCCGGTGAGGACGTGACACGGGGCGCGGTGGTGCTGACCCGAGGCGCCCGCCTGACACCGGCGTCGCTGGGCTTGGCTGCCAGCATCGGGCTGGACCGCCTGCAGGTGGCACGGCGTCCGCGTGTGGCTTTGTTCTCCACTGGGGACGAGCTGGTCATGCCCGGCGAGGTGGCGCCTGAGCAGATGAAGCCGGGCAGCATTTACAACTCCAACCGCTTTTTCCTGCGCGCGCTCTTACACCGGCTGGGCTGTGATGTGAGCGATCTGGGCATCGTGCCGGATCGCCGAGATGCCACCCTGGCCGCGCTGCAGTCAGCCGCGCAAGATCATGATCTGATACTGACCAGCGGCGGTGTGTCGGTGGGTGAAGAAGACCACATCAAGCCCGCTGTGCAGGCCCTGGGTCGCCTGGATTTGTGGCAGATCGCCATTAAGCCGGGCAAGCCCTTCGCCTACGGCCGTGTTCAAGACGCCCACTTCATTGGACTGCCCGGTAACCCGGTGTCCAGTTTTGTGACTTTTTTGCTGCTGGTCCGGCCGTTTTTGTTGAAACTACAGGGTGCGCAGGACCTTGCTCCTAAAACCATAGCGTTACCCGCCCATTTCACGTGGCCTAGAGCCGATAAACGCCGAGAATTTTTGCGGGTCCGGCGCAATGCGGCGGGTGGGCTGGACCTGTTTGAGAACCAGAGTTCTGGGGTGCTGACATCAGCCGTCTGGGGCGACGGCTTGGTGGACAACCCGCCCAGCCAGACCATTGCCCCCGGCGACCTGGTGCGCTTTGTTCCGTTATCGGAGCTGCTGGCATGAAGGTTCACATCAAGTACTTTGCGTCGATCCGTGAGGCGATCGGCCTGTCGGCTGAGACGCTGGAGACCGAGGCGCCCACACTCGGGGCTCTGCGCGACGCGTTGATTGCCCGCGGCGGTGCTTATTCTGCCAGTCTGGCGCACGGCCGCGTGCTGCGCATGGCCCTCAACCAGGTGATGTGCGCGGAGTCGGCCCCACTGACCGAGGGCGCAGAAGTGGCTTTTTTCCCGCCGGTGACTGGCGGCTAGGGCGCTTGCCATGCATCCTGCACAACCGGTTTACCTCGCTGCGCCGCGCGTGCGCATCCAAAGTGCTGACTTTGACCTGGCGAACGAGATCGCCGAGCTGCGTGCCGGCGACGGCCGGGTTGGCGCCGTTTGCAGCTTTGTTGGCACCGTGCGTGACCGCACGGCGGGTACCGCTGGCAGCATCAGCTGCATGGAGTTGGAGCACTACCCCGGCATGACCGAAGCCTCGATCGAGGCCATGATCAACGAAGCCCACCGCCGCTTTGACATCTTCGGCGCCCGCGTGGTGCACCGGGTGGGCCTGTTGCAGCCGATGGATCAGATCGTGCTGGTGGCGGTCACCTCGGCCCACCGGGGGCAGAGCTTCCAGGCCTGCGAGTTCCTGATGGATTACCTGAAGACGCAGGCTCCTTTTTGGAAGAAGGAGCAGACCCCCGACGGCGCCCGCTGGGTTGATGCCCGCGTCAGTGATGACCTGGCCATGGCCAAATGGGGGCTGAACGCGCCCAACCTGCCGTTATCTGGCTAGTCCAGTTACGATTCATCACATTGCCCCCAGTCCCACGAGCCACATCCATGACAACGACTGAACCGAAGCCCGCGGCTCCCTACCAGCGCATCGCCACCGAAGAGGCCTTTGCACCGGCGGAGATGCTCAATATTTACCGGAAGATCCTGGCCAAATCCGATGTCGATCCAGGGTTTCAGGGCCTGATGGGCTTTTACATGAGCAGCCCGAGCGACCGCGCACAGCACATCATGCGCTGTTTGCAGGATCTGGACCAGATCCGCCTGCAGCACATGGACGAGGCCGGTATTGACCGCCAAGTGATTGCGCTCACGGCGCCAGGCGTGCAGGTGATGGACAAGGAAACGGCGGTGGCCTTCAGCCGGGTGGCCAACGACGAACTGGCTGAAGCGGTGCGTCGCCACCCCACGCGTTTTACCGGCATGATCGCCGTGGCGCCCCAAGACCCGGCGGCAGCCGCGCTGGAGATCGAACGCGGTGTGACCCGCTTGGGCATGAATGCCGTCATCATCAATTCGCACACCCAAGGCGAGTACCTGTCAGACAGCAAATTTTGGGACATTTTTGCGGCGGCAGAGGCCCATGACGTGCCGATCTACCTGCACCCTAATTCCCTGCCGAAAAACATGATCGGGTCGTTTCAGGACTGTGGTCTGGACGGCGCCATTTATGGATTTGGCGTGGAGACCGGCCTGCACGCGCTGCGCATCATCACCGCGGGTGTGTTTGACCGATTTCCAAAATTACAGCTGATCATTGGCCACATGGGCGAAGCGCTGCCATTCTGGGCCTATCGCCTGGACTACATGCACCGGGCTACTGTGCTGTCAAACCGCTACGAGAGCATCAAGCCCCTGCTCAAAAAGCCCAGCGACTACCTGCGTGAGAACTTCTTCATCACCAACAGCGGGGTGGCGTGGGAGCCGGCGATCAAGTTCACGCAGGACATCGTCGGCGTGGACCGGGTTATGTATGCCATGGACTACCCTTACCAGTACGCGGCGGACGAAGTGACGGCTATGGACAACATGGCCATGAGTGCAGAGGTCAAAAAGAAGTTCTTCCAGACCAATGCCGAATCGGTGTTTAAGATCAAAACGACCTAATGTGGAGACAAACATGATTGATAAATTGTTCAAAGGCTTCTTTGGCCTGGTGGGTGCCCTTGTGGTCTTAACCGCGCAGGCCCAAACCTGGCCGGCGCAACAGGTGCGGATCGTGGTGCCCTTCACGCCCGGCACTGGCATGGACACGATTGCCCGTGCTGTGGCGCCCCGCCTGAGCGAGCGCCTGGGGCAGCCCGTCACTGTGCAAAACATGGCGGGTGCCAGCGGCAACATTGGTGCGGACATGGTCGCCAAGGCCAATCCCGATGGCTACACCGTATTGATGGGGGCCAACACCATGCTGATGGCCTCGCAGCTGTACAAAAATGTCCCCTTTGATCCGGTGAAGGATTTCGCGCCCGTGTCCCTGGCAGCTTGGGGCACCCTGATGCTGGTGGCCAACCCTGCTACCGGGATCAAGTCGGTGCAAGAACTGGTGGCGCGTGCCAAAGCAAAATCCGATGCCATCAACTATGGTTCCCCTGGTGTCGGGACGCCACACCACATGGCCATGGAACTGTTCAAGACCAAGACGCAGTTGTCCATGCTTCACGTGCCCTACCGCGGCACGGCTGGCTATACCCAAGACCTTCTGTCCGGCGAGTTGATGGTGGGATTTTTGCCGGTGCATATCGCCCAGGGCTTTGTCACTGCCGGCAAACTGACGGCTTTGGCCGTTGGCAGCCCCAAGCGGCATCCGGTGTCGCCGGCGGTCGCCACGTTTGAAGAACTGGGTGTCAAAGGCGTTGAGGTTGACCTCTGGTACGCCTTTTTTGCCCCGGCCAAAACCCCCGCGCCGGTGATTGCCCGGCTCAACACGGAAGTGGTCAGCATCCTGAAACTGCCTGAAATCCGCGATCTGCTGGGTCGTGCCGGGATGGACGCTGCGGCTTCCACCACCGAAGAGCTCGGCGCGCTGAGTGTCAAGGACTACCCGCGCTGGGGCGAAGTCATCCGGCGTAACGGCATCACGGCGGAGTAGCGGCCATGGTTGCTGCTTGCCGGATCGCGGTGGTCGGTGGCGGCATCGCGGGATTGGGTTTTGCGCTGGCACTGCAGCAACGCGGGCTGCTGTGTGACGTGTATGAAACTGTGCCACAGGTCCGGGAACTTGGTGTGGGGATCACGCTGCTGCCGCACGGCATGCGCGAGTTGGCGGCGCTGGGCCTGCAGGCCGAGATTGAAGCGGCCGGCATTGAAAACCTGGAGAGCGTGTTTTTCAACCGTTTTGGGCAGTACATTTACCGTGAGCCCAGGGGGCGCCACGCTGGTTACGCCCTGCCCGAGATCGGTATCCACCGGGGCAAGCTGCACCGTATTTTGTTTGATGCGGCGGTGAGTCGGCTGGGTGCCGACCGGATTCACACGCACCACCGTTGTGTCGGCGTCACCCAGGATTCTCAGGGTGCCCTTCTCCACTTTGTCCAGGGCAATGGCGGCGCGGCTTTGCCCGATGTGCGCGCTGAAGTCGTCATCGCCTGCGATGGCATTCATTCCGCCTTGCGTAAGCAGTATTACCCGAATGACAAGCTGGCATTCGCCGGCATCAACACCTGGCGCGGTGTCACCCGCCACAAACCCATCCTTTCGGGCAAGAGTTATCTGCGCGTGGGCTCCATCAAGACCGGCAAGATGGTGATCTATCCCATTGTTGATGCCATCGAACCCGACGGGCGCCAACTGATCAACTGGATGGCGGAGATCGAGGGTGGTCGAGACACCATGAATGACTGGAACCAGGGTGGGCAGGCCGCAGACTTTATTGACCTGTTCAAGGACTGGCGGTTTGACTGGCTGGATGTGCCTGAGCTGATCCGCACTGCCGATCAAATTCTGGAATACCCCATGGTCGACAAGGATCCGGTAGCCCAGTGGACTTTTGGCTGCGTAACGCTGATGGGGGACGCCGCTCATCCCATGTACCCGCGTGGCTCCAACGGCTCCGCGCAAGCGCTGATCGATGGCCGCACCCTGGCCACCGAGCTGGCGACTGCCCTGGGACAAGGCGGTGACGTTCGGGCGGCTTTGGCGGCTTATGAGGCGCAGCGTAGACCCGCCACAAGCCAGATCGTCCAGACCAACCGCAGCGCGCCGCCGGACCTGATCAACATCCGGGTCGATGAGCTCAGTGGTGACCGGCCTTTCCGCCATATTGATGACCTGATCAGCCAGGCTGAACTGCGCCAGATGTCGGACGACTACAAGAAGATCGCCGGTTTCTCGCTGGATGCGCTCAAGGGTTGACCTGCATCAAGCTCGCTCGTGCCCCCCGGCCGTGCCACTTGAAAACCCTGGCTTAAGCTTCAGTTGGGAAGCAATCGGAGGATTTCATGCGAATCGACAAACTCACCACCAAATTTCAGGAAGCCCTGAGCGAAGCCCAGACGTTGGCGCTGGGAAACGACCACGCCTTCATTGAGCCCCCCCATGTGCTGCTGGCCATGCTGCGCCAGGAGGAGGGCCCCAAGGCACTGCTGCAGCGGTCGGGTGTGAACGTGCCGGCGCTGCAGATGGCGTCCGAAACCGCCATGAACCGGCTGCCGCAAGTCCAGGGCCACGAGCAGGTGCAAGTGGGCCGCGACATGGTGTCGCTGCTGCAGGCGGCTGAAAAAGAGGCCATCAAGCGAGGCGACCAGTTTGTGGCCGGCGAGCTGTTTCTGCTTGCGCTTACCGACAGCAAGCTGGACTTTGCCCGCGTCGTGCGCGAGCAGGGTCTGACCCGCAAGGCGCTTGAGGGTGCCATCGAGGCGGTGCGCGGCGGCCAGAAGGTGGACAGTGCCGACGCCGAAGACCAGCGCGAATCGCTCAAAAAATACTGCCTGGACCTGACCGAACGGGCCCGCCTGGGCAAGCTCGACCCGGTGATTGGCCGTGATGATGAGATCCGCCGTGCCATCCAGGTGCTGCAGCGGCGCACCAAGAACAACCCGGTACTGATCGGCGAGCCCGGTGTCGGCAAGACCGCCATTGTCGAAGGCTTGGCGCAGCGCATTGTTGCCGGCGAGGTGCCCGATTCACTCAAAGGCAAGCGGGTGTTGTCGCTGGACATGGCCTCGCTGCTGGCCGGCGCCAAGTTCCGTGGCGAGTTTGAAGAGCGACTGAAAAACGTGCTCAAAGACCTGGCCAAGGACGAAGGGCAGACCATTGTCTTTATTGACGAACTGCACACCATGGTCGGCGCCGGCAAGGCCGAGGGCGCCATGGACGCCGGCAACATGCTCAAGCCAGCGCTGGCGCGCGGCGAATTGCACTGCGTGGGCGCCACCACGCTCGACGAGTACCGCAAGTACATCGAAAAAGACGCGGCGCTGGAGCGCCGCTTTCAGAAAATCCTGGTGGGTGAGCCCACGGTGGAAGCCACCATCGCCATCCTGCGCGGCCTGCAGGCCCGCTACGAAACCCACCACGGCGTGCAGATCACCGACCCGGCCATCGTGGCTGCGGCCGAGCTGAGCCACCGCTACATCACCGACCGCTTTCTGCCCGACAAGGCGATTGACCTGATCGACGAGGCGGCGTCCAAGATCAAGATCGAGCTTGACTCCAAGCCCGAGGTGATGGACAAGCTCGACCGGCGCTTGATTCAGCTGCAGATCGAACGTGAAGCGGTGCGGCGCGAAAAGGACGAGGCCTCGCAAAAACGCTTTGACTTGATTGAAGAAGAAATCGGCAAGCTGCAAAAAGAGATTGCCGACCTGGACGAGATCTGGAAGGCTGAAAAGGCCCAGGCCCAGGGGTCCAAAGCGATCATGCAAGAGGTGGAAAAGCTGCGCTTCCAGATCGAGGCGCTGACCCGCAAGGGCGACTTCAACAAAGCCGGCGAGCTGCGCTACGGTAAGCTGCCGGTGCTGGAAAAACAACTTAAAGACGCGCAGGCCCAGGAGGCCGGCAAGGCACAAAGCGCGAAGGATGGCGGCCGCCCGCAATTGCTGCGCACCATGGTCGGCGCGGAGGAAATTGCCGAGGTCGTCAGCCGTGCAACCGGCATCCCGGTGGCCAAAATGTTGCAGGGCGAAAAAGACAAGCTGCTGCTGATGGAAGCCCGCCTGCACCAACGCGTGGTGGGGCAGGACGAAGCCATCACCGCGGTGGCCAACGCCATCCGGCGCTCCCGCGCCGGCCTGTCAGACCCGAACCGCCCCACTGGCTCCTTCCTGTTCCTGGGTCCCACTGGCGTGGGCAAGACCGAGCTGTGCAAAACACTGGCGGGCTTTTTGTTTGACTCCGAAGACCACCTGGTGCGCATCGACATGAGCGAGTTCATGGAGAAGCACTCGGTGGCGCGGCTGATCGGTGCGCCCCCCGGCTATGTGGGCTACGAGGAGGGTGGTTACCTGACCGAGGCGGTGCGGCGCAAGCCCTACAGCGTGCTGCTGCTCGACGAGGTGGAAAAAGCCCACCCTGACGTGTTCAATGTGCTGTTACAGGTGCTGGACGACGGTCGCCTGACCGACGGCCAGGGCCGCACGGTGGACTTCAAGAACACCGTGATCGTGATGACCAGCAACATCGGTTCGCACCTGATCCAGTCCATGGTCGGCCAGGACAGCGAGGACATCAAGGACGCTGTGACCGGTGAGCTGAAGAACCACTTCCGGCCCGAGTTTTTAAACCGCATCGACGAGACCGTGGTCTTCCACGCCTTGTCTGCTGAGCACATCGCCTCCATCGCCGCGATCCAGATTCAGGTGCTGCAAGCGCGCCTGGCCAAGCTGGACCTGGTTCTGGAAGTCTCACCCGCGGCACTGGCCGAGCTGGCCAAGGTGGGCTTCGACCCGGTGTTTGGTGCGCGGCCGCTCAAACGCGCGATCCAGCAGCGCATCGAGAACCCGCTGTCCAGGCTGCTGCTGGAAGGCCGGTTTGCGCCTAAAGACGTGATTCCGGTCGACGTGGACCCGATCCGTGCGCCGGGGCAGTTCAGCTTTGAGCGGGTGGTGCATTGAGCTGACGGGCTGCAGGGGCCGACGGCGTGCCGCCGCAGCAGGCGAGGGGTTGGCGCAACAAACACCGCGCAAGATCAGGTCGGTGCGACGTTCGGCGCAGCGGCATCAAGGAGGAGCCCAACGGGCGGGGGACAGCCGCGGAGCCGAATGCCGCGCCGGCCTGATCCCGCGAGAGGTCATGGATCCCCGTTTGCACGGGGATGACGTCCTCGGCGCTGGCACTGATAAACTTTGGCGGTGATGGCTACTCCGGCACCAGATCTGTTCCAAGTCCCCGTTGCCTCTTTGGCAGTGAGCGCACAGGTTCGCGGCGTCATTGAGAAATTTCCGATGATTGAGCTGGCGTTGCTGTTCGGTTCGGTCGCGGCCGGTCTGCAGCGCCCCGACAGTGATTTGGATATTGCGATTGCAGCCAAGCATCGCCCGACGGCTGACGGCTAACGAAAAGGTGGCCATCATCGCGTCGCTGGCCGAGGCTACGGGGTGCCCGATTGACCTGGTTGATCTGCGACGGGTGGGTGAGCCCCTCATGGGCCAGATTCTGACCCACGGCTGGCGGTTGATGGGCAGTGACTTTGCCTATGCGCCCTGGGTCGGGCAGTAGTCGAGCAAAAGCTCGAGTCCCTGCGTCGCTGCATTCTCAGGATCGAGTCCAAGGCGCCGCTGACTGCAGAGCTCGGAGTTGAACCTTCCGGCCCCCGACACCATGGGGCAGACCTTTGATCTGCTCGAACGGGCCGGGTTAATTGATGCTGCGCTCGCGCTGCGCATGCGCAAGGCGGTCGGTTTCAGAAACATCGCCACGCATAACTACGACCAGATCAACAGGAAAATCGTCCACAACATCGTCAAACACCACTTGGACGACTTTGCGGCATTTGCCCGCGTGATCACGCAGCAGATCCAACGGCAGGCTGGGCATTAGCTAAGCTGCGGCCAAACCGGCCGCAGCCGGTAAAGTTGGCGAACCAACCATGCTCCCAGATCAGGCCGGTGCGGCGTTCGGCGCAGCGGCATCAAGGAGGAGACCGCAGGGCGGGGGACAGCCGCGGAGCCGAATGCTGCGCCGGGCTGATCACCCAAAGAAGGCATGGATCCCCGTTTGCACGGGGATGACGGTTCTAACACGGGGATGACGGATCTAATGCGGGGATGACCGATCTAATGCGGGGATGACGGGTCTAAACCAGGTCCAGCGCCAACAAGGCCGGCAACCTAGCCTTCATGGCCCCAGCAATCGCCCCGTTTTTGACCATGCTTTGCACCGCCTGCATGTCCGGCGCCAGGCTGCGGTCTTGCATCATGGCAGCGGACACGCTGCGGACTTTGTGGTGAACCGTTTCCAGCGCATCCGAGCTGCGCAGTGGCCGCAAAAACTCGATGCCCTGGGCGGCGGCCAGCAGCTCGATGGCCACGATGTGCGCCGTGTTGTCCAGCATCGGCTGCAGGCGCCGCGCGGCAAAGGTGGCCATGGACACATGGTCCTCCTGGTTGGCCGAGGTGGGCAAGCTGTCCACACTTGCCGGGTGCGCCAAAGACTTGTTCTCCGAGGCCAGCGCGGCGGCGGTCACGTGCACGATCATGAAGCCTGAGTTGAGACCCGGCTCGGGGGTCAAGAACGGCGGCAGGCGCGACACCACCGTGTCCACCAGCATGGCAATGCGGCGCTCGGTGATGGCGCCGATCTCGGCAATCGCCACTGCCAGCGCGTCGGCTGCCAGCGCCACCGGTTCGGCGTGAAAATTGCCACCCGACAGCAATACGCCCGCGTCGGCAAACACCAGAGGGTTGTCTGTGACGGCGTTGGCTTCCCGCAGCAGAACCTGCGCCGCATAGCGCATCTGGTCCAGGCAGGCGCCCATGACCTGCGGCTGGCAGCGCAGGCAATAGGGGTCTTGCACCCGGTCGTCGCCTTCCAGGTGCGATTGGCGAATCTCGCTGCCCGCCGTCAATGCCCGGTAGGCCGCCGCGCAGTCGATCTGCCCGGGCTGGCCGCGCACGGCGTGGATGCGGGCATCAAACGGGCCGTCGCTGCCACGCGCAGCATCCAGCGTGAGTGCGCCCGAAATTACCGCGGCTTCAAACACCCGCTCGGTGGCAAACAACGCGTTCAGCGCCAGCGCAGTGGAGACCTGGGTGCCGTTGATCAGGGCCAGGCCCTCCTTGGCGGACAGTTGTAATGGGGTCAGGCCGGCAAGTTGCA
>CAMELV010000046.1 GCA_945925985.1 Comamonas sp. lk | reverse complement strand
GCCTTGGCGGGCCAGTGGATCACAGACTTTTTGGCGCAGCCCCATGCGGGCGATGCGCGACCCTCGGTCGGGCCCTGCCGGCTGGTTCGTTTTGACCCGGAGCACCAGCGCCTGTCCAGCCTGAAGTGGACTGGCGGGCTGGAGGCACCCAACCAGTTCAGCGACGGCTACCCGCTGCTGCTGCTCAGCCAGGCCTCGTTAGACGGGCTGAACCAGCGGCTGCTATCGGCGGGCGAAGCGCCAGTGGCGATGGCGCGGTTTCGGCCCAATATTGTGCTGTCGGGCCTGCAGGCGCATGACGAAGACCGGCTGACCTGGTTGAGTCTGGCCACTGCCAGCGGGCCCGTGCGCCTGAAACTGGTCAAGCCCTGCCCGCGCTGCCCGATTCCCAACATCGACCCGAGCACCGCCCTGAGCCATCCGGCGGTGGGCGATGCACTTCAGGCCTACCGGCCCGATGCGCGCGTGGGCGGCGCTGTCACCTTTGGCATGAATGCCATCGTCTGCGAGGGCGATGGGGTGTCGCTCAGCGTGGGCCAGAGCTTGCTGGGTGAGTTGGACTTCGGCTGAACGCGCCGACGGGTCCACGTAGTGAGAACAAGCTCAGCGCCGGACCTCTTGAACCCTGAGGTAGACCTTGCTTTCATCGGCGCTGGCGCCGCGTGATGAGCTCGACACGCTGCTGCTGTTGCCTGAAGTCCAAGGCCCCCGCCCGCTGACTTCGGTCCAGACATCCATGGGCACCGTCAAGGTCGTGTCGACCATGCTGGTTTGACTGCCGCGGGCGTTGGAACCTTGGTTTTTCGACGAAAACTGAACCACGGCTGTTTCGCCGTTGATTTTGGCCACCAGTTCAATCATGGTGGCGATTTCGACTGGCACAGCGGTGCTGCCAGGTCGGCGCACCCCTGTGCTTTGGCGAAGCGTCACTGTTGCGCGTTCGCCTTCGGTCGCCTGCACCCGCTGCTCAGCGTTGTTACCACCACCCGCTCTGGTGGAGACCACCGTGCTTGAATCTGCCTCGCCGTAGCGAACGGAGATCAGCAATTGTTTGGGTGCCGCCGCGACGACCGGCTCCCTCCGCGATTCATTGGCCGGCGCGGAAGGGGCGGCGGCTCTGAGATTGGCTGTGGAGTTGCCGCTGGTATTCAAAAATTCAGGAATATTGGGCAAGACTCGGGGAGGGCTTGAGGCCTGTTCACCCATGAAGCCGGCCTCGTCTTTGTTTAAATTGATCTGCCCAGCTCGCCCCTGCAAAGAAGTACCGCCCATGTAAACACGGTTGTAAGTGCCAGGTGGGGTTTGGAGATCGGCGGCAATTTGGGGTGTGACATACACCGCATCGAATTCCGTGCCGCGGATGCCGATAGTCGCGGTTGGGGTGCTAAGTTTGTAGTCGCCGGTATTGGATCTGCCAATCAACCCTGTGACCGTTCGCATGCTGCCCTTGAGCAGTCGCAATACGGCTTCATTTTTGGGTTCACCGTGCTCGGTAGATCGGTACCTGGTAATTTTGAATTCGGTGTTGGGGCGAACCCAAACGATGGCCTCGTCAACCATGCGAATTTGGACATTGGAATTGGCGGCAGTGGCCACTGAATCGCCTTCGTACAAGTTGTCACCCTTGATGGCGGCATAGATTTGCCCCGTCTGTTTGGCGACGCGGGCGGTTCCAATGATGTTTTCAATCTTTCCGGCGATGGCCCACGCGCCTTGAGCGCCGAACAAAATCAGAGCACAGAGCATGCCCAAAATCACCGGGCGTAAATTTAAACAGCGCAACATTTTTCCCCTGTCGAATACAGATAGCGTCTTGCAATTTGGCATTAAGGATTCTTTGAATAACCCGTCCACTAGCAGGCCTCTGCGATCTCACATCGCACATGCAGGAGTACTTAAATCCCTGCAACTCTCAATGTGTACCACGTCATCCTAAGCATCGACAGCAGGCGCAAAAACTTGAGCTGCGACCTATTCGTCGCGAGCGCCTGCACTTAGTGGCGTATAAGTTGACTTATAAGTTATTCGATATACATATTGGTTTTTATTTGGGCGATAGGGTTGCCTTAGTCACTAGCTGGTTACTTAATAAAGGTTAAAAAATAACTATTTTCGCTTGTGTTGCCATTGCAATCGTCGTACATTGAATTGTGGGGAAAAGAATGGTACATAAAGTATTTTGTAAATTATCTTAAAAGCCAAATCGGAGGGCGTCGAATCGTTTTCAGAAATGAAAGCGCGGGGGATATTTTTGTTTAGAAAAATACCTCGTTATTGTCTGTCCGCTTCCCCTGGACCAAAGGTGTTATTCATTGTTATTCACCGAATAGGAGAACGTAGCTATGTTACAACCGAATCTAAAACCAATTAATGGTCGAAGAGGGTTCATGAAGGCGCTTGGAACCGCAGGCGCAACCGCAGCCTTCGTTGCCACGGCCTTGCCAAAGACCGCACAAGCCGCCGAGGCGAGCAGACCTGACCTTTTGGCAGGTTTGACCGGTGGTAAATGGGACAAAACTGTTACCTTATCCACAGAAGGCCCCGGCGGCAATCCAAACTGGAAGCCAGGCGACTCGATGAAGTTTCTTCCACCTGCGAAGATTCCTCTCGGTTTAGCCACACAACAACTCTCGCAGTTGCCCAAAGACAAATTGCTGAAAATGTACGCGCAAATGCAGCGTATCCGTCGGTGGGAAACCAAGTTCAAGGACCTGTTTGTGGGCGGCGAGGACGATCTCTACGGTGCCTTCCACACCTACATCGGGGAGGAAGCCATTGCTGTGGGCGTCATGGGTTCTCTCAATGACGACGACTACATCGCCAGTACCCACCGCGGACACGGGCACCTTATTGCCAAGGGTGGCGATCTCAACAAGATGTCGGCAGAAATCTTTTTCAAAGAGACGGGCTATAACAAGGGTTATGGTGGTTCCATGCACATCACCGATATGTCCAAGGGCATTTTGGGGATGAACGGTATTGTGGGTGCCGGGCCTTATCTGGCTTCTGGGGCGGCGCTGGCTTCACAAGTGCGCGGCACGAAACAGGTTGCGGTGTGCTTCCAAGGGGATGGTGCCTCTAACTCGCCGTATTTCTTCAGTGCTGCACGCAGTGCTGTGAACTACAAACTCCCCGTGATTTATGTCATCGAAAACAACTTTCAGATGATCGGGGTGGCCATGTCAACGGTGACGCCAACCAAGTATGTCTCCGACTACGTCAAGGGCTTGGGCCTACCCACCTGGGTGGTGGATGGTAATGACATTGCGGCGGTTCACTCGGTAACGGCTGAAGCAGTTGCAAGGGCACGGGCTGGCGAGGGTCCCAGCGTGATTGAGGCGATCACCTTCCGTTGGTTTGACCATTCCGGGTTTGCCGGCGCCAAAGTTGGTATCGACGGCGCAGCGGGTCTGCCCTACCGCTCAAACGAAGAAGTTCAGGCGTGGATGTCACGAGATCCGATCCTGCGCTTCAAAAATCTGATGTTGGAGCTGTCCTTGGTCAGTGGCGGTGATTTGCTCGCGATTGACGCCAGCACGCAAAAAGAAGTTGATGACTCTATTGCGTTTGCACGCAGTGGCAAGAGCCCTGACCCAGCGACAACGGCTTTTCATGTGTATGCCACAGGCAAAGTTGTTGCAAGTCAATTTTTTAACCGCCAAGGCTTCTCAGCCTAAGGTCAAAGGAGAAAAAACATGTCACTAAAACCCTATGCCTACGCACAGCTTGAGGGCGTAGCCCAAGAGATGCGTAAAAATAAACACCTCACCTACTATTGGGAGTATGCGGTACCGGTCGCTACCAAACCAAACGGCGAAATCATCAATATTCCCAAAGAATTTGGCGGGATGCCGCGCACCTCGGGTGGTGGATGGGCCATCGACGAGCAGTGGATCGTGGGAGCCGCAACCGGGGTGGCAGCCGCCGGATTGCCGTGTATTTGCCAGATTCCCTCCATGGCACAGATCTACCCTATCGAGTACATCTATAACCAGGCGGCAAAACTTCGGCACATGACGGGTGGCCAAGCCACCATGCCCTTGGTGATCTGGGTTGACGGTGGCAGCCGCACCCGAGGTATGGCCGGTCAGCACACTGAGACCGGTTATGAAAGCCTTTATACGCATCTGCCCGGCATCAAAGTGGTGGTGCCAAGCAATGCCTACGATGCCAAGGGCCTCATTGTTGCCGCTATCAATGACCCTGATCCCGTGATTTATTACGACTACCCTGAAGTCAAATCGGGGGTCATCATGGATGTGCCCGATGAGTCGTATCAGGTAGAAATCGGCAAGGGCATCATTCGCCAAGAAGGAACGGACATTACTTTGGTGTCCTGGGCCCCTGCTACTGTTGATGTCACCAAGGCGCTGCCAGGCCTCAAGGCGGCAGGGATCAGTGTTGAAGTCATCGACCCCAGGACGCTGAAGCCCTTGGATCTGGACATGATACTGAAATCGGTGAAGAAAACCGGCAAGTTGCTGGTGGTTGACCATGCCAACTGGACCAACGGTTTTGGGTCTCACATCATTGCCGAAGTGGTTCAGGCGCTGCCCGGCATCAAGGCCCGAAGAATCAGTTTCCCTGATGCACCCGGCCCAGGTGCCGGCAACATGATGGCTTGGGCGCGTCCTGACGCCCCCAAGATCATTGACGCTGCAAAGGGCTTGATGCGCGTTTAAGGCCAGACACGTGCGCACCTTTGGGTGCGCACGTGCTTGCCGAGAAGACAACTCTCTCAGTCTCTAAATTCATTAATTTTGAAAAAAATGACAGACCAAACTACTTCAACGCCAATTGAATGCCCCAAATGCTCGGCGCCTATGCGTGAGGCATTGGTCAAAAGCACCATTTGGATCGGCGAACACCTGCATATTGTTGAGGATATTCCGGCACAGTTTTGTGATGAGTGTATGGAACAGTTTTACGACGAAGACGTTACCGATGCCGTGAGACGTCTGACAGAACTGGGATTTCCTGCCGAAGAGGCAAAAAGCCAGATCACCGTGCCTGTTTTTTCCATCACTGGACGAATTACGAGGCGCAGACCGGCGACCGAAGAAGAGTTATTGGCCGATTATTAAGATGCTCAGGCATTTCATTTTTTGAAAAAAACAAAATGATCCAACGATTTTTCAGATTTATTCTTGTATTTTCCGCCTTGGTCGCTGGTGATTCGATGCTGATAGCGGCGCAAGCGTCCGCAGCTGGGGTAGCAGCACGCCCAATTCTGCTGGCGCAGGCAAAAAGTCCAACCTTAATGGACATTCTTCCTGCTGGTAAAGGGCTGCCATTGCTGCTTGAAAACTGTGGCTCGTGCCATTCGACAGTGTGTGCCGTGAAGGGACAGCGCACCAAAGGCCGGTGGTCAAGTTTAAAACGCGATCACCAAGAAAGGGTGGCTGGTATGAGCGATGAAGAGTTCGCTACGCTGTTCAGCTACCTCTCTGAAAATTTCAGCGACAGCAAGCCCGAGCCAAATTTGACGCCAGAAATGGCAGCTATGGCGACGTGCACGCCGTTTTAAACAAAATGACCGATAGCTCACTGGGAATCCAATGAATACAACTCGGCGCATATGGGGTGGCAGACTCACCCGGCTGTTCGCGGCGGCCATGATGGGCTTGGCCATGGGGGCGGTTATGGCCCAAGCGCCGGCGGGGCGATCGCCAAGAATCGACATGGACAAGATTTTCCCGCCGACAGGCCCGGGTCGAAACCTGGTGCTTAACAACTGTGCCAACTGCCACACCATCACCCCCATTGTGGTGATTCAAATGACGAGACCGGCGCGGGAGCGATGGGCCAGAGACCACCGGGACCGGGTAGGCGCACTGACTGATCAAGAGTTCAAAGTGATCACGGAGTACCTCCTCAAGCACTTCAGTCCGGGGCAGCCCATCCCGCAACTGCCCCAAGAGCTGTTGGACACGTGGACAAACTATTGAAGGCTTGGCGTCCATATCGCCGGCAAAGATAGACATCGCAGCGATGTCGTGACCCAGGCAGAACGATGATGCTTTTCAATTCATTTTCGTTTCTGCTGTTCTTCGCCGCGGTAGTCCTTGTCTACTATTTGATAGACCACCGGTATCGGTGGGTCTTGCTGCTGGCGTCCAGCCTGTATTTCTACGCGACGTTCAATCTGGGGTACGTCGTTTTATTGATGGTTTCCACCATCATCATTTACTTTGTAGGCGTCTTGATAGGCGCGGCTCTGACTCCGGCCAAAAAGAGGGCGCTGCTGGTCGGTGGGGTGGTGCTTTCTTTCCTGCCATTGATCGTCTTCAAGTACCTAGACTTCTTCGGTGAATCACTGAGTTTGGCGATGGGGCGTGATGACCCCATGCTTCCCCAACTCAACTGGGCGCTGCCGGCTGGATTGTCTTTCTACACGTTTTCTTGCGTGAGCTATGTGGTGGACGTTTACCGTGGGCAGTTGGCGCCGGAGCGGCACTTTGGCCGATTGGCCTTGTACGTGTCGTTTTTCCCTAAATTGTTGGCTGGCCCAATCAACCGTGCCACCACTTTTTTGCCACAACTGAGCCGCCCGGTTAGTTTTAACCCGGACGCCGTCCAACAAGGCCTACAACTCATTCTGTGGGGGCTGTTCAAGAAGGTCGTCATCGCCGATCGACTGGGCATTTACGTCGACGCTGCGTACAAGAACCCCGAATTCGCATCACCGGTGGCCTTGCTGATTGCCACTTATTTCTTTGCCTTCCAAATTTATTGCGACTTCTCGGGCTATGCGGACATCGCCATTGGCACTTCACGGGTGCTGGGCATCGACCTGATGGCAAATTTTCGCCGACCCTATCTGTCGACCTCGGTGACCGAATTTTGGGGAAAAGACAGGTGGCACATCTCCCTGAGCCGATGGTTTCGTGATTACCTCTACATCCCTATGGGGGGCAGCAAGGGGCGCACAACCAGGGTCTATGCCAACCAGATGGCTGTATTTCTGGTCAGTGGGCTGTGGCATGGCGCCAACTGGACCTTTGTTATTTGGGGTGCGCTCAACGGTCTTTATCAAATCTTGACGCTGTTGAGCACCGGATTGCGAACCAGACTTCACAAACTGGTTCCGCTGCCAGCCGCGCTTGGCGCGGTATTGGGTTGTTTGTTGACATTCCACCTGGTGCTGATTTCATGGGTCTTTTTCCGGGCCTCATCGGTCGCTGATGCGGTCACGGTGCTGACCAGGCTTGGGCAGACCCTGCCTCAGCTGCCGAGCTTGCTGGGCAGCTATGTCTACACCGGGGAGCTCCTGCTTTGTGCCGTGTTGATCCTTTTTCTGTTGGGTGTCGAAATCGTTGACGAAAAAAAAGGCGTCTGGGGCAGGCTCGCCGTCGCACCGGTCTACGTGCGTTGGGGTGTCTATTACGCCCTGCTCATGGCTTTGCTTGTGATGGGCAAATGGAACCTCAAGCAATTTATCTATATGCAGTTTTGATGCGACCTAGAGTGCCCACTTGATGTCTACAAGTCCTAACAGCCCGCTCCCCCCAAATGGTGGCGCCAGGCCTTTCCTCATACAGGCAGCATGGTTTTTGCTGATTGGCTTGGTCTTGTATGGTCTCGTCTACTGGGCGGCAGAAATGCTGTCTGCGCATTACGCCGTGCGGAACCGTTTCCATGTGGTCAAGACCGCGCCCCAAGTGCAGTACGACTACGCCATTCTGGGCGCATCGCACGCTGCGGCCTTCGACTATGAAGACATGAACGTCCAATTGGAGGGGATGACCCATAAAAAAATCATCAACTTGTCCAACGTGGGCGCTGGCATTACCGTGAACCAGGTGATGCTGGACTATTTTCTAGTCGCTCATCGGACCACTAACGTGGTCTATGTCATTGACTCCTTTGGTTTTTATGCCGATGACTGGAATGAGGCCAGATTACAGGATGTTCGGCTCTTGTCTCGGGCGCCGTTTGATCTGGCACTGGTCCCGATACTGCTGCGCCATGGGTCGGGCTTTCCTGTCGCGCTGGATTACTTGACGGGCTTCTCGAAGATCAACAACCCAGATCGGTTCAAGCCAGACGTCAGCGAGGATGAGTCGGTCAAATTCAAAAAGACCTACCGACCGGTCAAGCAGATCGATACCCAGCGCATCGGGTTTTTGTACCCCAAGAAAACTGACCCCCAAGTCCTGGTCCATTACCTCGAGAAGTTGGAGGCCATGGTAAAGACCTTGCAGCAAGAAAAAATCAATCTGATTGTGGTGAAGCCGCCGATTCCAGCGCGGGTCTACCAGATGCTTCCCAACGAGAGTCAATTTGACACTGCTTTGAAACTGCTGCTGGACAAGCATCACATTGAGTTCCATGATTTCTCGCTGACCAACAATGAAGAAAAATACTTCTTCAACACGGACCACCTAAATCGCGCCGGCGTCCTTAATTTCTTTGAGCTTGACTTCAAGGCTATTCTGGCGAAGTGAAAACCTGCAGCCCCGCCCGGCACCCGGTGCGCTGGTCAGTACAATCGGCCTCAGTTTCCCTTAAGCAAAAAGAGGGCGCATCCCTCTGAAACCCGTGCGCTTGCGCACGGTCTTGTATTTTGCTGTCCGGTCTTGCATGGTGCGGATCAGGCGCTTAGACGACCCCCGCCGTGGGTTCGTGGGTGCAGGCGGGATCTTGATTCAAAAGGACAATTTTCATGAGTTTGAAGTGTGGCATCGTGGGCCTGCCCAACGTCGGTAAATCGACCCTGTTCAATGCCCTGACCAAGGCCGGCATCGCCGCCGAGAACTACCCGTTTTGCACCATCGAGCCCAATGTCGGCATCGTTGAGGTGCCCGACCCGCGCCTGCAGCAGCTTGCCGCCATCATCACCCCCGAGCGCATCGTGCCGGCGATTGTGGAGTTTGTGGACATCGCCGGCCTGGTCGCGGGCGCCAGCACCGGAGAGGGACTGGGCAACAAGTTTTTGGCGCATATCCGCGAGACCGACGCCATCATCAATGTGGTGCGCTGTTTTGAAGACGACAACGTGATCCACGTGGCCGGCAAGGTGGACCCGATTTCTGACATTGAGGTCATTCAGACCGAACTCTGCTTGGCTGACCTGTCGGCCGTGGAGAAGGCGCTGCACCGCGTCACCAAGACCGCCCGCTCGGGCGACAAGGAGTCGATCAAGCTGGTGGCCATCCTGGAGAAATGCCAAGCCGCCCTGAATGAGGCCAAGCCGGTGCGCACGCTGGACTTCAGCAAAGAAGAGTTGCCCCTGCTCAAGCAGTTCTTTTTGATCACCGCCAAGCCCGCCATGTTTGTGGCCAACGTGGCCGAAGACGGCTTTGTCAACAACCCGCTGCTGGAACGCCTCAAGGCCTTTGCCGCAGCGCAAAACGCGCCGGTGGTGGCGATTTGCGCCAAGCTGGAGGCCGAAATGAGCGAGATGAGCGACGACGACCGCCAAATGTTCCTCGAAGAGCTGGGCCAGACCGAGCCGGGCTTGAACCGCCTGATCCGCGCCGCTTTTGGCCTGCTGGGCCTGCAAACCTACTTCACCGCCGGCGTGAAAGAGGTGCGCGCCTGGACCATCCACGTCGGAGACACCGGGCCGCAAGCCGCTGGCGTCATCCATACCGATTTCGAGAAAGGCTACATCCGGGCACAGACCATCGCCTTTGACGACTTCATCAGCTTCAAGGGGGAGCAGGGCGCCAAAGACGCCGGCAAAATGCGCGCCGAGGGCAAGGACTATGTCGTCAAAGACGGCGATGTGATGAACTTCCTGTTCAGCTCCTGAACCCACAGGCCGTTGCCAGAGTCTCTGCCCCGGCCTGCGCATGAACCCGCTTCAAACCGAGATAGAGCGCCTGTATGCGGCACCCGAAGGCCAGGTGCGCGCCCTGGTGGTGGAATTGGCTCGACCGGCCGACTGGGGCCTGCTGGCGCCGCTGTGGCGCGGGCTGCAGGCCGACCTGGGCCTGCCGGCGCCCGCCATCGCGGTCTCTGGTGTGGAGGGCTACCAACTGTGGTTGTCGCTGGCGGAGCCGGTGTCTGTGGCTGACGCTGCCGCGTTTTTGGACGCGCTGCCGCAGCATTACCTGGGCGGAGTGGCGCCAAAGCGCATCAGCCTCACGCCCTCGCTGTCAGACGCTGCGACACAGGCCCAGCCAGTACCAAGCCAGCAGCCGGCCACGGGCTACTGGTCAGCCTTTGTAGCGCCAGATCTGGCCCCCATTTTTGCCGATGAGCCCTGGCTGGACCAGGCCCCCAGCCCTGAGGCCCAGGCCCATGTGCTGGCGCGGCTGCTGTCCATCAAGCCCGCCGCCTGGTTGGCCGCCCTGGCCCGCCTGCAGCTGGCTGCCATGCCCGCGCCGCCAACCGAGCTGCCAAGCCCTTTGCAGACCTACTCGCCGGCCTACGCGCCCAATGCCAACGGCGAAGCTCTAACGCCCAAGGCCTTTTTGCTGGCGGTGATGCATGACCCAGCGGTCGCGCTGGGCCTGCGCATTGAGGCGGCCAGGGCCTTGTTGCCTTACCCCGGTTCGTAGCTGGCAGACATTGCCAGAGGGGGTGCCGTCATCCCCTACCCCTCCGTCATCCCCGACCCCTCCGTCATCCCCGACCTCATCGGGGATCCATGACTTCCTGGATTCCCGCTTTCGCGGGAATGACGGGGCGGTGCGGGAATGACGGGAAAGAAGCGGGCCCCATTCGTTATGCATGAATATTAGTAATGCTATGACGGCGTTTTACTTGTTTGTCGGGTTTGCACAGTTTTAGCATAATGCCGCTCGTGCTCACTCAAGTCATAAAAAAAAGTGTTAAGTCGTTGGGCAATCTAAATAATGGATAGTTATGCAGCGACTGATTCTGTTTGTTCTGTTGGCGGCGGCCTTTGTCTATTTTTGGACGGCCGCCGACGAGGTTCCGCCTCGCGTCATCGGGCAAGCTACTTCGACCGGCTTGTTGCAGCGTGACAAGCAAGCCCCTTTTTGTGCAGGCCTGAGAGCGGCGACGCAAATCCGCTTGACCCGTGTTGCCTCTGCCAACAAGCGTGGGGGCTCGGCAAGCCATTTGCGCACCATGTTGCCCGGATGGGCTGAACAATGTGACAAGCCTAGCCCGGGTTGTGTGCGGGAATGGCGGGACAGGCTTTCACTTATCCTTGCGACGCGCCCTATGCCTGCGCGCTCAGTTTCCCCAACGTTTCAGGTCGCACGGTCATGATTGCCGGGTTATTTGACGGTATCTTCCAAAAGGGTTCAAGGGAAACTGCGGCACTCCGGGCAGTCGGGATGTTGTCTGCCCTGATCTTTATAGGCAATGACACCTTTGAACTGCTGGTGATCAATGGCCTGTACCGGGCCCAGTACAACCTGATGGCCCTGTCGCTGCTTGTTCTGTGCATTTGGGCGATCGTTGAGGTCGGCATCATGAAGCACAAACAGACGCCAATCCCCCTGACGGCATTGAGCATCGTGTTATGGGCTCAATTAATCCTAGTGCTGGTCCGTCATGGCCCGCGGTGCCTGGAGGCCTTGGGTCTGCTCGCCAACACCCCGGATGGCAGCCCAACTGGCCTGGGTTTTGTGGTCGCCTTCGGCCCGGTCTATGTGGTGAATCTGCTGCTGATTGCCAAATTGCTGATCAACGCTTTTTCCTATGCGGAGTTTGAGCGTTCCGAGCAACTGGCGGGTCAATTGGCGATTAACCGGCTGGCTGCGGAGTCGATGCGCCTCAGTGAAGAACGCTACCGGCTGATCGCGGACCGGGCTGGGGATGTGATCTGGACCGTGACGACATCGGGTGCTGTGACCTATGTCAGTCCGTCGGTGGAGTACCTCATTGGGTACAAACCGGCTGAGCTGATGCACACACTGATGCGCGATATCGTTGCGCCAAACTCTTTGATGGCTGCAGTTGAGGGTTACAAGGCGGCCCTTTATGCCGTTCGGAGTGGATTACCAATGCCTGCTGTGCGAGGTGAGTTCGAGCTCATTCGAAAAGACCAGTCGGCAGTCTGGATCGACTCCAGCACGAATGCATTGCAGGACAACGCGGGGCGCATTATTGGCCTGGTGGTCATTGCTCGCGACATCTCCGAGCGCAAACAGCTCGAAGCAGGCCTGCTCAGGGCGAGGGATGCAGCGGTGGCCGCTGATCTGGCCAAAAGTCGTTTTCTGACCACCATGAGTCATGAAATTCGCACCCCCATGACTGCCGTCATGGGGCTGGCGAACCTGTTGACGCAAGCCGACATCACCGACGCAGAGCGAATCGAATACGCCAGCGCGATCGTTGACAGCGGTGACCGGCTGATGACCATCATCAACAGCCTGCTGGATCTGTCCAAAATCGAGGCCGACAAGCTTGAACTGGAGCAGATCGCTTTGGACCCGGCCTCGATCCTGGCTCAATCGCATGCCCTGTTTGCACCTTCGGCCCTTGCCAAAGGCCTGGCGATGACGTTTCAATGGCATAGCGAGGGGCTCGCCTCTTTGGCCTCTTACCGCGGCGACCCGCACAGGGTGACCCAGATGCTGTACAACCTGGTCAATAACGCGCAGAAATTTACCCGCGAAGGGCTGGTCCGGATCGAAGGGTACGAGGTTGAGCACGATGACTCCGCTGCTTTGTTGGAGTTTTCAGTCTCCGACACCGGCTGCGGCATTGCCAATGACAAACTTGACTTGCTCTACCAGGACTTTTCCCAAGCGAATAGTGCCGTTAGCAGGAACTATGGTGGCAGCGGCCTGGGTTTATCCATTGTGCGAAAGTTGGCCGACCTTATGGGCGGCACCGTTGGCGTTGAAAGTACCCTCGGCCAAGGCTCACGTTTTTGGTTTCGGATTCGGGTGACGCGCTTGCCTGTGAGCCCGTAGCGCGCTGTTCCACGGCTTTTTAGTTAGGCTTGCCACATGCCCCAGGATGCCGTCATGGCCCACCACCTGATCGATGCCGCGCCCATCACCTGTGGTGCGCTGGCTGCGATGGCGCGCAGTGAGGCGCGGTTTGCGCTTTCCCCGGCCGCGCTGCAGCGCTTGCAGGCCGACCGCGAGGTGGTGCAGCGGCACATCGACAGCGGCGAGCCGGTGTATGGTCTGAACACCGGCCTGGGTGGCAATCTGGCCTACCGCATCGACGCCAGCGAGGTGGAGGCTTTTCAGGTGCAGGTGATCGTGGGCCGGATGATCGGCATGGGCCCACACTTGCCACTGGACGTGGTCCGCGCCGCGCAACTCGCGCGGGTGATCGGCTTCGCCCGAGGGGGCACAGGGGTCAGTCTTGAAGCTGCCCAGGCGGTGATGCAGCTGCTGGACCGGGGCGTGACGCCGGTGGTGCCGATGTTTGGCTCGATCGGCGCGGGTGACCTGGGCCTGTCAGCGCATCTGGCCGCGCCAGTGATCGGGCAGGGCGAGGCATTTTTTCAGGGGCAGCGGTACCCCGGCGCTGCTGCGCTGCAAGCAGCCGGCCTGCAGCCGGTGCGGCTGCAGGCCAAGGACGGCTTGGGCTTGATCAATGCCAGCCCGGTCACGGCGGGGTATGCGGCCCTGGTAGCGTCTGACCTTGCCGAACTGCTTTTGGTGGCCGCCGCAGTCGCCGCCCTGGCCGATGAGGGTTATGCGGCCAACCTGAGTGTCTTCGACCCACGCATTGCGGCGGCCCGGCCGGCTGGCGCGCAGGTGGCGGCAGCGGCGCTGTTCCGAGGGCTGCTGGCCGGCAGCAACCTTTACGCTGCACCACCGCGCTCGATCCAGGACGCCTTGTCTTTTCGGACCATGGCGCAGTTGTTTGGCGCCACGCACGCCGCATTGGCCATGCTCAGCGACGCGGTGGAGTGTGAGATCAACGGCATCTCAGACAGCCCGCTGGTGCTTGCGGCGGAGGGCGAGATGCTGTCGTCGCCGAATTTTCATCCGCCGATGATCGCGCTGGCTTTTGACAGCATGGCGATCGCACTCACCCACCTGGCAAGCGCATCGGTGCAGCGTGTGATCAAACTGCAGAACCCGGCCTTGAGCGGGCTGCCCAAGTACCTGTCGCCTGTGGGTGGGGCCAGCGTGGGTTTCAATGCCATGCAAAAGACCGCGGCCGCCCTGCACGCTGAGATACGCCTCAAGGCCACACCGGCCAGCCTGGACGCGGTGGTGGTGTCTGACACGGTGGAGGACCACGCCACCCATGCCCTGTTGTGTGTGCGTAAACTCAACGAGCAGATGCGTTTGCTGCGCCACCTGGTGGCTGTCGAAGCGCTGGTGGCGGCCCAAGCGATTGACTTGCGGGGCCCGCTCACGCTGGGTGTCGGCACGCAGGTGGTGTTTGACGCCGTGCGATCCGCCGTGGCACCCCTGCAGGCAGACCGCCCCTGCGGCCCCGATGCGATGGCCGCGCAGGGCGCCTTGTTTGCAGACAGCGTGGTTGGGCAACTGCGCGCTGCGGTAGGCGTGGCGATGGCCGGCCACCCGCTGCGCGGCGTCTGATCTGCACCAATAACCCGGGCCCAATTGACCGAACTTGAACCTTGACAATATGAACCCCATCCACATCACCTACCTCAACGGCCCCGACATCGAGGCCCTGGCACTCACCGACGACGAGATCCTGCAGGCCATCGAGTCCAGCCTGGCGTCGCAGGGTCGTGGCGAATGTGTCATCGAGCCGCGCATGCACCTGGCGCCCAAGGCTGGCGTGGACGGGCACTTCAATGTGTTGCGCGGCGCCATCGGGGCGCCGATCAACCTGGCCGGTGTGAAGGTGGTGGGCGACTTTGTCGACAACTACAAGCAGGACTTGCCCTCTGAATTAGGGGTGCTTAACTTGTTTGACCCGCGCACCGGCGTTCCGGTCGCTATCATCGACGCCTCCGCCATCACCGACATGCGTACCGGCGCGGTGACGGCCATTGGCGCCAAGTACCTGGCCCGAAAGAACAGCAAGGTGCTGGGTCATATTGGTGCCCGCGGCACCGCTTACTGGAACGTGCGGCTGCTCGACAAGTTGTTTGACTTCGACGAGATCCGCGTGCATTCGGCGCGGCCCGAGAGCCGCAACGCCTTCGGCGAGCGGCTCTCCCAGGATCTGGGCAAACCGGTGCGTGTGTGTGACAACTGGCAAGACACCGTGGCGGGGGCCGACATTGTGGTTGAGGCCTCTCGCCTGCGCGAGCCCACGCCGCTGCTGAAAACCGAATGGATCAAGCCCGGCGCTTTGGTGGTGCCTTACGGCACGATGAGTGCGGTGGAGTTGAGCCTGACCGACATCATGTCCAAACTCGTTGTGGACGACTGGGGCCAATGCAAGGGTGGGCAATTCGGGTCTTTGCGGGCCCATGTGGACGCGGGAAAGTTGTCTGCGCAGACCTTGCACGCCGAGATGGGCCAGGTGGTGGCAGGGCTCAAGGCAGGACGCGAGAACGAGGCTGAAACCATTCTGTTCTGGCACCGGGGCTTGTCTTTAAGCGATATTGCGCTGGGTTATGCCCTGCTGCAGAAGGCGCAGGGGCTCGGTATCGGCCAGCGCTTGAGGTTTAGCTGAGCGCCGCTGACGGAAACACCCACAGCAGCGCGGCCGTCATGATGACATAGCGTAGAAATTTGCCGATCGCGATGTAAAACAGGCAAGGCCAGAACGGCATGCGAAGCCAGCCTGCCACGGCGCACAGCGGGTCCCCCACGCCAGGCAGCCAGGCCATGAGGCAGGCCTTCGGGCCGATCCGTTTGAGCCAGTTCAGCGCCCGCACGTGGTGGGCCGATTGGTGGTACTTGTCCATCACCCGGTGCGACGCCCAGCCCATGCCCCAGGTGACCGCGCCGCCCAGTGTGTTGCCCGCCGTGGCGACCAGGATCACCGGCCAAAACATGGCCGGGTTGAGCTTCACCAAGCCGAACACCACAGGCTCTGAGCCCAGAGGCAGCAGGGTGGCTGAAATGAACGACACCACAAATACCGTGCTCAGGCCGAATTTCGGCAGCGCCAACCAGGCCAGCAGAGAGGTGATCCAAGCGTCCATGTGGGCGCGAGTATAAGCAGAGCTTGCGGGGCGCAATCGGGCGAGTGGGCCAGCCCAATCATTTCAATTGCTGAAAATTTGGGCAGTTAGAATGCCGGTCACGTTCTGTTTTCCAGGTCGATACCGCTTTGATTTTGCCCGCCGTCCACCAATTCCCGCCTGAATGAAACTTGGTCCCTTTCAGTTGCCTAACCGCTTGTTTGTAGCCCCGATGGCTGGGGTCACCGACAGGCCGTTCCGGCAGCTTTGCAGACGCCTGGGAGCCGGCTATGCGGTGAGCGAGATGGTGACATCCCGGCCCGATCTATGGAACACGCCCAAAACTGCGCGCCGGGCCAATCACGAGGGTGAGCCTGGCCCAATCGCGGTGCAAATCGCCGGCACTGAGCCGGCCATGATGGCCGATGCGGCGCGCTACAACATCGACCGTGGGGCCCAGATCATTGACATCAACATGGGTTGCCCGGCCAAGAAGGTTTGTAACAAGTGGGCTGGATCTGCCTTGATGCAGGACGAGACGCTGGCGATGGCCATCGTGGCGGCCGTGGTGTCGGCCTGCGCGCCCCATGGCGTGCCGGTCACTTTAAAGATGCGCACCGGCTGGTGCCAGGCGCACAAAAATGCCGTGGCCCTGGCCATTGCCGCTGAACAAGCAGGCGTTCAGATGATTGCGGTGCATGGCCGCACCCGGGAGCAGGGCTACCGTGGCCTGGCCGAATATGACACCGTGACGGCGGTCAAGGCAGGCGTTAGAGTGCCGGTGGTGGCCAATGGCGACATAGACAGCCCCGAGCGGGCGCAGGCGGTGTTGGCAGCCACCGGCGCCGACGCCGTCATGATTGGGCGGGCGGCGCAAGGCCGGCCCTGGATTTTTCGTGAAACCGCCCATTTTTTGGCGACGGGGACGCACCTGGCGCCGCCCCTGGTGGCTGAAGTGAGGCAGTTGTTGCTGGAGCACCTGCACGACCACTACAGCCTCTACGGCGATTACCTGGGCGTTAGAACGGCCCGCAAGCACATCGCCTGGTACCTGCAAGACCTGCCAGGAAGTGACGACTTTCGGGATCGGATGAACCTGATGGACGACTGCGGCCAGCAATTGCGGGCGGTGGCCGGTTATTTTGAGCGACTAAACCAACAAATGGACCGGCTGCCCGCTGCGCGCGCGGTAGAACGGCCCAAGCTAGAGCCTCATCTGGAGACAACGCAATGAGCAAGCAATTGATTCAAGACTGTGTGCGCAGCAGCCTGGAGGTGTACCTCCGGGACCTGCAGGGCACCGAGCCAGACAGCATGTACGACATGCTGGTGAGGGTGGTGGAGCGGCCCCTGCTGGAAATGGTCATGCAGCACGCCGACCACAACCAATCCCGTGCCGCCCAGTGGCTGGGACTCAACCGCAACACATTGCGCAAAAAGCTGCTAGAGCACCAGCTGATCAAATAAATGAACGCTCTCCTCTCGGTCTCCGACAAAACCAGCCTGCTGCCCTTCGCTCAAGCCATGCACGCTTTGGGCGTCAGGCTGATTTCCACCGGAGGCACCGCCAAGCTGCTGGCCTCGCACGGGCTGCCGGTGACCGAAGTGGCCGAACTCACCGGTTTCCCCGAGATGCTGGATGGCCGCGTCAAAACCCTGCACCCCACGGTGCACGGCGGTCTGCTGGCCCGCCGTGACGTACCCGAGCATATGGCCGCACTGGCCGCACATGGCATTGACACCATTGACCTGCTGGTGGTCAACCTCTACCCCTTTGAGGCCACTGTGGCCCGGCCGGGTTGCAGCCTGGACGATGCCATAGAGAATATTGATATCGGTGGCCCTGCCATGGTGCGCAGTGGTGCCAAGAACTGGAAAGATGTGGGCGTGCTGACCGACGCCACCCAGTACCCTGCGGTGCTGGCGGAGTTGCAGGCCAGCGGGCGTTTGTCAGACAAAACCCGGTTTGCTTTGGCTGTGGAGGCGTTCAACCGCATCAGCCAATACGACGGCGCCATCAGCGACTATTTGTCGGCCATAGACCTGCCCGAAGATGGCCAGGCTCCGGTGCAACAGTTGTTCCCAGGGCAGGCGAATGGCCGTTTCATCAAGCTGCAGGATTTGCGCTATGGCGAGAACCCGCAGCAGCAGGCCGCTTTTTACCGTGACCTGGAGCCGGCGCCCGGCTCGCTGGTGACAGCGCATCAGTTGCAGGGCAAAGAACTCTCCTATAACAACATCGCCGATGCCGATGCCGCCTGGGAGTGCGTGAAGAGCTTCGTGACGCCGGCCTGTGTCATCGTCAAACATGCCAACCCCTGCGGCGTGGCCCTGGGCGAACATGCCCTGGCGGCCTATGGCCGGGCCTGGCAGACTGACCCGACCTCGGCTTTTGGCGGCATCATTGCCCTTAATTGCCCGGTCGATGGGCCAGCTGCAACGCAAATTGCCAAGCAATTTGTCGAGGTGCTGATGGCGCCGCACTACACCGCTGAGGCGCTGTCCGTGTTTCAGACCAAGCCCAATGTGCGGGTGTTGCAGATTGCGCTGCCGCCTGGGGGCGATACCGCCTGGGCGCAGGGCCGCAACGCGATGGACGTCAAGCGGGTGGGCTCGGGCCTGCTGATGCAGACCGCTGACAACCATCAGCTTCGCCTAGTCGATATGAAAGTGGTGACACGGTGTCAGCCCAGCCCGGAGCAGTTGCAGGACCTGCTGTTTGCCTGGACTGTGGCGCAGTATGTGAAGAGCAATGCGATTGTGTTTTGCCGCCAGGGCATGACCCTGGCGGTGGGCGCTGGGCAGATGAGCCGGCTTGACTCAGCCCGCATTGCCAGCATCAAGGCCGGTCATGCCGGCTTGAGCCTGCAAGACGCTGTGGTGGCCAGCGACGCATTTTTCCCCTTCCGTGACGGCTTGGACGTGGTGGTCGACGCAGGTGCCTGCTGCGTCATTCAGCCCGGCGGCAGCCTGCGCGACCAGGAGGTGATTGATGCGGCCAACGAGCGCGGCGTGGCCATGGTGTTCAGCGGCGTGCGCCACTTCCGTCATTAAGTATCAAAAGTGCTTCCAACCCTTGTCAGCTGGACCTCTCTAGCTATTTATTTTGTAGCGCTTTACGGGCGCCACACGGGCTCGCGGACCAGGCTTTAGCGCCAGTGCCTCGGGTGGCTGTCCGATGGATAGCCCCACTGCGGATAGACACCCACAGGGGGGTAATAGGGGCGCGTGTAGTAGTGTCGTTGCGCCTTCACGTAGGTGGCGCGATCGACGCCGACGATCTCTTGCGCTGTGATGGCTGGTGGGACATAGGTGGCCACTGGCGCTGGCGCTGGCCTGACCGCGCTGATGGGGGTCACCTGCAGTTTGACAAACTGACCAGGATCCTGCGGCATGGACACGGTGTACTGTTTGCCATTGAATTCGTAAACCACGTTGTAACTGACTGTGCGGTTCTCATAAAAAGTCTGGGTGCTGCAGCTTTGGACATTCTGCACCTGAGCGGCGGGCGCGCCCTCCACGCGGTCGCCCAAAATGGCACCGCCGACCAAGCCCAGCATGGTTGCCACGGCTCGCCCGGCCCCGTCGCCAATGTTGTTGCCAATGGCGCCGCCAGCAATGGCACCTATGGCCGCTCCAGCGCCTGATTTCACCCCGGGGCTGGTCACCTGCTGGGTGGTGCAGACCTGTCGCGGCACGCCGATTTGCTGGATCACCGGTGTGGTGCTGATCACACGACCGACCTCTTGAGCCACAGACAGGCCGCTTCCCAAGGCCAGCAGCAGGGGCAGAGCAACTTTTTTCATGGTGTCATTCCTTTTTGAGTTCAACGTGTGAGAAGTTTAGGCCGGCACTGACCGGGCAGGTGTATCGCGGATGTAAAGGCCTGTAACAAATGCGGTGCGCCTCAGGCACTGCCCATCAAGCGAAAGACCTCGGTGGCAGCGCCAATGGTCTGCTCGATGTCGGCATCGGTATGCGCGGCACTGACAAACCCGGCTTCGTAGAGGGCGGGCGCAATGTAGACCCCACGGTCCAGCAGGCCGTGAAACAGCTGGTTAAAACGCGCGCCGTTGGTGGTCATCACCTCCGGGTAGTTTTGCGGCAGCTCGGGCATCAGGAAGAAGCCGAACATGCCACCTTCGCTGTCACCGCAAAAGGGCAGGCCCTGCGCGTCGGCAGCGGCCTGCAAGCCGGCCACCAGTTGGCGCGTCTTGAGGGCCAAATCGTCATAAAAACCGGGTTGGCTGATCTGCTGCAGTGTGGCCAGACCGCAAGCGGTGGCCACCGGGTTGCCCGACAGGGTGCCGGCCTGGTACACCGGGCCCAGCGGGGCCAGGTGTTCCATCACCGCTCGTTTGGCGCCGAAGGCCGCCAAAGGCATGCCCCCGCCAATGACCTTGCCCAGCACCGTCAAGTCGGGTTCAAAGCCGGGCAGCGCCCGCGCATAGACGCTTTGAGCGCCGCCCAGCGCGACCCTAAAGCCGGTCATGACCTCGTCAAACACCAGCAGCGCCCCGTGCTCGGTGCAGAGTTCGCGGCAGCGCTTCATGAACGGCACCGAGGCACGCACAAAATTCATGTTGCCGGCGATTGGCTCGATCATCAGGCAGGCGATGTCTTTGCCGTGCAGGGCAAAGGCCTCTTCCAGTTGGGCGATGTGGTTGTACGCCAGCACCAGGGTGTGCTGCACCACCTCAGGGGGTACCCCGGCGCTGGTGGGGTTGCCAAACGTGGCCAGGCCCGAGCCGGCCTTGACCAGCAGGGCGTCGGCGTGGCCGTGGTAACAGCCTTCGAACTTGATCAGTTTGCTGCGGCCAGTGGCGCCACGGGCCAGGCGAATGGCGCTCATGGCCGCCTCGGTGCCCGAACTCACCAGGCGGACCATGTCCATGGACGGCACCCGCGCTAGGATGGCCTCGGCCAGTTCCACCTCACGCTCGGTCGGGGCCCCAAAAGAGAAGCCGTCCAGCACGGCTTTTTGCACGGCTTCCACCACGGCCGGGTGACCATGGCCCAAGATCATGGGTCCCCAGGAGCCGATGTAGTCGATATAGCGCTGGTCGTTGGCATCCCAAAAGTAGGCGCCCTGGGCCCGTTTGACAAAGCGTGGTGTGCCACCGACGGCCTTGAAGGCCCGCACGGGTGAGTTCACGCCGCCGGGGATCACGTGCCGAGCACGTTCAAACAGGGTCTGGTTCTGGTCGTGTTGTTGGGTCATAGGGGTCCGTTGAAAGAAATTGGAGCTGCAGAATTTTCGTCGATCTCGGCCTCGCTGTCGTCCTCGATGTCATCGTCGGACTGGGCCCAGAACAGCCGGTCTGGCACCAAGTGGCCCATGCCAGGCCGAAAGCCGCTGTCCAGGCAGCGGTCCAGGTAACACAGCGCTTCAGAGGCAGCCTCGGCCAGCGTGCTGCCGCTGGCCAGCAGCGCCGCCAGGGCCGCCGACAGGGTGTCACCAGCGCCTGAAAACACGGCTTCAAAACGCTCAAACTTTTCGCTGGCCATCACGGTATGGGGGGTGGCCAGCACGTTGTCGATGAACTGGTTTGGCAGCGCGATGCCCGTCACCAGCGTATAGGGCACACCCAATTCATGGGCCGCTCGGGCGATGTCGCGAGCGCCGGGGCTGCGTTCCGTGCTCCAGTCGGGCAGCAGCCAGCGCCACAGCGTGCTGTGGCTGCCGACCAGGACCGTGGTCTGCGGCAAGACCAGCTCCTGAAAGGCGTCCAGGTAATCGTCAATGCGTTGTTCGTCCCACCAGGCCAGGCTGGGCATATAAGCCACCAGCGGCGTCTCCGGGTAGTCGGCAGATACACCCGCCACGGCGCTGAGGTTGCCTGGCGAGCCGACAAACCCGACCTTGATGACTTGCACCGCCACATCTTCCAGGACAGCCCGGGCTTGTTCGCTGACGGCTTCTTCATCGATGGAAAAATAGCCAAAGATTTGTGCCGTGTCCCGGGCATAGGCGCCGGTGACGACCGGCAGCGCATGCGCGCCCACCGAGGCGATGGCTGTGATGTCGGCCGACAGGCCTCCGGCGCCACTGGGGTCGCTGGCATTGAACACCAGCACGCAGGCCGGCCCGGCCAACTCGTCGGGGTCGGTGAAGGCAATGGCGGAGGGTGAAGTGGCGGCTGGGGGCATGGGCGAAGGGCGGCTGTTCTTCGGGCAGAATGGCACACTTGGTGGCGTGCGGTTCAGATCTCGCCAAAGCCCTTTTTGTTTAACGATCTGAATTCTATGCGAAGGCTTTTTGTGGAAGTGACCCAAACCTGGATGTGCCTGATTTGCGGCTGGATCTATGACGAGGCGTTGGGTGATCCCGATACTGGCCTTGCCCCTGGCACCCGGTGGGCCGACGTGCCGCTGAACTGGACCTGTCCCGAGTGCGCTGCCCGCAAGGAAGATTTCGAGCTGGTCCAGATCTGAGGCCTTCAGGCACTGCGCCAGACGGCCCGCCTTCGCCCTACCGGTTATGTCCCCCGCCCCTCCCGGCGTCGTTGACTATGGTCCTCAGACCCGTGCCCGCATGGACGCTCTGGTTCTCAACATCATTCGTTCCGCCGATGTCAGTGCTGCAGCTGACCTGCGTGATCTGAGCCTGGGCCTGGCCGATACCGAGCAGCGGGCCCCTGAGCGGTATTTTTGGACCGTTTGTGCGACCTTTTTTGAAGCCCTAGCGACGGGCCTGAGTGCGCTGGATGTCGGTAACAAGCGGTTGGCAGCGCAAATACTGCGGGTGTACATGCAGTTGGCGCGAGGTGAGATCCCTCTGTGGGATGAGCTGTTGCCCCCTTTGCTGTCCTCTGAGCCCTTGCGGCTGCTGTCAGGTGGCGATGCTGCTGATGCCCAAGACCGGGTGCGGGTGATTGGCGAGCTGCGGGTCGACATCGCCGCCTACAACCTGTTTTTGAATGACGCCGATGAGCTGTCGCGGCAACTGTTGCTGGACCTCACGGAGTGGACATTGGAGCCGCATCGGGCCGTGCTGGACCGCACCATTGCTTTGGCCCATGGTCTGGCGGAGGCGGCCCGGCGGATCGGGTTTGTTGCCCTGGCTGACTTTGCCGCGTCCTTGGCCCAGGTGCTGCGACATGTTCAGCCGGGATTCCCCCTGGCGCCTGAGGACGGTGAGCTGTTTCTGGCCGCGTCGGAGGCGGTGCGGCGCCTGCTGCATCAATTTGCTGCGGGCTTACTCAAGCAGCCCGAGCCGGCCATGGTCCAGGCCCTGGCGCAGCGTCAGATCAGGCCCGCCTCGCCGCACTTGGCCAAAGAATGGAGCGCCCTGTTGTCCACCTTGGGTAGCGCCCTGCGCCAATGGACAGCGCGACCGGACAACCACAGCGCCGGCCTGGAGGTGATCCGTATCGTGGCCCAGGTCCAGGCGCTTGCACGCCAGCTCGGCAACCAGGCCCTGCTGATGGCCGCCAACCAGATCACCGAGCATGCGCGGGTCCTTCGCGACGGTGATTTGGCGCCCGGGCTGGCAGCCCAACTCCGCGCCGATGCGCAGCGTCTTCAGGTGGTCGGTAGCGCCTTTTTCACCACCGCGTAACGCGCCAGCGTCAGGGCCCGCGCTTCGTCGTGCGCCACCACCGGTGCCGGGTAATCAAGCCCGAGTTGCACACCGGCCATTTGCAGCTCCAGCGGCTTGGCGGTCCAGGGCGCATGCAAGGCCTTGGTTGGGAGCTGGGCCAGCTGCGGCAAATAGCGTCGGATGAACTTGCCTTCGGGGTCAAACCGCTCGCTTTGACTCACCGGGTTGAAGATGCGGAAGTAAGGCTGAGCGTCGCAGCCGCTGGAGCTGACCCACTGCCAGCCGCCGTTGTTGGCCGACAAATCAAAGTCATTCAGGTGGGTGGCGAAGTAACGCTCCCCCCAGCGCCAGTCGATGCCCAGGTCTTTCACCAAGAAACTGCCCACCACCATGCGCAGCCGGTTGTGCATGTAGCCGGTCTGGTTAATTTGCGCCATGGCCGCGTCCACCAGCGGGTAGCCGGTGCGGCCCTCGCACCAGGCCGCGAACAGGGCCTGCGCCCGTTCTCCTTGTTCCCAGGCGATGGCGTCATAGGTCGGCTTGAAGGCGCCCCGCGCCACGTGGGGAAAGTTGGCCAGAATTTGCGCGTAGAAGTCACGCCAGATGAGCTCACCCAGCCAGACTGCGGCGCCACGGCTGCCTTGGCGCTGGCGGGGCAGCGCCAGTGAGGCCAGCTGGCGCACCGAAATGGTGCCAAAACGCAGGTGCACACTGAGGTAGCTCGGCCCTTTGACGGCCGGGAAATCGCGGGTCTCGTCATAGGCGTCAATGCGGTCCAAAAAATCGGCCAGCAGGGCCTGTGCACCCGAGCTGCCGGTGGGAATCTTGAGCGCCCGTAAATTGCTGGTCGCAAAGCCCAGGTCCGCCAGGGTGGGCACCGGCTGCTGCAGGCTGGCCGGCCGTGGCGCTAGCGCCGAGGCCAGCGGCGCCGGGTCGTGCTGACGCAGATGCGCCGGTGTGACGCTGGCCAGCCAGTTGTTCTTGTACGGGGTGAACACGCCGTAGGGGGCGCCGGCCTGGGTCAGGATCTCGCGTCGCTCAAACACCACATGGTCCTTGCAGGTCTGCAGCAGCACGCCAAGCTCGGCCAGGGCGCCGCGCAGCTGGGCGTCCCGCGCCAGTGATTGCGGTTCGTCGTCGTGTGCCGCAAACACCGCCTGTACCTGCAGGGTTTTGGCCAAGGCCAGCAATTCGGTACCCGCATTGCCGTGACGCACGATCAGGCCAGCACCCGGTTCGGCGGCGAGTTGGCGCAGGTCGGTGTCCAGCTCACAGAGCGACTCCCGAATGAATTCAACCCGCCGGTCCACACGCGGCAGTGGGTCAAGAATGTGTCGGTCAAACACAAACACGCAGTGCACCTGACGGCAGGCCTGCAGCGCCAGGCACAGTGCGGCGTTGTCGTTCGCCCGCAGATCGCGCCGGAACCACATCAAGCCTGTATCAAATCGTTTGCCCATGTTCACCGCTAAAATTGTTGTATGCCCGGAGATTTTGCCCTGACCAACCTGACCAACCACTTCTTGATTGCCATGCCAGGGTTGCAGGATGCGGTATTTGCCCGCAGTGTGGTTTACCTCTGCGAGCACAACGAGCGTGGCGCGCTTGGCCTGGTGATCAACAAACCCTGCGACATTGACATGCGCCGGCTGTTTGAAAAGGTCGACCTGCCCTTGCTGCGCGATGATTTGTCGTCGGCTCCGGTGTTCCAGGGTGGGCCCGTGCAGACCGAACGCGGTTTTGTGCTGCATGAGTCTATCTTTGATACCGCCGACCAGCCCATCGCCCCGGTGTACGCCTCCACCATGAGCATTCCGGGCGGCCTGGAGATGACCACCTCCAAAGACGTTCTGGAGGCCATCTCCACCGGCGCCGGGCCACTCCGGGTGCTGGTGTCGCTGGGTTACTCGGCCTGGGCCGAAGGGCAACTTGAGTCTGAGCTGTCGGACAACAGCTGGCTGACCGTGGCGGCGAGCCCCAGCGTAATTTTTGACACGCCCGTGGCCGAGCGTTACGACCGGGCCCTGAAACTGCTCGGGCTGGAAGCCTGGATGATCTCGCCCGACGTGGGCCACGCATGAGCCAGGCTGCGGCACTGGCTCAGCCAGTGGTGGTGGCCGTGGCCCTGCAAACCTTTTTGGGCGTGGACTTTGGCGAAAAGCGCACCGGGCTGGCGCTGGGCAACCGGCTGCTGCGCACCGCGCAACCGCACGCTACGGTGCAGGCCGAAGGCGACGCCCGCTTCGTGGCCATTGCCAAAGTGCTGCGTGAGTGGCAACCCGACGCCCTGGTGGTGGGCGTGCCTTTTCACCCGGATGGTCAGGCCCATGAGAACACCCGGCGCGCCCGGCGCTTTGCCCGCCAGCTGCACGGCCGCTTTCAGTTGCCGGTGTTTGAGGTGGACGAGCGCTACAGCACCACCGAGGCACTCGCCGCCGGCGCCAAGGATGCCGACGCGGCGGCCGCCTGCATCATTTTGGAACAGTTTTTGAGGAGCCTGCCATGAGCAGTCTGACGCTGGACGCCGAGGCCCTGTACCTGGCGCTGCTGGCCGGGGTACGCGGCATTTTTCGCCCCGGCATGCGCCTGGTGGGCGTGACCTCGGGTGGCGCGTGGCTGGCCGAGCGGCTGCAGCGCGATTTGCAGCTGGACGGCCCGCCGGGCATCATTTCGTCGGCGCTGCACCGCGACGATTTTTCCCGCCGTGGCATGACCGCCGCCGCCCAAACCCGCATTCCTTTTGATGTCAAAGACGCCAACATTCTGCTGGTGGATGATGTGCTCTACACCGGCCGCACCCTGCGCGCGGTGATCAACGAGCTGTTTGACTTTGGCCGCCCGGCCAGCGTGCAATTGGCGGTGCTGGTGGACCGGGGTGGGCGCGAGCTGCCGGTGCAGGCCGAGGTCTGTGCCGCCCGCGTGGTGCTGTCCGCCAGCCAGTCGCTGGCGCTGGCGCGCGATGCTGCCGGCGTCTTCAGCTTTGAAGTGGAGGCGCGCTAGCCATGCTGTCCCGCCGCAACCCGCAGCTCAACGCCCATGGCGAGCTGATCCACCTGCTGTCTGTAGAGGGTCTGCCCAAAAGCATCCTGACCCAGGTGCTCGACACTGCCGACAACTTTGTCAGTGTGAACGACCGCGAGGTCAAAAAAGTGCCACTGCTGCGCGGCAAGAGCGTGTTCAATTTGTTCTTTGAGAACTCGACCCGCACCCGCACCACCTTTGAGATTGCCGCCACGCGCCTGAGCGCCGACGTCATCAACCTGGACATTGCCCGGTCCTCGGCCTCCAAGGGCGAGTCCTTGCTTGACACCATCGCCAACCTGAGCGCCATGGCTGCCGACTTGTTTGTGGTGCGGCACAGCGAGTCGGGCGCGCCCTACCTGATCGCCCAGCACGTGGCGCCGCATGTGCATGTGATCAACGCCGGAGACGGCCGCCACGCCCACCCGACCCAGGGCCTGCTGGACATGTACACCATCCGGCACTACAAAAAAGACTTTGCCAACTTGACGGTGGCCATCGTCGGTGACGTGCTGCACTCGCGCGTGGCGCGCTCCGACATCCACGCCCTGACCACGCTCGGCTGTGCCGAGGTGCGGGTGGTCGGCCCCAAGACCCTGGTGCCGGCTGATTTGGCGCCCATGGGCGTGCGGGTCTGCCACACGCTGGAGGAGGGCATCCGCGACTGCGACGTGGTGATCATGCTGCGCCTGCAAAACGAGCGCATGAGCGGCGCCCTGCTGCCCTCGAGCCAAGAGTTTTTCAAAAGCTTCGGCCTGACGCCCGAGAAGCTGCAACTGGCCCGACCCGATGCCATCGTGATGCACCCGGGGCCGATCAACCGTGGCGTCGAGATTGACTCGGCGGTGGTGGACGGCGTGCAGAGCGTGATCCTGCCGCAGGTCACCTTCGGCATTGCCGTGCGCATGGCGGTGATGAGCATTGTGGCCGGCAATGACGCCTGACGCCGACGGGCCTGCACGAGGAATGACACCAACATGAACATGCTGATCAGCGGCGGCCGGGTCATCGATCCGGCCTCGGGTTTTGACGAAATTACCGATGTAGCCCTTGTCAATGCTGAGGTTGTAGCTATTAAAAATATAGCGAATGACTTCCGCCCAGACCAGGTCATCAATGCCCGTGGCTGCATCGTGGCCCCTGGTCTGGTCGACCTGGCGGTGCGTCTGCGCGAGCCTGGTCATGAGCATGCGCGCATGCTGCAGTCGGAACTGGCAGCCGCCGTGGCCGGTGGCGTGACCCGGCTGGTTTGCCCGCCCGACACCGACCCGGTGCTGGACGAGCCCGGTTTGGTGGAGATGCTGCGCCATCGCGCTGCAAAGCTGCAATTGGCCCAGGTGCACCCGCTCGGCGCCCTGACCCGCAATCTGGGTGGCGAAACCCTGACCGAAATGGTGGCCCTGAGTGAAGCCGGGTGCGTGGCCTTCAGCCAGGCCGAGGTGCCGCTGGCCAACACCCAGGTGCTGCAGCGTGCCTTTCAGTACGCCAGCACCTTTGATTACGCCGTCTGGCTGCGGCCGCAAGACTATCACCTGGGACGCGGCGTGGCCGCCAGTGGCGCACTGGCCACTCGCATGGGCTTGGCCGGGGTGCCGGTGGCGGCGGAGACCATCGCCCTGCACACCATTTTTGAGCTGATGAAGGCCACGGGCGCCCGCGTGCACCTGTGTCGCCTGAGCAGCGCCGCCGGCGTGGCGCTGGTGCGCCAAGCCAAGCTCGACGGTCTGCGGGTCAGTTGCGACGTGAGCATCAACTCGCTGCACCTGACCGATGTCGACCTGGGCTACTTTGACAGCCGGGCCCGCCTCAACCCGCCACTGCGCCAGCAGCGTGACCGCGATGCCCTGCAGGCCGGTCTGGCCGACGGCACCATTGACGCGCTGGTGTCAGACCACACGCCGGTGGATGACGACGCCAAGGCCCTGCCTTTTGCCGAGAGCGAGGCTGGCGCCACCGGGGTCGAGCTGTTGCTGAGCCTGGCGCTCAAATGGGGACAACAACACGGTTTGGGCCTGGCGCAAACTCTGGCCACCGTCAGCAGCGGCCCCGCCCGCGTGCTGGGCAGCGCCCTGGGGCCACAGGCTGCCAGCGCTGGGCGCTTGGTGGTGGGTGGGGCTGCTGATCTGTGCGTGTTTGACCCGGCCGCCGCCTGGACGGTGGACGCCGGGCACCTGCGCAGTCAGGGCAAACACACGCCGTTCTCCGGCTATGAGTTGCCGGGTGTTGTGCGTTACACCCTTGTGGGCGGGCGGGTAGCTTTTCAGGCGGCTTGACGGGTATCAGGGCTGATTGACGAATGCTGGTTCGGTTTTGCCGCGCGATCTCAGCCGTATTGGCGAGCACAGTGGACGTCCATACCGGCCGGCTTGCGCGCTCGCGGTTCGAGGTGTGGGCGCCTTACCGGGGCTGGCGTTAACACCGGTTCCGCGAACCTCCTTTGTGGCAACCGCGAATTGGCTTCAGCCCGCCGGTATGGCCACCCACTGCGCCGGCGAGCTGATGGGCTCGGGTCAGGGCAGTCCGGACTTCCTGATTGGCGTACCGACGCTATTCGCAAGCCTGTCGGGTGGCTGTGGCGACAGGCCGGAGCTCATTTGCGGTTGCCACAGAGTTGGCTGACTATCGTGGTGTTGACGCCAACCGAGGTGGCCTACCAATACCTCGAACCGCGAGCGCGCAGGCCAGGCGGCACGGACGCCCGGCGGGCCAGCTTAGGTGGCCGCGTGAGACCAGGGACCCTGCGAGCCAGCATAAATATACAGAAAATAAGCCTCTAGCCCTTGCTATATATAGGGTTATAGCTATATAAGTTGTAGCAAAAGACATGGATACCCGCCTGCGCGGGTATGACGACTTGGGGGCGTACGCGCTGACTGGCTGGTTCTTGCTTTTGATGATCAAACTTGTTCGCAAGCCTGTCGGGTGGCTGTGGCGACAGGCCGGAGCTCATTTGCGGTTGCCACAGAGTTGGCTGACTATCATGGTGTTGACGCCAACCGAGGTGGCCTGCCAAAACCTCGAACCGCGAGCGCGCAGGCCAGGCGCCACGGACGCCTGGCGGGCCAGCCCGGGTGGTCACGTGAGAAAAGGGGCACTGGGAGCAGGCCAAAAATTTATGGAAAATCAGCCTCTAGGCCTTGCTATACATAGGGTTATAGCTATTTAATTTGTAGCAAAAGACATGGATACCCGCCTGCGCGGGTATGACGAGCTGAGGGCCTGCACGGGTAGGACGACTGGCGGGCTGCGCGGGTATGACGGTTTCGGGCGCGGGCGCTGCTCAGGGCTGGGGTGTCTGAGCGGGTGTTGCGGTGCCTGGGGCGTGTGCACAGGTCAGGTCGCAGGGCAGGTGGCAGAGTTTGCCACCGGTGGCGGGGCAGAGGCGGTTGAAGGTGACGACGTGGTCGACCTGGGCTCGGATGCCGATCCACTCGCCGATTTTGTGGTCGTGGTGGCTGGGCACATGGGCCATCACCGTTTCGCCGCTGGCCAAGCGCAGGGTGTACAGAAAATCGGCGCCGCGAAAGGCTTTGCGGGTGATCTGGGCTTTGACCGGGGCGTCGTCGTCGTGCACGATGTCGTCCGCGCGCAGCAGCACATCGCAAGCGCCTTCAGCAAAGGCGCCCGGCAAGGGGCATTCGGCCACGTCGGTCAGGTCACCCAGCGGGGTTTGCACCACCACATGCTGGTCGATCTCGCGGATGGTGGCGGGCGCAAACACGCCGTGGCCGATGAACTCCGCCACAAAGCGCGAGGCCGGCCGGTGGTACAGGGTGTAGGCGTCGTCCCACTGGTGCAACTGGCCTTGGTGCATCACCCCGATGGTGTCGCCAATGGCAAAGGCCTCCAGCTGGTCGTGCGTCACAAACAGCGCGGTGGTGTTGGCGGCTTTCAGAATGCTGCGGACCTCGTGCGCCAGTCGCTCGCGCAGGTCCACGTCGAGGTTCGAAAAAGGTTCGTCGAGCAGCAGCAGGCGGGGTCTGGGTGCGAGGGCGCGGGC
>CAMELV010000045.1:0-30957 GCA_945925985.1 Comamonas sp. lk | reverse complement strand
CCGTGCACGCGCTGTTGGTCAAGATAGACCAGCTGTCCGCACGACCGCGTTGAGCCATGGCCTAGGCCGTCAGCCGAGTTCAATCCACGGGCACGGGTAAAATGTGCGCTCCAGCGAAACTGATCCCTTTAAGGAACTGCCATGTCCAAACCCGCACCACAACACGACGACCACCCCCACGACCCAGTGGAGGAAATCGTTTCAGCTATTCCGTTTGTGTTGCCGCTGGTCGGCGGAGTCTTGATTTTCTTGCTCGCCTTCATCGCAGTATCCATGGCCTAATCGGCCACAAAGCCACGTCCTGCTTCACTGTCTAGCTATATATTTAATAGCTATACACGCTTCAGTAGCCCTCGGGTAACCCGGCAGCAGCCGGGTAGCACCCCCCACCTGATCACCCTCGCTGCGCGACGGCTTTGCGCAGCGGTGCGCCCCTGCGCGTTCTCTTTACCAAGCCCATCAGGCAAGCACGGCCCCTTGTAAGGCATCGCATATTTACATGCAAGTTTTGCATAACATTTCTCGGTAACCCACTGGTAACCACGGGACGAGTTCCTAAAATGGCCTTCCAGCTCCCGGCTGACCGTGCCGCAAGCTCGGGCGTCGCCTTTTCCAAACCACAGCAATAAGACAGCTGGTTTGAAAAAGTCGATTTTTTATTTTGGAGCTTTTTCATGAACTCACCCGTGATGCAGGGGATTAATCTCAACCCGCCCAGTTACGTCAAAAACGCGCAGCTGATCGCCTGGGTGGCCGAAGTGGCCGCCCTGACCCAGCCAGCCGACATCTATTGGTGCGATGGCTCGGCCGAGGAATATGCACGGCTCTGCCAGTTGCTGGTTGATGCTGGCACATTCAAGCGGCTGAGCGACAGCAAGCGGCCCAACAGCTTTCTCGCCTGCTCTGACCCAGGCGACGTCGCCCGGGTTGAAGACCGCACCTTCATCTGCTCGGCCAGCCAGGATAAAGCCGGCCCCACCAACCATTGGATGGCGCCCTCGCAGATGCGTGGCATCCTGCAACTCGGCCAAGCCGATGGCACGCCTGCACTTTTCGCCGGCTGCATGCGCGGCCGCACGATGTATGTGGTGCCGTTCTCCATGGGGCCGCTGGGTTCGCACATCTCGCACATCGGGGTGGAGTTGACCGACAGCGCTTACGTGGCGGTGAACCAACGCCTGATGACCCGCATGGGCCGCGCCGTTTACGACGTGCTGGGCATTGACGGCGAATTTGTGCCTTGCGTGCACTCGGTGGGTGCGCCGCTGGCGACGGGCCAAGCCGATGTGGCCTGGCCATGCAATGCCACCAAGTACATCGTGCATTACCCAGACACGCGTGAAATCTGGAGCTATGGCTCAGGCTACGGCGGCAACGCGCTGCTGGGCAAAAAGTGCTTTGCGCTGCGCATTGCCTCCACCATGGGCCGTGACCAGGGCTGGCTGGCCGAGCACATGCTGATACTGGGCGTGACCGCTCCAACCGGCAAAAAGTACCATCTGGCGGCGGCGTTCCCGAGCGCCTGCGGCAAAACCAACTTTGCGATGCTGATACCGCCCAAAGCCTTTGACGGCTGGCAGGTCACCACCATTGGCGACGACATTGCCTGGATCAAGCCCAATGCCGACGGCAGGTTGTATGCGATCAACCCCGAGGCCGGCTACTTTGGCGTGGCCCCGGGCACCAACACAATGACCAACCCGAACTGCATGGCCAGCCTGACGCGGGACACGATCTTTACCAACGTGGCGCTGACCGACGATGGCGATGTGTGGTGGGAAGGTATGGGCGAGGCGCCAGCGCACGCCATCGACTGGCAGGGCCGCGACTGGACGCCCGAACTTGCACGGCAAACCGGCGCCAAGGCAGCGCACCCGAACGCCCGTTTCACGGTGGCGGCCACCAACAACCCGGCGCTTGATTCGGCCTGGGACGACCCACAGGGCGTGCCGATCGACGCCTTCATCTTTGGCGGGCGCCGTTCCACCACCGTGCCACTGGTGACCGAGGCCCGCAACTGGACCGAAGGCGTCTACATGGCCGCCACAATGGGCTCCGAGACCACCGCGGCTGCGGCTGGCCAGATGGGCGTGGTGCGGCGCGATCCGTTTGCCATGCTGCCCTTCTGCGGCTACAACATGAGTGACTACTTCCAGCACTGGCTGGACATGGCGCAGCGGGTTGGCAGCAGCGCGACCCTGCCCCGCATTTATTGCGTCAACTGGTTCCGCAAGGGCGAGGACGGCAAGTTTGTCTGGCCTGGCTACGGCGACAACATGCGCGTGCTGAAATGGATGATCGACCGCCTTGAAGGACAGGCCCACGGCGCAGACAACATTTTTGGTGTCAGCCCAACTTACGACGAAATCAATTGGGCCGGACTGGACTTCAGCCCTGCTCAGTTTGACACGGTGACCCGCTTCGACAAGACGGCGTGGACCGAGGAGTTGGCGCTGCACCAGGCCTTGTTCAAGCAACTGGCGCACCACTTGCCAACGGCGTTGGAGCAGACCCGAACCGCGATTGGGCAACGCTTGGCCGCCCTCTGAGGCGCCAGGTGGCGCCTGGGCGGGCTCACTCTTCCCGGCGTGCCATAGCGCCCTGCAGGTCGGCCATCAGGCGCGGGTCTGACTTCGCCATCAACCACATCAGGTCCTCGGCGCGCTTGCGGGCCCGGCGCTGAAGCATCGCGGCAAAAGCCTCAACGACGCCGTCAGCCAGCTTGTGCGCAGCACCGGCAAATAGGGCCAAGACGGTAAAGCTGACTAACCAAAGCGCCACCCAGGCAACCAGCAAGTGGCCATCAACCCAGGTTTCAATCAGCTGATCAGCCACCACCACCATGGCGGAAACCATGGCGCCCAGCAGCAGCGCACTCAAGCCACGGGCACTGTCAAACGCGCGCCGCTTGGATCGTCTGTCGCTCCGAGGCGCAGTCGACTGCTGGTGGCCTGAATCGGAACCGGTAAAGGGATAGCGCGTGACGTTTGACATGGTGTGATCTTTCTTCAATGACCAGCATTGGGCTGGCTACACACCCGATACTAGGGTTTACCCTATTATTTGCCAAATTTAGATTGCTGATAGCGTATATTCAGACTGATGATGACTCGCTCTGACCACAGACCTGCCTTTCGGCAAATGGACCTGAACCTGCTGCGCGTATTTGACGAGATCATGACCGAACGCAGCCTGACCCGCGCAGCCCATAAGCTGTCGCTCACTCAACCTGCGATCAGCAACGCCTTGCAGCGGCTGCGCGAGGCACTGGGCGACGACTTGATGAAGCGCTCTGGGCAAGAGATGAGCCCCACGCCGCGCGCGTTGGCACTCTGGCCAGCGGTGCGCGATGCGCTCGGACAACTGGAAGGCGCCCTGGTGCCCGGTCAGTTTGTTCCAGCACAAGCCAGCAACACCTTTATTTTGGCCATGGCCGATGCCACCGCAGCCAAGCTGATGCCCGGCCTGTTGGCCGCGATGGACCAAACCGCCCCTGGCGTGTCGATCCGCGTGGTGCCCTTGACCACGCGCGATCCCCGACGCCTGCTCGAGGACGAAACCCTCGACCTGGCGATTGGCTATTTTCCGGCGACCATGGCCGACTTGACCGCTCGCATCCAGTCCGGTGCCGCCGTCGCATTCAGCCATGAACGCTTGTACAGCGGCGAGTATGTCTGTGTGATGCGACGCGATCACCCCTTGGCCAAGGAATCGCTGACACTGGCCAATTACTGTGCGGCACGCCACTTGTTGGTCAGTTTTTCGGGGCGCCCGTTCGGCTTTGTGGACGAGGCGCTGGCGGCGATCGGACAGAAGCGCCGGATTGTGCTGACCGTGAACCAATTTTTCACCGCTGGCAAACTGGTGACTGGCTCAAACCTGCTGACGGTGCTGCCACGCCATTTTGTCAACGCTACAGGGATTGCCGATCAACTAGTGCTGCGCGAGCTGCCCTTTGCCATGCCGCTGGTCCATGTGGACGCGCTGTGGCACCACCGGGTGCACCGCCTGACGGCCCATCAATGGCTGCGCAAGACGCTGGTGGCTCTGGGCGCATCAGCATTTGAGGCCTGAGCCACCCTGCCAACCCTATGAAAATCCAGCTTTTGTCAGACTTGCACCTGGAGGCACACCCCAACTGGGTCGCGACACCCGCGCCGGGCGCCGACCTTCTGGTTCTGGCCGGCGACATTGGCTCCTACCAGAGCGGTTCGTTGCTGACCGACACTGACTTCGGACTAAGCCGTTTTTCACCGCGCCTGGGCTGGCCCACGCCGGTGCTGTTTGTGCCGGGCAACCACGAGTACGACGGGCTGGACTTTGACGAGACCCACGACCGGCTGCGCGAGACCTGCGCCCGGCTGGGCATCACCTGGCTGGAGCGTGACGTGCTGCACTGGCCAGTCAGCTTAGCACCGGGTAACCGCCAAGTGCGCTTTATCGGTACCACCCTGTGGACTGACTTTGACGCCCTGGCGCCAGACGCCGGCGCCTCCTCGCTCAGCGGCAACCCATTAGCGCAACAGCTCAAGGCGCGCGACAAGGCCTTTCGCGCCGCCAACTACTACCTGCGCAAAGCTGCCACCGCCCGTTACGGCGCACCCATGCTGGCCCAGCAGGTGCGCGAGCAGGCGCTGACTTGCCAGGCCTGGCTGGCAGCGGCGCTGGCGCAGCCCTTTGCTGGCACCACCGTGGTGGTCACCCATTTCGCGCCCAGCCTGCGCAGCGCCGACCCGCGCTACGGCCTGACACCCGGCACGGCCGGGTTTTGCAATGCACTCGACAACCTGCTGCCTGCGGCGCAGTACTGGCTTCACGGTCACCTGCACGCGCCAAGTAACTACCAGCACCTGGGCTGCCAGGTACTGGCCAACCCGCTGGGTTACGCGCGCAAGGGCGAGCAGGGCCGCTTTGACCCGATGTATTGCTTGGAGGTTTGAGGCGGCAGGCCCGTGCTTCATGCAGGCCGACCGAGCCATTCATCTGAATCAACCCGCTAAATACAGCGCAACGCGATCCGTGGTCCAAGTGGCTATTCCGGAGCCAAAGAAGTCGGCGTCTTCTGTCCAAACCGGACAGGCCATCGTCATGGCGCAGGCGAGCACGGGCCAGTCATCTGCATCGCGCACGGCAATTCTTTGCAACGCCTGGGTTTGCCATCCCGAATACACACCCCGTTCCAGCGGTAAGACTATGGGTGCCAGCGCAGCGAGCACCGTTAGCGCCGCTTCACTGCTGACACCCCTTTTTTCCAGCAACGCGGGGAGGTACTTGCGAGCGTCCTCATAGGCAACGTCGGGCGAGAAGAATTGCACCATGCCTGCATTGGCAACGATGAGTTCCCTCACCCGCTTGCCCAGTACCGCTCGAATCAGGATGTTGGCATCCAGCACGATGGCTTTGTTGCTCATGCCACCACAGGCACCGGTTTTTTGGGCTTGCTTGCACGCTGACGGGTGGTTTTGAGTTCAGCGACCACAGCGTCTACATCAATGCTTTTAGCTGCGAGCAAGCGATCTAGGGTCTTGCTGGCCTTCTTCAATGCGGCAACGTCGGCCTCCACCTGGCCATGGGTCGGGATGAAGTAGCCAATGGTTTGCCCATGGCGCGTCACGGCCACAGGGGTGCTCGATGCAATGAACTCGGCCATACCGGCACGGAATTCGCGTATTCCCACTTTGGTAGCTTCCATCAGTTTTCCTTGGAATTTAAATGCGTATTGTGGATTTCAGTGTACACAAAATTGCAGTAACCGGTTCGTATTGCATTCGCAATACAATCAGCGGATGAAAACCGCTACCCTCCCCCCCATTCGTGTTACCCCTGATTTCCGGCTCGAACTTGAAGGCGTGCTGGAGCGTGGTGAATCTTTGTCGCAATTCGTCGAGAACGCAGTTCGCACCACGGTCGCCAAGCGCAAGAATCAGGCCGAGTTCATTCGGCGCGGCATTGCCGCCATCGAGGCGACTCAGAGCAACGGCAACGGCGTTCCCGCTGAAGTGGTCATTGCCAAGCTGGAAGCCAAACTGGCGGCTGCCAGGCAGGTCAAGGCGCTGCGCGGCGGATGCCCTACCGGGTTGTATTCAGCGCAGCAGCGGCCCAAGATTTGGAGCAACTGTTTGACTTTGCGCTTCAACGCGAATTGGACAGTGAAACGGGCGACCTCGGCATCGCAGACAGGGCCGTTCAGGCCATCAAGGACGGCATTGCATTTTTGACATCTTTGCCGTTTGCCTGCCGCAAGGCCGGGAGCAGTTCTTTTGTGCGTGAACTGACCATTTCGTTTGGCCACACGGGCTATGTCGCGCTGTTCGAGATTGTGGACAGCAGCACCGTCATTATTGGCGCCATTCGCTACCAACGTGAAGACGATTACCACTGAGGGCCAGGTACTGGTCAACTGGCTGGACTAGGCCCGTAAGCCCGACTTATTTCAAGTAAAGCTGCGAAGTGACTTGGTAGGTCACCAGATTCTCGCCGTACCAAGTCTGTAGCCCGGCGTACTGCATCCCCAACCGCTTCATCACCTTGGCAGACGCAAGGTTATCAGGATGGCACACCGCATAGATTTCGTCAGCCTGGATGGTGTTGAACGCAAACCCCGCAATGGCATGGGCTGCCTCAGTTGCCAGCCCTCTGTTCCAGTAGTCGCGTCGAAGCCTCCAGCCGATTTCCAGGGGGCAAGCAAGATCGGGGTGTGCCGTTGCCTCTCGGCGCAAGTTCTGGAGCGCGCCAGCGCCGATGATCAGGCCGCTTTCCTTGTCGATGAAACTCCACCACGAGTATCCGAACTCTGTCCAACGTTGCTTGACACGTTCAATGACCGCAACCGTCTCTTCACGTGTCTCTGGCCGCCCCGAAATGAAGCGCATGACCTCAGGGTCTGAGTTCAAAGTGTTCAAGCCATCCAGATGATCATCTGCGTACGGGGCGAGCTTCAAACGGTTGGTGGTGAGTTCGGTCATCGAAAAGAAATCCCAATTTCCTGGGTTGCCGGTGAGGTGGTGTGACCCGATTGATCTGTATCAATATGGAGAGGCCGCCTCGGCCTAAGCTGGTCACTTTACCAAGGAAACCATTCACCATGCACATTCTTCTCGCCGTGGACGGCACTCAAAGCTGATCGAGTGGCACCGCCCAGAATCCATCGCCAAAGGAGAGCGCCTGCTGGCCATCATAGAGAATGATGCCAGTGACAAAGGGCTTCCCGGCGACTTCACGCAATCTGCGTAGACCCTTGAAGTCGCTGGCCTGCACGCTGGCAGCGGCCTTGACTTCAATGCCGATCAACTCGCGTGACGCGGATTCCAATACAAAGTCCACCTCAAGCTGGTCTTTATCGCGGTAATGCGACAGAAACCAGGGCTCTGGTGTGAGCCGTGACAGGGTGGACTGCAGCCCGGCATCCAGATCTGGGCGACGTCTTGAATGTCGCGTTCAATCAAGGTGGTGATGTAGGCGCGCGCCCAGGCCTGGCGCCGCGCCGCTGTTCTGCGTTGGCGCATTTCAGGGTAGCCGCCGGCCAGCACCTCTTGCGTCATGTCCTGCAAGGGGCTGGTCTTGGACGACGGTCGTTGTCGATGGAGAGTTTCAGGGCCAGCAATAAGTCGGGCGCGCGTTGTACCTCGTCGATGATGGCGCGGATACAGATCGGGATTCAAGCTTCGTCCATTTGGGAATATATGATCGTCCAATCCGGATTGTCGATGGCCACATCGGCTCTATATCGTCATTTGTAGCCCATCATTTTCCTTCTTGTGTACAAACCGGGTTCATCAACGAATCCTGCGTTAGCCATGATTGCCGGCATCAGCTTGACCTGCATCAATGTGCAAAAGGCAAGCAGCCCTAGACTGGTCACCTCATCAAGGAAACCAGACGCCATGAACATTCTTCTCGCCGTGGACGGCAGCACTTACACCAAACGCATGCTGGCTTACCTGGCCACCCATAGCGAGCTGTTTGCCAGCAGCAACAGCTACACCGTGCTGACCGTTCAGCCACAGCTGCCACCGCGCGCCCGGGCGGCCGTGGGGAAGACGGTGGTGGACCAGTACCAATTGGAGGAGGCTGAGAAAGTGCTGGCGCCAGTGACCAAATTTCTGCTCCGGCACGGTATTGACGCCAAAACCAGTTGGAAAGTGGGCCATGCCGGCGCCACCATCGCCAGCTTTGCGGACAACGGCAAGTTTGACCTGCTGGTGATGGGCTCCCATGGCAACAGCACCTTGGCCAACCTGGTGATGGGCTCGGTGGCGACGGCAGTGGTAGCAAACAGCAAGGTGCCCGTGCTGCTGGTGCGCTAAACCCGGCTGGCGGGGCGATGGGTCGGTGCTAGTCTTGGCGGCTGACCAAGCCTTCAAAACAGGTGCTGAGCACCAGTGCCTCGATCTGCGCGTCTGTGTAGAGGCCGCCCATTTTGAGAAACTCAACAACCGGGTCACAGGCACGCGCAAAAAAAGTGTACAAAATCGCTATGGCTGGCAATTGGGGATTGAGCTCGCCGGCCGCCTGGCCCGCCTCAATCCAGCCGCCGAGGCGGTCGCTCAGCTCGATCAGCCCGTCCATGTAGTCATGACTGGCAGCCAGACTGGCACGCAGGCTCGAGTTCTGGCTGGGCAGCGATGGCATGCCCCCCGCCAGCTTGAGCTGCAACGCCCATCGCACGACCGCGCGCAGTTGTTGCAATGGGGTGTCTTGTGGCGGCAGTGCAGCGATAAAGGCCTGGGCCTGCCGCATCACGCGCACCATGGCGGCCACCGCCAGGTCTTCCTTGCTGGCGAAATGCTTGTACAGGCTGGCCTTGGCGATGCCCACCTGGGCCGCGACTTCGTCCACCGTCATCGCCTCAAAGCCTTTTTCTGCTAGCAGCCGGTTGACGGTTTGAACAATCGTGTCTTCGCGCACCTGGAGCATTTGCTGCTTGAAAGAGGGCTTTGCAGCGGCTTCAGTCTTCATGGCTAAATTTTAAACCCCAGCATCAAAAAATAGATACTTCGGTCAATTTGCTACTGAAAAGTCTTTTTGTGTCGATCTGGGTCAACCGGCAGGTGACGAGGCCACCGCGTCAAGCGCCAGTGCCGATGCGGTAGTCAGCGCTTTGGTCAGGGCATCCAACACCGCCGACTCCAGGTTCCAGCAATGCCAGAACAGTGCCACTGGCAGGGAATGGTCTGGGGCCATGTTGACCAAGCGGCCGCTGCGCAAATGCTCACGCACCTGCAGCTCTGGCACCACGCTGACACCCCAACCTGCCAACACAGCGCGCACCTGCCCCTCCGAACTTGGCACATACAACTGCTTCAAAGCGACATGTTTGAGCCGCATGGCGCTGCTGACAAACTCCATTTGCAGGCTGTCTTTGCGATTGAAGGCGATGAACGGCACTTGATGAAAATTGCGCGGTGTCAGCCCGTCTGGCGCGTACCGCGCCGCGTAATCGGGTTCCGCCACAGCCACGTAGCGCATAGAGCCTAGGTCGCAATGCTGTCGGCATTGATGGCGATCGAGACGCGTTCTTCGTCGTGCGCAGCGCCGCTGGAAACACCCGGCGGCGCCAGGTCCTTGAGGTCTCGCTCAAGATCAGCGCGCATCGGACGCATTTGCATGGCGTGCTTGAGCAGCAGGCGCCCGGCTGTGGTGGGCTTTAGCGGCCGGGTCCGCACAATCAGGACCGTGCCAACTTGCACCTTCAGCGCGTCAGGATCGTAGGTGCTCATGTCAAAATGCTATTTAAATAATAGCAATAACATCAATAAATACAAGGGCTTGAGCCCTTTTTCTTATAAATTACAGCCCTTCACTACCAGCCTGAGTTACGCAGCACCGAGCCAGTCTTTGCACGCCCATCCTGATCTGGCTGAATGGGGCTGACCTGCCAGCCAGGATCAGACCACGAGAACACCAGAGGCGTAGCGTTCTGAACCATGTCGGGCGTAAGTTCAATCCCAAGACTAAATGCCAGCACATACAGGTTACCGCCGTGCGCCACGACAAGGGTGTCTTCACCATGGCTCAACGCCGCCTCCAGGCCACCTTGCGCGCGTGCGACAAACTCCTGCAAATCTTCCCCGTTCGGCGGAGAAACTCGCCAGTCAAGCTGCGTCGAAGAGGTCCCAATGAGGTCGCCAAAGGACCGCTCGCGCAGCCCAGGCTCTGGGTTGGGCGTGAGGTTGCAGACATCGCCCACGATCACAGCCGTCTGGTGGGCTCGGGCCATGGTGCTGGCGTAAATCCGCTGCACCGGATGCTGCTGCAGCACTTGCGCTGCAGCCAGCGCCTGCTCCCGGCCGCGTGGGTTTAGGCTGATATCTGCCGATTGAAAGACCTTTTGCGCGTTGCCCTCGGTCTCACCATGGCGCAGAAACATGAAGCGACGCGTCGAGACGGCGATGCCGCTTTTGGCAGCCTGCTCACGCAGCATATCCAGACCATTGGCCGCGCGTTGGGCCTGCCACGCCGTTTGCGCGCTTTGCGCGTTTTGATCAATTAGGTTCATGACTATTCCTAGTGCGGCGTTTCAAGCCTATTGTCTAACTTACCAGGGTAAGCCTGCGTTGGTCCTTGCCAAATGCGACAAGGTGCCGGGGGCTAGGGCCCTTTTTCTTATAAATTTTGGGCTGCGCAGCGGCGTCGCCGGTGGCATCAGGCGCCGCCCAGCGGGTTGGACTGATGGGCCTGGCGCAGGCAGTCCTGGAAAGCCCGGGTGACCCGCGAGGGTTGCGGCGAGCGCCGCACAATGCCAAAAAACTGGCAGGCGTAGCGGAACAAGGCCGGTTCAATGGCCCGCATGCGGCCGGCACGGACAAAACCCTCGGCGTAATGGTCAGGCAAAAAGCCGAGGTAGCGCCCCGACAAGATCAGCGTGGCGATGGACTCCTGGTCAAAGCCGGTTGCCTTGCGCGGCAGCCGCAACTGCTGGCTGATCTCCATATTGGGCGAGTGGTAGCCCAGACCGGCAAATTGGTGCGCTCGCACATCGTCCCAGCCCATGCCGGTTGTGTCAGCGGCAAACAGTGCATGGCGGGCGCCGCCGTAAAGCAGCATGGTTTCGTCAAACAAGGCGTCATAGGCCAGGGTGTCCGAGCGCCGGTGGCCCGGAATCACCCCAACCTGGAACTGACCGTCAAGCACGCCGCGCTCGATGGCGTTGATGGGCGCCACCGAGAGCTGCAGGCTGACCTCGGGCGCCAAGTCAGAAAACAGCGCAATCGCCTCACCCAGGCGGGCCGCCGGGTTGCTGGCGGTTTTGTCAAACACCGACAGGTTCAGCTGGCCACCCATGCGCCGGTGGATCTCATCAACACTGCTGCGAAACGCGTCGGCACCAGCCAACAGGCGCAGGGTTTCGGCATAAATTTGTTCGCCTTCGGTGGTCAGGGCAAAACCGGCTCGGCCGCGCCGGCACAGCGTCAACCCAAGCCGGGTTTCCAGGTCTTTGAGGTGGCGGCTGACCGTTGAGGTGCCAATGTTGAGCTCCAGTTCGGCCGCCGCCATGCCGCCGCACTCCACCACGCTCTTGAACACCCGCAGCAAACGAATGTCCATGTCGCTGAGTTGGCCCAGCACAGCCCGCGTCTTTACTTTCATAGATTGACAACCAAACAGTGATAGTTATACATTTATAAGAGTAACAGAGTGCCGAAAATAACGACTGACCTTCAACTAGGCCGAGTTCGCCAAGGCGACACCGCACGGCCACCACCGAGGACACGCCATGAACATGAACGACGCCCAACACCTGCAGCAAGCCCCGCGCCTGGATGCCGCCTGGCTCGAACCGCACTGGATGCCCTACACCGGCAACCGTGATTTCAAGGCCAACCCCCGCATGATGGCCAGCGCCAAGGGCGCCTACTACACCGACGTCCACGGCAAGCAGATTTTTGATGGCCTATCTGGCCTGTGGTGCACCGGCCTGGGCCACTGCCGCACTGAGCTGGTGGAGGCGGTCACCCGCCAAATGAGCACGCTGGACTACTCGCCTGCCTTCCAGTACGGCCACGCACTGTCGTTTGAGCTGGCCAACAAGCTCAAAGAGCTGACCCCGGCCGGGCTGGACTATGTGTTCTTCACCGGCTCGGGCTCTGAATCGGCCGACACGTCTTTGAAGATGGCGCGGGCCTACTGGCGCGCCAAAGGCCAGGCCGGCAAGACCCGCCTGATCGGCCGCGAAAAAGGCTACCACGGCGTCAACTTTGGCGGCATCTCGGTGGGCGGCATTGTGGCCAACCGCAAAATGTTTGGCCAGGGCATTGAGGCCGACCACCTGCCGCACACCCAGCTGGCCAGCAACGCGTTTTCACGCGGCATGCCGGAAAAAGGCGCTGAACTGGCCGACGACCTGCTGCGCCTGATTGCGCTGCATGATGCCTCCAACATCGCCGCCGTCATCGTCGAGCCCATGTCCGGCTCGGCTGGCGTGGTGGTGCCGCCGGTGGGCTACCTGCAGCGCCTGCGCGACATCTGCACCGCCAACAACATCCTGCTGATTTTTGACGAGGTCATCACCGGCTTTGGCCGTATGGGTGCCTACACCGGCGCCGAAGCCTTTGGCGTCACGCCCGACATCATGAATGTGGCCAAGCAGATCACCAACGGCACGCAACCGCTGGGCGCGGTGCTGGCCAGCAAAGACATCTACGACACCTTCATGGCCGCCGGCGGCCCGCCCTACATGCTGGAGTTTTCCCACGGCTACACCTACTCGGCGCACCCGTTGCCCTGCGCGGTCGGGCTGGCGGCGCTCGACATTCTGGTCCGTGAGAACATGGTCGACCGGGTGAAAGAACTCACCCCCCATTTCGAGAATGCGGTGCACGGCCTCAAAGGCGTGAAGCACATTACCGACATCCGCAACTTTGGTCTGGCAGCCGGCTTTACCATCGCCGCCCATCCCGGTGAGCCAGCGCGCCGGCCCTATGAAATCGCCATGGCTATGCTGAAAAAGGGTTTTTACGTGCGCTACGGTGGCGACACCATCCAGTTGGCGCCACCTTTCATCAGTACCCCGGCGCAAATCAGCACCCTGCTCGACGCGCTGGGCGAAACCATCCAAGAAATGGCCTGAGCCACGTTTGTATTCCGAAAGCACCATGTCCACTCTCCCCACCATTCCCCACCTGATCAACGGCCAACGGGTTGCCGGCGGCAGCCGCGCGCAAGACGTGTTCAACCCGGCCACCGGCCACGCTGAAAAGCGTGTGCTGCTGGCCGACAAAGCCACGGTCGAGCAGGCGATTGCCAGCGCGCAAGCCGCCTACCCGGCCTGGCGCGCCACGCCGCCACTCAAGCGCGCCCGCGTCATGAGCAACCTGAAGGTGCTGCTGGAGCAGCATGCTGACGAGCTGTGCGCCCTGGTCACGGCCGAACACGGCAAGGTACTGGCCGATGCGCTGGGCGAGCTGCAGCGCGGCATCGAGAACGTGGAGTACGCCAGCTACGCCCCCGAGTTGCTCAAGGGCGAGCACAGCAAAAACGTTGGGCCGGCCATCGACTCGTGGAGCGAGTTCCAGGCGCTGGGCGTGACCGCTGGCATCACGCCGTTCAACTTCCCCGTCATGGTGCCGCTGTGGATGTGGCCGATGGCCGTGGCCTGCGGCAACACCTTCATCCTGAAGCCCTCTGAGCGTGACCCGAGCAGCGCGCTGCGCGTGGCCGAGCTGGCGCTGCAGGCCGGCCTGCCGCCAGGCGTGCTGAATGTGGTGCAGGGCGACAAGGAATCGGTGGACACCCTGCTGACCGACCCGCGTGTGAAAGCCGTCAGCTTTGTCGGCTCCACACCCATTGCCGAGTACGTGTACGCCACCGGCTGCGCTGCTGGTAAGCGGGTACAGGCGCTGGGCGGCGCCAAAAACCACGCCGTGGTAATGCCCGACGCCGACGTGGCCAATGCGGTGAGCGCCATGATGGGCGCAGCCTACGGCTCCTGCGGTGAGCGCTGTATGGCCGTGCCGCTGATTGTGGCCGTGGGCGACGCCACCGCAGACGCCATGATCGCCGGCCTGAAAGCCGAGATCGCCAAGATGAAGGTGGGCCCTGGCACCGACGCCAGCAACGACATGGGCCCGCTGGTCAGCAAGCCGCATTTTGAGAAGGTCAAGGGCTATGTCAACCAGGGCGTGAATGAGGGTGCCACCCTGCTGGTGGACGGCCGTGGCGTCAAGGTGCCCGGCCATGAAGACGGCTACTTTCTGGGCCCCTGCCTGTTTGACAACGTCAAGCCCGGCATGGTGATTTACCAGGAAGAAATCTTTGGCCCGGTGCTCGGCATCGTGCGGGTGCAAACCCTGCAAGAGGCCATGGACCTGATAGACGCTCACGAGTACGGCAACGGCACCTGCATCTTTACCCGCGACGGTGAGGCCGCACGCTACTTCTCAGACAACATCCTGGTCGGCATGGTGGGGGTAAACGTGCCGCTGCCGGTGCCGGTGGCCTACCACTCGTTCGGCGGCTGGAAACGCAGCCTGTTTGGCGACCTGCACGCCTACGGCCCCGACGCCGTGCGCTTCTACACCAAGCGCAAAACCATCACGCAGCGCTGGCCTTCGGCGGGCGTGCGCGAGGGCACGGTGTTCAGTTTTCCGAGTAATCGGTAAAAGTCGGGGCCGGTAACCGATCCGGCCGATTCATCTTCACCCATCGGTTGCGAATAGGTGTCACGTGGAATCGATCTATGCAGTTCTGACAGTTGCGGCGATTGCAGCTGTGGGCATCATGAGCCCGGGGCCGGACTTCTTGGCGGTCAGCTATACATCCATCACTGGCCGCAGGCGCAACGCAGCAGCGGTGGCTGTGGGAGTCGTTCTTGCAAACGGTATATGGGCCGGCGCGGCACTACTGGGTGTCGGTACGTTGTTCACGCTCTTTCCGTCATTCTTCTTGCTGATCAAAATGTGTGGCGCGGCCTACATCGCTTGGCTTGGCGTCCAGTTATTGAGGTCGGCAAGAATTGGGGGTGCGGCGTAAAACTTGGACTGGTTTATGCCGCACCCCCAGTGGGTCAATATTCAATCGGCGCGAACACGCAGGTGTTCCTCACAGCTCTGCGCAAGTGACTCGGTACCCCCATGACTCGCAAAGAGCGTCTCCACGGCTGACATCTTTTGCGCTGGGTCCGCTTGCGTTCCAAGCACTTTAAGTGAATCACGAAAGGCGCGGATCAGTGCGTCCGTTTTGTTGTGTCGCTTTTGATACCACTCCGTCAGACGCTGCTCACTCTTCCATTCGATTTTTCGGGAAATCCTCAGTAGCATTTGGGTCATGTCATCCAGTACCTGACCGCGAGAGGCGTGAATCACTGCCATCAGTAGCGTGTGGCGCCGTGGGGTTACGTACTCTCGCAACTCAAGCGCATTGAGTCGCCTGGCCAGGCAACGCTGACTGCGGCATTCAATGCCACGCCCAACCGATTCAAGGGCATCCGTCCCCGCCTGAGACCCATGCCAACTGCGGCCTGGATCAACCCGCCACCTGAGCAAAGGACAACGACCGAAACTGCTAAACCCTGCACCGTAAATTCATGAAGCACGGTGTAGCAAAGTCATTGACACGTTCCGAAGGCGCATGGCGTGACAACCGCAATGGTCCGGGCACTGTTCCTGAAATTCCCCGCAGAACACTTCTTCGGCCAAGAGTGGGACACACCCGAAGCGAGTGAACTGCAGAAATTCTCATTGAGCTGGATACCGAAAATCCTCACATGCAAGTCACGCGCCAGTCTCAAGATTCAAGCGGAGTTTTTCAACAGAATTGGCCAATAGCGGCCTCTCGCAAATGTCCGCTTACGGTCAAGTCGCCACAACGGTCTGACTTAATTAACCCAACCGGCCTCCACCAAAACCGGGGCGATTCAGTGCGCTGTTTTGGCTGAAGGCGAGATGCGTTTTTTCAGATAAATCCTGTAAAAGAGAATCTTTTAACACTTTTATGGTAGCCTAAACGTCTTATATAAATTTTCTCACTACAGGTAAGTAGTGACCACCAACCCATCTCAAGTTTTAATCTCCTGAAAGGAAATCCCATGGCCGCTGCAGAATCCAAAATCGAAGAAAAAGTCGCCGCTCCAGCGGCATCTAACGATGCCGCCGAGCGCGATGTTGCTGAGCGCTTGGCTGCTGCCAACGCCAAGGTGCGCAACCACGCGCTGATCGCTGCTGGCCTGGGCTTGTTGCCTATGCCTGTGGTTGATCTCGTGGTTCTGACCGGAACCCAACTCAACTTGCTGCGTGAATTGGGTAACCTTTACGGCACCGATTTCAAGGAGGACATTGTCAAGAAGCTCACCGCTTCGCTGATCAACGGCTATGTGCCGCTACAGTTCGCTGCCCCCTTGGCCAGCGCACTCAAAGTGATTCCCCTGATTGGTCAGACCGCTGGCAGTTTGTCGATGTCTGTCATCGGCGGTGGCCTCACATATGCCATCGGCAAGGTTTTCGTTCAGCACTTCGAATCGGGCGGTACCTTCCTTGACTTCGATCCCACCTCCGTGCGCGCGTACTTTCGCCAGCAATTCATGGACGGCGTGAAGATCACTGCCACCTCAGGCAAGCCCTGATTCTTGGCCTCTTGCGGGCAGGCGGTTTTCTACGTCTCCCGCAGCCTGACAAGAGGACGCAGACCCGTAAGGTTCTGCGTCCTCTTGTTGTTTACCGATTTGTCGAGGTTTTTTCATGCGTCGTGGCAACTCTCCTCTGCTGTTCTGCACGGCAACGTGCTTGGTGACTTGTGGCGCTGCGCTAGCGCAGCAAGTTGTAGCAAATCCTGCCCAAACACCAGCTTCTTCCCGTACCGCCACCGCCAATACGGGCGTCACCCCCCCTATGGGCCCGCCCGACGATCCGTTTGGCGACCGAGCCAGCGGTGGTAAGGAGATCGGCGGCTTTCGCCTGAATCCGACGCTCAGCTTGACCACTCTGCGCGAAACCAACCCCTTGCAGTCTTCGCCGAAAGGACCATCCGACTCCGGCATGGCGGCTGATCTTGCGTTACGCATCACCCCACTTCATCCACATGGCCCATCTGCTTTTTTTGCGGTGGGCGCTACCTGGTTGTCGAATCTTGACAACGAGCGGGACCGGCGCCTGGTTGGCCAAATCCAGGGGGCCTTGACCGTGGCCGGCTGGATGCTGCCGTTGAGCCTCACATATTCAAGGAACACGCTGGAGCGGGGAAGCCTCGTCTTGCAGGAAAGAATTGGTTCACCGTCCTTGACTGAGCGTCAGGTCGCGGAGACATCGATCGGGTCTGTCGATGCTATTCGCACCTTCGGCTTGAACACGCTGACCTTTGGTCTGCGCCTGACCGACACCGATATTGGCGATGCCATAACGACCGGCGGTATTGTCCAAAAAAGCACAGCCAGCAATTTGGCACAGAATTGGTCTGCCAAGCTGGCACGGCCGTTGACGCCTGAGTCGCAGTGGTATGTGCGTGGCGGCTACGACCGTTATAGCTACGATACCGACAACCAACCGATCATCGGAACCCGTAACTCCGAATCACCCGCCCTGGCTCTGGGCATGCAGGGCATGCACGGCAAATTCCAAGGCATGGCCGAACTGGGCTACCAGACCAAAGAGGCGCACTCGACAGTGGTACCCGACAGCCGTTCGACCATCGGCGCTCTGATGGTGGGTTACGCTGTGAGCCCGGCGCTGCGCTTGAATGCCCGAGTCAACCGTGCGGTGATCGAAACCAACCTGCCCGGTATATCCAACTTCCTGGCTACAGCCACTGGAGCAGGGCTCGACTGGCGCTTTGCACCGGAATGGATCGTGCAGGTCGACGCCACCTTGACCAACCTGGACCCGCACCCTCTGGCAGGCTCCATTAGTGACCAAGCGGGCAACCTTACCTTGTTGTGGAAGCCGAGCCCACGCGTGCTTTTGGCTCTGACCCAAGCGCATACGCACCGCAGTGTCTCCCAGGAGTTGGCGGGCGTAGTCAGTGCCTACACCAACACAAAGACCTCGCTTAACCTGACGTACTACTTTTGAGGCAAAAGTCTCAGACGTCGTTGACCAGGTTGTAATTGCGGATATCGTCGGGGAGTTGGGACAGCGGCGCTGAGGGATCGCGTTTGAAGTCAAACAGCAGCACCACGCGGGTTTGGTTGCTTCGGTTCCAGGCCTCGTGCTCCAGGGTGTCGTCGAAGACGAAGCAGGAGCCAGGCGTCCAGCCGCGCGTTTCCTTGTCTACGCGCATCGCGCAGTTCTCGGGCGTGATCAAGCCAACATGGCAGCGCAGCACTTCTTGCGTATAGCCTACATGCGGGCCAATATAAGTGCCTGGCGCCAATGACGAGAAACCAGCGTTGACCAGCCCCGGCACTTGCGCCAGCAGCTTGGCTGTTTTTGGGCACAGTTGAGTGTGGGGGGCGATCGCCTCTCCCAAGCGATAAAGCGCAAACACTGTCCAGTCGCCGTCGTAAATGCTTCGTTCTGGCCATTTCACAAAGTAGCTTGTGCTCAGCGCCTTTAATTCGTCGCGCAAGGTCTGCCAAGCCGCCTGCAGTGGCTGCACAACGGAATACTGCTCAGGTTCATAAAACATGGAAAGTTACTCCTGTGGTTGAATGGGCGGAACTGCAGGCCACTGCCGTGAGCAAGGGCTGCCGTGTGGTCGAGGATGGCAGAAGGTGAAGGGTGGCATGCAATCCGCGGGCCGTTCCGTCGGTGCAGATCCATTGGCGTTTGTCCTTACTCTGCAGAGTGATCGACTCGGGTGTCACACGAAAACCAGTGCCATGGCATTTGAGGATTGCTTCCTTGAGTACGAAGTAATGAAGGCGCTCGCGTGCTCGCGCCGCCTCGGGGCCGGAGGGCATTTGTTGCCGCTCGAAGAGAGTCAGGTAGTGGGGTTCCAGCGCTGCGTCCATGGGCGTGTCTAGCGGCTGGATATCTACCCCGACAGGGCCCCTTCCTGGCGCGTTCCAAGCTACTGCAACGAAGCCGCCAGCGTGGCTGATTGAGAACTGCGGCGATTCGTCCAAGGGGCAGCCGGGTCGGCCCTGCGGGTCAATCTCCAGGGGGACTTGGGCTGGCGCGAGCCCGTGCACCCGGCCGAGCCGTTCGCGCACTAAACGACGCCCGGCCAAAAAGTCCGCTGCATCGCAAGCTCGGTGAAAAGCGCGATGGCGGGCCTGCTCCGCAGGGTCCAGACAGCTGGCATCGCTGTCGGCAATGCAGCCCAGGCTGCGGGCGAGGTGGACTTCGATCATGCTCTTTGCCAGCGTGCCACGGCCCGGGTCACTTGCTCTAGGTAGCGGTCCTGGTGGCTGTGAATACAAAAGTGGCCAGCCGCCGGGATTTCGTGCACGGTCGTGCCCGCCAGGGTGACATGCTGCCAGTCCTGCAGCCGCGCTGAATGGCTCTCCTTGTCCAGCGCCGCGCCGATGGCCATCACGGCCGTGCGTCGCAAAGCCGGGCAGCGACTCACCCAGGTTTCGATGGCCTTAAAGTCACTGCGGATCACAGGCAACAGCAGCTCCATCAGCTCGTCGTTGTCCAGCACGGCCCGGGGCGTACCACCCATCTCGCCGAGCTTGTGGCGAAAAGCTGCGTCTGACAGCGGGTGCAGAGGCTCACTGGCCCGCGACAGCGAGGGCGCCGCACGTCCCCCCACAATGAGTAGCGAAGCCCGTGTGTCGTGCTTGTTACGGGCCTCGGCCAAGGCGGCCGCCTCGTAGGCAATGGCTGCGCCCATGCTGTGGCCCAGGAAGGCCTGAGGCAAGTGGTCGACGCCAGTCTGGACGGTGGCGTCTATGAAACGCCGGGCCAGCTCGTCGATGGACTCCAGGCAGGGTTCGCCAAAGCGCATGTCACGCCCCGGCAATATGACCGGCCGGACCTCGACCCAGGGTACCAGCACGCTTTCCCATCCGCGAAAAATGTTGAGGCCGCCCCCGGCGTAGGGAAAGCACCACAGTACCGGACGGGTGCCGGTGGGGGCGCAGAACCAGGCGCTAGCGCTCATGCCGGGGCCCCGGAAGCGGCAACTTCAAGGATGTCTTTTGCCAGCTGCCCGAGGTGCGGCGGCTTGAGCAAGCTGTGGTGGTCGCCGCCGCAGTGGCGGATGTCCAGCCTGCTGGCGAAATCGCTCCATTGTGGCTCGGCTGGGGCATTACCCGTGCTTGAGATGCGCCACACGACGACTGGACATTCCAGTGTTGGAAAGGCTGGCAGGGGCAAGTCGGACAGTTGGCCGTAGGTGTCACAAAAATCCACGAAGTCCCGATCCCGCATGCCGTCCAGCTGGACCCCTTGCTTTACCAGGTAGCGATGCACCCATTGGGCCCGTTCAGGGTCTGTCATCGCCTGCATCACTTGCGGGTCGTCCTTGAGCCGGTGGCCCGCCAGCGACAGCGACAGCGCCTGGGCGAAATTGGCCCAGCGTTCATGGGGCAGCGTCGAGTATCGTGGGGTGGCTTCGTCGCCTTGCGGAAAGGTATCGAGCACACCCAGAAAGGCGACCTCTTCTCCGATTGCGGTCAGGCGCGAGGCCACGTGTGCCGCCAGGGTGCCGCCATAGGAGTAGCCCACGAAGCGGTAGGGGCCCTCGGGCTGGACGGCACGGATGGCACGCACAATGCTACGCAACAAGTCGGAGAAAGTGCGTACGCCGCGCAGGGCTTTGGGAATCTCCACCCCAATCACGTCAAAGTGAGGGGCCAGCAGGGAAGACAGGCCGGTAAAGGCCAGCATTTGGCCGCTGATGTCGGGCAGCAGGATCAAGGTTGGCGCGCCCGAGCGTGGCGCCATTGGGCTCGCCGTCGGTTCGTTCGGTCTTGACGTGGGCGCAGCCTGCATGGCTTGCAGCAGCTTGCGGCAGCTGCGCGCACCCAAAATTGAAGCAACGGGGACCCGCTTACCGATGGCGTCGGATGTCACTGAGGCCAGGCCCATCGCGGCCAGCGAGCTCACCCCACGTTCAATCAGATCATCGTCAGGCCCCAAGTCGTGCAAAAGCAACGTGTCGCGCCAAACGCCCAGTAAGCGTGCAAGCGTTTCGGCCGGCGCGGGCATCGGGGGCTGGAGCATGGGCGTCGATCCGGTAAGTGGGGCGGGCGATTCTGGCGGTGCGGTCGCCTGAGCCAGCGCGTGCGGCGCGCTGGCGTAAATAGGCCACCCTTGCGCCAGGGATTGCAGACAGTGTCGCCAATCCGCCAGCAGCGCCTGCGCCGCCTCGCTGGAGCAGGCGCTTAGCCGATGCAGCAGATGGATATCGGCACCGCCAGCAAGTGCGGGACGCTCGGCCAGCGTCAGCGTGACATCGGCCTTGGCGGCCGAGGACCTAAGTGGCACCAATTCAGCCGATTGGCCTTCTAGCGCCAGGTCCTCGCGGGCGAAGGCCTGCCAGGTCACCAGGGTCTGGAACAGCGGCGGACGTTGGTCGGGTGGGAGGTGGGTGGCATGCAGCGCAGCGATCTCGCCCACGGGCAGAGCCGCATGTTCGGTCGCCGCCAGCAATGCAGCGGCGATGGCGCGCAGGTAGGAATCGGTGTCCGCTACGCCCGAAGTCCGCAGGCGCACCGGGAGCGTATTGAGCAAGGGCATCACCACCTCCTGCAGGTCCTCTCGATCGCGCAGAGACAACACACTGCCTAACAGAACGTCTGGCGTGCCGGTGCAGCGCCACAGGGCGCAGGCCCAGGCACCCAGAATCCACGCATAAGGTGACAGGCTCCGCTGGCGGGCTTGCTGGGTCACCTCAGTCCACAGCGCCGGGTCGACGTGGGCCACCAGCTCGCCAGTGGCGGCCGAGGTGCCGTCAGGCACGTACGCTGTGTGGCTGAAAACCACAGGTGCCGGCGGCTGCGCGACCCAATTGCGCCAGAAAGCGCGCAGGCGGTTACGTTGGGTCTCGTTCAGGCCGGCGTTGAGCCAATGCGCGACGTCTACCGGTTGCAGGCGTGCGTTGTCGTCGCTGGTGTCAGGCGAACGCTGGTGCAGGTGGTCGGCATAGGCTTGGCGCAGATCGCGCAGCAAGACTTGCGCGGCCTGACCGTCGACGTGAATGTGATGCAGCAACAGCGTCAGCAAGTGCTCCTCAGGTGCACGGACCAGCAACTGCGCGAACAACACGGGGCCCTCGGACAACGACAGCGGCTGGGTCGAAAACGCCTGGACCCGAGCCAGGCAGGCTGGTAGGTCGGCTAGCTCGGCCGTGCTGGCTTCGATGACATCCAACTGCGGCGCGCAGCGCTCCAGCGGCAGCACTTCTTGGTAGAGCTGGGCGCCGACCATGCGAAAGCGTGTGCGCAACCCTTCATGTCGCAGTGCGATGCGGTCTAGCGCGGCGGCGAGGGCGGGGCGGTCTAACGGGCCGCGCAGGTGAAGCGTGAGACTGATATGGTAGGCTGCTGTCAGCGGCTGCAGCTGGTGCAGCAGAAAAAAACTGGCCTGTGAAGGTGAGGCCAGCACTATCCCACGGGCCTCTGGCGGCAGTCGACTCGGGCCATGGGCCACCGACGCCCCGCCCGCAGCCAGTTCGGCACGCACGGCGTGCGCAATGTCCGCCAGACGAGGCTGGGAGAAGGCCTGGCGCAAGCTCAATGCCACACCGAAGGCCTCGTTAACTTGTGCGATCAGGCGAGCCGCCAGCAGTGAATGTCCGCCCAGCTTGAAAAAGTCGTCGCCGCCGCCGGGATTCGCCACCCCGAGCAACTGCCCGGCGATGGTGCAGATGCCGCGCAGAACGTCGTCGGCATTTTCATCAACGGGTGGCAAGTCGGCCGATGACTGGGCAAAGGGGTCTGGCAGGGCGGCCAGATCGAGCTTGCCGGTGGGTGTCAGCGGCAGGCTCGGCAGCATCACCACGGCAGCAGGAACCTGGTGCTCGGGCAGCCTTTGGCGCAGCTGTTCCAGCAGCGCGGCGCTGGCGGCCTGCAGGTTCTGTATCTGCGCAGGTTGGTTGGTGGCGTTCGGTAACTCCCCACTCAGTGGGGCGAGCGCGGCAAAGGCATCGGCACCGGCCGGGCCGGCTACCAAAGTGAAGCTGGTCTGACCCGACCACCAGTGGGCGACCGGGCGTTTCGCCGCCTCACAGCGGCGCAACAGGTCGCCCGGGTCGAAGCCGGGTTGCTCTGCCAAGTCCTGTTGCAGCGTGGCACGTTCGGCGCTGACCCGCGCGTTGGCCAGGTCTTCGAACACCAGCGTCTGGTCCGGGTAGCGCGCCAGCCAGTCGTCAATCTCGGCGGGTTTACAAAGGCCGGCGCCATCAATGCGCCGCAGCGCGTCAGCCGGGCCAGCTGCGGCGGGGGTGTCAAGACGCACGATGGCGTCGTAGCGCAGGCGCGACAGCTCGTTGTCTGCATCGGCCGCTTTGAGGCGAGGCCAGACCGTAACGCGGCGGGGCGGCGGCAAGCAATCCATCAAAAAGCCAGGGTCCAGCACCAGTTCGGCCTCGCGCAGGGCAAAGCCCGCCATGCGGGCTGCCAAGTCCTGCGTGCCACCGGCCTGGCCCGGCGCCCCACGCACGGCCAGAGAGCGGTGGTGGGTTTCCAGACTGGCACGCGCCCGCAAATCACCAGCGAACAAATGGGCGCCCTGCGCGGCGTGCTGTACCAGGCCTGAGACCACCTCACGCAGGTAGTCGGCCGAAGGAAAGTACTGGATCACAGAATTGATCAGGATCAAGTCGAATGGCGCTTCATCGGCCAGCAGTTGCGGTGTGCTGGCAAGCGCGTCAGCCGTCATCTCCAACAGCCGGATATGGTGCCACCCGCGCCGGTCCAGGTCAGCTTGCAGGCGGGTGATGACTTCTGGTGACGGGTCGATGGCCACATAGCGCTCCACGCATGGCGCAAGGCGGGCCAGCAGCATGCCTGTGCCACAACCTATTTCCAGAATGCGGCGCGCGCCAAGTGCCTGAATGCGTTCGAGTGTCTCTTCGAGCCAGGCCTGCATCTGCGTCAGGGCGATGGGTTGGCCGTCGTGGCTGGAGACCCAGCCGGTGAAGTCGGGCGTGTCGAGGGTGCACGCGACCTGGGTGTAGACCTCGGAAAATGTTCGATTCCAGCCGGCAACCTGTTTTTCCTGCAGACCCCGCAGCACGTTGGTGCCGGGAGTGGCGTAAGCCACCAGGCGCTGGTCGCCGCCCGGGGCCTGGCGTAGCACTACCTCGGCACTGGCGCAATCCGGCAGGGCCAGCAGGGCCGCCTTGATTTCACCGAGCTCGATGCGAAAGCCGCGCAGCTTGACCTGGTGGTCGCGCCGACCCAGGAAGACCATCTCACCGCGATCGTCGATGCGGGCCAGGTCACCGCTGCGGTAAGCGCGCTGTGGCACTGCGCCGCCGATGGTGACGAAGCGCTCGGCATCCAGCTCAGGCCGCTGCCAGTAACCATCGGCCAAACCTGAACCGCTGACCAGGATTTCGCCGATGGCGCCGCGCGGCACCGGCTGCAGGCCGGCATTGACCAGCGTCACCGCCAGGTCTGGAATCGGCACGCCAATGGGTGCCGGGCCGTGCACCTTCAGGTCAGCCGCCAGGATGCGCCGCCAAGTCACATGCACCGTGGTCTCGGTGATGCCATACATGTTGATCAGTGCGGGGCGGTCATCGCCGAGTGCACGGATCCACGGTCCCAAAGCCGACAGGTCCAGTGGCTCGCCTCCGAAGACCACAGTACGCAGGGCCATGCGAGCGCGCTGTGGGTGGCTAAGCACAGCCGGCGCGAGCTGGCTGAAGGCACTGGGCGTCTGGTTCAGCACCGTCACCTGCTCGTGCAGGAGCAAGTTCGCGAACAGGCCGGGGTCGCGGCTGGTTTCGTAGGGCACGACCACCAGCCGGCCGCCATGCAGCAGTGCGCCGAAGATCTCCCAAACCGAGAAGTCAAAGGCGTAGGAGTGAAACAGGGTCCAGACATCTTGCGCGCCAAAGCTGAACCAGTCTTCGGTGGCGGTGAACAGGCGGGCGACGTTGGCATGGGTGATCTTGACGCCCTTCGGCCGGCCGGTGGAGCCGGACGTGAACAACACGTAGGCCAAGTCGACGGCCGAGCCTTGGCGCTGGGCCCTTTGCGCTTCGGGGAGCGGGGCGCTGTCTCGCGCCAGCGCCGTAACGTCGATGCGCCGCACACCGTTCAGGGGCGAGGCCACAGCGGCGTCTGTGACACACAGGCGCATGTGCACGTCCTCGCACATCATGGCAAGTCGCTGCGGCGGGTAGCGCGGGTCGAGCGGCACATAGGCGCCTCCGGCTTTGAGGATGCCCAGCATGCCGGCGAGCAGTCCAGTGCCGCGCGCGGCGCACAGGCCCACCAGTTCACCCGGCTGGCAGCCTCCTTCAATCAGGGCTAGCGCGACCTGGTCGGCCCATCGGTCCAGTTCAGCGTAAGAAAGATGTTCAGCCTCGCAGCTGATGGCGGTACGCCCCGGATGGCGTTCAGCCATTTCTTGAAAACGCCGGGCCAGGTGAAAACGTTCAAAGACCGGCCGTGCCAACAGCCCTTGCGTCTTTGGTGCGCTGGCCAGAGCCAACTGGGATAACGGCACCTGACCGGCTGTGGCGAGTTGGTCCACCAGGGCCAGAAAGGTGTCCAGAAAGGATTGCATGGTGGCACGGCCGAAGCGCCGGGCGGCATAAACCAGCATGCCGGAGTAGCCGCTGGGTTCTGGTCGCAAGAACAGCTCCAGGTCGAAGCGGGCCTCGGTCTGGTTGCCGACCTGGCGAACCGCCATGCCGTCCAGGGACAACTCCGATGCATCTTGTGCCAAAAAGACGGTGATCACCGCAGAGATCAGCGGGTCTGCGCCGTGCCCCTTGCGTAGGCTGGTCACCGTGTCCTGGAACGAGGCTTTGCGGTCGTTCAGGGCGTCCAGCCAGGCCTTGCGAAAGCGGCCCAGTGCGCTGTGCAGATCGATGTCATGGCCAAGGTCGCAGCGTATCGGCAGTAACTCCACGAACAGGCCGGCCACGCCGGCCAGCTGCGGCGATTCTCGGGTCTGTATGGAGGTGACCAGGACAATGTCCGTCTGATCGCAAAATACGCTCAACGCCACGGCGTAAAGCGCGCCCAACACCACGAAGGGCGAGGCCCCGACGAGCTGCGCGGTGGAGTTGACACCGGCAGCCTGACGGGAGTCGAGTTGAAAATTCAGCGGTACGTCCTGGGGGAACTCGCCGCTGGCGGACATCACGACCGGGTCACGCGGGAAATGCAGTGGCTGTGCCCCTGCCAGTCGGGTGATGGCGCGCTGAGTGGCGGCCGCAGCGCTCAGCGGGTCCTGTTGCAACTCCCACTGGGTGTAATCGGCGAATTGCAGTGTCAGCGGCTGCAAATTGCGTCCAGCGTAGATCTGACACAAGTCGGCCAGGACAATTCCAGCAGAAAAGCCGTCTAACAAGATGTGATGAAAGCACAGACACAGCAGGCTGTGCCCATTCGCCAAGCGGGCCACGCTGATCTGCCAGGGAGGCGCCTGGTCCAGTGCGAAGTGGCGGGTGCGCTCGCGTTCCAGCCAAGCTGCCACGGCGGCAGGCTGTGCCGCCGCATCAAGCGCCAAAGTGTCCACCACAAAATGGCCAGCCGGCAAATCCACCACCTCCTGCATCAGGCCCTCACCGGGCAGCTCGCGAAAGCGGGTGCGCAAGCATTCGTGCCGCTGGCGCACGACCTCGGTGGCGCGGGCCAGTCGGTCGAAGTCGACAGCACCAGCGACCTCGTAGGCCGCGAAGATGTTGTAGCCCTGCGCCGCGCCGGAGAGCTGATCGAGGAAATACAGACGCGACTGCATGGCGGTGGCCGGTACCGGCGCGTCAGCGGGCTGGCGGCGGGTTGGGCTGGTCGGCAGCGTCAAGTCAAACAGTCGGCTGGCGGCATTGGCTGCGCTGGCTGCGTCTAAAGGGCGAGCGGGTGGGTTCATGCGCCGTGATCTGTGGGAGTGTCAATCTGTTTCAGGGCGTCGCTGGCCCGTTGGACCAGCCCGCCGGCGGCGGGTAACTGGTTCAGTCCGTCGGCGATGCGCGCCGGTGTGCGCAGATCAAAGATCAGGCGCAGGTCAACGTCCAGACCTGTAAAGCGTTCGAGCAGCGTCCGCAGCTGCATGGCCAGTAAGGACTGACCGCCCAGGCTGAAGAAGTCGTCGTGGGCGACGGCCGCGCGCTCAAGTCCGAGCACGCGGGCCATCAGCAGGGCGACCACCTGAGTCAACGGTTCCTGGGTAGCCACGACCGGCGCCTGGCTGCCAGTCGCATCCTTTGGCGGGATCGATACCGTGCCCCCGGCGCGCAGCGAGGCTGGCAGAGGGAGGGCTGCCAAGTCGACCTTGCGGTTGGGCGTCAGTGGCAAGGCGGCCAGCGTGAGTATCTGAGCAGGCACCATGTAGCTTGGCAGGCGCTGCTGAACTTGCTGGCGCAAGATTTGCACGTCCAACGCGGCGCCAGGCTTGGCGACGACCCATGCCAACAGAACCGGCTCGCCGGTTTCGCCAACTGAAGCCGCAGGTACAACCGCGGCGACTGCATCGCCTACGCCAGACGCAACCAACAGGGCTTGCTCAATCTCCTCGGGCTCGATGCGGAACCCCTGGATCTTCAGCTGGCGATCAATGCGGCCCAAAATTTCGAGTTGACCGTCGGAACGCCAGCGCCCCAGATCACCCGTCAGGTACATGCGTTCACCGCTGCCGTCGATGGCTGGCACGACTTGCCGGGCCGTGCGCGCAGCCTGACCCGTGTAACCGCGGCTGACGCCAGCGCCGGCGATGGCCACTTCGCCGATTGCACCGTCCAGCGTCATGGCCAGGTCTTCATCAACCAGGCACACGGTGGTTTGCGCGATGGCCTGGCCCACATGAACACCTTTATTCGAGCCGTCTAGCCGGCCTACTGATGACCAGATGGTGGTCTCGGTGGGTCCGTACAGGTTCCACACCTCGGCCGTGTTGGCGTGCAGCCAGTCGGCCAGGTCGGCCTTGAGAGCCTCGCCGCCACACCAGGCTCGCAACGTAGGCGCTTGCAGGCCGGCCTCGCGCAGCAGCTTCCAGGTGGCTGGGGTGGCCTGCAGCACAGTGACGGCCTCCGCCTGCAGCAGGCGGCACAGCGCGCGGCCATCGCGGGCGGTATGCGGATCGACCAGGCGCAGGCGCGCGCCTACAGCAAGAGGGGCGAGGATTTCCAGCAATGCAATGTCAAAGGAGATGGTGGTGACGCTGGCCAGCGTGTCGCGGACGGCGATGCCGGGACGCTGGGCCATTGACACGATGGCATTGTCGAGAGCGGTCGAACCGACGCCTACGCCCTTGGGGCGGCCGGTTGATCCTGATGTGAACAACATGTAGGCGAGGCCCAAGGCGTGACGCGGAGCGGGCGGAAAGGGAGATGTTGCGCTCAAAGTGGCGTCGATGTTGGCGCCGGAATTTGCTACAGCGTTTGCGCCATCGTTTGAGCAAGTGGTCTGGCCATCCAGCGCCAGGACGTTCAGCCCCAGCGGTGCCAGGCGAGTCAGTACCGCGGGCAAGCCGAGCAGCAGGGCCGGGCCGGCGTCCTCGCAGATCATGGCCAAGCGCTCCAGCGGCTGCTCCGGGTCCAGCGGCAAGAAGGCCGCGCCACACCACAAGGCGGCCAGCACTGCGATGACGGTTTCGGGCTCCCTGTGGCCGGCAATCGCCACCAAGGTCTCCTGGCCGCAGCCATGGTGCGTGTGCAGCCGGCGGGCCACGCTCTCAGAACGCTGCAGCAGCTCGCCGTAGGTCATGGTTTTGCCGTCGCCCCAGACCAAAGCGACGGCATCGCCGCGCTGCTGCGCTTGGGCGGCGATACGCTCGATCAAGCTGGGCGGGCTGACCCGGTCGGCGCTGCTCCCGCGCGCCAGCAGGGCATCGAAGCGCTGGTGGCTCATGAGTGGCGTTGCGCCCACTGGCCGCGTGAAGTCGTCTGCCCAGCTGGCGAGAATTTGCGTCATGCCTTCGGCCAGGACCGTCGCAAGCGCGCGGTCGACCACTTGCGGGTCAAATCGCAGGGTCATCTTTAAGCTGGTCGCATCCACGGCGTAAAGCGAGATCGGATATTCGTTGCGCTCGTGTGCCACCACCCGGTCGGGCGTGGCCAGTCCGCCGTCAGTCCCATTGCGGCTGCTTGGCGGGTAGTTGAGGAAAACTACCACCGTGTCGATCAGATGGTCTACGCCGATCCAGTGCGGAATATCCGCCAGCGAATCCTGGCAGTTGGACTGCAGCTCGACAGCTTGGGTTTGCAAGGCTTGCAGCCAGCTGCGCGCCGGCTGCGCGGGCTGCACGGTCACGCGCAGGGGCAAGGTGTTGATGAACATGCCGACCCACTGGGCTGCACCGGCCAGCTCGGGTGGGCGCCCAGCGACCGTGACGCCGATGGCCAGATCGCGGGTGCGCAGCATCCGAGACAGCAGCAGGCCCCAAGCGGCTTGAGCCAAGGTTGAGGCGGTGATGCCAGCCGCCTGGGCGTTTTGCTTGAGCGCCAGCCACTGCTGCAGCGGCAGGCTGAAATCGATGGCGGGGTCGGCGCTGTCTGGCGCACTGTCCGGACGCGTCATGGACTGGATGCGATCGGGCGCTGCAAAGCCGGTAAAGCGCGATTGCCACAACTCACGCTGGCGCTCGCGCGCAGGCGCCGCCGAACGGTCGCTCAGCCAGCGCCAGAAGGGCGTGCGCGGCGTTGGCGCCGCCAGCTCGGCCAATGCCTCGGAGGGCAGCGCCAATTCCTCAAGCAGGGTCTGCAGCGACCAGCCGTCGATGACCAGGTGATGGTGGGTCCAAAGAACCCGGAGCGAGTCCGGGCTCAGGCGCGTCAGCGTCACCCGTGAAAGCGGCGGGCAGGCCAGTTCAAAGCCGCGTCGGGCGTCTTCGGTTACAAAGTCGCGCCAGCGCGCGGCAGGGTCGGCGTCGCTGCTCAGGTCCAGCACCGTCAGTGGCATCCGGGCTTGCGCATGAACAAGTTGCACCGCCTGGCCCGAGGCGGTGACCACCAGCGCCGAGCGCAGGGTCTCATGGCGTTGAAGCAACACATCAAAGCTGGCGCGTATGCGGTTCGGGTCCACGTCTTTGGACATCTGGAACTCGATTTGCTGGACGTGCGTGCCGTCACCCCCACCATGACGCTGGTGGGTGAACAGCATCCCGTGCTGTGTGGGGGTAACAGGCAAGATGTTTTGTAGCCCTGGCCAGCGTGCGAGAAGCGCTTGCAGGTCGGCCTCGTCCAGGGCGGCGGCGAAGTCCTGCGGCAGCCACAGCGCTGACGCAGCCAAGTCGCTGCCTGTCTCGGCCAGACTTTGCAGGCCTGTCTCCAGCGCCTGTGCCAGCGCGTCAACATGGGCACCCCAGCGGCCTATACCGTCAGCCGACAGGCTGACCCGCAGCTGGCCACCTTCCACCAAGCCGACCAAGTCAAGCGCGCTGGTGCGCGTGTTGTCCGGGCCGATGGCAGGGCCGAGCTCGTCGGTGCCCGCAACGAAGTGGCTGTCGGCGTCAAAGCTGTTGTCGAACGAGCCCAGGTAATTGAGCAGGATGGACGGCGCCGGGCAGGATGCCAGCGTTGCGTCGAGCATGCAGGCGCGCAGCCAATCTGTAGGCTGCGATGTGGCAATCCAGTGGGCCCGCTTGAACGCACGCAGACACTCCAGCAGGCTTTCAGCCGGAGCCGCCAGCAAGGGATACAAGCTGGTGAACCAGCCGAGCGTGCGCTCGGTGCCCAGCTCGGCCAGGTCGGCCGCGTCGCGGCCATGGTGTTCGATGGTCAGGTCAACGTGGTTGCTGTGGTCGAGTCGTCCCAGCGCGAACAACAGCACACCGCCCAGCAGCGCTTCGGTCGGCAAGTGCCAGTCTCGCTCGCAGCGTTGAAGCAGCAAGGCGCTAGTGGCGGGCGACAACGCGAACTTGCTGGTCTTTGTGTCTGCCTCCCGGCCCGCTGTGCGCGGCTGACTTGCGTGCAGGGCGGTCATGCGGCGTGCGTGCTCGCGCCAGTGGTTCATTGCCGCGC
>CAMELV010000044.1 GCA_945925985.1 Comamonas sp. lk | reverse complement strand
GGGGGACAGCCGCGGAGCCGCTCAGCCCGGCGCCGCCTTGACTGCAGCAAAAAAACCTCTGACGGACTCAAGCCGAAAGCCGGATGACCTCCGTTCAGGCGTAAGTGACCCAGCTTGCGTACTCGGGTTGGTCCAGATGGGGCAGGGTGTTGAAGGTTTGCAGCGCGTGGCGTTTGGGGTTGAAGTTGAATTCGGTCACCGCGCTGTTGCGGATGCGCATATTGAGCTCGATGGTGGTCTCGGGGCTGGTGCCCAAAATGTGCCCCACCGCAGTTGAGATTGGCCCGCCGCTGGATACCAGCAGCACATCGCCCGCAGTCTGCTGCCGCACCCGTGCCAGTGCATCGGCCACGCCCCGTTGGAACTCGCGGTAGCTGGGCATGCCGCGCGGGCTCACGACGCCGTTCATCCACTGCGTCAGGCCGTCGCGCAGCAGGCGGAAATGGTGCCGGTACAGCTCGGGCGTGTCCGGTTTGGCCAGTGGGTGTGGGTGAATGGCGGCAATCACCGCCTCGCTGTCGTACTCGTTGAGACCGGGCAAAGCCATCGCGTCGGTGCTGAAGCCGCCTCCGCTGCAGATGCCGGCCAGGGTTTGCTGGTGCCGCTTCAGGGTGCCGGTCAGCACCTGCTCAAAGCGCAGGCCTTTGAGCTTGAAATACTCGCCCAAGCGCTGGCTCTGTCGTTGCCCGAGCTCACTGAGCTGGTCGTAGTCCTGCGCACCAAACGAGGCCTGGCCGTGGCGCACAAGGTAGAGGGTTCCCATCTCTTGAATCTAAGCCACATTGGCCTCCAGCCTTTGTCGCGCCTGCGACGACACTAGGCTGGTGGTCATGCATTTGTCACCCGGTATCGTTAGCCTGAACCAGCCGTCTACCAACCCTAAGGAACACTTCATGCAAAAGCGCATCCGCTCGCTCGCGTTCACGATTCTGTCGATTGTCGGCACTCAGTCAGTGGCACAAACGCCAGCTGCCATCAGCACTGTTCAGCTGGGACCCCGGCCTTATTTTTTGACTGCCGACATGACGCCTGGCCCGCTCAAAGACAAATTGCAGAGCTGCGCCAACGGCCCGTTTTCAAAAACGGATTTCTCCATTGGTCATCGCGGCGCTGCCTTGATGTTTCCCGAGCATACGAAAGAGTCGTATGAAGCCGCAGCCCGCATGGGCGCGGGCATTGTGGAATGCGACGTGACCTTCACCAAAGACAAAGCATTGGTCTGCCGCCATGCGCAGAACGACTTGCACACAAGCACCAACATCTTGGCGACGCCATTGGCTGCGAAATGCACCAAGGGCTTCACGCCGCACGACCCGGTTAAAAACACCCCTGCATCGGCTGAATGCCGCACCAGCGACATCACCCTGGCCGAGTTCAAAACCTTGCGCGGGAAGATGGATGGGGCCAACACCAAAGCCACCACGGTTGCAGACTACATGGCCGGGACTGCCAGCTGGCGAACCGACCTGTACAGCGGGCCAAACAGCGGTACCTTGATGACGCACGCCGAGAGCATTGCGCTGTTTACCCGGCTGGGCGTGAAGATGACCCCCGAGCTGAAGTCAGCCAGCGTCAGCATGCCTTTTGAGGGTTTTAGCCAGGAAAACTACGCGCAAAAAATGATTGATGAGTACAAAGCTGCCGGCGTACCTGCCGACCAGGTGTTTGCGCAATCGTTCAATAAAAAAGACGTTTTGTATTGGGTCAAAAACGAGAGCGCATTTGGCAAGCAGGCAGTTTTTTTAGACAGCGCCGAAAAAGCCGCTGATTTGCCCAGTTTGGAGATGCTGCAAAGCTATAAAAACGACGGCATTCAAATCGTCGCTCCGCCAATATTTGCGCTGCTCGACACGGCTGGCGGCAAGCTGGTAGCTTCGCGCTATGCCAAAAACGCCAAGCAGAGCGGGCTGAACATCATCACCTGGAGTTTGGAGCGCTCAGGCGTGCTGGCTAGCGGCAACCCTGGCTGGTATTACCAGACTGTCGGCTCCGCCATCAAACGCGACGGGGACGTGATGCAGGTGCTGGATGTGTTGGCTAAAGACGTTGGCATCATGGGCATCTTTTCAGACTGGCCCGCGACCGTGACGTATTACGCCAATTGCATGGGTCTGAAATAAGGGCGTCAAGATGGGTAGCCCCAGCCACTGACTCTGGCTCTGGGGAGTAAGGTGGAGGCTTCCCATCGTCGGAATTTAAGCCTAATCGGGCTCTAGGCCTTGTCGCGTATCAGATGTTTGCTATGAATTAAATAGCAGATAAAAGGCGTGGATCCCCGCCTGCAGCCTGCCCTCGACCTGATCGGGGGCGAGGATGACCATATCTGCGTCATTCCCGTGACAACGGGAATCCAGTTAGTCAGTTGCCGCCAGCCAGCACCCGCGCAAAAACATCGGCGTCCACATTGCCGCCGCACAGGGTGGTGCCCACCACCTGGCCGCGCAGTTGGGTGCGCTCCTGCATGGCGGCGGCGAAGCTGGCGGCGCCGGCGCCTTCGGCCACGTTGTGGGTGTCGGTGTAGAGGTCGCGCATGGCCTGCGCTACTTCGGCGTCGCTCACTTTGACCACGTGGTCCAGGTGCTGACTCAGGATGGCCAGCGCGCCGGCATCGGCCAGGCGCACTGCCATGCCGTCGGCCAGCAGCGTGCTGACCGGCGCTGCCACCACCCGACCGGCGGCCAGTGAGTCGGCATAGGTGGTGGCCAGGGTGCTGACCACGCCCACGATGCGGGCCCGGTGGCCCAGCGCCAGTTTGGCCGCGATAGCGGCGCAAGCGCCCGAGCCCAGCCCAATGGGCACATAGACCACATCCAGTTGCGGCACCGCGCGCATCAGCTCCCACCAGTAGGTGCTCACCCCCAGCAACAGCGCCGGGTGAAAGCTGGGCACCATGTGGGCGCCGGCCTGCTCGGCCAGTTGCATGGCGTGCTCGCGGGCGTCCTGAAAATCGGCGCCGTGCTCGATCAGTGTCACGCCCAGCGCGCGCATGGCGGCGTTTTTCTCCACCGAATTGCCCTGCGGCACCACGATGCTGCAGGGAATGCCACGGGCGCGTGCTGCCCAGCCCATGCTCTGGCCGTGGTTGCCCCGGGTGGCGCTGACGATGGCCCTCGGCAAGGTGCCGCTCTGGGCCAGTTGGTCGAAGTAGCACAGGCCGCCACGGATTTTGAAGGCGCCCACCGGGGTGTGGTTTTCGTGCTTGACCCAGCAGTCAGTGCCCAGCCGTTCGCTCAGCAGCGCCCAACGGTACTGCGGCGTGGACTGGAAATCGCGGTACACCACGGCCGCAGCGGCTTCAATCTCTGGCAGGGTCGGCAGGGCGGGGTGGGCGGTGTGGGTCATGGTGTGCTCATGGAGGTGGTTTGTCAGGAGTGCAGGGTCAAGAATGAAGGGTCAGCGTCCCGCGTGGCGTGGCCAGTTGCGCGCTCAGGCGAGCCGGGCCCGCGCTAATCAACACCTCGTCCAGCCCGATGGCCTGACAGGCGGCCTGTAACAGTGTCGACTGCGGGTGTTGCAGTGTGAGCGACTGTAGCGCCAGGCCGCTGTCGGGCATGGCCGAGGTCGGGTGGTGCGGCCCCCATTCGATCAGCGTGGGCAGACAGCCATCGAACAAACGTTGGCCGTCAGGGCGCAGGCTGATCTGCCACTGCAGCAGTCCGGCTGGTGTGTTGCGCGACGCGGCGCGGGCCTCACCCCTTGCAATGCCCAGTTGCTGCCATGCCTGCAGGGCGGTGGACAGCGCCGGCACCCGCGCCACCCAGTGCACCAGTTGCGGCCCTGTTTGGGCCACGCGTTCGCGCAGGGCCGGGTCGTCCATATCGAACCAGCGGTGTTCTGGCGGCTGCAGCGTTGGCGTGGCGGCCGGGTTGATGGCGATGATCTCCAGGTAGGCTGCACCCGGCTGCCCCTTACCGTTGCTCAGGCGCAGTAGCCGGTTGTGCGTGCCCATCAGCGGGTGCTCACCGCCGGGGCCGGGGGTGACGCCCAGGGTGGCCTCGGCCCAGGCCACGCCGCTGGCCAGGCTGGGCGCCAGCACCACCAGATGGTCCAGGGTGGCCAAAGGCGGCGCGGCGCTCACAGCAGCACCGTGCCGGCGATGCAGGTCACCGAATCACCGCCAACCCACACCTGGCCCGCCGCATCCTGCGTGATGTACACCCAGCCGTCGCGCCCCAGTGCGGCGCCTTGGCGCGCGGTGTAGCGCTCGGGCAGCACGCCTTCGGCGATCAGCCACTGCGCCAGGCTGGCGTTCAGGCTGCCGGTCACCGGGTCTTCGGGCACGCCAATGGCGGCGGCAAAGGCGCGCACCTGCAGGCCGGTGGCGGCCCCAGGCTCGGCAGCAGCGTCGGCCCGGCTGCCAAAGGCCCGCGCCTCCCGGTTGGATCTCGCTATTAATAAAGGAGCTATATCGCTATATTCCACGCTGGCTAGGCCCACTTTTTGCCCCAAACTTTTGAGGGCGGCGTGGTCGGGCTGCACGGCCATCACAGTGGCAGGTGAGTCCAGCAGCAAGCTCAGCCATTGCGGCCCGTTGTCCAGCAGCTTGGCCGCCAGCACTTGCTTGGGCTGCAGGCCCAGTGCTGCCAGCACCGCCTGCAGCAGCGCAGGTTCCGGCTCGCTGCGGCGCAGCGCGGGTGCGGCAAAGGCCAGCCGGGCGCCGTCGCGGCGCAGCGTGACCAGACCCACGCCGCATTCCTGCACCACCTGCCCAGGCTGTTGCGGCTGGCCGCCATGGGCCAGCCAGGCGTGGCAACTGCCCAGTGTGGGATGGCCGGCAAACGGCAGCTCACCGCCCGGCGTGAAGATGCGCAGCCGGTAGTCGGCGCCCTGTACTCGCGCCTCGGCACTGGCCGGCAGCACAAAGGTGGTCTCGGACAGGTTGGTCCAGCGCGCAAAGGCCGCCATTTGGCCGTCGTCCAGACCACGGCCGTCCAGCACCACGGCCAGCGGGTTACCCAGGTAGGGCAGGGCGGTGAACACATCCACCTGTTGGTAGGCTCGGGCTAGGCTGGGTGGGCTGTTCATTAGGGCTTTCAAGTTGCGTTCAGGTCGGCTCAGCTCAGGCGTTTGCCAACAAACACACTGGCCACCACGGCCAGCGCAAAACCGAGCGTCACCCATTCCAATGGTTCGCCCAACAGCGGCACTGCCGCCAGTATGCTTAAAAAGGGTTGCAGCAGCTGGGTCTGGCTCACCCGCAGGGCGCCGCCCAGGGCCAAGCCGCGGAACCAGGCAAAAAAGCCGACCCACATCGAAAACACGCCCACGTACAGCAGGCCCAGCCAGGCCGTCAGCGCGATCGGGTGTTGCGGCCAGGTCAGCAAAGCACCGGGCAGGGTGACGGGCAGCGCCATCACGCAGATCCAGCAAATCACCCGCTCGGCGCCCAGGCTGGGCGTGACCTGGGCGCCAAACACATAGCCCATGGCTGCCAGCAAGACCGCGCCCAGCAAGAGCAGGTCGGCCCACTGCACCGCAAAGCCGCCGCTGTGTTGCTGCGCACGAAACAGCGAGTACGCCACCACCAGGCTGGCACCGGCGGCCGCACTGAGCCAGAAGCCCAAGCGGGCGCGCTGTTGCATCAGCCAGGCCGCTGCAGCGGCCGTGACCAGTGGCAGCAGCGCCAGCACCACCGCGGCGTGGCCGGAGCTCACATGGCGCAGCGCAAAGCCCAGCAGCAGCGGAAACCCCAAGGCATTGCCCAGTACCGCCAGGGCCAGCGGCCGGCGTTGCGCCGCCGTGGGCCAGGGCGAGCGTGTCAGTAACAAGAACAGAACAGACAGGACGCCGGCCAACGTGGCACGGCCAAAGGTGACAAACCAGGGCGAGAGCTGCGGCGCTTCCGCCGTGCCGGTGGCCAGTCGGGTCATGGGCAGCGTCACCGCAAAAATGGCCACGCCCAACAGCCCCAGCCACATGCCCCGGGTTTGCTGCGACGCACTCACCGCGCGCTCACAGCGTAGCCATCCAGCCGGCGGTCAGCACCAAAACCCCGGCCATGAGCCGGTTGAACCAGCGCAGGCGCAGGCCCGATTGGGCTGGCCCGCTCAGCCAGTCTCGCAGCAGCGAACCCACGGCCGCGTACAGCAGGTTGCTGAAAAAACCAAAGGCCATCATCAGCGGCAGGATCAGCGCAAAGCGCGTGGCTGCATCGGGCCGGCCGGCCAACCAGCCCGCCACCACGGTCAGCGCCAGCATCCAGGCCTTGATGTTGAGAAACTGCAGCATCACGCCCTGCCAAAAGGAGACTTCCAACTGGGCGGCGTTAGCCTGCTGCAAGGCATTGCTATTCGCCAGTTTCCAGGCCAGCCACAGCAGGTAGGTCACGCCAAAGGCCTGGATGCCCCAGCGCAGCGGCGGCAGCGCCACCACCAGCGTGCCCAGACCGCCGGCGCACAGGCTCAGCAGCAGGCCCCAGCCCACGGGCACGGCCAGCACAAAGCGCATGGCACGGCGCAGCCCCAGGTTGGCGGCCAGCGCGGTGGAGAGGGTGGTGTTGGGGCCCGGGCTAAAGCTGGCCACGGTGGCCAGCACCAGCAGGGCGGTGAGTTCGACGCTGTTCATTGAATGCTCTGGATTCTGACAGACTCGTCAGAATCGGCCCACCTTGGCGCCGCTAAACCAGCAGCAGGCTCTTGGCTGGCTGGTGCCGGGTTTGGGCCAGGGTTTGCAGCAGTACCCGGTTCACGGTTTGTGCCTCCACCTGGTGCAGTTCGCACAGCAAGCGGGTGCGGTCGGTGTGGTCAGACTCCAGCGCTGTGGCTATTTCCAGCGCTGCCCGGATGGGGCCAGTTTGCTGCAGCAGCGCGGCTTTTACCGAGGCCGGCAGGGGCAGTCGGGCCAGCACCGCGGGCAGGGGCTCGCCCAGCAGCAGGTCCATTTGTGACAGCAGGCCGCACAGGTAGACGTCCTCTTCGGGGCACTGGCCGGCGCCATCGGGTTGCAACTGAACCATCAGCCGGGCCCGCAGCGTCATGGCGGTGCTGATCGGCAGCAAATCGGGGTCGCTGCTGGCGCGCGACCGTTGTTCGCGCAACCAGGCACGTAATTGGCCATAGCCCAGGGCTTCGACCGCCCGCGACAAAGCATCGACCGGCATGCGCAAGCCCAGGCCAGCCGAGTTGGCAAAACGCAGCAGCCGATAAGCCAGGATCGGCTCGCGGCGCAGCAGTTGGTCAATGTCTGAGCTGCTGTCGTCTGCATCCACGGCCTCCAGCAGTCGCGTGATCACGCTTTGCGCTGGCTGGATCAGCCGTTTGCCATAGCCGTCCAGCACCTCGTCCACAGGCCAGCCGGCCACGCCCCAGGCATTGAGTTCATCCAGGCACAGGTCCACCAAGCGGCGGCTGGCGACATCGGCGTACAGGTGCCCGCTGGGCAGGGTGCTGTGTGTGGGTGCCGACCAGGCTTGCTCAAACGCTTTGGGCTTGAGTCGTGAGGCCTGTAGGCCGGTCAGGGCTTCCTGGGCTGTCAGGGTCAACAGCAGACCGCTGAAACAGGGCGCCAGCGCAGTACTTGGCCGGGCACCCGCTGCACCCCGCCACAGCAGGGCCAGACCACGCTGGTGTGCATGGTGAACCCGACGCGCCATGGACGCATCGCGCAATTGGCTCTCCTCCAGAATCAGGCCCGGGCTGCCGGGCTGGGCGTGGTCCAGCAAGCTCCTCAAGAGCGCGCCGGAGCTGACCGCCAGCAGCAGGGGCAGGGCTTGGCGGGGCCATAGGGCCTGAAGCGTGGCCAGCAGCGCCGGCCCGTCGGTCAGCGGCGCGCCGTGGGTGCCAATGGCCAAGCCGACCGCCGCCGGCTCGCGCTGGGCGTTCCAGTACAGCTGGTAGCCCAGCGATACCTGATCCAACAGGGAGATGCTCATTCTTTTAGCTGATGAAGTTGAACAGTGACAGCTTTTGCACCTGGGCGTAGGACTGCAGCGCGGCCTGGTAACCGGTTTGAATCCGCGTGAAGTCGGAAATACCTTTGACCATGTCAAGGTCTTCCACGCGTGACCGGTCGGCTTGGAGCTGGACAGTTCGGCCCTCCTGGGCGGACTGGATGGTGTCGGCACGGTTCAGCCACTGACCCGCCTGGCTGCGCGCCGCTTGCAGTTGGTTCATGCCGGTATCGATCTGGGTCAGCGCCAGCCCGGTGGCCTGCGCGCGCTGGCTGCTGGTGGCGGTGCTGTTGCCGATGGCGGCAATCGCATCGTCGATGACCTTGAACATATTGGTGGTGCTGCTCGGGCTGACCAGCACGGCGTCGCCATTGGCTGGTGTGCCATTGGCCACCAGCGACAAGCCGTCAAAGGTGATGGCCTGGCCTGGCACATAGGCCTGGTTGCTTGGCAAGGCCGGGTTGGCGGTGGTGTTGTCTTGCACGCTGTAGGTGGTGGCGCCGCCCACGCCTGGCGCAACGGTGAAGGTCACGCTGTAGTCATGGCCGGTGAGTGCCGTGGGGTTCAGCACCTGGCCGATGTTGGTCCACAGGTTGCCGGTATTGCTGCTGCCAGTGGCCAGGTTGAAGCTGCCGTTGCCGGAACGCACATTCATCCAGACGGCCTGGCCGTCCATCGCGGTGGGGAGACCGACATCCGTGCCGGCCTGTTGCCCGGCTACGCCATTGAAGCTGACGCCGCTGGCAGTGTCAGAAAACGGCGCACTGGCACTGCCCAATCCGCCAAACAAGGGCGTGCCATTGCTGTCCCGGCTGTTGGCTATGGCAAACAGCTGCTCGCGCAAACCGGTCATTTCCTTGGCGATGCTGCTGCGGTCCGAGGTGCTGTAGGCGCCATTGCCGGCACTGAGCGTCAGCTCACGCAGGCGTTGCACCACACTGGTGGCGTCACCCAGCGTTGACTCTGCCAAGGTGATGGCGCTGCGCTGGACCTCGAGCGCGCGGTTGTCGCTGGCGATGCGCGCCAGACGGGTCAGGGCGCGCTCGGCCTGGGCCGCACCGGTGGGGTCGTCGCTGACCCGGTTGACGTTTTTGCCCGAGGTCAGCTTCTCTTGCTGGCCGGCCAGTTCGCTTTGGCGGGCGTAGATGTTCTGCAGGGCATTGTCATAAGCGTTGGCGGAACTCAGTCGCATGGTGGAATCCTCGGGGGGCGGCCAGCTTAGCGGCCCAGACTTTGCAGCAGTGCGTCGAACACGCCCTGCGCAATCTGCAGCATCTTGGCTGAGGCCTGGTAGGCCTGTTGGTACTGGAGCAATTTGGCGGCTTCCTCGTCGAGGTTCACACCGGCCACGCTGGAGCGGTCCTGCTCAATGTTTTTGGCAATCGACTGCGACACGTCAGCGGCGTAAGAGGCGCCTTGCACCATCACGCCCACCTGGGCCATCAAGCCGGCATAGCCGTCGGTCAGAGCCGAGCCGTCAAACAGCGCTGCATCACGCAGGGCCATCAGGCTCAAGGCGTTGCCGGCGTTGAGCCTCGGGTCGGCATTGGGTTGGACCGTGGCGTTGCTGCCCACCACAAAGGTGTCGCCGGCCACAGCGGCGCCTTTGAGTGTCAGTGACCACCCACTGGCGCTGGTGGTCGATGTGGCTGGCTTGTACTCGATGGCCTGGCCCGCCGTGTAGCTGTAGCTCACCGGCGTACCGGCTGGAACCAGTGCCAGTGCCGGATCGTCGGACCGGGTGTAGGTGCCGGGGGCGGTAAAGGTGAGCGTCACGGCGGCTGGGGCGGGTACCGAGCGCGTCACCAGGCTACCCAGCACCAGTGTGCCCAGGTTGCTGCTGCCGGCCCGTGCCGCCACCGGGCTGCTGACGGCCAGCGCGCCGGCCGAGGCAAAGGCGGTGGCAATGGTGGCCGCCACGGCACTGAAGGGTTTCAGCAAAAAGCTGTCGCCCTGAGCGGCGGTTCCGGTGATGGTCAGCTCCAGCCCGTCGATCTTGATCGGCGTGGTCGAGAACTCGGTCACCAGCCCATCGGACAAGCGGGTCACGCTGCCGGCGCTGTGGCTTGTGAAGTCGATTTGGTAGTCGGAGGCCTGCAGTGAACTGGCGCCAGAGCTGGGAATGGTTTGTACCGTGATCGCCAAAGTGGCATCGCCGGTGTTATTGCTGGCAGGGCGGCCATCAGGAATAGGGCCCATACGGATCAGTTCGCCGCCGGCGGTGCCTTTCAGGTCTAGTCCGAGCTGGTGTTGGTCATTGATGGCGGTGCCGATGGCCAAGGCCAAGCGGCCGAGCAGTTGGCCCGCATCCTGAAGGTCACTGTTTTGAAATCTCAGCAAACCGGCCAATTTGCCGCCACCCAGCGTCGCCTCTTCGAGCAAGGAGGTGGTGCTGCCCTGGGTCAGGGTCAGCTTGGCTTTGGACGGGTCGCCAAAAGTGTCTGTGCCCAGTGCCACAGGCCTGACGTTGGTGCCCAGCACCAGGGGCTGGCTGCTGGCCAAAAAGATGCTGACCGAACCGTCGTCGGCCGCCACACTGCTGGTCTGTACATAGCCGTTCAGGTCCTTGATCAGTTGGTCACGCTGGTCCAGCAGGTCATTGGGCGCCTGTCCAGAACCGTTGGTCCGCGCAATTTCCTGGTTGACTTTGGCAATGCGTGCGGCCAGCGAATTGACCGAGGCTACCGCTGATGTCAGCTCACTGCCGACCCCGCGTCGGAGGTCGGTCATGCGGCTCTCAGCGGTCCGAATTCGCGCCGTGGCCTCGTCCACCCGGGTCAACACGACGGCCCGCGCGCTCAAGTCGGTGGGCGCGTTGGCCACGTCCGAGAAGGCATTCATCATGTCGCTGATGGCTGACCCAAGACCGGCTTCACCGCCCTGGAACACATCCTCCAACTGCTTGAGCTGCGCCAGGCGTTCGGTATCGCTGGCGGCCACCGAGCTCGACAGGGCCGACTGCCGCGTCAGAAATTCGCTGTGCTGTCGCTGCACCGTGGAGATGTCGACACCAGCGCCGATATAGCCGCCGCCGGTGTACTGTCCTTGCACGGTTTGCACCACCACCGACTGGCGTGAGTAGCCCGGCGTGTTGACGTTGGCAATGTTGTTGCCGGTGGTCTGCAAAGCCGCCTGGTTCGCCTGCAGCGATCGAACCCCGATGTTGAAAATGCCGCTCATGATTCAGCGTCTCAGGCGTGGGCCCGTTGCAGCCGCAGCGTGGTGTTGATGGCGCGGCTCAGCTTGTTCGCGTATTCCGGGTCGGTCGCGTAACCGGCGCGCTGCAAGCCGGAGGCAAAGGCCAGCGGCGAGCTGGTTTGCTTCTTGGCCTGGGCGTAGCGGGGCGTCTCGGTGATCAGCCGCGCATAGTCGCGAAATGAGGCGTCGTAGGAGTCATAGGCACGGAACTTGGCAACCGTCTTCTTGGCCACGCCATTGACGTACTCGGTGGTTGTGACCTCGGCCACCTTGCCGTTCCAGCCAGGTCCTGCCTTGATCCCAAACAGGTTGAAGGACGGTGCACCGTCTTTGTGTTTGATCTCATGCTTGCCCCAACCGGTCTCGTGCCCGGCCTGGCCCAGCATGAAACCTGCGGGTAGGCCAGTGGCTTTGGCCACCCGATCGGCCGCATCGCTGTGGCGCTTGACAAAATTGCTGGACGCGCTAGCAGGGGTTACACCGTGTGCGCCGTAAGCAGCGGTTGCAACCGCCGCGATCTTGGCCTTGGCGGCAGGCGGCGTTGCCGACACCTGGGGCGTCGTCGACACATTGGGCGAAGCCGAAACTTTGGGGCTGACCGCCTCTTCCGGGTTGCCCATCTGGCGTGAAAGTTGTTTGGCGATCAGTTCGGACAGGCCGCCAGGCTGGCCCGACATTTGCACGGCAAACTGTTGGTCCAGCAAATCGGCGCCCAGATCGCCGCCGGGGCTGTCCATCAGGCCAGACTTCATGGTGGCTTCACGCATGCTTTTGATCAGTTCCCGCATGAACAGCGATTCAAACTGCTTGGCGGCCTGCTGAATCGATTCCGGCGTGTTTTGCCCGGCCTGGGCCTTGAGCGCACTCAGGCTGCGGGCGTCTGCCGCCAGAGCATCGGAAGCGCTTGGAAGACGGGCCAGGTTCATGTTAGATCACCTCAAGTTCTGCGTTCAAGGCGCCAGCGGCCTTGATCGCTTGAAGAATGGCCAGCAGGTCCTGCGGCGTAGCGCCCAGGGCATTGAGTGCCCGCACCACGTCTGAGAGCAGTGGCGCGGCCGGCACCTGGATCAGGATGCCGGGCTCCTGCCTGATCTGAATATTGCTCTTCTCGGCGACCACCGTTTGGCCGCCGGTGGACAGGGCGTTGGGCTGGCTGATGACGGGCGTGGTGCTGATGCTGATCGACAGGTTGCCATGGGCGATGGCGCAAGCGCCCAAGGTCACGGCCTGGTTCAAAACAATCGAGCCAGTGCGCGAGTTGATCACCACCTTGGCGGCACGCACCGAGTCTTCCAATGGCAGCTCTTCCATCTCGGCGATAAAAGACACCCGGGCGTCTGAGTCCATCGGGGCATTGACCCGCACCGTGCGGCCATCAAGGGCGCGTGCGGCGCCTTCGCCAAAGCGACGGTTGATGGCCTGAGCCACCTTGCGTGCGGTCTGAAAATCAGAGGCTTCCAGCCCCAGGGTGATGCTGATACCCTCCAGCAATGGGGTCGGCACGGTGCGCTCCACCTGGGCACCGCCGGGGATGCGTCCGGCGCTCAGGTGGTTGACCTGGACCTTGCTGCCGCCGGCCGAGGCGCCAGCGCCAGCCACCACCAGATTGCCCTGCGCCAGGGCATAGATCTCGCCATCGGCACCCTTGAGCGGCGTAGTGATCAGCATACCGCCCTTGAGCGATTTGGAGTTACCCATGGAGGAGACGTTCACGTCGAGCGCCTGGCCTGGCCGGGCAAAGGCGGGCAATTGTGCGGTGACCAACACGGCAGCCACATTCTTGAGCTGCAATTGCCCCACCGCGGCGGCCGGCAGAGTAATGCCGAGTTGCTGCAGGTAATTGGTGAGGCCCTGCGCGGTGTAGGGCATTTGGGTGGTCTGGTCGCCGGTGCCATCCAGCCCCACCACCAGGCCAAAGCCGGTCAGCTGGTTGCTGCGCACGCCTTCAACGGCGGCCACTTCCTTGATCCGTCCGGCCTGTGCCAGCCCGCTGCAAAGCAGACTGGCCAGCAGCAGCCAGCTTACAGCTGGCTTGAAGCGGCGGACGCGCTGTGGGAAAAGTGTCTGAAATAAAGCTTGCATGAATAGTGACCCCTCGGCACTATTCTCCTAAGCTTTAGAACGGTAAAAAGCTGAAAAAGAACCGTGATAACAGGCCAACTGTCTGCGCTTCGGCCTGAGCGCCACGGCCACGCGATTCCATGCGCGCATTGGCCACCTTGTTGGAGCTGACCACATTGCCCGGCTGAACTGTTTTAGGGTCCACCGTCCCTGAAAACCGCAGCACGTCGACATTCTGGTTCACGCCGACCTGCTTTTCACCCGTGACGATCATGTGGCCGTTGGCCAGCACTTCGACCACTGTCGCGGTGATGGTGCCGGCAAAGGTGTTGGCGCTCTCGGTGCCGCCCTTGCCCGAAAAATCATTGGTGGAGGCCGCCCCTACTTTCAGGTTGGCAATGTCCATGGCCGAGACCAGCGGTGCCGCAGAGACGCCGGCGTCCATGCTGGTGGTTCGGTTGGAGGTTGATTTGGAGACCTGGCTGGCGGTCACGTTTTCCACGATCTGAATGGTGATGGTGTCGCCAATGGTGCGGGCGCGCGGGTCCTCGAAGGCGGGCCGGTAACCGACGCTCTGGAACAGGCTGCCATTGGCAGGTCGAGGCGCAGCCACCATGGGCAGCGGCGCGGGCCGGGCTTCGGCAAAGTCCACTTTCACCGGCTTGGGGATGGTGTCGCAGCCGGCCAGCAGCAGGCCCAGGCCGGCGGTCAGTCCAAGGGTCAGAGTCAGGCGACGCATCACAGTTGCCCCAGTTTTTGCAGCATCTGGTCTGAGGTCTGGATCGCCTTGGAGTTCATTTCATAGGCGCGCTGGGTCTGGATCATGGTGACCAGCTCCTGAACCACATTGACGTTCGAGGTTTCCACAAAGCCCTGCATCAGTGAGCCCAAGCCATTGGCCCCCGGCGTGCCGCTGCCAGGTTGGCCCGAGGCCGGGCTTTCGGCGTACAGGTTCTGGCCCTTGGGCTCCAGGCCTGCCGGGTTGAGAAAGTTGGCCAGCGCGATGGTGCCAGCGGTCTGTGGTGCCGTGGTGCCCGGGATTTGCACGGTGACCGTGCCGTCGGCGGCAATGGCCACGCTGGTGGCGTTGACTGGAACCGTGACGCCATTGGCCAGCGGTAGCCCGGTGGCTGTCACCAGTCGGCCCTGTGAATCCACCTGTAGGGCACCGTCACGGGTGTAATTGGTGGTGCCGTCTGGCATGGTCACCTGAAAAAAGCCATTGCCTTGGATCGCGACATCGAGCTTGTTGCCCGACTGCTGCAGATTGCCCTGGGCAAACGAGCGGCTGGTGGCCACGGTACGCACGCCCAGGCCAAGCTGCAGGCCGGTGGGCAACTGGGACTGTTCTGAGCTGTTGGCGCCAACCTGGCGCAGGTTTTGGTACATCAGGTCTTCGAACACGGCGCTGGCGCGCTTGAAGCCGTTGGTAGAGACGTTGGCCAGGTTGTTCGAGATGACGTCCAGCTGCATTTGCTGGGCTTCCATGCCGGTCTTGGAGATCCAAAGCGAGTTGATCATGTGGGTGTCCTTGTGTCGTCAATCGGTTGCGGGTTCATCCCTGCTGGCCCAGCAGCTTGCCGGCGGAGCGGTCGTTGGCTTCGGCGGTTTGCAGCAGCCGCATCTGCGACTCAAACTGCCGGGCGGCCTGAATCATGCCGACCATGGTTTCAATCGGGTTCACGTTAGAGCCCTCCAGAGCGCCGCTCTGCACCCGGGCGTTGGGGTCATTGGGCAGCGCATCGCCTGAGGCGGCGCGAAACAGGCCGTCGGTGCCGCGACGCAGCGGGTCTTCGGCGGTAGGGGTCACTAATTTCAGACGGCCAATGGCGCTGGGGGCCTGATTGCCCACCTTGGCGCTCAGCGTGCCATCAAAGCCAATGGTCACCTCGGCATTGGCCGGCGCGGTGATGGGGGCCCCACCGTCGGACAGCACCGTCAGGCCGGTGCTGGTCAGCAGGGTGCCGTCGGGAGAAACATCAAACGAGCCACTGCGGGTGTAGGACTCGGTGCCGTCCAGCGCTTGCACGCCAAACCAGGCCTTGCCCACAGCCATGGCGTCCAGGCTACGGCCGGTTCTTTGCGCCGCACCCGGGGTGTCGAGCTCGCCCGATGTGGCCTCCAGCGCCATGACCCGGGTGCTGGCGCCATCGCCGCGCACCGGCACGGCGCGAAAGGTCGACAGCTCGGCCCGAAACCCGTTGGTCGAGGCGTTGGCCAGGTTGTTGGACAGCACCGCCTGCCGCGCCGCCGCGGCATTGGCGCCGGTCATGGCGGTGTAGATCATGCGGTCCATGGCGGGCTATCCTCGCTCAGCGCAGGTTCACCAGCGCTTGCACGGCCTGGTCCTGGGTCTTGATGGTCTGCACATTGGCCTGGTAGCTGCGTTGCGCGGTCATCATCGCCACCAGCTCGGCCGTCAGGTCCACATTCGAGTCTTCCACCGCGCCGGAGCGCAGCTCGCCAAATTTGCCCTGTGTCGGCAGGCCCTGGATCGGCTGGCCGGAGGCAAAGGTCTCGACCCAGGCGCCGCCCGAGATGGGGGTCAAACCCTGTGGGTTGCGGAAATCTGCCAAGGTGACCTGCGCCAGGCGCTTGGTCTGGCCGTTGGAGTAGCGGGTCTCCAGCACGCCAGTCTGGTCGATCGAGACACCGGTCAGGTCGCCGGCGGTGTAGCCGTCCTGGGTCAGCTTGGTCACCTGGAATGACGAGCCGTATTGCGTGGTCTTGGTTAAATCCAGCACGGCAGAAAAATTGCCGATGGCGGTGTTGCCTGATGTCAGGATGACGGCTTGGGTATCCAAGGGCAACACAACCTCCGGCGTGGTGACCGCAGCCGCGCCCGTGCCGGTGACCAGGGCGGGGGTGATCATGCGCAACAAGGTGCCGTCTGACCCAAACTCCATGCGAAACAGCGAGCCGGAGGCCTTCAGCGGCTCGTCTGCGGCGATACCGCCGTTGGCGTAGGTGGGCAGGGCAGTGGCGGGTGGCGGAACAGCGGCATTCAGCGCTGTGTTCTTGATGTCAAGTGCCTTTTTGGTGGCATTGGTGGCCTTGATGGTCGAGTTGTCCGTCAAGGCCGTTTCGCCAGCAGTCTGGCTAGCGGCATCAAACACATCCCAAGCGTCTTTGGCGACGGCCGGAATGGCTGCTGGGTCCGGCCCGACTTTCACAAAATAGACGTTGACCGGTACTTCGAGCCCTTGCGAGTCAAAGGCAGTCACCGCAGTACCGTATTTGGTAAAAGGCGTGGGTGTGGCCGAATTAGAGGCTACCGTCGCCCGCGCGTCCAGATTGACTTCTGCGGCTATGGTCTTGGTGGGGCTGGCGGCAATCGGCGCGCCGGTCGGCACCACCAGTTTGCCAGGCGTGACGCTGGTGGGTTGGCCCAGTGAGTCCAGGGTATAGCCCATCACATTGGCTTGCAGGTTGGTCACTAGGTTGCCCTCGCGGTCCAGCTTGAACTGGCCGTCGCGCGTGTAGGCAGCCTTGCCCTCAGTGGTCGTGATCTGGAAGAAGCCGCCGCCGTTGATGGCCACATCCAGGCTGTTGCCGGTGATGTTGATGCTGCCCTGGGTGAATTGCTGCGAAACAGCGGCCACGGCCACACCAATGCCCTGCCCCTCATCGGTCCCACCCGTGCCTGCCGACGACACCAGGGCTGCAAACTCGGCTCGCGATGCCTTGGCCCCCACGGTGTTGGCGTTGGCAATGTTGTTGCCGATGATGTCCAGATTCTTGGTCGCAGCGTTGAGGCCGGCGAGGCCAGTTTGAAAGCCCATGTCTTGCTCCTGTTAGTGTCTAGTAAAGAAAATTGATTCGGCGCGTCACAGCACCGCTTTGATCTGCTCGTAGCGAACGGTTGCGCCACTCTTGAGTGCGAGGCTCATGGCACTGCCGTCGGTGCCAACCGAGCTGATGGTGTCCCGCGCCAGCGCGGTGGTGGGGACGGCTTGGCCGGCGTTGCTGGCAGTCACCTTAAAGCTCAAGTTGCCACCGCCGGTGTATTTGCTGGCATCCCAGGAGAACTGCTGACGCCCGGCCGCCATACCACCCAGGTCGAGCGTGTCGAGTAGCTGGCCGCCCGGCGAGAGAATCTGCACGCTCACCTTGTCAGCGGCACTGGCCAGTTCGACGCCGCCATTGGCGCGGCCGTCACTCACAGACAAGGTGTTGCCGATGGTCAGTACGTCGTGCCCGATCATGGGTGCGCTTTGCATCATTTGCATCGAAGAAAACTGCTTGGCCATGGCCAGCACACTGTTGTTGAGCTGTTCGATGCCTGACACCGTGCTGATCTGCGCCGTCTGACTGGTCAGTTGAGCGTTGTCCATGGGGTTCATGGGGTCCTGGTTGTTCAACTGGGCTACCAGCAGCTTCATGAAGCGGTCCTGCTGCGACGCGGCATCGGTCTTTTCACCCGAGGTGGTGTTGGCCTGCAGGTTCTGCAGCACCGGGCTGCTGACGGGGGAGGTGGAGTTGATCGCCATGGCTGGTTTCCTTTGGGTTATTGACCCATTTGCAGGGTTTTGAGCAGCAGCGTCTTGGCGGTGTTCATCACCTCGACGTTGTTCTGGTACGAGCGTGAGGCCGAGATCATGTTCACCATTTCCTCCACCGGGTTCACGTTGGAGTGGGTGACATAGCCCTCGGCGTCAGCCGACGGGTGGTTGGGGTTGTGCACCTTGCGCAGGGGCTCATTACTTTCCTTAATGGCGTTGACGCGCACACCCGATGAGGCGTCTGAGCCCATCGCCACGGTTTCGAAGACGACCTGGCGTCCTTTGTAGCCCTGGCCATCGGGCCCGGCCACGGCGTCGGCGTTGGCCAGGTTGCTGGCCACCACGTTGAGGCGTTGCGACTGAGCGCTGATGGCGCTGCCTGACACATTGAAGATGGAAAACATGGACATGGCGGGTCTCCTTGGGTGGTGTCGGCTTACTGGCCTTGGATTGCGCTCAAGATCGTCTTGGAATAGCCGTTAATGAACCTGAGGGTGGCTTCATAACGGACCGAGTTGTCGGCAAAGTTGGCGCGTTCACGGTCCAGGTCAACGCTGTTGCCGTCCATGCTGGGCTGGGTTTGTAGGGTGTAGGCCATGCCGTCTGTTCCGCCCAGGCTGCCCATGGTGCTGCCCGCCAGTGCAATGTGCCCGGGTCGGGCCGCAGTGGCCTGAATGCGGGGCCCGGCCAGTTGGGCGCTGCTGCCGCTGGCGGCGGCCATGGCGTCGCGGAAATTGAGGTCGCGGGCCACGTAGCCGGGTGTGTCGGCGTTGGCAATGTTGCTGGCGATGACGCGTTGCCGGTCGGCGCGCACGACCAAGGCCTTCGAATGGAAGTCCAAGCCGTTGGTCATGGTTGCGAACATAGTGCCTCTCAGCGGTGGTGGATCGGGACCCGGTGCCCACGGCCCGGTTTGACGACGTGGCGCAATTGTGGGGAAAACTTGAATTTCAGAGGCCTCGAATAGAGGGGGAAAGCCCGGTCAACTCCGGTCTTTGTTTGATCCGTGGAACTTTTATAGTCAAACCCCGCATCCCGTCCAAGGTTCACCACCATGTTGTCAACGCTGATCATTCCGTACCGCAGGTCTTTCGCGGTGCTGGCCCTGGCCGGCTTGGCTTCGGTCAGCCTGTGCGCGCAAGCACTGAACCCGTCCCGCCCTGACTGGCTGGCGCCCACCCAGCGCTGGCTGGATGCTGCGGTGGCCGCGGCGCTGCCACCGGGTACGAGCCCGCTGCGAACTGAAATCGAACTGGGGGAGCTTGACAGCCGACTGCGTCTGGCACCCTGCGCGAAAGTCGAACCCTTCTTGCCACCTGGCGCGCGATTGTGGGGAAAGACCCGCCTTGGGCTGCTCTGTGTCGAGGGCCCCTCGCGCTGGCGTGTTTTTTTGCCACTGACCGTCAAGGCCTTTGGGCCCGCCTGGGTGGTGCGGGGCGATCTGGCCTCTGGCACCGTTCTGACCGAGAGTGATGCGATGCAGGCCGAGGTCGACTGGGCGCTAGAGCTCAGCCCCGTGGTGGCCACGCCGGAGCAATGGGTCGGTCAGGTGGCGGTGCGAGCCTTGAGCACTGGCCAGGTGTTGCGCCTGGCAGCCCTCCGGCCGGCTCAGGTGTTTTTAGCCGGTGCCCAGATTCGCGTCGTGGCGCAGGGCCGGGGTTTCCAGGTCATGACCGATGGCCTGGCGCTGTCTGCGGGGGTGATTGGCCAGCAAGCCCGGGTCCGAATGGAGAATGGACGCATTATGTCGGGCCTGGTGACCGACCGCCGTACCGTCAGCATGGACCTGTAAGGGTCAAAAATATGCAAAATTGTCCTAAAGCCGATGCTGAATCGGCCGATAAAGACTTTACGAAGCCACTTCAAAGGCATTTCGGGAGAACATGATGAAAATTGGTCAACCGCTCGATAACGCCATTCTGGTCAATACCGGGGCTCAAACGCCTGCGGCCAAGCCAGAGCGGGGCGCAGCAGCGACCGCCAACGCCACGGCGGCTAAAAGCACGCAGGCGGCCGGTATAGCGGTCACGGTGTCCACCGCGGCCCGGTCGCTGGCCGCTGCCGGCCGCGTCGATACCGCGGATGTGGACATGGACAAGGTCAATGCGGTGCGTGCGGCGATCCAACAGGGCACCTACACGGTCAACGCCGACGCCATTGCCAACAAACTGTTGTCCAACGCCCAGGAATTGCTCAAACGCAGCCGGGTCTGAGCCTAGTGCTCCTGTTGAGCGAGCACCATGTCCACCTTGATCGAAAAATCTTTGACTGACGCTGAGCGCCACGTCGCCGAGGTGGCCGCGGCCATCGTGTCGGGCGAGCCGCAGTCCTTGGGCATCGCTTCTGCGAGCCTGCGCCAGGCCACACTGACCCTGTCAGACGCGGTGCAGCGGCTCAGCCCGGCCCAGCAACGCGACCCGCGCGTCAGCGCACGGGTCCGCAAAATGGCGGCCGCCCTGGCCTTGCAACGTGAGAGTTTGATTCGCCGCAGCGTGTTGGTGGAGCGTGCCCTGAATACCTTGGTGCCCGCCACCCGTGACGCAGGGTATGCACAGGGTGCCGGCGCCTACGGCAGGCCGGGCCGTCAAAGCGGTGCGTTTGGGCGGCTGTCGGCCTGACACCCTGACGCCCTGAGCTTCGATTTTCTCCAGGATTGGGCTGCCGCTGGCAGCCCTTTTTTTGATCTGCTGGAGAGGCTTAGAGGTTGAGAGATCAGTGGGCGCGCATCTTGGCGCGCAAGCGGGCGATGGACTGGCTGTGCAGCTGGCAGATGCGTGATTCGGTGACATTCATCACCAGCGCGATTTCCTTCAGGTTCATGTCCTGCTCGTAGTACATGCTCATGATGAGCTGCTCCCGCTCCGGCAGCAGCTTGATCGCCGCCACCAGGGCCTCGCGCAGGCGCTGGTCGCCCAGCAGATTCAAGGGGTCAGCGTCGCTGTCGGCCACATGGCGGTCAAGAAAGCTGTCGTCGTCGTCGCTGCCGCGTCCCATGTCTTCCAGGTACACCAGCTGCGTGCCGCGTACTTTGCCCAGCAGCGACTGGTAGTCGCTCAGGCTCATGCCCATCTCAGTGGCAATCTCGCCCTCCAGTGGGGTGCGACCCAGGCGGTGTTCCAGCCGGTGCAGGGCTTGCTCAATGTCTTTCTGGCTCTTGCGCGAGCCGCGCGACATCCAGTCGTTTTCTCGCAGTTCGTCCAGCATGGCGCCGCGAATGCGCTGTGTGGCAAAGGTTTCAAACTGCGCGCCCTGGCCCGCCTCATAGCGGGACAACGCGTCTGACAAGCCAATCAGGCCAACCTGGATGAGGTCATCCACCTGCACATTGGCCGGCAGTTTGGCCATCATGTGGTGCGCCAGCCGCCGTACCAGTGGCTGGTACTGCCGGATCATGGCGTTCCGGTCGAGCTGGCCCTTGGCGGTATACATCAGTGCACCCCTGCCCAGTGTTTGCGCGGCAGTGCTACGGCGTTTTCAAGCAGTCGCAGCGCCAATTGAAACATTTGATCGGGCCCGGACGCCGTTTGCCGGCCCACAGGCTGGGCGTGAGCGTGGTAACCCAGAAATGTCATGGCGCAGTCCTGCAATTTTTTAGCGGCCGAGTTGCCGACCCCAGACGTGCCCGTTGCGGCGCTGTCGTCCATGATGGCGGCAATGGTCGGCTTAAGGCGGGCCTTAAGCACCATTTCCTTGAGTGCCTGGTAGGCGGTCACCGGCGACATGGCTTGCGGCGAGACCGCCAGCAGGGGCTCGATGTCGCTCCCGTCCAGCAGCGGCACCATCAGGCTCACGCGCGCGTAAATCAACACCACCCCGTAGGCCTGGAACAGCTGACTCAGCGGCTCAAGCGGATTGGCCCGGCTGGCAGCCGAGTCGCACAGCCGCTGCAGCCCGAGCCCGGCCGGCAGGACCACCCAGGAGGTGGGTTCGTCCATGCCGTCAGGGCGCCAGCAGGCGTCTTCGAGCAGGTCGCCCAGCCCGTGGTTTTGCTCGCTCTCCGCACTCGTGCCGTCAAGCACGGCCACCGGATAACCGAGCCCAACCAGGGTCGAGCACAGTTCCCACAGCAGTGGCAGTTCGTCCTGCTGGCTGCCGTGGCTGGCCAGTGCCATCACCCGTGGGGTCGTCTGCTGGGCAAAACCCTGCAGGCCGGCGCCCTGGTTGGCGAGGTATTCAAGCATTGAGGTGCCCCGGATGCGCGGGCAGCGGTTGCGAATAAAAGAAGCCCAGGTCGGCTGCCTTGGGGTCAAACGCGGACTTGGCGGGCGAGCGCATCGACAGGCGCACCAACTTGGCGGCATCGGCCGAGTCCCAGTCTTCGGGCACTTTCTGCCCCATGGTCACGCCGCGCAGCAGCAACTGGTGGCGAATGGCGGCGTCCAGTGCCGGGCCCAACTTGGCTGCCTCGTCGATCTTGGACAGCACGGCCTGTTGCACCCCGTTGGATTTGAAGGAGGCCACCACGCTGTCAAGGGTGTCGCCGTGGCCGCCCGCGTTGAGCACCAGCAGGCGGTTCACCCGCGGCAAATCCAGCACGCTGAGCATCTCACGCTTGCGCGGGTCGCTTGGCGCCAGGCCGGTGGTGTCGATCAGCACCATTTTTTTGTTGGCCAGCAGGTTCAGCAGGTCTTGCAGCGCTGCGCGGTCATGTGCCAAATGCGCGACCACCCCCAGCATGCGGCCAAAGGAGCGCAATTGGTCATGGGCGCCTACGCGGTAGTTGTCGAGCGTGATCAGGCCGACACTGGCCGGGCCATGTTCGCGGGCGCACAGCCCCGCCAGCTTGGCAGCCGTGGTGGTCTTGCCGACGCCGGTTGCGCCAACCAAGGCGTACACGCCGCCCTCTTCAATCAGCGGGCGGGAACGGGCGTCGGTTTTGAGGTTGCGCTCCAGCACCGCCATGACCCAGCGCAGCGATTCGGCGGCGCCCACGTCTTCCGGCATGCGCTCCAGAATGGTCCGCGCCAGCGTCGGTGAATAGCCGGCCCGGATCAGCTTGAGCATCAGGTTGGACTGGATCGGGTGTTGACGCGCCTGGCCCAGCCAAGTCAGCGTGTTGAAGCGGTCCTCAATCAGGGTTTTCATGGCGTGCAACTCGTCCACCAGGCCCTCCGACAGCTTGGACGCTGGTGCGGTGGCTATCGTTGCAAGTGCTTCGGCCTTGCGCGCCGGTGTGGTCTTGATTGCCGCTGGCACGTCCGCTCGGCCAGCTTTGGCCGGGGCTGCAGCGGAGCGCACCGCTGGCGCGGGCGGACGGGGATCGGTGCTGGGTTTGGCGTTGCCGTTGCCAAGGGTCTGGCCATTCTTTTCGGCGGCCAGGGCCTCTGCCCGGCGGCGCAGCATCCGTTCGCGCACATAGTCCTGGAATGACAGCGTGCTCATCGCCAGTTGAGCGGCATCGTCCTCTACCTGGGCCCGAAGGTCCAGGGTGCCAAGGTCAGCGTCCCTAGACAGGGGCGGCGCCTGGTCGCGCACCCGGGTGGCAAACGACTCGGACCGGTCCGACGGTGCCAGCGTGTTCTCGGCCGTGGCCAATACCTCGACACCCGAGGCGGTGCTGCGGTTTGACAGGATCAGGGTTTCGTCACCGAAGGCGAGCCTTGCCTTGGCCAGTGCCTCACGCGAGGTGGGTGCGGTAAAGCGTTGGATATTCATGATGTTGCGCCTCTGAGAATCGGACCGATGCGGATAGTGTGGGACTCAGGAATTTCGCTGTGTGCCAGCACCTGCAGTCGGGGTGCCACGCGCCGCACCAGGCGGGCAATGGCGCTGCGGATCGTGTCGGGAACCAGCAGGCAGGCCGGGATGCCAAGCTCTTCCTGCTTGAGGGCCACCTCAGCGGCGCTGCGCGACAGGATATCGGCCACGCCTGGGTCCAGCGCAGGGCCGGAGGCATTGCCCAAAGCCTGCACCAGCAGCCGCTCCAGCGATGGGTCGATGGCGATGACATCAAGCTCCCGCGACGGACCGTAAATTTGTTGCACGATGGCCGGTGAGAGTGCAATGCGCACCCGGCGTGCCAGCTCGGCCGGGTCTGCCACGCTGGCGGCGTGCTCGGCCAGTGACTCGATGATGGTGCGGATGTCACGGATGTGCACCGCTTCTTCGAGCAACAGCTGCAGCACTTTCTGGAATATGGAGATTGACACCATTTTGGGGACCACTTCTTCAATCAGTTTTGGGGCCTGCTTGGCCACATGCTCTACCAGTTGCTGGGTCTCGGTCCGGCTCAATAATTTCGACGCCTGAACTTGCATCAAGTGTGACAAATGGGTGGCCATCACAGTCTCGGAATCAACCACGGTAAAACCGGCCATTTGTGCCGCTTCCTTTTGTCGATCATCGATCCAGTGCGCCGGCAGGCCGAAGGCCGGGTCAGTGGTGGCAGTGCCGATCAGCGGCGTGGTGATGCCGCCGGGGTTGATGGCCAGGTGCATGCCGGAGAAGGCTTCACCCTCGCCCACAATCACGCCGCGCAGGGTGATGCGGTAACCACTGGGCTTGAGTTCCAGGTTGTCACGCACGTGCACGGCGGGCGGCAGAAAGCCCACCTCTTGGGCAAACTTGCGGCGTACCCCTTTGATGCGGGTCAGCAAGTCGCCTTGACGGTTCTTGTCCACCAGGGCGATCAGGCGGTAGCCCAGCTCCAGCCCCAGCTGGTCGACGGGTTGCAGGTCGTCCCAGGTGGCCTCGCCATCAGGCGATATGGCGGCTGCGGCGTTGGCCTCAGCAATGGCGGGGTCGGGCGGGGGCGGTTGGTGTGCAATCACCCAAGCGCCGTAGCCCAACACCAGCGAGATGCCCAGAAACACCACATGCGGCATGCCAGGAATCAGGCCCAGGATGCCCATGATGGTGGCGGTAATGCCAAGCACCTTGGGCGAGAGCAGCATTTGATGCACGATCTGCCGCCCCAGATCCTCTTCCTTGCCCACGCGAGACACCACCATGGCCGCTGCCACAGAGATTAAAAGACCTGGAATCTGTGCCACCAGGGCGTCGCCCACCGCCAGCAGGATGTAGGTGTCAGCCGCCTGGCTGGCGGTCAGGCCGTGCTGCAGCACGCCAATCGCAAAACCGCCAAAAATATTGATCAAGAGGATCAGAATGCCGGCCACCGCATCGCCACGCACAAATTTGGAGGCGCCGTCCATCGAGCCAAAAAAGTCGGCTTCTTCAGACACTTCAGCGCGCCGGCGCTTGGCTTCTTTTTCGTCGATCAGGCCAGCGTTCAGGTCGGCGTCCACGGCCATTTGCTTGCCGGGCATGGCGTCCAGTGCAAAGCGGGCGGACACCTCGGCAATCCGCTCTGCACCCTTGGTCACCACCACAAAGTTGATGACCACCAAAATCGAGAACACGATCAGGCCAACCGCAAAATTGCCACCGATCAAAAAGTGGCCAAAGGCCTCGATCACCGCGCCAGCCGCGCCCGGCCCCGTGTGGCCCTCCAGCAAGACGACCCGGGTGGACGCCACGTTCAGCGACAGTCGCATCAGCGTGGTGAGCAGCAGAATAGCCGGAAAGGCCGAGAAATCCAGCGGCCGCAGCATGTAGGCGGCGACCATCATCACCATCAGCGCCACTGAAATATTCAGCGTGAAAAAGACGTCGAGCAGCCAGGTCGGCAGCGGCAGCACCATCATGGCCAAAATCGCCACGACCAACATCGGTGTGGCAGCGCCCTGGATCAGCGCGGCGTAGCGGCCAAACCACTGTTGCAATGACTTGAGTTGTGGGTTCATGGTTTGACCGTGTTCGCCACGACTTTGGACAGGGGATCGAGTTCAGCAGGCACAAAGGGTTGCGGTGGCTCCCCGGGCATTGGCCCATCGCCGCGCATGGCGGCCTTGAGCCGGTAGATGTAAGCCAGCACCTGGGCCACGGCGGTGTACAGGCTGGCCGGAATGTCTTTGTCCAGCTCGGCATTGGCGTATAGGGCCCGCGCCAGCATGGGCGACTGCAGCACCGGGATGGCGTGGTGCTTGGCAATGTCGCGAATCTTGAAAGCCAGCAGATCGGCGCCCTTGGACACCACCTGCGGCGCCCGCATGGTCTTGTCGTCGTAGCGGATCGCCACCGCAAAGTGGGTCGGGTTCATCAGCACGAAGTCAGCCTTGGGCACGGCGGCAATGCTGTTGCCCTGCGAGATTTCGCGTTGGCGCTGGCGCTGCTTGCCCTTGAGCTGCGGGTTGCCGTCGGATTCCTTGTGCTCCTGCTTCACCTCCTGGTGCGACATCTTGAGCCTGGATTTGTGCAGGAACATCTGCAAGGGCACGTCGACCATGGCCACCAGCAAAACCACCAGCAGCAGCAGGCCCATGCCGCGCGTCAGCCAAATGCTCAGGTGCTCCAGCGCCGCCGTGGAGGGCTGCAGCACCAGCATCGCAATCGAGTGCAGGCTGGAGCTCAGGTAAACAGCGCCCAGTACGATCAGCACCACGGTAATGAAAGACATCTTCACCACCTCGGACAGCTTGTCCTTGGTGAACATGCGACCAAAGCCGGCAAGCGGGTTGACGCGGCTGAAGTCCGGCATGATGGGTTTCAGGCTGGTCACCCAGCCCCCGGCGGCCACGGTGCTCAAGACGGCGGCCGCGCTCACGATCAAAGCAAACACCAAGCAGCCCAGTAGCCCGACGCTGACCATGTCACTCAGGCGCTGCAGCATGCCGGCCTGATCGGCCATGACGCGGGCATCAAACGACAGTTGCTGACTCAGTTGGGTCTTGAGTTGGCCAAACAGCAGTGGCGACAGCGACAACACGCCCACCGAACCCACGCCCAACACCGCAAGGTTGGACAAATCCTTTGAGCGAGTGACCTGGCCGTCATCGCGCGCCTTCTGCAGCTTGCGTTCCGAGGCGGGTAAATTGCGGTCCTGACTGCTGGATTCCATGGTGGCCAAACTGTGAAGTTGGCCCCATTGTCGTGACGCACTGCGCCAACTAAAGCCCGATAAGCGGGCGATTCAGGGGCCACTTTGCCAAGCGAACCGCTCAAAAATACGGACTCAGAAACCCAGGCTGGCCAGCAGGTCGTCTACTTCAGATTGGCCCGACACCACATTCGGGTTGACTTGCGGGTTCATGGCCGGTCCCGATAGCGCGGGCTGGTAGGGCCCGGGCGTCTCGCCGGCCGCAGCGGCTGGCGCCGTCTGTATCAGCAGTTGCACCAATTGCTCTTCCACATTGGCAATCACCTGGCCTGTGAGGTCGTGAAAATCCTGGGCCATCATGATCTCCGTCAGGTGCTCGTCAGCCTGTCGGGAGGCGCCCTCAACATGAGTCAAAAAAGTCAGCAGCTCAGCCGTCGAGGGCATGGCCGTCGGCGCGGCCATGAGCCGTCGGCTCATGGCCCGGGTTTGCGCCAAGATCAGGCCATGGTCGGCTTTGGCCAAGTCGACCCGGTTGAGTACTTTTTCGGCTGCCTCACCCGTCAGCCGGGAGATGTAAGACAAGCGGCTCTTGGCATCGGGCAGTTCGCCGGCCAGGCCCTTGAACTTGTCGGTCAAGCCCAGCGCCTGCAAGGCATTGTGCAACTGGCGTGTGAGTGCCCCAATGCTGTGATGGATGTCCGGGTTCACGCCGGCTGGGGCGCTGTGGTTGGCGTTTTGAATGGCGTCAGTGGCCGGGTCAGCAGGCTGCATGGTCCGCCCTACTTCATGCCGTATTTGGTCAAAATCAGGTTGATTTTGTCCTCAAGCGTGGCCTTGGTGAAGGGCTTGACGATGAAGCCCGCTGCACCTTTTTGTGCCGCCAACACAATGTCTTCCTTGCGCGCCTCGGCGGTCACCATCAGTACGGGCACCCGTTTGAGCTTGTCAATCTTCTGGATCTCGGACAGCAACTCAAAACCGTTCATGTGCGGCATATTGATGTCGCTGATGACAAAGTTGAAATTGCCGTTTTGCAGCTTCTGCAAAGCCACCACCCCGTCCTCGGCTTCTTCCGAATCGGTGAAGCCGCGTTCCTTGAGCAGGTTGCGGACAATGCGGCGCATAGTGGAGAAATCATCCACCACCAAAAAACGGAGCTCAGCGGCCATGAGGGACCCTTTCAGTGAGGCAGTGCAGGAGCCCGAGTGTCATGTCTCCGGTCCAAAAGAGGTGGATTGTCGCTTGAATCATGACTTCACAGGCGCAACAACGACCGGAGCGGCTTTCGGGTTCAGGGGTGTGCGCCCGGCGCCAGAAAGACGGGCCTCGGCCTCGCGTGACATGACCAGAATGCTGATGCGGCGGTTGATCGGGCTAAACGGGTTCTCTTCCTCAAGCAAATTGCTCGAAGCCAGCCCCATGATGCGTCCCATGCGCTCCTCGGGCAAACCAGCCGCGCTCAGCTCGCGCCGCGACGCATTGGCCCGATCGGCCGACAACTCCCAATTGCCGTAACCGCGGTCGCCGCCACCAAAGGGCGTGCGGTCGGTGTGCCCGTCGAGCCCGATTTTGTTGTCCACCCCAATCAGGGCGCCGCCGATTTCACGCAGGATATCGCGCATATAGGGTTTAACGACCGCGCTGCCACTGTCAAACATGGGGCGCTTCTGTTCATCGACGATCTGGATTTGCAGCCCATCGGGCGTGCTGTCGATCCGGATCTGCGAACTGAACTCTGACAACTTCGGGTTGCTGGCAATCAAGGCACTGATCTTTTCGCTCAAGGAATCCAGCTTCTTGGCGTCCTGCTTGGCAATCTCCGCCTTGATGGCTTCCATAGCCGCTTTTTTCTCGATCGGGTTGCTGCTGTCGGCGCGCGACGTCTGGCCGGTCTGCTGCGTCAGGTCTTTGCCACCGCCGCTGATCACGCTGTTGCTCTGGCCGGCACCGCTACCCCCCATCATGGCCACCTTGAGTGGCGAGGCAAAGTAATCGGACAGGCCTTTTTTATCGCCTTCAGAGGTGGAACCCAGCAGCCACATCAGCAGAAAAAACGCCATCATGGCGGTCACGAAGTCGGCGTAGGCAATCTTCCAGGCGCCGCCGTGCACCGCGTGGCCGCCTTTCTTGATCTTCTTGACGATGATCGGTTGTAACTTGGCCGGTTCGGTTGCCACGTCAGACCACCCTTGCCCTATTTCTTGCGAACATGGTTTTCCAGCTCAAGAAAGGTGGGGCGTTCGGTCGAAAACAGCACTTTGCGGCCGAACTCGATGGCGGTGGAAGGGTTGTAACCCTGCATGCTGGCCAGCAGTGTCGATTTGATGCACTGCAACTCCTTGGCGCTGTCTTCAGACTTTTGCTCCAGCAGTCCGCCCAGCGGTTCCACCACCCCATAGGCCAGCAAGATACCCAAAAAAGTGCCGACCAGCGCGGAGGCGATCATGCCGCCCAACACGGCGGGCGGTTGCCCCACAGAGCCCATGGTGTTCACCACACCCAGCACCGCCGCCACAATGCCGAAAGCGGGCAGGGCGCCTGCCAACCGCGCAATGGCGGCCACCGGTGCGTGGGCCTCGGCGTGGTGGGTGTCGATCTCGCTGTCCATCAAGTTCTCAATCTCATGCGAGTTCAGGTTGCCTGAGACCATCATTCGCAGATAGTCGGTGATGAATTCCACCACATGGTGGTCATGGCCGACATTGGGGTATTTGTTGAAGATCGGCGACTCGTGGGGCTCTTCCACGTCTTTTTCTATCGCCATCAGGCCTTCTTTGCGCGCCTTTTGCAAAATGTCATACAGCAGCGCCAACAGTTCCATGAAGCGCGCCTTGGTGTACTTGGACCCCTTGAGCGCCTGCGGGATCAGCTTGATGGTGGCCTTGAGCACCTTGGGCTGGTTGTTGACCGCAAACGCGCCCAGCGCGCCACCAAAAATGGTAATCAGCTCAAACGGCAGGGCCTCCAAGATGACCTTGATGTTGCCGCCATGGAACACATACACGCCAAAGATGCAGCCCATGGACACCACGTAACCAACAATAACGATCATGAGCGTGGGAACCCGAGGTGAAGCATGATGGCGAGGAGTCGATGGGGGAAATTGGCACTATAACGCGCGATACCTTATTTTATGGATCAAAAGTCAGCCCATTAATGAAAAAAGGCCCCCGAAGGAGCCCCATTTCCAGGCCTGCGCTGCGACGCTTTTCAGTGCAGCAGGATGCCCCCGTTGGCGGTGCCCTTGCCCGCGCGGGCCGGTGGCGTGCACAGGCCACACTCGTAATGGCGGGCATTTTCATAGGCCTCGGTCACAAAATGGCCGCCGCACTTGCTGCATTTGGTGGTGCCCAGCATGTTGTTGTCAATAAACTTCACCAGGCGCCAGGCGCGGGTGATCGACAACAAGGGCTCCACCCCGCACACCGCGATCTGCTCGCTGTACAGCTTGTAGGCCTTCATGATGGCGTCGATGTCTTCGAGCGCGCTGACCTTGCTCAGGTACTCATAGATGTTCAGGAACAGCGAGGCGTGAATATTGGGCTGCCAAGTCAGAAACCAGTCGGTGGAGAAGGGCAACTGGCCTTTGGAGGGCGAGCGACCGGCCACCTCTTTGTACAGGCGCAACAGGCGCTCGTAGGACAGGTCGGTTTCGCTCTCCAGCACCTGCAGTCGAGCACCAAGCTGGATCAGAGCCACTGCGCGGCTCACCTGGTTCGAATCGTTCAATACGCTTTTGGTGGCCATGATGTGTTCCTTAGATGGCTTCAGAGTAACGGCCGGCCATCAAAATGCTGGCGTGCAGTTTGGTGGTGCCGTCGTTGTCGACCTTGCTGACGGTGTGGTTGGTCAACAGCTGCCAGACCATGTCGTCATCCACCCGGAAGCGGCACAGCAGCATGTTGCCGCTGGCAATCTTCATGATCTGGGCTGGCGACAGCACGCGGATCAGCTCGGCCGCTTCTTCTGACAGGCCCAAGCGGAACTGCGCCTCGGCCTTGTCCTGGCGAATCAAGGCTTGCGCCAGCATCAAATAGGTCAGGTTGGCTTCCCGGATTTCTGCAAGCATTTGGGTCTGGTCCATGGTGGCTCCGTTCGGTTAAGTGAATCAAGGTGTTGATTCGTTGAAATGGATTGTGAAACCATGCCTGATTAACTTGAATCGGAAAGCCGCCGTTTGTGGCGTCAGTCTTGTCGGCCGCCTGTGTCAGGCAAATTCCTACAAGCCCGTCAGCCATTTGGCGCATGGGTCCCCGGTTAAGCCGAGGACGACGGGGGGTGGGCACGTCATTCCCGCATTCCCTCGTCATTCCCGCCCCCCGGTCTTCGACAGTTACGCGCGCAAGTGGCTGATTTCATTGGACTCGGAGTTAAAACGTGCCCCTACAAGAGGCTCATCTGCTGGGTTTGACTGGGTGGCTTGACCTTCAGTGCCTTGAATACCTGGCTGTCCTGCGCTGAGATA
>CAMELV010000043.1 GCA_945925985.1 Comamonas sp. lk | reverse complement strand
TATCTCAGCGCAGGACAGCCAGGTATTCAAGGCACTGAAGGTCAAGCCACCCAGTCAAACCCAGCAGATGAGCCTCTTGTAGGGGCACGTTTTAACTCCGAGTCCAATGAAATCAGCCACTTGCGCGCGTAACTGTCGAAGACCGGGGGTCAGTAGGATTTATCTTCACAACTGCTTCAACACACTTATCAATTTCGCTCTTTGGTTGACAGGCTGTTAGACCAAAGATCAGGAGAAGGAAGGAAAGTTTTGGATTCATGGTTTTGGCATTCATTCAGATGGATGTTGGTGGCAAGTGCAAGCCGGTTGGTAGGCAAGCTTCAGGGCCGTCTTTTTGGATGCCGTAAATGCTGTCGGCGAATCCCATAGGCGCACCAGTGGTCATCCCTGCGGCTTTTGATCGTGGCCCCTCGGGATGCCCATGAACCCGCGCACGATCCAGCCAGTGGCAAAGGTAAACGCCAAAATTACCACGGAGCCAGATATCAGGTTCGTAATGAACCGCGAGAGTTCAAAACGGTCATAGCCGTCGATAACAGCGATAGTCATCACTGCGCCGGCCCAAAACGCTGCCGCAACCTTGGCTATCCTGCGTGACCCTTCAAAAATGTTCATACATCTATGTTAACGGTAACGGGACTCTGGCAGGAATTTAACCGTGTCTGCTGGTTCGGCTTACTGACTGGCGCACGGGCGGTAGCTAAATGCGAGTTTTGTCGGATGCCGCCGCTCCCCAGGGTGCCACTCGCTCGGCATCTTGCCCTAGTTAGAAATGGGCCACGATTGCTTGAACAAGCCCCCCAGCATTTACGTGGCCTCTGGACGACTTGCGGATTGCGGTTCACCACGACGTCGGATGTATGGTGACCACGACAGCAGCAAGTTTTCGCATTCCTTTTCTAAAAATTTATATACACCCCCGAGGTCAGAAATCGCAATGTGATGGGGGTGGGTTCGCTTGAGCGGATTAGTATGCGTATCTGTGCCGGAGTCTCATCTGGCACAGGTGGGGGGTGGGGGTACGGTGGGTCGGCATAAACTGGATTTTTGTCAGAGTAAAAAAGTGAGTGCCGGATGTTCGCGCAGGTCTTCGCAGCCGTCACGATGGTGTTGCTGACGACCAACCACGCCGAAGCACGGGCCCAGCGCAAGCGGAGCGACTGGGTCGACTTCAAACAGTAGCACCCCTGCCCAGCCACAGGATCACACAAAGGCCCCTGCAAGGGCTACGTGATCGACCACATCGTCCCGATTGCCGGTCACGGTGCTGATGAACCGAGCAACATTCAGTGGCAGTGGCAGTGGCAGTGGCAGTGGCAGACGGTTGCCGACGCCAAAGCGAAGGTGGGAGGGCAAGGGGTGCCAGCGTGCTGTTGGCCAAATGTCAGCCCACCGTGTTCACACATGACTACAAGTCCTTGATGACGGCAAAAGCCACATCGGCTGCAGTTTTTTTAAACAACACACAAGTAACGGGCGTCTTAAATCTCAATCGTTTGCCCATCACCAGCGGTGCACAGACAGCGGCTCAAATCAGCTTTGCAGATCAAGCCAACTACTTGGGTAAAACTCCCTTGGCTGTGGGGCTTGATACGGCGGGTGCTGAGAGTGCCACCTTGATCAACGGTGTTTGGACTGCAACTGAAGAGGTCTACAACCCAGGCTTTAAGGTCTACACCAATCATACGGGTCTAGACTTGTTGAAAAAGGTCAACGATGACCAGCAAAACTTGTCTATTGGTTTGCTGGGCCTGCGGCCGCTGAATACCAATTGGCCTAATGCATTGTGGGTCAAAGTGGATGGTCAAAGCCCTAACTATTACCAAGGCGATGCTGAGGATCTTTCTCTGCGTGTGGGGCTGCAAACGGGGTACCCGTTGGCCTTCGAGTTTCAGTTCTTAAAATCCGCCAAGTTGGCGGGCGCCTATTTGGACATTTACAACCTCATCGTTGCAGGATTCAAAGATGTGGCCAACAGCAGTGCGCCAGGTGTTGCTTACATTAACTCTGCAGATGCCACAAAGAATACGCCTTGGACACGAGATGGGAATAACTTGTTTGGGTTGAACCGGACGGCTACTCAGGGGCAAACACCCCCTTGCAGTGTTAATTGTGGTGGTGGTCCACCTGGTGAAATTACTGTGATTGATTAATCTGAGCGTCTTGTAAATAGCTGAACATTGTAGTTTGAGTGCTGATCGAACGTTAGATTTTTCAAAGTGCCATTGCTTGCCCTTCCAGGTTTGGTGCATCTCAGGGTCGCTCTGGCCGGAATTGGGTTGGTCAGCGGCGATCGTAGCGTGCCCGAGGCCTCGCCAGTCAAGCCTACTCAAACGATCTTGTTGCTTGCCACATGCCAGTTCAGTCAAGAGGTTTTCTGAACTTGGATTCGCTGGAAGATCTCTCGTTGATAAGACCGATTGAAGGCTAGCGGACAACAAGGTGCAAATTGCACACACGCGGACTTGGGGTTGTTTAGTGGTCTTCATCGCGCACGGGGTGCGGCTCCTACACCCGTGCTTGAAGTTCAGCGCTTGTTGGCCATTTCCCGCGATTCATGAACATTGATTTGTTGCAGAGTAAGCGCTCTTGGGCGATGCTCCACAAGTTGTTCAGGTTCGGTGACAGCTATCAAACAACCAAGAAATTCACTAAAAATGCGCCTAGTGGCGCATTTTTCACTTCCACATACCGCTTGCAATCATTGCCGAATAAACTGTCAGAAATTTGTCAGCGGCCGTAGTCTTGCAGAAGGTAAGTGAAGTTTTGGCTAGCCCATATGACCTCACGTTGGTCAAAGGCAAAAAGCGGCAGGCCATCTAGGTAACTATTGCCGTAAACATTACCGTTGCAGTGAAGGTCTAAGCTGCTTTGCGTGGAGCACATTACGCTGGCTTGGCGGTTCGTGGTGGTCACGGCTTTGATGTCGTTGAAACGGTTGTTAGTATTGCCATTGCGCCAGTAGCCTTGAGTCTGGATTTCAGTGGGGGCCCGTGCGCGGCCAGATAATGTCCAACTGACAGGGTAATCGGGCAGATTCTGCAGCAAATAGCTGCCAGTGCTACGGGTCTGGCTGATCAGCGTGTTCATGGTGCTGTCGTCAAGTTGCGCCCATTGCTCGCCCTGCAGTTCGGCCACGTTCAGAGGCGCGGTGACGGTCTCATAGTCTTGGGTGACCACGCTGCCGTCGAGCAGGTGAAATTCGGCTTTCCAACGGGTCAGTTCCGGTATTTGGTTAATCTCGTCGGCCGTCCAATTGGCCTGGGTGCTTGGCGATGGTTGCCAGACCAGGGCTTCACCGCCCAATAAACCGTTGACAAGGGGTGACAAGCGACTAGGCTGACCACTGGTACCTGAATCGATGAAGTGACCGGCAATGCGCACGTTGTTAGTCGAGGTTTGGGTCTGACCCATCCGGATGGCCAAGTAGCTGAGCGATGGTTTGGGGCGAAGCTCAAAACTGGGGATGACGTTTCTGGTATCGGCCAAACTGACAATGACTTTCTCGAAGATGGGCGTACCTTTATTGTCTTGCACATTGTCCACCTGGATACTAAAGCCGGTGGAGAGGTAGTTGAATTCAGGTCTGTTGACGAGCCTGCGTTTTTCAGCCCAGGGCTTCACCGAAAAGCGGTAACTGTATTGGTTGCCAACAGCAGCCAGACGTTCGCGTTCACGTACAAGCCGCAAACGGGACCAAGTTTTGTTGCCAGTGGGCCCGGTGACTCTGAGTAGCAGGCGAATTTGGTCACCGGGATAGCGGAATTCGACAGCGACGCTTTCGAATAATGCGCCCGTGCTCGTGTCGGCAAACATGCCTGGGAAAGCGCCACTGGGGCCCACGCGCAAGCCGTCATTTTTGAAATTGGCAGGGTTGTTGTCCACAAACAGCTCACGACAAGCCGGTGCCTGAACGGTCACGCCGTCAATGGCAATTCGGGAACTTTTGGGCAAGGAATAGCAGGCGTTAAGCCTTTGCACATAGTCAGCAACAAGAAGATCTTCGTCCAGCGCGGGCAACTTGGCCAAGGCCGTAGTGGCTGGAAAGGCGGGTGGTGTCTGTCCAGCAACGTAGCTCACCGAGGGCAGCTCAGTGCCAGACACCATTTCAGTTTTAAGGGTGATGGTGATGTTGGACCGTGAGGTCGTCGGTTTGATTTGCACGTCAAGTGCGTTGAGCACCTGATCATGTCCGCTCCCGTCAGCCTTGAAGTTGCCGGTCAAAGGGTTGATGTCGCTGCCCGCTTGCGTGAACAGCGGTTTGAGGGCATTGCGTAATGAGACGATGGCTTGCTCTACTTGGGCGATGGTGAATAGCTGGTTGTTCGTTTTAAGTTGCTCAGCCAGTGCCTGCGGTTGGCCAGTTGGAGAGATCTGCGCAGCAATCAGGGTGGTCAACGGGGTGATGTTAGCTGTGCCTTGGTTCAATTGGGTGATCGGGGCGTAGTGCGTGACCAGGTTTTTGCTCGCAGAGACGACCATCGGAACCACTGCGTCGCCTTTTAACGTGCAGATGTACCGTCCCTCTGCATTGGCGCTGGTGTTACAGACTTCGTTGCCTAGTGCATCGACCATGAGGACCTGCGCACCCGACATGGGAGCGCCAGTGGCAGCTACACCAAGGATGTCGAAGCTGGTTGGGGTTAGGTTCATGTTGGAGCCGCTGCCGCCACAGGCGGCAAGTAAAGCCAGCAAGCTCGCAGCAAAAAATTGGCAAAGCAAGACGTTAAGGGGTTTTGGATGAGTCAAATGGGTCATATCTGTCAATCTTGGTTTAGGCAGCTGAAGGGGGCCAAAACAAATAGCTTTATAAGCACACATTAACACAATTCATAAATATGTCAGTTTTAATTTTTTGCTGGCAGTTGATGTATCTGCAAAGCTTGGCGGGCACGAATACCGCCATTGCCATCTTCAAGTGACAACTCAGCGCAATTGTGTTTGACACTCAAGCGCACCAGAACAAACCAGTGCTCTGTGCCTAACTCGAAGAGGTTACTGGCAGCCGCATCCGACAGCCAATAAGCCTCAGCTGAGTCCGCGAGGTACTTGGCCCCGTCAGTGATGAAGCACTTGCGGTTCAGTCGGTAATTGCGCTCGGTGCCCGTGAACAGTGTTAGTTCAGTAAGGTCGGGTTCGTTTACTTCTGCGTCCTTGTGCATATGGACACAGAGTGTTTTCAGACCGCGAAAAAGGGCAACCGAAATCTGGCTAACCGGGACCAGAGAGACCCCCCCTTCTGCCCTCCCTTGCCTACTAAAATAGCGGTTATGAACCCAAAAAACAAAGTATTGGAGGGGGTATCAAAGACCAAACCGGGGAACAAAGCGGGGAACAAAACGACAATGGAAATACAGAAATCTAGCATCCATGCGGGTTTCAAGGCATTGTTGGGTTCCGATAATCGCACCATTTCACTGTTCACAAAGTGTCAAGCACCCCTAGAAACCCGCCTGCCGTATTGGAGAGCGGGTTTTTTATTGGCGGCTCTGGCTGGCGGCACCCGTGGCCGGTTGAGCTTTAGGATTCAGTGCGCGGCCCCTTCTCAATTGACACCGCAAGACCGCCATGAACAAAGCCTTCACCAAAGAAACCGACGACGCGGACGATGACGATCTGCAGTTGCCTGCGCTGCCTGCCAGCGGCAAGAACTACATCACCCCGGCGGGGCATGCGCGTATTCGGGCTGAACTGCTTGACCTGATCGACAACGAGCGGCCCAAGGTGGTTGACATCGTGCATTGGGCGGCCAGCAACGGCGACCGCTCTGAGAATGGCGACTACATCTACGGCAAGAAGCGCCTGCGCGAGATTGACCGGCGCATCCGCTTTCTGACCAAGCGGATGGAGATCATGGAGATCACCGACCCGGCACTGCACCATGGCAGCGAGCAGGTGTTTTTTGGTGCCACCGTTGGCTATGCCGACGAGGCTGGCGCCGAGCGCACGGTGACGATTTTGGGGATCGATGAGGCCGACAGCACCCGTGGTGAAGTGAGCTGGGTCTCGCCAATCGCACGCTCCCTGCTCAAAACCCAGGTGGGCGATGTGTTGCAGCTGTTGACCCCGGCAGGCAAGGTGGAGATCGAAGTACTCAGCGTTCGCTATCCCGCGCCGACTCTGCGCTGAGCTGGGGTGTGATCCGGGCGCGTAGCGCTTTTAACACCGACGGTGTGCGGCGCAGATTGCGCAGCGCGGTTTCAAGGTGGTTGCGGTCACGCACGGCGACGACAAAGCGCAGGTCGGGGGCATCGTTGCCGGCTGCTTCACCCATGTCGATTTGAGTGATGTCAACCTCGGCACTTGCCAGTGCGCTGGCTACGCGGGCCAATACCCCTTTCCCATTGATCACTGTGACCAGCAGGCCGGTCTCAAAGGTGCGTACCAGTTCGTCCGACCATTCCACCCGAATAAAGCGCTCGCTGTCTTTGTGTCTGAGTTTGCGCGCAACGCCGCATTCTTCGCCATGCACGATCAGGCCCTCGCCGCGGCCAAGGTAACCCACAATCTCGTCCCCCGGGATGGGGCGGCAACAATTGGCGAAACGTACCGAGGCATTCTCACTGCCGTCGAGCAGCACGCTGCCTTGCGAGATGGTTTCCCCGGCACCAAAGCGCTCCCGCGTGAGCAGCACGGCGTCCGGCTTTTCGCCAGCATCCAGCAGCAGGGTGAACAGGCGTTTGGCAACGATGCCAGCGATGCGCTTACCCAGGCCGATGTCGGTCAGGAGCTCGGAACGACTGCGGTTGCCACTGAAGCGCAGCAGCTTTTCCCACAGGGAGTGGTAACCTGGAATGTCATCTGGAATTTTCTCTATGCCCTCAGCGCGCAGCGCCTGGGTCAGCATTTTTTCACCCAGGCTTTCAGACTCGACGTGGGCCAGTGTTTTCAGGTGCTGCCGGATTTTGGAACGGGCACGTGCCGTACGCACAAAGCTCAGCCAGGCCGGATTGGGCGTGGAGGCCGGGTCGGTCTCCACTTCAATCACGTCGCCGTTCTTGAGCTCGGTGCGCAAAGGCACCTGCTCGCCATTGATTCTGGCCCCGATGGTGCGGTCGCCCACGTTGCTGTGGATGGCGAAGGCAAAGTCGACCACCGTGGCACCGCGCGGCAAGGCCATGATCTGACTCTTGGGCGTGAAGACATAGACGGCGTCGGGGAACAGGTCTACCTTGACGTGGTCCCAGAACTCAGCGGCGTCCCGGGTCTCGTCCTGAATGTCCAGCAGCGATTGCAGCCACTGGGAGCCAAGGCGCTCGGATTGGCTGGCGTCTTGGGGCGCGTGGGCCTTGTAGAGCCAGTGCGCAGCTACTCCGGACTCAGCCACCATGTGCATCGCTTCGGTGCGCACCTGAAACTCCACATTGATGCCCGAAGGGCCGACCAGTGTGGTGTGCAGCGACTGGTAGCCATTGAGTTTGCTGATGGCTATATGGTCCTTGAAGCGCCCCGGCTGCGGTTTGTAGAGCTGGTGAAGTGTGCCCAGGGCGGTGTAACAGTCAAGCACATTGGGTACCAGCACACGAAAGCCGTAGATGTCGTTGACCTGGGCAAAGCTGAGGTTCTTGGTACTCATCTTTCTGTAGATGGAAAACAAGGATTTTTCGCGGCCCGTCAGCCGCACTTTCATACCGCTTGCGCCAAAAGCGCCTTCTACTTCACGCTGGACTTTTTGCAGCAGGTCACGGCGCCGGCTCCGTGCTTTGGTCACGGCCTTGTTCAGAACCTCATAGCGCCAGGGGCGCAGGTGCCGAAAGGCCAGGTTTTGAAGCTCGCGGTAGGTCTGGTTCAGGCCGAGCCGGTGGGCGATTGGCGCGTAAACGTCCAAGGTTTCAGTCGCGATACGAGCCCATTTTTCGCGCGGCGCGTCAGACAGCGTGCGCATGTTGTGGCTGCGGTCGGCCAGCTTGATCAGGATCACCCGCACGTCGCGGGCCATGGCCAGCAGCATCTTGCGAAACGACTCGGCCTGGTTTTCTTCACGGGTGTTGAACTGCAGTTTGTCGAGTTTGGTCAGACCATCCACCAGTTCGGCCACCGGTGAGCCAAAGCGTTCGATCAGCTCGGTTTTGGTGACGCCGCAATCCTCCAGTGCGTCGTGCAGCAAAGCGGCCATCAGAGCCTGTGCGTCAAGCTTCCATTCGGCGCATTGGGCCGCCACGGCGATCGGGTGGGTGATGTAGGGCTCGCCGCTGTTGCGCAGTTGTCCCAGGTGGGCTTCGTCTGCAAACCGGTAGGCCAGCCGCACCTGCTCTAGATCGATCGGGGCCAGGTAGTCCAGGCGCTCGGTCAGGGTGGCAAAACTCGCCGCCGCGGCATTTGCAGCGGCTGGGCTGCTGATGGGCGCTGGCTGGGCCGAAGCTGGTCTGATGCGCGAAGGTAGACGGGTGGCGGTGTTCACCCCTTGAATATAGCCTGCGGTGGACGAAATAACAGCCAGAAAAACAAAAGCACCGCAAGCGGTGCTTTGATGCCTCGGCGGGGGTGGCTCAGATCGGCACTTTTTTGAGCATCTCGATCCCGATTTTGCCAGCCGCGATCTCGCGCAGTGCGGTGACGCCAGGCTTGTTCTTGCTCTCCACCTTGGGCGCATGACCCTGGCTCAGCATGCGGGCGCGGTAAGTCGCGGCAAGCACCAACTGGAAACGGTTGGGGATCTGCTCCAGGCAGTCTTCAACAGTGATACGGGCCATGAAATTCTCCGATTAACCAGGATATGCACTAAATGATGTGCAAGGCTTTGAATGTCTCGAGACGCGCGCGCAATTGCGCTGCGAACTTGAGGCGTTGGGCATGAACAATGGCTTTCAGGTCGAACAGCGCACGCTCAAACAGCTCATTGATTATAACGAAGTCGAATTGCTGCACCTGCGCCACCTCGACCGCTGCGTTGCGCAAGCGCAGGTCAATCACCTCGGGCGAGTCCTCGCCACGCCGCTCGAGTCGGGCCCTCAGTTCGTCCCAACTGGGTGGCAGGATAAAGATGCTGATGGCATTGGTGTAGATTTTTTTGATTTGCAGCGCACCCTGGTAGTCGATCTCCAGCACCACGTCAGCGCCTTGCGCCATGCGGGCCTCGATGGCTTTTTTGGAGGTGCCGTAGCGGTGCTGGTGCACATGGGCCCACTCGACGAAGGCGTCGGCCTGAACCATGGCGTCGAACTCTGGCTCCGAGGCAAAGTAGTACTCACGCCCGTGTTTCTCTTGGCCGCGCGGTGCGCGCGTGGTGTGCGAGACCGAAGGCCGCACATGGGAGTCAAGTTCTAGCAGTGCTTTGACCAGACTGGATTTGCCGGCCCCGCTGGGGGCCGCGACGACAAACAGGTTACCGGGATAGTCCATGAGGCGCGCTTTTGAGAGCTGGTGGGAGCTGGTGACGGGCGGGCCCTATTCTATGTTCTGCACCTGCTCGCGCATCTGTTCGATCAGCACCTTCATGTCCACGGAAATATGGGTCAGCTCCAGCGCGGCCGACTTGGAGCCCATGGTGTTGGCCTCGCGGTGCAGTTCCTGAATCAGGAAGTCCAGCCGTTTGCCGATTTCGCCACCCTTGCGGATCAGCTGGTCGAGTTCATCAAGGTGAGAGTTCAGTCGGGTGATCTCTTCGGCCAAATCGATACGGATGGCAAACGCTGTGGCCTCGGACAAAGCCCGGTCTTGGGCTGCCTCGGGTAGCACGGCGCTGTCGCCCAAGGCCATGGCCTCGGTCCAGCGTTCCATAAAGCGTTGGCGCTGCTGCGCCACCAACTGCGGCACCAGCGGCACCGCCTGTGCGGCCAGCAGTCTGAGCTGCCCGATGCGTTCGAGCAACATCACGGCCAGACGGTCGCCCTCGCGCTGGCGCGAGGCCAGCAACGCGGCCAGGGCCTGCTCAGCCAGCGGCAGAATATCGGCCAAGCTCAGTGTGACCAGCGGCGCCTGTTCGCTGGCGGCCAGGCGGATGACGTCGGCCACAGACAATACATCTGCCTGCGGCAGCCAGGCCTTGACACTGTCCTGCACGTTGTTCAGGCGCTGCAGCAGGCGCACGCTGGGCTCGGGCAGCAGGTGCCGGGCAGCGGTGTCCAGGGCCATGCGCACCTCGACCTTGCCGCGCTTAAGGCGGGCCACTAGCAGCTCACGCAGTGCGGGCTCGTATTGGCGCAGTTCGTCAGGGAGTTTGAACGACAGGTCCAGAAAACGGCTGTTAACGGCGCGGATTTCTAGACCGATTTGACTGGCTGGGTTGTGTTTGGGCTGTAGCGTTGCGCCATCCGGCGTGATGCCGAGCTGGACGCTGGCGTAGCCGGTCATGCTGTAAACTGCCATCTGGCCTCTTTGATCCGTGAAACTCGCTCGAGAATAACCCGGTTCAAGCGCATCAGACGGCAGTCCGCTCAAAATTATGGCAAAGGTCATCCCCGCCCCGCTGCTGCCCGACACTATGGTTGGCGCTTACCGCGTGGTTCGCAAGCTGGCTGCGGGCGGTTTTGGCGTGGTGTACCTGGCGCTTGATGGCCAGGGCCAGCAGGTCGCCATCAAAGAATACCTGCCGGCGTCGCTGGTGACCCGAGAAGTGGGTGACCAGGTGCCGAGCGTGCCTGCAGAGATGCAGTCGCTGTACCGCCTAGGCCTCAAGAGCTTTTTTGAAGAAGGCCGCTCGCTGGCCCAGATTGCCCACCCTAGCGTAGTGCGGGTGATGGATTTTTTCCCTGAGAACGACACCGTTTACATGGTAATGAATTACCTGGATGGCGCCTCCTTGCAGGATTTCATCCTGACGGCGCGCCAGCTGAAACAGCCTAAGGTGTTCCGAGAGTCCACTATTCGGTCGCTGACCGAAGAGATTTTGCGCGGTTTGCGCATCGTGCATCAGCACCGCATGCTGCACCTGGACATCAAGCCCGCGAATATTTTGATCACCGATGACAACCGCGCGGTGTTGATTGATTTTGGCGCTGCGCGTGAGGTGCTGACCAAAGAAGGCAACTTCACCCGCCCGATGTACACCCCCGGCTTTGCCGCCCCAGAGATGTACCGCCGCGATGGTCTCATGGGCCCTTGGACCGATCTTTACGCCATGGGCGCCTGCATTTACTCTTGCATGCACGGCTTTCCGCCCCATGAGGCGACGCTACGGGTTGCCGATGACCGATCCGCCACCGCGCTGGCGCGGCTGCGCGTCACCTACTCCGACAACCTGATTGAAGTGGTGAGCTGGTGCATGGCCCTAGACCCCTTGGCGCGGCCCCAGTCGGTGTTTGAATTGCAGAAGGTGCTGAGCCGCGAAGGTGAGCGCCGCTACACCCGCCTGAGCATGAGTGAGAAAATCAGGCTTCAGATCGACACCTTTGTGGCTGATACGCGCAAGCCAGCCGACAAACCCCCAGTGCCATCGCGCAAAGCTGGCTCGCCCCTCTTTTAAGCTCATCAGGACAAGCCCATGAACGAATTTGCCCGAAGCGACGCACGCGCCGCTGACCAACTGCGGCCGGTGCGTATCACGCGCGGCTACACCATTCACGCCGAGGGCTCGGTATTGATCGAGTTTGGCGACACCAAGGTGCTGTGTACGGCCTCAGTCGAAGAAAAAGTGCCTGGTCACAAAAAAGGCAGCGGCGAAGGCTGGGTAACAGCCGAATACGGCATGCTGCCGCGCGCCACCCACACCCGCAGCGACCGCGAGGCCGCACGCGGCAAGCAAAGCGGGCGCACTCAGGAAATTCAGCGCCTGATAGGGCGCTCGCTGCGCGCCGTGTTTGATCTGACGCTGCTGGGCGAACGCACCATCCACCTCGACTGCGATGTGCTGCAGGCCGACGGCGGCACCCGCACCGCCGCCATCACCGGCGCCTTTGTGGCGGCGCAGGACGCTGTTAACGGTTTGCTGGCCAAGGGCAAGATCGTGCAGTCACCCATCCGCGACCACGTGGCAGCAATCTCCGTCGGCATCGTGCAGGGCGTGCCCTTGCTGGACCTGGCCTACACCGAAGATTCGGCCTGCGATACCGACATGAACGTGGTCATGACCGGCGCCGGGCATTTTGTCGAGGTGCAGGGCACGGCTGAAGGCGCCGCCTTCAGCCGCCGCGAGATGGATGCGCTGCTGGTGCTGGCCGAACAGGGCTGCCGCAGCCTGGTCGACCTGCAAAAGCAATCACTATTAAATTTATAGCAATAAACCTATATGCGACAAGGGCTAGAGCCCTATTTAATGAAAATTGTTCTGGCCTCCAACAACCCTGGCAAACTCGCCGAGCTGTATGCCATGCTGGCGCCGCTGGGTGTCGAGCTGGTGGCGCAGGGCGCGCTGGGCATTTCGGAGGCCGCCGAGCCGTTTCACACTTTTGTGGAGAACGCGCTGGCCAAGGCGCGCCACGCGGCCCAGCACAGCGGCCTGCCGGCCCTGGCTGATGATGCCGGTTTGTGTGTGGACGCCTTTGGTGGCCTGCCCGGGGTACAGACTGCCCACTACGCCACCCAGTTTGGCTATGCCAAGGGCGACGACAACAACGTCTTGGCACTGCTGGCGCAAATGCGCGACATTGACAACCGCCGCGCCGCCCTGGTCAGCACCCTGGTGGCGGTGCGATCGCCCGAGGATCCTGAGCCGCTGATCGCGGTGGGCCGCGTGGTGGGTGAAATCAGCCGGGAGCCGCGTGGGCACAACGGCTTCGGTTTTGACCCGGTGATGTTCATCCCCGAGTTGGGCAAGACCTTTGCCGAACTGCCGGTCGCGGACAAGAACGCCCGCAGCCACCGCGGCCAAGCGGCGCGTGCCATGGTAGCGCTGATGCGTGAGCGCTGGCTTGGGCCATGACGGGCGCCGCATGATCCCGATCCAACCGGCAGACGCAGCTGCAGCTGCCGAGAATGAGGCACCAGCGCCGACCCACGACGTGCAGCACTACCTGCGCCCCGGCACGCTGCAACTGGCGGCGCTGCCGCCGTTGTCGCTTTATGTGCACCTGCCCTGGTGCATTCGCAAATGCCCGTACTGCGACTTCAATTCACATGAAATGCGCACCGCTGAGATGCCCGAGCAGCGCTACCTGGATGCGCTGATGGCCGACCTGGAGGCGGCACTGCCGCTGATCTGGGGCCGCACGGTGCACAGCGTGTTTATCGGCGGCGGCACGCCCAGCCTGTTTTCGCCGGCGGCCATCGACCGGCTGCTGGGCGGCATCCGTGCCAGACTGCGGCTGGCTGCTGATTGTGAGATCACCCTGGAGGCCAACCCCGGCACCTTTGAGCGGGACCGATTTCGCGCCTTTCGTGCGGCTGGCGTCACGCGGCTGTCGGTCGGGGTGCAGAGTTTCAACGATGGTTTTCTGAGCGCGCTGGGCCGGGTGCATGACCGGGCCCAGGCGCTGGCGGCGGTGGAAGAGGCGGCTCAGGCGTTTGACACCTTCAACCTGGACCTGATGTATGCGCTGCCGGGGCAGACGCTGGCGGACCTGGCCACAGATTTGGGGACTGCGCTGGCTTTGGCGCCACCGCATCTCTCGCTGTATCACCTGACGATCGAGCCCAACACCGTTTTTGCCAAGTACCCGCCGGTGCTGCCCGATGAAGACAGCGCCAGCGACATGCTGGACCTGGTCACCGACCTGACCGGTGCCGCCGGTCTGTACCGCTACGAGGTGTCAGCCTATGCGCGCGACGGCCACCGCTGCTGGCATAACCTGAATTATTGGCAGTTTGGCGACTACCTGGGCCTGGGTGCTGGCGCCCACAGCAAGCTCAGCTTTGCGCACCGGGTGGTGCGCCAGGTGCGGTTTCGCGAGCCCCGCCTGTACATGGACCGGGCGTTGGCGGGCAATGGGCTGGCCCAAAACACCGAGGTCAGCCGCGCTGAGTTGGCGTTTGAGTACATGCTCAATGCTTTGCGCCTCAAAGACGGTTTTGCCTTGCCGCAGTTCACAGAGCGGACCGGCCTGCCCGTAACGGCCATTGCGCAGGCGCTGGAGCAAGCTGAGCGCCGTGGGCTGATTGAGCGCGACCTGGGTCGGGTACGGCCCAGCGTGCGCGGTTTCGATTTTCTTAACGACCTGCAGGCCTTCTTCTTGCCGCCAGGTGGCTGACGTCACACTGTGTACAACAGGCCTAGAGGCCAATCAGATGGGGAGCCGGTCGCGCAGCCGGTAATAGCCGATGGACGGCGCCAGAAACCAGGGGTTGCCGCTGTACAGGGGCCGGGTTTCAAAAGCCAGCCCGTCCAGCGCCGTTTGGCCTTCTTTGAGGCCCAGCACCTGCTGCCCGACGCGCATGCCAAAGTAGCTGGAGGTGCCCACGCCGGCACCGCAGTAGCCCATGGCGTAGTGCATGCCCTCGTGCTTGCCCAGGTGCATCAGTTCATCAAAGGTGTAGGCCACAAAACCGCACCATGAGTGGCTGATGGGCACCGAAGCCAGCTCGGGAAAGATGCCGGCCATGTCGGCGTGCAGTTTGGGGCCGCTCACGCGGGGGTCGGTTTCCTGGTGCGAGACGCGGCCGCCAAACAGGATGCGCTGGCGATCTGGCGAGGCGCGGTAATAGAACACCACCTTGCGGGTGTCGCTGACGATGCGGTTTTTAGGAATCAGCCGGTCCATCATGCCCGCAGGCAGGGGGTCGGTGGCGATCATGTAGCTGCCGATCGGGATCACCCGGCGCTGCAGCCAGGGTGTGAGATTGCCGGTGTAGCCGTTGGTGGCGATTACCACATCGCGCGCCAGCACCACGCCGCGTGCGGTGGTCACCCTGAACTGCGTGCCTTGCTTGTCAATGGCGCTGGCCGGGCAGCGCGGCGCCACCTGCACCCCGGCGGCCAGCGCCCGCTCCAGCAGGCCCTGGTGGTAGCGCGCCGGGTGCACCGAGCAATGCTGCTCGTAGACCACGCCACCCCAGTACACGTCAGAGCCCAGTTCGCGCCGCTGTTCAGCGCGCGGCACCACATGGGCCTTCACCTCCAGCCCTTTGGGCTGTTTGGTCAGCTTGCCGGCCAGGGTCTCGTACTGGGCCGCGTTGTGTGCCGCATGAAAACGCCCAACCTGGCCAAAGTCACAGTCAATGCCCTCGCTGCGCACAAATTCGGCGATCCAGGCCAGCGACTGCTGGCCCTCGCGCAGGATGCCAAAAGCCCGCTCTGGCCCGTGCCGCTTGGCCAACTGGTCAAAGCCTGGCTTGATGCTGGTGGAGATCTGCCCGCCGTTGCGTGTGCTGCAGCCCCAGCCGGCTTCCTCGGCGTCCACCACCAGGGTGGAGCGGCCGCCGCGCGCGGTTTGCAGGGCCGCGTGCAGCCCGGTGTAGCCGGCGCCGATCACCAGCACATCCACCGTGGCGGGCAGCACGGCATCGGGCAGGCTGGGCCGCTGGGCGTCGTCCCACCAGTAGGGGGTGGTTTTACAGTGGGCCATCAAGTTATCTTGTGTCATGGGGCGTGTTTCTGTGTTGCGGCCAGCACCAGATCGGCGCCTTTTTCGGCCAGCATGAGGGTGGGGGCGTTGGTGTTGCCCGAGGTGAGGGTGGGGAAAACCGAGGCGTCAATCACGCGCAGGCCTTGCAGGCCGTGCACCTGCAGTTGGGCGTCTACCACCGTCTGGCGCGGGTCTGTTCCCATGCGGCAGGTGCTGACCGGGTGGAACACGGTGGACGCGCGTTGGGCGATGTCGTCCATGATGTCTGCAGCCGATTGCACAGCTGGTCCCGGCGTGATTTCCCGCTCGATCACAGCCTGGAAGGCCGGCGTGGCGGCCAGCCGCCGTACCAGGCGGGCCGCCGCAAGCATGGCGTCCAGGTCGTGCTGGGTGGCGAGTGAGTTGGGCACAATGCGAGGCGCCTGCAGTGGGTCGGGGCTGCGCAGCGCCAGGTGGCCACGGCTGTCGGGCCGGCAGGGTTGGGCGCTCAGGGCAAAACCGGCAAAGGCGTCTGGCGCGGTGAGCTCGCGCTTGCCGGGTACCGCGCGCAGGTAGCTCAGTGGCGAAAAATACAGCTGGATATCCGGGTGTGCCAGCCCCTCTCGCGAGCGGCAAAAGCCACCGCCCTGATTGACGCTGAGCGCCAGCGGGCCACGCCGGGTGGCCAGGTACTTGAAGCCGGCCCACAGCTTGGCCGGCCAGGGCCCCAATTCGTTGTTGAGTGTTGGCACCCGCGAACGGTACACGTAGTCGATGCACAGGTGGTCTTGCAGGTGCTGGCCCACGGCCGGGCTGTCCAGCACCAGCGGCAGCTGCAGCGCCGCAAGATCAGCCGCCGGGCCCACCCCGGACAGTTGCAGCAGCTGCGGCGTGTTGATGGCACCAGCCGCCAAGATGACCTCGCAGCGGGCGCGGCTGGTGTGGCGCTGGCCGTGCTGCAGGTACTCGATGCCGGTGGCGCGCCGCCCGTCAAAGGTGATGCGGGTGGCCTGTGCGCCGGTTTCGACGCGCAAATTGGGCCGCCCCCGTGCCGGCCGCAGGTAGGCGCTGCTGGCCGAGGCACGTACCCCCTTGCGGGTGGTGATCTGGTTGATGGCCACGCCCTCGTTGGAGGCGCCGTTGATGTCGGGGTTGCGCGCCAAGCCGAGCTGTTCCCCGGCGCGCAGGTAAACCTCGCACAGTGGATGCACCTGGTCTGACACATCGCTCACATGAAGGGGGCCACCGGAACCCCGGCTGTCGCTGGGGCCGTGTACGCTGTCTTCGAGTTTTTTGAAGTAGGGCAGCACGTCGTCCCAGCCCCAGCCGCTGTTGCCCAGTGCCGCCCAGTCGTCAAAGTCACGCTGCTGGCCGCGGATGAACACCATGGCGTTGATGCTGCTGGAGCCGCCCAGCACCTTGCCGCGCGGCCAGTAGCCGGTGCGCCCTGCCAACGCTGGGTCGGGCTCGGTGCGATACATCCAGTTGACCTGGGGGTTGTAGAAGGACATGCCGTAGCCGATGGGGGCTTTCAGCCAGAACCGCTGGTCGCTGCCCCCGGCCTCGAGCAGCAGCACGCTGTGCCGCCCACAGGCCGTGAGCCGGTTGGCCAAAACGCAGCCCGCCGAGCCAGCGCCAACCACAATGAAGTCAAATTCGCTCACAAGCTAGCCATAAGAGATGAGGGCTTAAGCATCCCACGGACATTGGACTGGTGCACAGGTCCGCTTTGGAGAGAATTACAAACCACGCGCTGGCTCAAGGGCCTTGGCCTTGCGCGCGGCAGCGGGGCTTTGGCGGGCCTCCAACACCTGGGCCAGCACCTCAACCCCTGCGGTGATCAGCTTGGGCGATACCCCGCCATAGCCCAGCACCAGCCCGTTGACCGCCACCGGTGCCAAGGCAAAGCGGCCGATGGGCGAGGCCGTGACCTGGCGCTGGTCGACATCACGGGAGATCGCCATTTCTGATGCGGAGGCCGGCAACAAGGCAATGGTGTGCAGGCCGCCATGGCTGGGCAGCACGTCCAGCAGGCCGGTCAAGCGCTGGCGCGAGGCTGCCAGCAGGGTGTCGTGGCGCTCCTGGTAGATCAGGCGCATGCGCCGCACGTGCGAGGCAAAATGCCCTTCGTCGATGAACTCGGCCACCATCGCCTGAGTGTGCGACGGTACCCCGGCCAAAAATTTGCTCATGATGGTGCGAAAGGTGTCAACCAGGGCGGGTGGCACCAGCAGGTAGCCCAGGCGCAGCGCGGGAAACAGCGACTTGCTGAAGGTGCCGACGTAAATGACCTGGCCATTGGTGTCCACGCTCTTGAGCGTGGGCGGCGGGCGACCACTGAAGAAAAACTCGCCGTCGTAGTCGTCCTCGATCACCCAGGCGCCGGCGCGTTCAGCGGCATGCAACAGGGCAAAGCGGCGTTCCAGGCTCATCACGCTGCCCATGGGCTGCTGGTGCGAGGGTGTGACAAAGGCCAGCCGGAACTGCGGGCTCAGGCGCAGGGCCTCGTCCACTCGCAGGCCTTCGGCGTCCACCGGCACCGGCACCAGGTTGGCGCCACAGGCAATCAGGCTGTTGCGCGCACCAATGGCGCCCGGGTTCTCAAACCACACGTTCTCGCCGGGGTTGAGCAGGGTCGAGCCAATCAGGTGAAAGGCCTGCTGCGCACCGCCCACAATGAAGATCTGCTCGGCGTCGCAGGTGATGCCACGGTTCACGCGCAGGTGTGAGGCCAGCGCCCGGCGCAGTTGGGGCGAGCCGTCCGGGTCGCCGTAACCCATGATGTCGTCGCGCGAGCCGCGCAGGTACTTGGCCGAAAGGCGGGCCCACTGCGCCATGGGGAACACGTCAAACGCCGGCAGCGCGGTGGTGAAAGCGCGCGGCATGTGCGGCAACCGCCGGCGGTCACCAAAGCGGCTCACGGCCTGCGCCATCAGGCCCGAGAGGCGTGGCGCGGTGTGCACGATCGACGGCGCATCCGGCTGCGGCGGCTTGGGCCGGCTGACATTGAGCACGGCACTGACATAGGTGCCAGCGCCGGTGCGCGACTCCACCAGCCCCTCGGCCACCAGCCGGTCGAAGACCTCGATCACCGTGGTGCGCGACAGGCCCAGGTCACGCGCCAGCGTGCGGCTGGCGGGCAGACGCTCACCCGCCAAAAAGCCGCCGGTCAGAATCATCTCGCGCAGGGCAATGCACAGCTGTGTGCTCACCGGCTGATGGGCGTCGCGGTCGATCTTGATAGACAGCAATAATGAACCTCCGGCGCGCTTGACCATGGAACCCCTGCGTGTGAAAAACCAAAATGGTATCAGCCATTGTTCAAAATGGACCTGTGAGCACGGCCAATTGCAGACCATGATGCAAATATGAAGATCCAACGCATTGAAACTTTTTGTGACCCTTTTGTCGGTTTTGTGCGGGTCACCGCCGAGGACGGCAGCCAGGGCTGGGGCCAGGTGTCCACCTACCACGCTGACTTGACGGCCCAAATTGTTCACCGCCAGGTGGCGCCCTGGGCGCTGGGCCAGGACGCGACCGACATCCATGGCCTGAGCGCCCTGGTGCCCGAGCGTGAGCACAAGTTTCCCGGTTCTCATCTTTACCGTGCCCTGTGCGGCGTCGAGACCGCCCTGTGGGACCGTCTGGGCAAGGCAGAAGGCAAGCCGGTGTGCGAACTGCTGGGTGGCAAGCCGCGGCGCCTGCGGGCTTATGCCTCGTCCATGAAGCGCGACATCACGCCCAAAGACGAGGTGCGGCGCCTGCAGGGCTTGCGAGACCAGTTTGGCTTTGACGCCTTCAAGTTCCGAGTGGGCGCCGAATACGGCCACGACAAAGACGAGTGGCCGGGACGCACCGAAGAAATCGTGCCGGCTATGCGCCAAGGGCTGGGCGATGCGGTGGAACTGCTGGTGGACGCCAACAGCTGTTACTCCCCAGCACGCGCCATTGAGGTGGGCCGGATGCTGGATGCCAACGGCATCTGCCATTTTGAGGAGCCCTGTCCCTACTGGGAGCTGGAGCAAACCCGCGCCGTGCGTGAGGCCCTGTCGATCGACGTGACCGGCGGTGAGCAAGATTGCTACCTGCCAATGTGGAAGCACATGATTGCCATGCACGCGGTGGACATCGTGCAGCCCGATGTCTGCTACATGGGTGGCATGGTGCGCAGCCAGCAGGTGGCGCAGATGGCCCACGCTGCCGGGCTGCCCTGCACCCCGCACAGTGCCAACCTGTCGCTGGTGACGCTGTTCACCATGCACCTGCTCTGCGCTATTCCCAACCCCGGCAAGTACCTGGAGTTTTCTATTGAGGGGCCCGACTATTACCCTTGGCAAGAGGGCTTGTATGCGGAGTCACCCTACCAGATCAAGGACGGTCATATCGAGTTGCCGGCCGGCCCTGGCTGGGGCGTGGAGATTCACCCCGACTGGCTGCAACGCGCCAGCTACCAAATGAGTGAGGTGAGCTGAGTGACATCTGATTTGCAACGCTGGGTGCAGGAGGCGCAAGCCACCGGCACACTGACCGGCTTACCTGACCGCCACTTCATCGACGGCGCAGCCGTGGCTTCAGCGGACGGTACCACCATGGCCACGCTGGACCCGGGCACGGGCAGAGCGTTTGCCCACTTTGCCGCTGGGCAGGCCGCCGATGTCGACGCCGCTGTGCTGGCGGCCAACCGCGCGCTGAAAGGCCCCTGGCGTGACATGCCGCCGGCCCAGCGCGGCCGCGTGCTGCACCGGGTGGCTGAGCTGATCCGGGCCAATGCGGCCCGCCTGGCGGTGGTGGAAACATTGGATTCTGGCAAGCGGCTGGCGGAGGCACTGGGCGATGTGGCCGGTGCCGCCAACTGTTTTGACTATTACGCTGGTGCTTGTGACAAACACCAGGGCGATAGCCTGCCGCTGGGCCCCGACTATCTGGCCTATACGCTCAACGAGCCTGTTGGCGTGACGGCCCACATCATTCCCTGGAACTACCCGCTGTCCACCGCCGCGCGCGGGCTGGCTCCGGCGCTGGCGGCCGGCTGCACCGTTGTGGCTAAGCCGGCAGAGCAAACGCCGCTGACGGCGCTGATGCTGGCTGAGCTGTGTCACCAAGCCGGTGTGCCGGCCGGTGTGTGCAATGTGGTGACTGGCACCGGGCGCGAAGCGGGTGCGGCGCTGGTGCGCCACCCCGGCGTGCACCACATCACGTTCACAGGCTCGGTCAACACCGGCATTGATGTGATGCGCTCGGCCGCGCCCAACATCACCCGGCTGGTGCTGGAGCTTGGCGGCAAGTCGCCCCTGCTGGTGCTGGCGGATGCCGATCTGGCCCAAGCGGCCGACAACGTGATGGGTGCCATTTTTGAGAATGCGGGGCAAATCTGCTCTGCGGGTTCACGCCTGCTGGTGGCGCGCGCTGTGCATGAGCAGTTGGTGGCGCAGGTGGCAACGCGGGCCGCCGCCCTGAGCCTTGGCCACGGCCTGCGTGATGCCGGCATGGGACCACTCAATTCTGAAGCGCATTTGCACAAGGTGTCGGGCTATGTGGACCGGGCCCGGGCGCGCGGTGTGGCCGTGCGCACCGGCGGGAACGTCCGGCCAGACCCACAGACTGGCCTGGGCTGGTTTTATGAGCCCACTGTTTTGGACGGCCTGTCGCCCACCGACGAGGCGGTGCAAGAAGAGATCTTTGGCCCGGTGCTGTGCGTGCAGGTCTTTGACGGCTTGGAAGAGGCTGTGGCGCTGGCCAATGGCACGCCGTTCGGGTTGGTGGCTGGCGTTTTTACCCGCGACCTGAGTGCTGCGCACCGGCTGGCTCGAGACATCGACGCCGGCCAGGTCTACATCAACGAGTACTTTGCCGGTGGCATCTCGGTGCCCTTTGGCGGTAACAAGCGCTCGGGCTTTGGCCGGGAAAAAGGGCTGGAGGCCCTGCGCAGCTACAGTAAAACCAAAAGCGTGGTGGCGCGTCTATGAGTCGTCATGCGGCTGTCGTATTGGTATGCTGATGTTTCGAGAATGGCCCTAGTGCGAAGACCACCCGGTTTTTACAGTGGTGTACTCGAAGACAAGTCGGGCCCGGGCCGACGATGGCAAGAAGATATATTTTTAACAGGAGTATTGCAATGATGATCAAGCGTTTCAAGAGCCGTTTTGCGGCACTGGCCACTGCGGCAGTGGCGGCCAGTTTTGCTGGCCATGCCGCGGCCCAGCTGACAGTGGTGTCCTTTGGGGGCTCGTACCAGGATGCCCAAAGCAAGTCTTTGTTTGTGCCGGCGGCTAAGACCCTGGGTATCACGATCAAGGAAGAGACCTACACCGGTATCGCGGCCGTGGCCCTGCAGGTGAAGGCCGGTGCGGTGACCTGGGATGTGGTCACCAGTGGCTCCGGCGGCGCAGCCCGCTCTGGCGCCGAGGGCATGCTGGAGCCGCTGGACTACAAGATGATTGATGTGTCCAACTTTGTGCCCGGCGCAGCCCAGCCGTTCTATGTGTGCGGCGATGTGTTTTCCACCGTGTTGGCCTGGAACACCAAGACCTATGGCGACAAGGGTCCGCAGAACTGGGCTGATTTCTGGGACGTCAAGAAATTCCCTGGCAAGCGTTCTTACCGTAAAGGCGGCGAGGGCGTGCTGGAGCCAGCGCTGATGGCCGACGGTGTGCCCGCCAACAAGGTTTATGAGGTGCTCTCCGCCCCAGGCGGCATTGAGCGCGCGATCAAGAAGATCAAAGAGCTCAAGCCCCATGTGGCAGTGTGGTGGGCGTCCGGCGCTCAGCATGCTCAGCTGATGAAAGACGGCGAGGTCGACATGGTCACCGGCTGGAACGGCCGCTTTGACGCGGTGGCCAAAGACGGTGCCAAGGTGGCCTACACCTTCAACCAGGGCCTGGCCGATTACGATTGCTACGCCATTCCCAAGGGCGCGCCCAACAAGGCGAATGCCATGAAGTTTCTCAGCGAGATCAGCAAGCCGCCCTACCAGGCCGAGTTAACCAAGTACATCACCTACGGCCCGACCAACAAAAAGGCCTATGAGGGCAATGCCATCCCCGCCGCTTACGCCAAGCAACTGCCGTCGCACCCGGACAACCAGGTCAAGCAGTTGCCCATTGACCAAAGCTGGTACATCAAAAATGGCGCTCGGGCTTCTGCCCTGTTCCAGGACATGCTGACCGAGTGATGTTTTGATCGACAGGCCCTATCCCGGGCCTGCGCAACTGTCGACGGCCTGCCCCTCAAGGCGGCCGTCTTTTAATTTGAAAGAGCCCGTCATGGCCCGCAATTCGTCGCTACCGATCACCATCGCGCAAGTGACCAAAACCTACGGTAAGGTCTTTGCACTGGACCACGTTGACCTGAACATCAAAAGTGGCGAGTTTTTGACGCTGCTGGGCCCGTCGGGCTCGGGCAAGACCACGTTGCTGACGGTGCTGGCAGGCTTTACCCGCCCCGATGGCGGCAGCCTCAAGTTCGGTGATTCCGAAATGATCACGGTGCCCCCGCACAAGCGGGATGTCGGCATGGTGTTCCAGAACTACGCGCTGTTCCCGCACATGACGGTGGCTGGCAATGTGGCGTTCCCGCTTAAGTTGCGCGGCGTGGTGGGTGCGGAGTCGGCCCGGCGCGTGGAGCGGGCGCTGGAGATGGTGCGTCTGGGTGGCTATGGTGCCCGCGGCGTGGACCAGCTCTCAGGCGGCCAGCGCCAGCGCGTGGCCCTGGCCCGCGCTATGGTGTTTGAGCCGCGCATCATGCTGATGGACGAGCCGCTGTCGGCCCTGGACAAACAGCTGCGCGAGCACATGCAGATTGAGCTGCGCCAGCTGCACGAGCAACTGGGCATGACCACGGTCTACGTCACCCATGACCAGCGCGAGGCGCTGACCATGTCAGACCGCATTGCCGTCATCAACGGTGGCCGCATCATGCAGCTTGACACGCCGCGCGCCATTTACGAGCGCCCGGCCAACCGATTTGTGGCCGAGTTCATTGGCGAGTCCACCTTTGTGCCGGTGACGGTGGCGGCCGGGCGGCTGATGCTCGCCGGGCAGCCCTTGCAAACCGCCGAGCCACTGCCGGCCGATGGCCAGCGCCTGCTGATGCTGCGGCCGGAGCGTCTGCGTCTGCTGGCGGACGGTGAAGACCCAGGACCCGGCTTCAATCTGCTGGCGGCTACCCTGGCTGCCACGGTGTACCAGGGCGACAGTTCCCTGCTGCAAGTGGCTTTGCCTGACGGCACCCGGCTGCAGGTGCGCAGCGCCTCTATCGGCGCTGCTGCCCCCACCGAGCCAGGCCGCGCCCTGCGCTTGGCGCTGGCTGTTCAAGACACGGTGCTGCTGCCGCCCGACGGAGCTGCAGCGTGAGCGACCTGCCCAACGCCCTTGCCCTGCAGCGCAACGCGCTGTGGGAGCGGCTTGGGCTGGCCAGCCTGGTGATGCCGGCCCTGCTGCTGATCATCATCACCATGCTGCTGCCAGTCTGCTGGCTGTTTTACCTGTCGGTGCTGTCAGATGCGGGTGCTTTCAGTCTGGAGCACTACCAGCGCATGTGGGAGCAGCCCTCTTATGGCCGAACTTTTGCCACGACATTCAGGGTCAGCTTGCTGACCACTGGCATTTGCATCCTGCTGGGCTACCCGCTGGCCTATTTTTTGTCGGAGCTGCCCAAGCGCGCTGCCAACCTGTGCATGGTGGCGGTGCTGCTGCCCTTGTGGACATCGCTGCTGGTGCGCACCTACGCCTGGCTGGTGCTGCTGCAGCGGCGCGGGTTGATCAACAACTGGGGCATCGAGCTGGGCCTTTGGGACGAGCCCTTGACGCTGGTGCACAACCTGGCAGGTACGCTGGTCGGCATGGTGCATGTGATGCTGCCATTTTTGGTGTTGCCGCTGTACGCCTCCATGCGGGCCATTGACCGCAATTACCTGCGCGCAGCCGCCAACCTGGGCGCCAGCCCGTTGCGCAGTTTCTGGCTGGTGTTTTTCCCGCTGGCCCTGCCTGGGCTGAGTGCGGGCGTGCTGATCGTGTTCATTTTGTGCCTGGGCTTTTATGTGACGCCAGCCGTGCTGGGCGGCGGCAAGGTGATCATGGTGTCGAGCCGCATTGCCAATGACATCGAGATCTTCTTCAACTGGGGTGCGGCCAGCGCGCTGGGCGTGGTGCTGCTGGTGCTGACTGCCCTGCTGATCTTCGGCACCGCGCGGCTGACCCGGCTGGGCAACATCATGCCATCAGGGGGGCGCCCATGAGCTGGCTGAAGCAATCTGCCACCGACACCCAGATCACCCATGGCGCAAGGCTGTGGCTGTATGTGGTGGCGGTGCTGGTGATGGTGTGGTTGGTCATCCCCACGCTGCTGGTGATCCCTATGTCGTTCTCGGCCTCACAGTACCTGGAGTTCCCGCCGCGCGAATGGTCGGTGCGCTGGTACAAGAGCTACTTCAACTCCACGGCATGGATGCAGGCCACCGTCACCTCGCTCAAGGCTGGCGTGCTGACGGCCCTGTTGGCAACCCCCCTGGCTACCATGGCAGCCTATGGCCTGCACGTGTCGCGCCTGCGGCACGCCAATTTGCTCTTGATGCTGCTGCTGACCCCCATGGTGGTGCCGGTGATCCTGATCGGCATTGGTGTGTTTTATGCCTATGTCAAGCTCAAGCTGGTCAACAGCATGCTGGGGCTGGTGCTGGCACACAGCATGCTGGCCATCCCGGTGGTGATGCTGGTGGTGGCCTCGGCCCTTAAAAGCTTTGACCTGGATCAGGAACTGGTGGCCCGCAGCCTGGGCGCCTCGCGCATCAAGGCCTTCTGGATGGTGACGCTGCCGCAAATCAAATTTTCGGTTGTCACCGGGGCGGTGCTGGCGTTTTTGACCTCGTTTGATGAAATCATTGTGTCGCTGTTTGTGTCTGGCGGCGACAACTCCACCCTGACGCGCAATATGTTCAACGCCCTGCGCGACCAGGTTGACCCGACCATTGCCGCCATCTCCACCCTGATCGTGCTGGCCACCACCGTGTTGCTGGTCATCACGCAGTACGTGGGGCGCGGCAAGTAGCATAGTGCCCGGGGCGCCTTAGGCCTCACTTTTTCAATCTACCCTACCTAACATCATGAGCATCCAACGCATAGAAACCGGCCCCCGCCTGTCCGAGGCCGTCATCCACCAAAACACCGTCTACCTGACCGGCCAGGTGGCCAACGACGGCTGCGGCCCCGACATCTACACCCAGACACAGCAGGTGCTGGCCAGCATTGACCGCCTGCTGGCGCTCAGCGGCAGCGACAAAAGCCGGGTGCTGTCGGCCACCATCTGGCTCACCAACATGGACACTTTTAGCGAGATGAACCGCGCCTGGCAAGAGTGGGTGGTGCCCGGCCACACGCCCGCCCGCGCCACCGTGCACACCGGCCGCCTGGCCGGGCCGGAGTATGGGGTGGAAATAAAGGTGATTGCGGCGCAGGGCTGAGCGGCCTTGGGGTCTGGCCAGCCCCCCCGTTCTTGATCTGCGGCAAATCGGCCGCCGTGCCCCCTAGAATCGCCGCTTAAGGGGGCACCGTGACGCCAGAGCAAGAGGCCAGAGTCAGCATAGACGCACTGCTAACAGCAGCCGGCTGGCACGTCTGCAACCTGGCGGACGCCAACATCCATGCCGGCAGCGGCCCGGTCAAAGGCGTGGCCATACGCGAGTTTCCGCTCAACCCCGGTTTTGGCGTGGCCGACTACCTGCTGTACGTCAATGGCAAGGCCGCCGGCGTGATCGAGGCCAAAAAGCAGGGCACCACACTGACCGGGGTGGAGCTGCAATCGGCCCGCTACGCCCAGGGCCTGCCCGCCAGCCTGCCGGCTTGGGTGCGGCCGCTGCCCTTCAGCTACGAATCCACCGGCATCGAGACCCATTTCACCCAGGGGCTGGACCCCGAGCCCCGTGCCCGCGCCGTGTTTGCCTTTCACCAGCCCGCCACCCTGGCCGGCTGGCTGCAGGCCCGGCCCACCCCCGCCACTGCTTCTGCCACTGCCCTGCACACCGGCCAGGCCCCGGCGCAGCCCGCCACCGCCCAAGATCGCTCAACTGGCTTTGCTACACAATCCGTAGCTACAAACCTATATGGAGCAAGGGCTACAACCCTTTTAGGTCGTTTACAGGCCATGCCACCGCTGATCGAGACCGGGCTGTGGCAGGCGCAGATCACCGCCATCCGCAACCTGGAAATCAGCCTCAAGGCCAACAAACCCCGCGCCCTGATCCAGATGGCCACCGGCAGCGGCAAAACCTTTACCAGCATCAGCGCCATTTACCGCCAGCTCAGATTTGGCGATGCGCGCCGCGTGCTGTTTCTGGTAGACCGGGGCAACCTGGCCCGCCAGACCAAAAAAGAGTTTGACCAATACAACTCGCCCTACAACAACTTCAAGTTTGGCGAGGAATACATCGTCCAGCACCTGCAGGGCAACACCATCGACCCCGCCGCGCGGGTGGTGATCTGCACCATCCAGCGCCTGTTCAGCTTGTTGAAGGGGCGAGAGCTCAGCCCGGAAGACGACGAACACAGCGCCGACGGCGTGCTGGGCAGCCTGTTCAAGCAGGCCGAGCCCATTGCCTACAACCCGGCGTTTCCCATTGAGACCTTTGACATCATCGTCACCGACGAGGCGCACCGCAGCATCTACAACCTGTGGCGCCAGGTGCTGGAGTACTTTGACGCCTACCTGATCGGCCTGACCGCCACTCCGTCCAAGCAAACCTTTGGCTTCTTTAACCAAAACCTGGTCATGGAATACGGCCACCCGCAGGCCGTGGCCGATGGTGTGAACGTCAATTACGACGTGTACCGCATCCGCACCCAGGTGACCGAGACCGGCAGCCAGATTAAGGCCGGCTACTCGGTGGGCTACCGCGACCGCCTCACCCGCAGCACTCGCTGGCAGGCGCTGGATGAAGACCTGGCCTACGACGCCGACGCGCTGGACCGCGCCGTGCAAACCCCCGACCAGATTCGCACCATCGTTCGCACCTTTCGCGACCGGCTGCCGGGCGAGATATTCCCCGGCCGCACCGAGGTGCCCAAAACCCTGGTGTTTGCCAAAGACGACAACCATGCCGAAAAAATTGTTGAAATCCTGCGCGAAGAGTTTGGCAAGGGCAACGACTTCGCCCAAAAAATCACCTACCGCAGCACCGGCGCCAAGCCCGAGGATTTGATCAGCGCCTTTCGCAACAGCTACTTTCCGCGCATCGCCGTCACCGTGGACATGATTGCCACTGGCACCGACATCAAACCGGTGGAAATTGTGATGTTCATGCGCACCGTGAAAAGCCGCAACTTCTTTGAGCAAATGAAAGGCCGGGGCGTGCGCGTGTGCAACCCCACCGACCTGCAGGCCGTGACGCCGGACGCCATCAGCAAGACCCACTTTGTCATCGTGGACTGCGTGGGCGTGTGTGAGCAAGACAAAACTGACTCGGCGCCCATGGACGCCAAAAAGTCGGTACCCTTTGACAAACTGCTGCAGGCCGTGGCGCTGGGCAATGTGGAGCCCGAGGTGCTGAGCAGCGTGGCCGCCCGCTTGGCCCGGCTGGACCGCCAGCTTACCGAGCCCGACCGCCAGCGCATCGCCCAGGCTGCCGGCGGCGCCGGCCTGAAAGACCTGGCGCGCGGCTTGGTGGATGCGCTTAACCCAGACACCTACGCCACCCTGTCACCCTCTGAGGCCGAGCAGGTGATGCTGCGCGCCACCCAGCCCCTGTGCGACCCGGCCCTGCGCCAGCTGCTGCTGGACTGCCAACAAAAAGCCGAGCAGATCATCGACACCGTCACCCAAGACACCCTGCTGCAGGCCGATTTTTCTGAGGCCGCGCGCGAGCGCGCCACGGCCACGGTGCAAAGCTTCGAGCAATTTATTGCCACCCACAAAGACGACATCACCGCGCTACAAATTTTGCATCAACAACCCCAGCGTTTACGAGGCCTACAGGCCGAAACACTCACATTTGACGCCCTGCGCGCACTGGCCGACACGCTGCAGGCGCCGCCCCACCTCTGGACGGAAGGCCAGCTGTGGCAGGCCTATGCCGCGCTGCACCAGGGCAAGGTAAAAGGCGCCAACCGCCGCCGCATCCTGACCGACCTGGTCAGCCTGGTGCGCTTTGCCATGCACCAAGACAACGAGCTGGTGCCTTTCCCCGAGCGCGTCATCGCCAACTACAAAGCCTGGCTGGCGCAGCAAACCCAGGCCGGCGCCAGCTTTAGCCCCGAGCAATTGCACTGGCTGGACATGATCCGCGAACACATCGCCGGCAACCTGAGCATCCTGCCCGACGACTTTGACTACGCCCCCTTTGCCCAGCACGGCGGCATGGGCCGGGTGTACCAGCTGTTTGGGGCGGAGCTGCCAAGGGTGCTGGATGGTTTGAACACCGCCCTGGCCGCATAATGATTGCGAGCCCACCATGATCAGCCTTATCCAACAACACCGCCCCGACGTTGCCGCGCTGTGCCGCCATTACGGTGTGCAAAGCCTGGATGTCTTTGGCTCTGCTGCGGGCGATACCTTTGACCCGGCACACAGCGACATTGATTTTTTGGTGGCCTTCAACCCCACTGAAACCACGGGTCTGTTTCAGCGCTTTTTTGGCTTGCAGGAGGCGCTAGAAAACCTGCTTCAGCGCAAGGTTGACCTGGTGTCTGCCGCCGCCCTGAGCAACCCGTATTTCATTGCTGAAGTGAACCGAACCCGCCAAACCGTCTATGCATCTACGCTCGCCCAAGCTGCTTGAAGACATCCGCAACGCGGCGGAATTTGTCAAGGCCCAAACAGACGGCCTGACCCTTGAGCAGTTCAAGGAAAGCCGCCTGCTGCGCCAGGCCGTAGAGCGTAATTTCGAGATCATTGGCGAAGCCATTCGCCGTATGGAAAAAGACGATCCCACAAACGCCGCGCGTATCACCAACTACCGCCACATCATCGCGTTTCGCAACGTGCTGATTCATGGCTACGACGTGATCGACCCTGCCATCGTCTGGAGCGCCATTGCCGAGGACCTCGGGCGCTTGCTGGACGATGTGAAGGCGTTGATGCCTGGCGCTGCCTGAGGCGGCATCGTGACCAAAATGCAGCAGGACCAACGCGGTACACGGCGTTTAGTTCGGGCTCTTGACACGGCGCAACCTGGGATGCCAGGGACGACGAATAGAGAGTTGGCGGCGTGAGGGTTGTTCCGTTAAGCGAGGCCGTTGTTGTCAATCCCAAGGTTGACCGAACGCTCTTGGCTGACGACACGCTGGTTTCGTTTGTGCCCATGGCCGCCGTCGGTGCGGCTGACGGCAGCATCGATGCCAGCACGGTGCGTCCCTATGCTGAGGTTAAGAAGGGCTACACCCACTTCCGCGACAACGATGTGCTGTTTGCCAAGGTGACGCCCTGCATGGAAAACGGCAAGATGGGTGTCTCGCCAACTCCATAACGGCATGGGCTTTGGCTCCACTGAGTTCCACGTCTTGCGGCCGCGCGATGGCGTTGATCCGCACTACGTCTATCACTTCGTTTCCAGCCAGACATTCCGCAAAGAGGCGGCCCGGCACATGACTGGTGCTGTGGGTCTGCGCCGAGTGCCGAGTGCGTTTCTGGCAAGCGCGGAGATTCCGCTGCCATCTCTGGACGTGCAACGCGAAATCGTCGCCGAACTGGAAAAACAGTTCTCCCGCCTCGATGAAGCCGTCGCCAACCTTCAGCGCGTCAAAGCCAACCTCAAACGCTACAAAGCCTCCATCCTCAAAGCCGCCGTCGAAGGCCGCCTCGTAGAAACCGAAGCCTCCCTGGCCCTCCGCGAAGGCCGCACCTACGAGACTGGTGCACAGCTTTTGCATCGGATTCTTGCGGAGCGGCGGGCGAAATGGTCGCGGCGCGGAAAGTGGAAAACGCCCGAGTCACCAACAGCGGACACGACTTTGCCCGAGGGTTGGACGTGGGCCAGTATTGATCAGTTGGCAAATGTTGGAACCGGCGCAACACCGAAGCGCGACAAGGCAGCCTATTGGAATGATGGCAACGTGCCTTGGGTTACGAGCAGTGTTGTCAACGGCGACTATGTCGATCAAGCGTCCAAGTTCGTGACCAAGCTTGCGCTCGCAGAAACCAACCTTACTCTCTACCCGATTGGGACCCTACTGATCGCTATGTACGGCGAGGGCAAGACACGCGGCAAGTGCGCAGAGCTCCGCATTCCTGCGTCTACAAATCAAGCGTTGGCTGCCTTGCAGGTTGATCCGTCCATCCGTGGCTATTTGCGCAATTTTCTGGAACTGAACTACGAAGAGATGCGTAAAGTCGCTTCTGGTGGCGTGCAGCCGAATTTAAATTTGAGTTTGGTTCGAGCGGTATGTGTGCCATTGCCGCCAATTGCAGAGCAAACCCGAATCATCGCCGAAGTCGACCTTCACCTGTCCACCATCCGAGAACTCGAAGCCGAGGTCGATGCCAACCTCAAGCGTGCGCAGACGCTGCGTAGCGCGGTACTGCAAAGCGCCTTTTCCGTAAGTGTTCGCGCCGATTGAATATTGACCCACCCTGCCGATTCAATATTGACCCAGGACGGGTAGTTGCCGTTTGAATCGGCAACTGTGGATAAGTGTACTCAATAGTCCAGTTTTCCTCCTTCCTTGATTCCTGGTTTGGCCTTCTGGCTG
>CAMELV010000042.1 GCA_945925985.1 Comamonas sp. lk | reverse complement strand
TTTCTGGGGGCATTGGCGCTCCAAGCAGTACAGATATCGTTGATTTCATTGGGGATTCCTAATGGTATCCATTAGAAATCCAGTAGCGCACGGGGCCGCTCCAAACGGGCTCACGATAGCAGCCTTGGGGCTAATGGACAATCTCGGTTAATTCGAAATTGACCACCGCCATCGGGATCTGGTGGGTCAGCCAAAATTGGTCTTGCTGTACCTTGACAAATATCGGATGCAGTGCTTTGTGCAGTTGTAACTGCGCTCGGTTGATTGCAGTTTTGGTTTGCATTTCAGCCTGCACCACAGCAGGCGGCAAGTGAGATTGGGGTCCAGGGGGCAATTGAAGCAAGAAAAGATTGGCCTTGAACAATTCGCGCAGGGCATTGTTTGAAGGCAATTGCCAATTTTTGAAAATCACTTTAGCCCCTGACGACAGGACAAAAAATGAACTGCCAGACAGCTGGCTGGTTGCCGACTTCAATGCATTTTGAAAATCAAGCTCTGGCAGCTCTGCGTATTTCGTCAAGAACTCAGCGAAGGGCGATTGCGGCGCCAAAAGTTGATGCAGTGCTTGCGTCAAATTCAGACTGAAAACAAAGATGATTTTTTCTTTGTTTTCGCGCTTCACTTCGACTTGATTGAAGTGAACCTCTCCGGCCAAAGTCTGCAGGCTGTAAACCCCAAAAAACAAACTGACTAAAAATGTTTTGAGTTTCAAGTCGGTGCGATACAAAAGAGTCATTGAGCGACGGTGCCGCCCAGGTATTTGTTGAGATTGAATGCTGAGTTTTGCCTAAAAAATGGGATGCTGGTAACTTTGCCAATGTAAGCACCCTTCATCAAAACATGCATCGTCGTGGTGTAACTGAGAAGTTCAGGCTTGTAGTTGCTCACAGTGTGCGCATGGTAGTGGTAACCAATGCTGTCATGGTTGTGTGCACCGAAGGCATCTAGGGCCGTGCTCGCGCCCAGCATGGCGCTGTCGGTCGGGCTTCTGTAAATCCCAAACAGCGCAATGCCGTCGTAGCCAAACCCTAGCAACGGTGGGTGCGTTTTATTCAAGTAATCACTGTCGTTGTAAAGCCCAAGGCCAAACCCTGCTTGATAGCCATCGCTGTGGCAGTGTGGGCCGCCGCCTTGTCCTACGTGGCAACCGCTGGCCGACAATTCGCCCTGAAGGTGAGAGGGCACAAGGGCGTTGTTATAGGCTGGGAACATCACCGAACCGTCAATCAGCAATCCGTTGTCCGCAATGTCTGCATAGGTGTAAACATTCGCCTCTATGTTGCCTTTGCGATCTGCCCAGAGACTTTTAGTCATGGCAGGGGCGTTGTCCAACACGGCGGTGACCAGTCCGTAGTCTTTCATCGGAATCATCGTGATGTAATTTTCAAGATTGGAAAATCGTGTGACCTTTGATAAAGGGTATTGACCCGACCCGTCACCGGGTGGACGAGGAATGTCGACCAGCCCGTTGGGTGAGGCCTGGTTGCCATAGGTCACAACAATCATGAACGGATGGTAAGCACCGGCCGTATCTTTCTCGTTGGTGAAGTACACATAAGGCACCAAATTTTGCCCAGGCGCACCATCGGCGATGGAGTCGCTGACGAGCTTGGTTGCCAATGCGGCGTCTCTGTAAGCTGTGTAGACCTCGGGTGCGTAACGCAGCTTGCCACCGGCAGCTTCCACCGCTGTCTTGATGGTTGCCAGATAAGCATCGGCATCGAGCTTGGTGGTGGCGTCGCTTCCTGCCGTTGCAACCTGATTGAAGTAGATGGAGTTGACAAGATACCGATAGATGCTGCCGCTTGTTCCTTCCACATAACTTGTGCTTACTTTAGATATGAAAGGGGCTGGGCCGTTGGTCACAAAAGCGACCCCGTTGGGATTCATGAAACTTGGAATGCCAAAATCGATGGGTGAGTTGAATAAATAAAATGGTGTAGCAGAAGTTGCCGCAGCGACCAATTTATAGACACCACCCGTGTAGTTGACATAGTAATTTTGGGCGCTGAAAGCGGTATCTTCTGTCCAAATGGGGGCGTAGGTCGCATTGCCATTGGTGGCCGTGCCAGGGGTGTAGCTGTATTTGTAACGCTTTCTAGCTTGCAATAATTTGGTTGGGGCGTCATAAGAAAACGTCACGTAGCCATAGAGCGACGAGGCTTTGCCAAAATTATTTCGGAACTTGAGTTTGTTTAAATCATTGGCGTCAAAATCGATCGAATTATTCGGATGCAAATGTGAATCCAAACGGAAATAGCCTGAGGCGTCGGTCACCACATGCACCAGTTTTGACAGGTAGCTGTTGTAAGTTGCCTGCGAAGGAATGGTGGCTGATTCCACGGCATAACCCGCCGTGGCGCTGTAGGTCGAGCCAATGGTGAGGTAGTTTGACGCGCTGTTGGCGGTGGCCGAGTCAGAGATCATGTAGCGGGAGCGGTTTGTGAAAGCACTGACAGAGACCAGTGGGCCCGCGGTGTAGCTGCGCTGCACAGCCGTGAGGAAATTGGCTGGGGCTGAATAAGTTACTGCCACTGTGGCTGCCAAAGGTGTCGCCGTCACCGCCAAGGATGCTGCGCTCAGCCCGCCAGCGTTGACCGCTTTGACAGCGCAGGAGTAACTTGTTCCGTTGGTCAGGCCCGTCACGGAGATGGGGCTTGTGCTGCCGGTGCCAGTCACAACACTGCCATTGGTGGGTGTGCAGGTTACGCTGAAGCTGGTGGCGGCGGAGCCGGTGCTCGCTGCGGTAAAGCTGATGCTGGCCGTGGTGCTACCCGCCGTTGCTGCGCCAATGGTGGGCGCAGAAGGCACAGCAATAACCGGCAATACCGACACAGCGCTGGAAGCGGTGCCCGTGCCGACCGAATTCGAAGGCGTGATCGTGCAGCTGTAAGTCAGGCCGTTGGTCAAACCCGTGACAGCAACTGGACTGGCAGTGCCCGTGCCGGTGACCGTGGTGGTGCCGGTCGAGGTGCAACTGGCGGTGTACGTCACGGTTTGCCCGTCGGTCGAGCCAGGCGTGAAGGCAATGCTCGCCCTTGTATCACCCGGCGTTGCCGCACCGATTGTTGGCGTGACAGGTAAAACAAGAGCCGCAGCGGTCAGGGTGAGGGTGGTAGCGGATGTGTTTGAGCTGCCATCAGAAACTTTGAGCGCGGCCACATACGAGCCGACGACATCTGCCGTGAAGGCGGGTGTGGCTGCCGTGGCACCCGTCAATGCTGCGCTGCTGTTGGCCGGCTTGGAGGTCAGCGACCATTCGTAGCTGAACTGACCGCCCACCACGTCGCCGCGCAGCACTGCAACCAAGCCCACGTTGGAAGCCGTTGCTGAGCTGGTCACGTAGGCTTTCAAGTCAGGCGCCAAACCTGGCATGAGTTTGTCGCTGACGACCGGGGCAAAGGCCCCTGTCTGGTTGAAAAACAGCCAATTGGCGGTTTGGGTTTCAAGGCCAACGACTCGCTTGAGCACCGTAATCGCATCGGTCAGCTCGACCTTGCCGTTGCCGTCTATATCAGCCGCATAAGCCTGATACGCAGTCACCGACTGGCCTGCACTGTTGACCTCCAGGCCGACGATCATCTTGAGAATGGCGATTGCATCTTGCAGATTAACGGCCTGGCTCGCCAGCGCAGAACTCGTGCTGACGGGAGTCACCTCCGCAGCTGCCCGCGGAACCGGAAGTTTTGGCTCAAAACCTGACTGCGAGGTGTCGGTTACCGCTGGCGTTTGGACATCACCGCCACCGCAAGCCGAAAGCATTACGGCCGTTGTCAAGGTCAGAAAACAGGCACGAATATGAAGCACTGCAGTTACCTTAGACGGATAAAAATTTCAATGGATTGAAATAGTATCCCCGAATCTCAGCCTGTCTGATGACGCAGCAGCCCTCTCGATTTCACGCTTGATTTGGATACACTTCGAAGCGCGGACCTCATCAAACTGACGTCAGTTTGTGCGGCGCATCCACTATTTGTATCTTTGGAGTACTTAACATGACCACAGCCTCTGACCGCGATACCCCCTTCGTTGTCGAGACCTATGCCCGGTCCATCAGCAGCGCCGTCCTCTTCATCGACGGTGATGGCAACTGGAAAGTTGGCCTTGCAAGTCAGAAAGTGGCGCAGTACAAGAGCGTTAGCGCCGACGCAGCTGCCACTGTCAACGACGACACCTTCGAGCTGACGGCACTGACTGCCGAGGCCCGGGAGGGTGGCGGGTTCCTCATCTACGCCCAGTCCAACGCCGACCTCTCCGCTTACAGCGAGATCACCCTGAGCGCGACGGGTCTCGTGACGAGCCAGCGTGCATTGACCCTTGATCAGTTGTTCGCCGCCGAGACCAAGTACGGCCTTGACCTTAACGACAACGGCGGCATCGGCGACCAATTGGTGCTGGCCGATGACGGCGAGGCCGATGTTTACATCGACGGCGCTGGCGCCTATGTGGTCGAGACACCCAATGGCGAACTCATTCCCCTGACACTCGAGAGTCAGCCTGTCACGATCTATTCGCTCGAGGACTATGAATTCAGCGACGTCTCTGTTGAAGCCGATGGCAGCCTCACCAGCTACATCGAGGACGAGTCCGGAACCGTCTTCAAGATGGTCTCCAGCAGTAGCGGAGCCAGCAGCGCCCCGCCCCAACCCGTTTCAGCGGAGGATTTGGCGGCGCGGGAGGTCAAGACAGGCGTCGACATCAATCGCGACTACGCCAAGCCACTGACTGAGGGTTGGACTGCCAGCCTCAAGACTGCCAGCTTGCGCCAAGAGGTGGAGGTGCAGTTAGCCCAAAGCGGCAAGATTGGCCACGCCGGGTTGGTGAATCTGCTTGACGGCGTGTTGCAAAGCCTGCAGTCCAGCGGTGCTACCAAAGTAGGCGCCGACCTGGTGGCTGACCTGCGCGCGCTGGGGGCCCGTGGGCAGGCACTGTTCACCTCCCCGGATCTGGCGGGTAACGAAACCACCTACCTGTCCTTCGTCTTTGATCAGATGGTCAACTCCTCGAAGGCCAACAACACCTTCACAGGCGGCCAGACCAAGAGCCAGTCCTTGGGCAACCTGAGTGCCAACACTACTCTGTCGCAATTGGGACTGCTGCGCGACAAGTGGCTGCTGGGCAAAGACCTGCCCAACCCTGCCACACAGGGTGACACAGCCAATCCCAATGCCGCAGCCGCCTCAGGGGTGTACAAGACCTTCACGGCCGAATTGCTGGTGGGGGACGCCAGCTTGCTGGACGTGAACCAAGGCTCTGCCGGCACCTGCTACTTGATGGCGTCGCTCGCGGGTGTGGCCAACAGCTCGGCTTCGGCCTTACAGGCGACTTTTGTGTCAGACGGTACCGTGGCTGGAAACCGCGTTTGGGGCGTGCGCTTCTTTGACACAAAAGGCAAAGAGGTCTGGGTCACGGCCAACGACCAACTGGCGGTAGCCGGCCCCAATGCCACAACGGCTCTCTACGCGAAGGCCACCGGGCGCGATGCCAGTGGCGCCGTGGTGCCTGAGCTGTGGGTGCCTGTCGTCGAGAAGGCCTATGCCCAGGCCAACGAACTGGGTGCTTTTGCGCGCAGCAACAATGCCAACGCGATGTTTGCGATCGAGGGTGGTTTGGCCGACGCCGTGCCCAACATCGTGGGCGGGCGCATGGCCTGGGTCAATGACCAAGCCTACAGCAGCATCAACGGTATCCCGCTGCTCTTCGCCATCAAAGCGCCTGCAGGCAGCTCCATCGCTGCAGAAGTGGCCAAGGCCATCAACGCAGGCCAGATTGTGTGGATTGGTTCAGATAACGAAACCACCGACGATTCAGGGGCAATCCTCCTTACAAAGGGTCATGCCTTTCTGGCGTTTGACCCGGACCCGAACAACCCGAACGACACGCAGGTCCGTATCTACAACCCCTGGGGCTTTAGCGCCGCCAGCTCTGAGAGCCCCCCGAGTTTCGTATCACCGTTCCTGGTTGATCTGTCGGAGGTAGCGGGCGTTGCGGGCTACGACTTCTATGTACAGGTCTTGGGCTCAAACAAGGATGACGTGATCTTTGGCACCGAAAAGGGGGAACGTCTTGAGGTTGTGGAAGGCAACGACGTGTTGCGCGGGCTCGGAGGAAATGACACCTTGGTGGGCGGGCTGGGCAATGATGTGCTCATGGGCGGCCCAGGCAACGATACCATCGATGGCGGCGAGGGTGCAGACAAGGCGCAGTTCTCTGGGCCGCGCAATAGCTACACGGTGAGCTGGTCCGCCAGCGCATCTGCCTTTACTGTCGTATCAGCCTCTGAGGGCACCGATACGCTGACAGGCATCGAGACGCTCTCCTTTTCAAACGGGTCGTTCTCTGCGAGTTCATTCCAAAGCACCACTCCCCCGGCAGACACCACTCCACCCACCGTGGCGGTGAGCGCAAGCAAATCCAGCCTAATTGTCGGTGAGACGGCCAGCCTCACCTTCACCCTGAGCGAAGCATCAACCAGCTTCGTCGCCTCCGATGTAACTGTCACCGGCGGCACGCTGTCCAACTTCTCAGGCAGCGGCACCGCCTACACCGCCACCTTCACCCCCGCACCCAACAGCACCGCCAATGGCGTGGTGAGTGTTGCCAGCGGCGTCTTTACCGATGCAGCCGGTAACGCCAATGCTGATGGGGCAGATGCCGATAACCGGGTCTCCATGAGTGTCAATACTGTGGCAGGTAGCGTCATCATTGGTGCAGGGGGCAATAACATTCTTACTGGTACCGCTGGAAACGATACTTTTATTGGCGCTGCAGGAATTGACACGGCCTCTTATTCTGGCAACCGCGCCGACTACACCATCGCCAAGACGGCTACGGGCTGGACGGCCAGCGCTGCCGCCGAAGGGGTAGACACTCTTTCCAGCATTGAGCGCCTGAAGTTTGCCGACCTCTATGTAGCGACCGACCTCGGCGTCAACCAATCCGCAGGCCAGACGGCCCTGCTCCTCGGGGCTGTACTCGGCAAGGACTTGATGATGAGCAAGCAGCCTTTGCTGGGAGCGGTCATCAACCTTTTTGACGAAGGCTTCAACCTGCAACAACTCTCGGGCGCCCTTATGCGTCTAGATATTTGGGGTGTGCTTGCCAACGGTGGCAGTCCAGGCGCCACAAACCAGCAAATCGCCAACTATCTGCTGACCACAGTGAACAAGACGACCCCCGACGCCGCCACCCTGGCTCAGGCGGTGAGCGCACTCAACACCGAGACCGGTGCAAATCAAGGCAATTTTCTCTGGCATCTGGCCGAGTCAGCCGCTAACCAGGCCCAGGTCGGTTTGGTCGGGCTGACTGCCACAGGCCTCCCGTTCATGCTCTAAGCCTTCAAGTTGCTTGCACTCGCACAAATAGGTCATTGTCCGGCATGGACTGAAATATACCGTAATTACTAAATGTACGCGAATCGGTAAACCTTGCTTCCAACGGCTTTACCAGCTTATGACACCACCTTAAGTCATGCAGCCGGCTACCTGCCGTTTAATAATGACCAAAAGGCGTTTTCCACTCTTGCCATGGGCTACTTGGCGTCTGTGGTTGATCTGCATTTTGTCGAGACAACCAACGCCAATGGCGCAAACACCATCGCGTTTGCAAATAATGCGCAGACCGGTAGTGCAGGCTATGCCCAATACCCGTCAGACATCGCGAGCGGAAGCGACATTTTTCTCAACAGCGCAACTGCCGGCAACCTAACTCCGCGGGATGGCGAAAACGCAGCGCTGACGCTGATTCATGAACTCGGGCATGCATTAGGCATTAAGCATCCCTTCAGCCAACCCGATGCAACCGGCGACGCAGACGGCGGCCCTTACCTGCCCGCCACGGAAGACACCACCACCTGGACGGTGATGTCTTACACCAGCGACCCCGCCCAGTACCACCTGGCCTACAGTGCGCTGGACATTGCCGCCCTGCAGTACCTGTATGGCCCCAGTACCACGGCCCGCACCGCCAACGACAGCTACGTGGTCAGCGCCAGTGCCGCCAATTTTGGGTGGGATGGCGGCGGCACCGACACGCTGGACGCCAGCGCGCAAACCCTGCCCGTCACCCTGTACCTGGAGCCCGGCTACTGGGGTTATGTGGGCAGCAAAGCCAGCACCATCACCGCAGCCGGGCAGGTCACCGTTAATTTTGGAACGGTGATTGAAGACCTTAAAGGCGGTGCCGGCGCCGACAAGTTAGTGGGAAACAGCGCCAACAACGCCATCACCGGCGGCGCCGGCAACGACACCATCGACGGTGGCGCCGGCACAGACCAAGCCAGATTCAGCGGGGTGCAAGGCAATTACACTGTCACCACGACAGCCACGGGCTACACCGTCAAAGACAACGTGGGCACTGAGGGCACAGACACCTTGTTCAACATCGAAAGCCTGATGTTTGCCCAACAGCCCTTCACTCAGGCCACCCAGACCATCCAGGCGCTGGCCTACACCTGGAAAGCCCACACCCTGCTCAGCGGTGTTTCAGTATCAAATGGGGCTCTAAGCCACGTCACTGCTGGTGATGGCGCTATCAATTTTGAAGTGACGCCCGCTGCCACCCAAACGCTAACCGCCAGCCGAGCTGTGCCCAGTGCAGAAGCCAGCCTGACCAGCAGCGCCGTTAACCTGCAAGACGCCATTGCCATCCTCAAAATGATCGTGGGTCTGGAAGTGAACGGCACCGGCAAACCCTTGTCACCCTACCAGGCGCTGGCGGCAGACTACGACGGCAATGGCGCGGTGCAATTGACCGATGCCATTGGCGTGCTCAAACACGTGGTTGGCCTGACCGCGCCGCAGCCAAGCTGGTATTTTGTGAGTGAGCTGGACGCTACGGTGCCAGGCAAAGCTAATTTAAGCCCGGGCGTGCCGCAAACCAGCATCACCGTTAACACCAACACCAACACCAGCGGCAGCAGCCCGGTGAAGGTCGGCCTAGTGGGGTATTTGAGTGGGGATGTGGATGGCAGCTTTGCAGGGGCGGCGGGGGCCTTGGATTTGGATGTGACACAAACGGCGTACTTCACTAGCTTGGCGGCGGCGAGTGGGCTGAACTTGACGCAGTTTGGGGTTTACTAAGGCTGCGGCAGCCGAACATCGCGTCAGTTCAGTCCAGCAAAGACTTCACCCAAGCCATCTGCCCCGGCAGGCAATGGCTACTCAGGTCGTACTGACTAAGCGCGAACGCCCGGGCCGCCTGGCCTAGCCGGTCTCTCTCGGCGCGGTCCTCGCACAGCGCGATGACGTTGCTGGCAAAACCGGCCGCATCAAAAAAATTAACCAACCTGCCGGTTTTGTTGTGTTCAATCGCCTCCCGCACCGGCGTGGTGTCGCTGGCCACGATGGCACAGCCGCTGCTCATGGCCTCCAACAGGCTCCAGCTCAGCACAAAGGGGTAGGTTAGGTAGGCGTGCACAGTGGAGAGTTGCAGCATCTGCAAAAAATCGGCATAGGGCACCTTGCCCAGAAAATGCACCCGGTCCATGTCGAGATCGGCCTTTACCTCATTCAGAAAGACGTCGCGCCAGCCGGTGGGCGGCTTAGCAGGGTCGGCACCAGCCGCCTGGGGCGGTAAAGCCCCGTAGCTGACGCCGTCAGCGCCGACGATCAGCACCCTGGCCTTGGGCCGCGCTTTCATGATGGCCGGCAATGCCCGCATGAAGATGTGGTACCCCCGGTAGGGCTCCAGGTTGCGGTTGACGAAGGTGATGACCTCGTCCTGCCGGGTTAGCCGGACCTCGCCTCGGCGTGTGCCCAGCACCATCTGCACTGCAGCATTGGGTCGCACCAGCTGGGTGTCGATGCCGTCGTGCATGACCGTGATCTTGCTGCGAAACCGCTCCGGAAAAACCGAGCGCTGCCAATGGGTGGGCGCCAGGCCGCCCTGGCTTTGCGCAAAGTGCAACTCGTAGTTGGCGTTCTTCATGCGCAGGCGGCAGGCGTCGTCGTCTTTCACCGGCCCAAACTCGGGGTCAAAGCCCATGTCGGCGCCCTGCGCGTGGTAATAAAACTCGCTGTAAATGCCCAGGCGGGCCTGCGGCCACAGGTCCTTCAAAAATAAGCTCTCACCCCAGCCCGGGTGGGCCACGATCACGTCGGGGCTAAAACCGTCTTGCTTCAAGGTCAGCGTGGCGCGGTAGGCGGCCTCGCCGCGTATGACCTTGGTCTCCAGGTCGGTCAGCCAGCGGTGGGTTTTGCCCGCCGCCTGTCGTGGCACGGCGTAAGGCACCAGCTGCACGCCGGGCATGGGCGGGCTTGGGTTGATGTGCATAGCCACCACCCGGTGGCCTGGCAGGGCGGCCAAGGCCGGTGCCAGATGCTTGAACTGGCCCGGGAAATTTTGGTGGACGAAGAGAATGTTCACGGGGTCAGACGATAACCCATGCGCTCACCAGTTCATCACCAGTTCATCACCAGTTCATCACCAGTTCAGTGCCCAGTCGCCCCGCGTCAGGTCAATGCGCTCGCCGGTCTGCGCCGAGTGCTCGGCGGCCAGGCCAATCACCACGGCTTTCAGGCCGTCGGTCAGGCTCACTTCTACTGCCTGCTGGCCTTGTAGAACCGCCAGAAACTTTTGGTGCTGGTAAAAGGTAGAGCCGTTGTGGTCGCCGGCGTCCAGCAGCAGCGGGTCCACCGGGATCTCCAGCAGGCGGGGCCCGGCGGGTTGGCGTGGGCTGACGATGAGCTGCGCCACCGGGGCTGCGCCCAGCAACTCGCCCGGCCAGAAGCGGCCTGGGCCGGGCACCTTGCATTCGAGTTTGCCCAGCGGCCCGACCACGCTGATTTCTTCCTGGTAGCGCGAGCCTTCGGCAAACATGCACAGCTCTAGCAAGGCCCGCCTGCCGCCCGGGAAATCCAGCACCACAAAGGCGTTGTCCAGGATGTCGGGCTGGCCGTCGGCGTAGCGCTCGTCCAGGTGGTTGTGGTTTTGCCCGCCCGAGGCATAGAGCCGGATCGGGTCGGCCTGCATCACCAGGCGCATCAGGTCAAAGAAGTGGCAGCATTTCTCGACCAGCGTGCCGCCGGTGTTACGGGCAAAGCGGTTCCAGTCGCCGACCTTGGTCAGAAAAGGGTAGCGGTGCTCGCGAATCGACAGCATCACCGCGCTGCCGCAGGCCGCTTGGCTGCGCACCTCGTCCAGCAGGCGGGCAATAGGCGGCATGTAGCGGTATTCCATGGCGGTCCACACGGGCGCCGGGTAGCTGAGCGCCAATGGGCGCAGCGCTTGCACGGCCGCCAGGTTGGTGCAGGCCGGTTTTTCCATCAGCACCGGCAGGGGCCGGGTTTGTGCAATCTGTTGGAGCTGGGCAGCGTGGCAGTGGTTGGGGCTGGTGATCACCAGGGCGTCCAGCCCCGGCCAGGCCAGCAGGGCTTCAAGCGAATCAAGTTGCTGCGCACCGGGTGCCAGGGCCTGGCTGCGGGCCCGCATGCCGGCATCGGGCTCGAAGATGGCAGCCACTTCAATGCCCGGCAGCAGCGCCATGTTGCGCAGGTGTTCCTGCCCCATCATGCCGCAGCCGACCATGCCGTAGCGTTGCGTGTTGAGGGGGGTTCCGTTAGCGCTCTGAAGCGGTGAGGTTGACATATTCATTTACCATTCATACACTTGCGCGCCACTATAGCAACAATCGACAGAAAGCCCCACCGCATGCAGGCCACCCACGTTGTTCCGGTCAAAAGCGCTGACCATGCCGCCGCAGAAGTGGCCTGGTTTGCGCCGCTCTGCTCCGATGATTACCGCCACTTGGGTGTGCCCGAGGGCGATTTGCGCAGCAGCTGGGAGCATACCCGCGCCATTGCCACGCGGGCTGACCAGTTGGGTTACCGCAACATCCTCTGCCCCTCGTCGTTCCAGGTGGGCCAAGACACGCTGAGCTTTGTGGCCGCCATGGCGCCGCTCACCACCCGCATGAATTTTTTGGCGGCGATACGCTGTGGCGAGATGCAGCCCATCATGCTGGCGCGCACGGTGGCCACGCTGGACCACATGCTGCAGGGGCGGCTGATTTTGAACGTGATTTCGTCGGATTTCCCGGGTGAGACCGCCAGCAACGAGTACCGCTACCGCCGCTCGCTGGAGGTGGTCGAAATCCTCAAACAGGCCTGGACGCAGGACGAAATCAATTACCAGGGCGAGATTTACCAGTTCAAGGGCCTGACGACCGACCCGGTGCGCCCCTACCAGACCGGTGGTCCCCTGCTGTACTTTGGTGGCTACTCGCCGCAGGCGGTTGACCTGTGCGCTGCCCACTGCGATGTGTACCTGATGTGGCCTGAGGCCCAAGAGCAGCTGGCAGAGCGCATGCGAACTGTCCACGCCCGGGCGCAGCACTATGGCCGCGTTTTGGACTACGGCCTGCGCGTGCACATGATCGTGCGTGACACCGAGGCTGAGGCCCGCGAGTACGCGCAAGAGCTGGTGTCGCAGCTTGATGACGAAGAAGGCCGCAAGATTCGTGAGCGGGCGCAGGATGCCAAGAATTTTGGTGTGGCTATCCAGGCCCAAAACCGGGACCGGTCTGACGCCGAGGGCTTTATCGAGCCGCACCTTTGGACCGGCGTTGGCCGGGCCCGGTCCGGTTGCGGTGCCGCGCTGGTGGGCAGCGTGGACCAGGTGCTGAGCAAGATTGAAAGCTACATGGCCATGGGCATTCGGGCCTTTATTTTTTCGGGTTACCCGCACCTCGATGAGTGCGAGATGTTTGGCAGCAAGGTGTTGCCCCACCTCAAAACCTGTTCCCTGCCGCAGGTCTACGGCCGGGTACCCCCACACACGCCGGCCACGCCGCTCGGCCAAGGAGTTCGACGTTGATCCCCACTTGCCACATGCACCCCAGCTTGCCGCCCTTTAGCCGCCTGGTTTACGGCGCCTGGCGCCTGGCTGACGCTGCCGACGCCACCCCCCCGACCGCCCTGCGCAACATCGAGATCTGTCTGGACCAGGGCATCACCACCTTCGACCATGCCGACATCTATGGTGGCTACCGCTGCGAGGCTCTGTTTGGCGATGCGCTCAAATTGAAACCTGCCCTGACAAGGCAGCTGCAACTGGTTGGCAAGTGCGACATCATGCTGATGAACGACCAGTTCCCGGCGCGGCGGGTCAAGCACTACGACACCAGTGCCAGTCATATTCGGGCCTCGGTCGACCGGTCGCTCAGCCGTCTTGGCGTGGAGCGGCTGGATGTGCTGTTGTTGCACCGGCCAGACCCCTTCATGGACGCGGCGCAGACCGGCGCCTGCCTGGACGCCTTGGTGCAAGAGGGTAAGATTGGCGCCGCCGGCGTGTCCAACTTCAAGCCCTGGGACCTGGCGCTGCTGCAGTCGGCGATGCAAACGCCCTTGGTCACCAACCAAATAGAGATCAGCTTGCTGGCGCGGGATAGCTTTCTGGATGGCACCCTGGCGCAATGCCAACAGCTCAAGATCAGGCCCATGGCCTGGTCGCCATTGGCGGGTGGCGCAATGTTTGGCGACAGTGCGCCGGCGCTGCGGCTGCGCCCGGCCTTGGCCCGCATTGCGGCAGAGCAGGGCGTGGCGCCCGATGCGGTGGCTATTGCCTGGCTGTTGGCTCACCCGGCCAACATCATGCCGATCGTGGGCAGCAACCAGCCCCAAAGGCTGGCGCGCCTGGCGGACGCCTTCAAGGTCTCGATCGACCGTGAAACCTGGTTTGAGTTGTGGACCCTGGCCTTTGGTCAAGACGTGCCCTGACCAGGTTGCTGCACAGGGCAACCCCCCAGTGCTTTGATCAGCTATTGAGAACAAGACGGTTACGGGTAGACGCATCGGGTACGATACTGTACTTGGCGGTCTAGCTGGCCCATTCGGGTTGGCGCGTCAATGTCTGACAACTTTGGAGTGAACCATGTCAAACCGTCGTGAATTTATGATGCAAGTGAGCCTGGGTGGTGGTGTTGTGTTGGCCGGTAACGCCATGGCACAAGGCGCTATGGTTGCTGAGTCTGATGCGCAAGCCGCAGCACTTGGCTACAAGGCCGATGCCAGCAAGGTTGACAAAGCCAAGTTCCCCAAATTCGCCACTGGCCAACTTTGCAGCAACTGCGCGCTTTACCAGGGTAAGGCTTCTGACGCCGCCGCTGGCTGCCCCCTGTTTGCTGGCAAGCAGGTCGCGGGCAAGGGCTGGTGCAGCGCCTACGCCAAGAAGGCCTGATCCCGGTCGACTTTGTCGGACTGATGCGTGATCTGCCCCCGGCAGGTCACGCGCTGTTGCATGAGGGCGGCGCAACAATCACGGTACCCAAGACGATACCCAAGACGGTACTCAGGACGATAGTCAGGGCGATAGTCAGGTCGATACCTAGCCCATGCAACTTCAGGACATTCTTTACTCCCAGGGCTTTGGCACACGTCGCGTCTGCGCTGGTTTGATCCAGCAGGGCCATGTGCAGGTTTATGAGTCGAATCAGGCTCTAGCCCCCGTCCTTATTCAAGACTCTGCTCTAAATTTAGAAGCTACCGGCCTGCGCTTCCGGGTACAGGGCGTTGACTGGCCCTACCAGCAGCCGGCCTACTTGGTGCTGCACAAGCCGGCAGGCACCGAGTGTTCGCAAAAGCCATCCACCTACCCCAGCATTTATTCTCTGCTGCCATCGCCCTTGCGACTGCGGCCCCAAAAAGGCGCGGTGCAGGGGGTGCAGGCGGTCGGCCGGCTGGACCAGGACACCACGGGCATGCTGCTGCTGACCGATGACGGCAAGTTCATACACCGCATGAGCTCGCCGCGTCACCACGTGCCCAAGGTGTATGAGGTGGGTGTCAAGCACCCGCTTGACGAGCGCCAAGTGAGCCGGCTGTTGGCCGGTGTGGTGCTCGATGACGACCCGGCACCCGTGCGCGCCGCCGCTTGCGAGGCGGTGGCCGAGCACCTGCTGCGACTGACCCTGACCGAAGGCAAGTACCACCAGGTCAAGCGAATGCTGGCGGCGGTGGGGAACCGGGTCGAGACCCTGCACCGTTCGCAGATGGGCGGGCTTCGCCTGCCCGATGACCTGGCGCCAGGCCAGTGGCGCTGGCTGAGCGAGGCTGACTTGAGCCTGATCAAGGGGTGAGGCCCGCTACACTTAGCGGCTCACGAACCAAGGCCTCTTTTGTGATTTTTACCCCCAGTCTCCAGCTTGTTTTTTTGGTGTTCCGTGGCCTGGGTCGCCGCCTGTGCCAGATGGTTGTGCTGGGGGCTGGCCTGGCCTGGCCGACCTTGCCCGCTATGGCGGCGCCGATCTTTGTTTTGAATTCGCTGTCGGCCAGCGTCAGCGTGATTGACCCGGTCAGCTGGAAAGAGATCAAACGCATTCCCACTGGCAAAGAGCCGCACCACCTGTACCTGGCGCCCGATGAAAAATCATTGCTGATTGCCAATGCCCTGGGTGACAGCCTGCTGTTCGTTGACCCCAAAACCGCCGAGGTGCAGCGCACCGTGCGCGGTATTTCAGACCCCTACCACCTGCGCTTTTCCCCAGACATGAAGTGGTTCGTCACCGCGGCCAACCGCCTTAACCATGTCGATATTTACCGTTGGGATGGCAGCAAGCTGACGCTTGCCAAACGGCTGGCCAGCGGCAAGACGCCCAGCCACATCTGGATTGACAGCAAAAGCACCACGGTCTACGCCACCATGCAAGACAGTGACGAACTGGTGGCGATTGACCTGCCCAGTCAGACGTTCAAGTGGCGAGTCTCCACCGGTGCCATGCCGGCGGATGTGTTTGGCACGCCGGACGACAATTTCCTGCTGATCGGGTTAACCGGCGGCGATGGGGTCGAGGTGTACGACGTGAGTACGGGCCAGGCCAAACTGGTCAAGCTGATCAAGACCGGGCAGGGCGCCCATGCGTTTCGCGCGGCCGGCGACAAGCGCCACGTGTATGTCAGCAACCGGGTCGCCAACACCATCAGCAAAATTGATTACCTGGCCATGGCGGTGACCGACAACTATGTGGCGCCGGGCGGGCCCGATTGCATGGAGTTGTCTGCCGATGGCCGCTATATTTATGTGGCCTCCCGCTGGGCCGGCAAACTGACGGTGATCGACACCCGGACCCGCGCGGTGGTGCGGCAGGTGAAGGTCGGCAAGTCCCCGCATGGGGTCTGGACCCTGGACCATGCGCCACGCCAGTAAACGTCTCGGCCGGCCTTGGTTTGCTATATTAATAATAGCTATAGCGTCAATAACCACGTGGACTGGGGCCGCTTTTGCTTGTGAGAAACCGGTTTACCTGACCCTGGACACCGGCCACATGGCCGTCGCCCCGCTGATGGCGGATATCTTGAAGCGGCACAGCGTTAAGGTCACCTTTTTTGCTGCGCAAGAGCGCACCCAGCAGGGCGACGGCAGCCTGGGTGAGCACTGGGCGCCCTGGTGGCGGGCGCGCGCCGGCGAGGGCCATGAATTCGCCTCACACACCTGGGACCACGTTTACTGGCGGGCTGATCTGCCCGGCACGCCGCCCCGGTTCAGGGTGCAGCCCTCGGCCGGCCAACAGCAGGGCCAGACCTTTACTATGGGCGCCACCGAGTATTGCCAGCAGCTCCAGCGCGCCAGTGACCGGCTGCAGGCCGTGACCGGCAAAAAGCCGCTGCCCTTGTTTCGGGCGCCTGGCGGCAAGACCTCGGCGCAGCTGCTGGCCACCGCCAAGTTTTGCGGCTATGCCCATGTCGGTTGGGCCGCTGCCGGCTTTTTGGGCGACGAACTGCCGAGCGACAAGTTCAGCAATGCGGCTTTGCTGGAGAAGGCCTTGCGTGGTATCCGCAGTGGCGACATCCTGATGGCCCACCTGGGCATCTGGTCGCGCCAGGACCCGTGGGCCCCTGCGGTGTTGGAGCCGCTGATTGTGGGCCTGAAGGCGCGCGGTTTTTGCTTTGCTACCCTGCGGGAGCACCCGGACTACCGCGCCTGGGTAGCGGCCGGGGGCTGAAGCAGGCTGCATGACCATGGACGCTTTGGCAGATACTTTTTCAGCCCTGCAAGCTGGGCTGTTTGAGCAGGTGCTGCAGCCGGTGATGTTCGCCATCGGTCTGGGGCACCTGTTGCCAGACGGGTTCAACGCCACGGGCTGGCTGCTGGTCGGCCTGCTGCAGTTGGGGGTGATGGTGACGGTGATCGGCCCGCTGCAACGCTGGCGCCCGGTCGAGCCGGTTACCGACCGCGCCACGGTACGCACCGACGCGCTCTACACCGTCATTCACCGCCTCGGCCTGTTTCGGGTGGGCGTGTTTTTTGCCGTGGACCCGCTGCTCAACGCACTGTTCGGCCAATGGCGCGTGGCGGGCCTGGCCACCTGGCACCTCGATGCCCTGTGGCCAGGGGTAACCGATTTGGCGCTGGTCAGCCTGCTGCTCTACCTGGTGGCGCTGGATGCACTCAACTACCTGATCCACCGCGGTCAGCACGGCCTGAGCTGGTGGTGGCAGCTGCACGCGCTGCACCATGCCCAGCGCCAAATGACCCAGTGGAGCGACAACCGCAACCACCTGCTCGACGACCTGATCCGTGATGTGCTGGTGGTGCTGGTGGCGCAACTGATCGGCATTGCACCCAGCCAGTATGTGGCCATCGTGGCCCTGACGCAGCTCAGCGAGAACCTGCAGCACGCCAACCTGCGCCTGTGGTTTGGCCGCTGGGGCGAGCGCCTGTGGGTCAGCCCGCGCTTTCACCGCATGCACCATGCGGTCGGCCGTGATGCGCGGCAAAACTGCAATTTTGGGGTCTTGCTGCCCTGGTGGGACATGCTGTTTCGCACGGCCAATTTTGAGTTGAGCTACCCGGCGACCGGGGTGCTGGACCAACTCGAACAGGGGCGCGACTATGGGCGCGGTTTCTGGTCACAGCAGTGGCTGGGCCTCAAGCGCCTAGCGGGCCGCGCTTGAGCCGGTACACCCAGTTGACGCGACAAGGCGTTATCCTAGGCCAATGACATTGTTATTGAGTTCATTTTGGCGCGCAGTGGCTTATTGCCTGCACCCCCGGGTGATCGCCCTGTCATTTTTACCCCTGCTGCTGATCGTGGGCTTGGCCTTGGGCCTAGGGTACCTCTACTGGGACCCGGTGCTGGACTGGGTGCGCAGCCTGCTGGAGGCCACGGCCCTGCTCAACAGCATCTGGGGCTGGCTCGACAGCGTGGGCATGGGCCGCATCAAGGTGGTGCTGGCGCCCCTGCTGGTGATCTTCGCCGTCACCCCACTGATTGTGGTGCTGTCTTTGCTGGCCGTGGCGACGCTGATGACGCCTTACCTGACCCGCCTGGTGGCCGAGCGGCGTTTTGCCGATCTGGCGCGACAGCAGGGCAGCACCTGGTTCTCTAGCCTGTTCTGGTCATTGGGCTCGCTGTTGCTGGCTCTGGTGGTGATGCTGCTGTCGATGCCGTTTTGGTTAATCCCCCCCTTGATCCTGATCCTGCCGCCCCTGATATGGGGTTGGCTGACCTACCGGGTGCTGGCCTTTGACGCCTTGGCCCAGCATGCCAGCCCAGAGGAGCGGCGGGAGATTTTTCGGCGGCACCGGGGGGCGCTTCTGGGCATGGGCGTGTTCTGTGGCTACCTGGGTGCAGCACCCAGCCTGCTCTGGGCCTCGGGTGTGGTGTTTGCGGCCGCCTTTGTGGTGCTGGTACCGGTGGCCATCTGGATCTACACCCTGGTGTTTGCCCTGTCGTCGCTGTGGTTCGCTCACTTTTGTCTGAGCGCGCTCCAGGCCCTGCGCCAGGACGCTGCGCCCAGCGCCAGCGCCGGCGCGCCGGTTCAGCCGCTTCAGTCCCTCCCGTCGGCCGAGCCTGTCGTTGAAACGTTAGCATTGCCCCATGAGCCAAGCCCTAAACCACCCCAGACTTGAGTCAGCGCCCCGGATCGGCTTGATCATCATCGGTGACGAGATCCTGTCCGGCAAGCGCGCCGACAAGCATTTGCCCAAGACCATCGAGCTGCTCAAGGCGCGTGGCCTGGCGCTTGATTACGCCGACTATGTGGGCGATGCGCCAGACCGCATCACCAGCACCCTGAGTCGCGCCTTTGCCTCAGGCGATCTGGTGTTCTCCTGTGGCGGCATTGGTGCCACCCCCGACGACCACACGCGGCAATGTGCGGCCCGGGCCTTGGGGTGCGACTTGGCGCTGCACCCGCAAGCCGAAACCCTGATCCGCCAACGCATGCAAGATGTAGCGCTGGAGCAGGGCCTGGTCTATGAACCTGACCGGCCGGACAACATTCACCGGCTCAACATGGGCACCTTCCCGGTGGGTGCCCAGATTATTCCCAACCCGTACAACAAGATTCCGGGCTTCAGCTGCGGCAGTGTGCACTTTGTGCCCGGTTTTCCGGTCATGGCCTGGCCCATGATCGAGTGGGTGCTGGACACCCATTACCCGCACTTGTTTCGCACTGCGGCCTGGATCGAGCAATCGGTGATCGTGTTGGGTGCGATGGAGGCCACCCTGACGCCCCTGATGGAGGCGCTGGAGCGCGACTTTGTGGGTGTCAAGGTGTTTAGCCTGCCCAGCGTCGACCATCCCCAGTACGGGCGCCACATCGAGCTTGGCGTCAAGGGGAAGCCGACCCTGGTCAGCCTGGCCTACCCGGCGCTGCTGGCGGGTTTGCGCCAGTTCAACGCCCAACTCGGCCCTGAATTGGTGCAAAAATAGACGCCTTACTTTGGTGCTCCCAAAATTGCACCAATAAAGTGCAAAAGACGAGAAAACAAATGCGCCTGGCGGTTTGGCGCACCCGGGTTCCCGCCTAAAGTCAGGGCAAAATACCCGTTATGGCCGATTCGCCCTCTGACTCGGCCTTGGCACAAAACCTGCATCTCTGACCTATCAACCACCAACCACCTAGGAGAATCTGATGGCCAAGACCGTCGCAGACGTCATGAAAATGGTGAAAGACAACGAAGTCAAGTTTGTTGACTTCCGCTTCACCGACACCCGTGGCAAGGAGCAGCACGTGACTGTGCCGGTGTCGCATTTTGACGAAGACAAGTTCACCGCCGGTCATGCGTTTGACGGCTCATCCATCGCTGGCTGGAAAGGCATCGAAGCCTCGGACATGCAGCTCATGCCCGACCCCAACACCGCCAATGTGGACCCCTTCTTTGAAGAAACCACCCTGTTCATGCAGTGTGACGTGGTCGAGCCGAGCGACGGCAAGTCGTATGACCGCGACCCACGTTCCATCGCCAAGCGGGCTGAGGCCTACCTCAAGGCCTCTGGCATTGGTGACACCGCCTATTTCGGTCCAGAGCCTGAGTTTTTCATCTTTGACAGCGTGCGCTGGAGCAATGAGCCCGGCAAGGTGTTCTTTGAGATCGACGAGTACGAGGCCCCCTGGAACTCCGGCGCCAAGCTCGAAGGCGGCAACCGCGGCCACCGTCCCACGGTCAAGGGGGGCTACTTTCCGGTGCCCCCGGTCGACAGCACGCAAGACATGCGCGCTGAAATGTCGCTGATCCTCGAGTCGCTCGGCATCCCCGTTGAGGTGTTCCACCACGAGGTGGCAGGCGCCGGACAAAACGAGATTGGCACCCGTTTCAGCACGCTGGTGCAGCGCGCCGACTGGACCCAGGTGCTCAAGTATGTGGTCTGGAACGTGGCCAACGCCTACGGCAAAACCGCTACCTTCATGCCCAAGCCCTACGCTGGCGACAACGGCTCCGGCATGCACGTGCACCAGTCCATCTGGAAAGACGGCAAGAACCTGTTTGCCGGTGACGGCTACGCGGGCCTGAGCGATTTCGCCCTGTATTACATCGGCGGCATCATCAAGCACGCCCGTGCCCTGAACGCCATCACCAACCCTGGCACCAACAGCTACAAGCGCCTGGTGCCCGGTTTTGAGGCACCGGTCAAGCTGGCCTACAGCTCGCGCAACCGCTCCGCGTCGATTCGTATTCCGTTTGTGGCCAACCCCAAGGGCCGCCGCATCGAGGCGCGCTTCCCCGATCCATCGGCCAACCCCTACCTCTGCTTCTCGGCACTGATGATGGCCGGTCTAGACGGCGTGGAGAACAAGATCCACCCGGGCGAAGCCGCCACCAAAGACCTGTACCATCTGCCGCCCGAGGAAGACGCCTTGGTGCCCACCGTGTGCCACAGCCTGGACCAGGCGCTGGGTTACCTCAACGAAGACCGCGCCTTCCTGACCCGTGGCGGTGTCTTTACCGACTCCATGCTGGACGCCTACATTGAGCTCAAAATGGCTGAGGTCACCCGCTTCCGCATGGCGCCCCACCCGGTTGAGTACGACATGTACTTCTCTCTTTGAGGCCCGGCGGTGCTGAACCGCCAGACCACACCGGGTAAAAAAAAAGGGACGGCTTTGGTCGTCCCTTTTTTTCTCTGAGACGGCCCCCTCGCCGTATTTAATGGCATTTGTCGCATACTCACACACCATGCAAGCCCTGTTGATGCCTGGTCTCCGTATGAAAATTGCCCTCTGGCTGGCCGTCTTTGCCGCTGTTTTTTCTGGACCCGGCCTGGCCCAGCAGGCGATCTACCGCTGCGGCGATGAATACACCAACACGGTGACTGACCCGGTCTCTCGCGGCTGTAAAAAAATCGAAGGCACGACCACGACAGTGGTGCCCGCCGTGCGCATGCCAGCGACTTCTTCAACGTCCTCAGCCTCAAGGGCTGCAGCAGGCTCAGCACCCTCGGCGTCGGCCGGGCAACGGGTCGACGCGGGTGAGCAACGTGCCCGCGATGCGGATGCGCGGCTGATCCTGAACACCGAGTTGAAAAAAGCCGAAGCCCGGCAGATCGAGTTGCAGCGCGAGTACAACAACGGTGAGCCAGAGCGCCGAAGCGACGAGACCCGCAACTACCAGAAATACCTGGACCGCGTAGCCGAGATCAAGGCCAACCTGGCTCGTAACGAAAGCGACATCGCCAGCATTCGGCGTGAGCTGGCCCGCCAACCAGGCGCACCTGCCGCTGCAGCCGGAAAGTAGCCCGCGTGGAACCAGCGCTCGCCAGCAGCAGCGCCGTCGCGGCGGCGGCACGATTTCAGGCCTTTGACCTGCTGGCCACGCTGGTGGCTGTGGTGCGCAGCAATGGCGCGGTGGTGTTTGCCAATTCGGTGCTGGAGGATGCCTTGGGCATCTCCCGTCGCATGCTGCTGGGCGCCTCATTGTCGGACAGCTTCACCGAACCCTTGCCCCTGCGCCAGGCCCTGGCTGGCGCCAGCAGCAATGAGTTTGCGGCCCTGCGCTATGACGCTTGGCTCAGGCGTTTGAATCGCGAGCCACTGCCGGTGCACGTGATCGTGGCGCAGTCGGAAGGCATGGATGAGTTCATTGTCGAGCTGCTACCCCTGGAGCAGCAAGCTCGCAAGGACCGGGAGGAGCGCCTGGCGGAGCAGGCCCAGGCCAACAAAGAGCTGATCCGTAACCTGGCGCATGAAATCAAAAATCCGCTCGGCGGCATTCGCGGCGCAGCCCAGTTGCTGGAAATGGAGATCGAGTCACGCGAGCTCACCGAGTACACCCAGGTCATCATCCATGAAGCCGACCGGTTGCAGACCCTGGTGGACCGGCTGCTGGCGCCGCATCGCCGACCGCACATGGTGGGGGACGTCAACATTCACGAGGTTTGCGAACGGGTGCGCTCGCTGATTTTGGCGGAGTTTCCGCGGGGGCTGAAGGTCGTCCGTGACTACGACACCTCGATCCCGGAGTTTCGTGGCGACTTTGAGCAGCTGATTCAGACACTGCTCAATATTGCAAACAACGCCTGCGAGGCCCTGAGTGAGCAGATTGCCCAGGGCCAGGCGATCCTGACGTTTTGTACCCGCGTGGCGCGCCAAAGGACATTTGGCAAGCAGCGCTACCGGTTGGCACTGGAATTGCATGTGGTTGACAACGGGCCTGGCGTCCCCGAGCCGATCAAGGACCGCATCTTCTACCCTCTGGTGTCGGGCAGGGAGGGGGGTTCCGGGCTGGGGCTGACGTTGGCGCAAAACTTTGTTCAGCAGCACCATGGCCTGATCGAGTGCGACAGCATGCCAGGCCGAACCGATTTCACGATATTGATTCCGCTCCCCTGAATCCTGACCTGAGGTGACACACGACATGAAGCCGATTTGGATCGTAGACGATGACCAGTCTATCCGCTTCGTTCTGGAGAAGGCGCTGCTGCGCGAGAGCCTGCCCACCCGCAGTTTCACCAGCCCCCGTGAGGTGATCGCGGCGCTGAGCCTGGCCACCGAGGACACCGGACCACAGGTGCTGGTCAGTGACATCCGCATGCCGGGTGGCTCTGGGCTCGACTTGTTGGAGCAGGTCAAAAAGAAATACCCGGGCCTGCCGGTCATCATCATGACCGCCTATTCAGACCTTGACAGCGCCGTTTCGGCCTTCCAGGGCGGCGCGTTTGAGTACCTGCCCAAACCCTTTGACCTGCCGAAGGCGGTCGAATTGATTCGCCGGGCGGTGGAAGAGAGTCAGCGCGAGGAAGTGACTGAAGAGCGCATGGCCGATGCGCCCGAGATGCTGGGACAGGCCTCGGCCATGCAGGATGTGTTTAGGGCCATTGGTCGCTTGAGCCAGAGTAACGTGACGGTGATGATCACCGGCGAATCGGGCTCGGGCAAGGAGTTGGTGGCACGCGCTTTGCACAAGCACTCGCCACGCGCGCACGGGCCCTTTGTGGCCATCAACACCGCAGCCATTCCCAAGGACCTGCTGGAGTCAGAGCTGTTTGGCCATGAGCGCGGGGCGTTTACGGGCGCTCAGACCATGCGCCGCGGCCGTTTTGAGCAGGCCGATGGTGGCACCTTGTTTCTCGACGAAATCGGCGACATGCCCTTCGACCTGCAAACCCGGTTGCTGCGGGTCCTCAGCGACGGCCATTTCTACCGGGTGGGCGGCCATGGCGCGGTGAAAACCAATGTCCGGGTGATTGCCGCCACCCACCAAAACCTGGAGCAGCGGGTGAAGGACGGCGCCTTCCGCGAGGACCTGTTCCACCGGCTCAATGTGATTCGGCTGCGCCTGCCGGCCCTGCGTGAGCGGCGCGAAGACATCGCCATGCTGACGCGCCACTTTTTGCAGCAGAGCGCAGCGCAGCTGGGGGTCGAGTCCAAGCGTATTTCAGACGCCGCGCTCGGGTGGCTCGGTCAATTCAGCTTTCCCGGCAACGTGCGGCAGCTGGAGAACATTTGCCACTGGCTCACCGTGATGGCCCCCGCGCAGGTGATCGAGCCCAAGGACTTGCCGCCTGAGGTCGGCGTGGCGGCGGGCAGCCCGCCGGTCCCAGTGGCTGTGGTGCCCGAGGCCGTGGTGCCCGGGGCTGTGGCTGTTGCCTTGGCCGCGACGCCTCAGATTGCCCTGCTTCAGCTCGGCGTCAACAGTTGGGAGGTCGGTCTGGAGGCCGATGCCACAGCCCTGCTGGCCAGCGAGCGAAACGACGTCTGGAATGAACTGAGCCGGCGTTTTGAGTCGCGCCTGATCCTGGCCGCACTGGCTGTGACCCGTGGGCGGCGCATTGAAGCGGCGCACAAGCTGGGCATAGGCCGCAACACCATCACGCGCAAAATTCAGGAACTGGGCCTGGAGTAGGCCACGGACTAGAGGCTCGCAGCGCTAAGCCAAGCCGATGTCTATGACCACCGGCGCATGGTCGCTGGGACGCTCGTTGGCGCGTGGTGTGCGGTCGACGTGGCAGCTGCGGACCAGGGGCTTAAGCGCCTCACTGACCAAAATGTGGTCAATGCGCAGACCCTGGTTGCGCCGAAAGCCAAAATTGCGGTAATCCCACCAAGAGTAGTTTTTGGGCGGCTGCGGGAACATCCGCACGCCATCGTGCAGGCCCAGCGCCACCAGCGCGCGCAGGTGGTACCGCTCTTCTTCAGTGCAGTGGATGCTGTCCTTGAGCCCGACCGGGTCCCACACATCGGCATCATCAAACGTGATGTTGAAATCGCCCATCAGCACCAGTTGTGGGTGAGACTGTAGTTCAGTGCGAACCCAGTCGCGCAGGCCCTTGAGCCAGCTCATCTTGTACTCAAACTTGTCACTGCCTGGCTCCTGGCCATTGGGGAAGTAGCCGCCGATAACCCGAACGCCCGCCACATCAGCGCTGATCACGCGCGCCATGTCATCGCTAAAGCCGGGGATGTTGCGCACCACGTTCAGCGCCGGTTCGCGGGTGAGCAGCGCCACACCGTTGTAGGTTTTCTGGCCGAAGCACTGGGCCTGGTAGCCGGCCTCGGCCAACGCCGAAAAAGGAAATTTGTCGTCAGTCAGCTTGAGCTCTTGCAGCGCCAGCACATCGACCGGGTTGGCTTGCAGCCAGTCCAGCACCTGCGGCAGGCGCACCGTAAGGGAGTTCACGTTCCAGGTGGCAAGTTTCATGGTGGGCAAGTTGTCTGACGGACTCATGAGAAAATTTGGTGTGTGATGGCGACCCAGATTGTGCATCGTCCGGTCATGCTGACTCGGCGCCTCATCCAGGCCAAGGTCGACCCTGGAATTTCCCCTAAAACACTGCCGTGACTCACCCAACTGCGCCTGGCCAAAGTGCTGCCATCCAATACCGTCCGGACATTGACGGTCTGCGGGCGCTGGCGGTGACCACTGTGCTGTTGTTTCATGCATTTCCTAGCCTCCTTCCAGGCGGCTTTGTCGGCGTCGATATTTTCTTTGTCCTTTCCGGCTATTTGATCTCTGGCCTGATCCTGCGTGATTTGGCGGCCGGCCAATTTAGCCTGCGGCATTTTTATGCGCGGCGGGTCAGGCGAATTTTTCCGGCCTTGTGCTTGGTCATGACCGCCAGCCTGGGCTACGGGTGGCTGGTTCTGACGTCGGTGGAGTACCAGCAGTTGGGGCGGCACGTGGCCAGTGGCGCAGCATTCCTGGCCAACTTTATGTTTTGGCGAGAGGCCGGTTATTTCGACAATGCGGCCGACACCAAGCCCATGTTGCACCTGTGGTCGCTGAGCATCGAAGAGCAGTTTTATGTGGGTTGGCCGCTGCTGCTGCTGCTGGGCTGGCGCCGTCGTCTTAACCTTGCAGGCTGGTTTAGCCTGCTGATTGGCGCGTCATTGGCTTACAGCCTATGGCTGGCTGGACGGGACATCGTTGCTGACTTTTACTCGCCGCTGTCACGGTTCTGGGAACTTATGCTGGGTGGCTTGGTGGCTTATCTTGGCCGTACCGGGCGGCTTGAGTCGAAGTTTTGGACGCAATGGGCGGCATGGATCGCGCTGGTCTTGTTGGTGGCAGCGCTGGCATTGACGCACCAGGGCCTGGCGTTTCCCGGTTACTGGGCCTTATTGCCCGCCGTCGGCACCGCCCTGGTGCTCGCTGCCGGCATGCGCACGTCCATTAACCGAGTCATTCTGGCCAGCAAACCGATGGTCTGGGTTGGCTTGATCAGCTACCCGCTTTACCTGTGGCACTGGCCCCTGCTGTCGATGGCCAGGATTGTCGAGTCAGAAACGCCAGGCGCCGTGACGCGGGGAGTGTTGTTGGCGCTGAGTGTTGGGCTGGCCTGGTTGACCTATCGGTTTGTGGAGAAACCCATTCGTTTTGGCCAACCTGGCAAGTGGGCTGTGCCTCTGCTGGGGCTGTGGATGGCGGCTCTCTTCATTGCCGGGCACAACATCAACAGGCAGCATGGTTTTCAGTTTCGCCACCATGATTTGCTCAACGCCGACCCGGCCACCATGGTTATCGGTGCCGACCGGGACCAGTTAAAACGAGCCTGTTTGCTGAGTCCGGAACAGCAATCTGGTGTGGATTGGTGTTGGAGTGACGGCCGCACACGTCCGAGCTACATGGTGTTGGGTGACAGCAAGGGCGAAGCCCTGTTTTACGGCCTGGTGCGAGAGGCATCACCAGACCATGGGGGTTTCATGGTGGGCCCGATCACGCTCTTGGCTGACCCCGCGACGCCCATCAACCAAGCCGTCTACGCAGCCATTGATGCCCATCCCGAATTAAAAACGATTGTCTTGGTCAACGCCTTGCGTGGCATGTTCACACTCAGCCCGGACACTGGTTTTGTGCTTGGGGCGGTCACGCCCGCGCAGGTGGACGACAAAGTAGCCCGTTACACGCAGGTCATTTCCAAATGGCTGGCGTCGGGTCGGCGCGTGGTCTTCGTTAAAGACAACCCGACCTTGCCGGATCCGGACAGCTGTATTGGGGGTGGCATGACCCGCAGTGCGGTCTTGAATCAACTCTTTTACCGTAAGGAAAATCCGCGCTGCCAATTGAAATACAGCGATCACCTGGCGGGAACGCTGCCCTACCAACTGTTTGTTGAAAAACTGAAGCTGGCCAACCCCAGCTTGCAGGTGTTCGATCCAGCGCCTCTGCTGTGCGATCTGTCAGCCGATCTGTGCGGCGTTGCCCATGAGCGCCAGTTTCTCTACAGCTACGGTGACCATATATCGGATTACGCCGGCTCCCGTATTGCCCGTGCTATCCTGGCCAAAGATTTAAGGTTTTAGGCCTCTAGCCCTTGTCGCGCCTCAATAGTTTGCTATTCAATTTGATTTTCATCCGCTGGGCCATCACGCGGCTCCCGGGCGTTTTTGGTAAGTGACAAAACTGAAGCCCATGCCGCCCACCGAGGTCTGCGGCAGGCGCGCGGTCTCGACCCAGCTGGCGTCCAACTCGGGCGCATAAGCGTCGCCTTCAAAGGCGGCGTCGATTTCGGTCACTTGCGCTGACGCGGCCAGTGGCAGGGCCTGGGCGTACAGTTCGGCACCGCCAATCACCCACACATCGGGCTGGTCCTGGCACTGCTGCAGCGCCTCGGGCAGCGAGTGGGCGCAGAACGCGCCCTCGGCTTGCCAGCCGGGCTGGCGCGTCACCACGACATTGCGCCGGCCGGGCAGGGGGCGGAACCTTGGGGGCAACGAATCCCAGGTTTTTCGGCCCATGATCACGGGACAGCCCTGGGTGAGGCGTTTGAAATGCGCCAGGTCTTCGGGCAAATGCCAGGGCAGGGCGTTGTTGCGGCCGATCACGCCATTGGCGGCGCGGGCATAGATCAGGTGCAGGGCCATCACCAGGCGGTCAAACCGCCACCGGCGCTTTGATGGCCGGGTGGCAGTCGTAACCCTGCACCTCAAAGTCGTCGAACTCGTAATCGAACAAGCTCGCGGGCCGGCGTTTGATGTGCAGCTTGGGGTAGGGCAGCGGCGGCCGCGACAGTTGCAACGCCACCTGTTCTGAGTGGTTGCTGTAAATGTGGCAGTCGCCACCGGTCCAGACAAAGTCTCCCACCTCCAGGTCGCACTGCTGCGCCACCATGTGCGTCAGCAGGGCGTAGCTGGCGATGTTGAAGGGGACCCCTAAGAAAATGTCGGCGCTGCGCTGGTACAGCTGGCAGCTCAGCCGGGCGCGTTCACCCGCCACCGGCGAGGGCGCCACATAAAACTGGAAGAAAGCGTGGCAGGGCATCAGCGCCATCTTGTTCAGGTCAGCCACGTTCCAGGCGCTGACGATGATGCGGCGCGAGTCCGGGTTGGTGCGCAGGGTCTTGATCACCTCGGCGATTTGGTCAATATGACCGCCGTCGGGCGTGGGCCAGCTGCGCCACTGCACGCCGTAGACCGGGCCCAGGTCGCCGTCCGGGCGGGCCCATTCGTCCCAGATCGAGACGCCACGGTCTTTGAGCCACTGGTTATTGCTGGAGCCGGTGAGAAACCAGAGCAGCTCCAGGATGATCGACTTCACATGCACTTTTTTGGTGGTGACCAGGGGGAAGCCTTCGCGCAGGTCAAAGCGCATCTGGTAGCCAAACACGCTGCGCGTGCCGGTGCCGGTGCGGTCGGCTTTGGCCACGCCGCTATGGGCCACATGGCGCATGAAGTCTTCGTATTGGGCGCGGACGATCGGGCTGGTCATTGGGTTGGATTGTATTTACAGCCGAATGACCCGACCCGGGTTCAACAGGCCCGCCGGGTCCAGCGCCAGCTTGATGGCGCGCATCAGGGTCAGCGCCACGGGTGACTTGTGGTGTTCCAGGTGCGCGAGCTTGAGGCTGCCCACGCCGTGCTCGGCCGAGATGGATCCGCCAAAGGCTTGCACCGAGTCAAACACCAGGTGGTTGACCTGTTCTTCATGCTGCTGCAAAAACAGTGCCGCATCCATGGCCTCAGGGGCCTGCACGTTGTAATGCAGATTGCCGTCGCCCAGGTGGCCGAAATTGACCAGGCGCACCCCAGGAATTGCCTGCGCCAGCAGGCGATCCGTAGCCGCCACAAACTCTGGAATGCGCGACACCGGCACAGAAATGTCATGCTTGATGTTCAGCCCCTCAGCCACCTGTGCCAGGGGGATGCTCTCGCGCACCTGCCAGAGCTGCTGTGCCTGAGCCAGGTTCTCAGCCACCACAGCATCACTCACGCAGCCGTCTTCTAGCGCGGCCTCCAGCAGACGGTCAAACTGCTCACGCGCATGGGCTTGGGATTCATGGTCCGAGTTTTCCAACAGCACGCACCAGGGGCTCTGCCGCCAAAGAGGCACCCGCAGCTGGGGCTGGTGCCGGTCAACCAGGCTCAGGGCAAATTGCCCCATCAGCTCAAAGCCGGTCAGGCCGGCGCCCAGGTGGCGGTGCGCCAGCCGCAGCAGCGTCAGCGCCTGCGGCAGAGACGGCACCGCAGCCCATGCCGTCAGCCTGGCCGCGGGCAGTGGGTAGAGCTTGAGCGTGGCCGCCGTGATGATGCCCAGCGTGCCCTCCGAGCCGATCAGCAGGTCGCGCAGGTCATAACCGGTGTTGTCTTTGCGCAGGCCCGACAGGCCGTGCCAGACCTCGCCCTGGGCGGTGACGACTTCGAGGCCCAGGCACAGGTCACGCGCATTGCCGTAACGCAGCACCTGGGTGCCACCGGCGTTGGTGCCCAGGTTGCCGCCGATGGTGCAACTGCCCTCGGCGGCCAGACTGAGCGGGAACAAAAAGCCGGCGGCCTCGGCCTGCTGCTGCAAACTGGCCAGAATGCAGCCCGCCTCGGCCGTCAGGGTCAGGTTGTCGGGGTCGAGCCCCCGCAACTGGTTCATGCGTTGCAGACTCAGCACCAACTGGCGGCCCGAGTGGTCGGGCGTGCCGCCCATCACCAGCCCGGTGTTGCCGCCCTGGGGCACGATGCTGACCGGTTGTTGCGGGTGCCGTGCCCGCTGGACGATACAGGCCTGCACCACAGCCGCCACTTCGGCGGTGCTGCCGGGCCGCACCACGGCCAGGGCACGCCCCCGGTCTCGCTTGCGCCAGTCCTGTTCCCAGGCGCTCAGGTCGCCGTCGGTCAGGACATGGGCGGCCCCCACCGTGGCGCGCAATTGATCCAGCAGCGCTTGCATGGTTCAGGCCTTCAGTGCCGCAGCCTTTAGCCTAATCCGGACATGCAGGGCGCAGGCGATGAACAGGGTGATGCACAAGCCGGTTTCGATCAGACCCAGCAGGTTGCCCGGCGGTTTGTCGCTCCAGGCCCGCACCACGCCTTCAGTAAAGTACAGCCAGACCAGCAGGCTGACCCAACGGTAGGTGTACATGCGGTTTTTCAGCAGACCGGCCAGCGGCACGCACAAGGGCAGCACCTTGAGCGCCAGCAGGGAGCCTCCGGGGCGCAATGGCGCCAGCACCAGCTCCCAGGCCAGGCCAAGAATAATCAGGCCGAGCAGGCTGCCCACGGCCAGTAGGCGGGTTGCATCCACGGAGGGCGATGCTTTTTGGGATGCGATAGTCATTGGGGTGGCATCATACTGGCCATGAGTCTGAATTCCGCACCCCTCCCTGAATCCCCGAGCAGCCCGGGAGGTCGTCGGCGCTCGCTGCTAGCGCGTGCTGGGGCGTTCCCCTGGAAAAGCACGGCGCTGATGTTGCGTGCGCGTTTTCGCGAAGACCACCTCGCCTTGACGGCCAGCAGCCTGACGTTCACCACCACCATCGCCCTGGTGCCCTTCATCACCGTGGCGCTGGCGGTGTTCACCGCGTTCCCGATGTTTGCCAAATTTCAGGATGTTCTGCAGAAGTGGCTGATTGAGAGCCTGATCCCTGACAACATTGCGCGCCAGGTATTGGGTTATTTGACCCAGTTTGCCGGCAAGGCCAGCAAGCTGGGTGCGGCTGGCCTGGTGATCCTGCTGAGCACCGCGCTGGCCCTGATCTTCACCATTGACCGAACCCTGAACGCCATTTGGCGGGTGCCCAAGCCGCGACCGTTCGCTCAGCGGGTGTTGGTGTACTGGGCCGCGATCACACTGGGCCCCTTGTTGCTGGGCGCCAGCCTGACGGCCACCTCGTATGCCCTGACCGCATCGCGGGGCATCATGGGGGTGATGCCGGGCGGCGTCGGCTTTGCCTTGGACCTGCTGCAGTTTGCCCTGATGGCCGGAGGCATGGCTGCGCTGTATTACTACGTGCCCAACACCCGGGTCCGCTGGGGCCACGCCTGGACCGGCGGTGTGTTTGTGGCGGCTGGCTTTGAGCTGGCCAAAAAAATGCTGGCGCTGTACTTGGCCAAGGTGCCGACCTACGCCTTGGTGTACGGCGCGTTTGCCACCCTGCCCATTTTGCTGATCTGGATTTATGTCGCCTGGATCATTGTGTTGCTGGGGGCCGTGATCGCGGCCAGCCTACCCG
>CAMELV010000041.1 GCA_945925985.1 Comamonas sp. lk | reverse complement strand
GCACGCCGGGAAGACATCGTGAGCGCCCTGCGACGCGGCACGGTACCGAGCAGCGGGCTGGATGCGCTGGCCGTCGGGATCGATACGTTCGCGCCGACCCTTGACGACGAGCTCGAATCGGTCAGCGCCGGCCGCGGCGGCTTCAAGGCGGTACGGGGTGAGTACGGCACCGGCAAGACGTTTTTTGGCCGCTGGCTGCAGGAGCGGGCGCGCGCGCGCGGCTTCGCAGCCACTGAAGTGCAGATCAACGAGACCGAGACTCCGTTGCACCGCCTGGAGACGGTCTACCGCCGCCTGGTCGAACATCTGGGCACCGCCGACACGGCAAGTGGCGCATTTCGGGGCGTGATCGACGGCTGGTTCTATGCCCTGGAGCAGGATGTGCTGGCAGACGCTTCGGTGGACGCCAGCGACGCGGAGGGGCTTCTGCTGCGCACGAACGCGCTGATGGAGGCCAGGCTGGGCGCCATCAGCAAGACGGCGCCGGCCTTCTCTGCAGTACTGCGAACCTATCGCCGTGCCCTTGCCGCAGGCGATGGGATGCTGGCAGATGGGCTGATCAGTTGGCTGGCAGGACAGCCGAACGTGGCCGCGAGCATCAAGCGTGCGGCGGGCATCAAGGGTGACCTCGATCACTTCGGCGCCACCAACTTTCTCGTTGGCTTGCTCACCATTCTGCGCGACAGCGGTTTCTCTGGCCTGGTGATGGTGCTCGACGAGGTGGAAACGCTGCAGCGTATGCGCACCGACACCCGCGAAAAGGGGCTGAACGCCCTGCGTCAGTGGATCGACGAGATCGACGCCGGCCGCTATCCAGGGCTGTACCTGGTCATCACGGGAACGCCCGCGTTCTACGACGGCCCGCAAGGGGTGCAGAGGCTCGCCCCACTGGCGCAACGGCTGCATGTGGACTTCGGCACTGATCGGCGGTTCGACAACCCGAGGGCGGTCCAGATCCGCTTGGCAGCCTTCGACCATACCTCGCTGCTCGCGGTTGGACGCCGGGTACGTGACATCTATGCGGATGGTCGTCCCAACGAACAGCGCCTTCGGTCGGTGGTGGACGACAGCTATCTGGACGCCCTGGCACGCGCGGTGGCTGGCGGGCTGGGTGGCAAGGTCGGTGTCGCACCCCGGCTGTTCCTCAAGAAGCTGGTGTCGGATGTGCTGGACCGCGTGGACCTGCACGAAGACTTTGACCCCCGCAAGCACTACACCCTCACGCTGGCCGAGACCGAGATGTCTGCGACAGAGCGGGCTGCGGCAAGTGCGGCGTCCGTGGACGATATCGAGCTGTGAACGAGTTCGAGCAGCTGCACCCATCGCTGCAGTACCACGTCGTCAACACGCTGGGCTGGAGCACGCTGCGACCGACGCAACTGGCAGCCATTGCGCCCATTCATGCGGGCTCACACTGTTTGCTGCTCGCCCCGACCGCCGGGGGAAAGACGGAAGCCGCTGCGATTCCGATCCTGTCGAGGATGCTGACCGAGGCATGGCCCGGGACGAGCGTCTTGTACATCTGCCCGATCAAGGCGCTGCTGAACAACCTGGAGCATCGGCTCACCCACTACGCCGGGCTGGTGGGTCGGCGTGTGGAGGTGTGGCACGGCGACATCTCGCAGTCCCGCAAGAACCGGGCGCTTCGAGATGCCCCCGACATCCTGTTGACGACACCCGAATCCATCGAGGCCATGCTGATTTCGGTGCGGGTCGATCGGCCAGCATGGTTCGGCAACCTGCGTGCTGTGATCGTCGATGAACTGCATGCGTTCGCGGCGGATGACAGAGGGTGGCACATGCGCTCTGTGCTGCATCGGCTGGACCAGTATCTGGAACGACCTCTGCAACGCATCGGTCTGTCGGCAACTGTCAGCAACCCCACAGAGTTGCTGGCCTGGTTCGCACCCAGTGGAAACCGTAGCGTGGTGGGCAGTGCATCGGTGAGCACGGAGGCCGATGTCACGATCGACCATGTGGCGTCGCTCGAAAACGCAGCCACCGTGATCTCGCGCCTGCATCGCGGTGAGAAGCGGCTGGTCTTCTGCGATTCACGAAGCAGCGCCGAACAGTTGAGCAGCATGCTGCGGGCCAAGGAGATGCGCACCTTCGTGAGCCACGCCTCCCTCAGCGTTTCCGAACGCCGGCAAGCCGAGGCGGCATTCACCGAAGAAAAGGACTGCGTCATCGTCGCCACCTCGACACTGGAGCTGGGCATCGACGTGGGCGACCTCGACCGCGTGATCCAGATCGATTCGCCGTCGAGCGTGTCGTCGTTTCTGCAGCGCATGGGCAGAACCGGCCGACGTGCAGGTGCCCTGCGGAACTGCCTGTTCCTGACGACCAATGACGACGCGTTCATGCTGGCACTGGGTGTCACCAAGAAGTGGTCGGAAGCATGGGTCGAAGCGGCGGTGCCACCGGCCGAGCCCTGGCCCATCCTCGCGCAGCAAGCAATGGTTCTGGTGTTGGAGTGCAGCGAGGTTCCAACGATGGAAGTGGTCCAGCTGCTTCAGGGATCGTTCCCAGAACTGGCGACTGATGACATCGCGGCGTTGGTTGAGCACCTGGTGGAGAAGCAGTTTCTAGACCGTTCCGAGGGCGTGGTCAGGATTGGACCTGAGACCGAGCGCGTGTATGCCCGCGGCCACTACCGCGACCTGCTCGCCTCGTTCAGCGGATCCATGCTGCTGACTGGTCGGCATGGGTCGAGCGAGGTGGGCTACATCGATCCCACCGTTTTGACCGGTGAGCAGGAAAACCGGCTTCTGTTGCTGGCCGGTCGCAGCTGGCGTGTCACCGAGGTGGAGTGGTCCAAACGAATCGTGTGGCTGGAGCCGGCGCGGGAAGGTGGCAAGGCGCGCTGGATGGGCGGGGCGCGCAGCCTGGGCCGCGATGTTTGCCAGGCCATTAGAACGGTGCTCGCCTCAGGCGCGCCACCGATCGTCACCTTGTCGCAGCGTGCAAGGGCGGCCCTTAGTTCGCTAACCGACGAGCTGCCCATGACTCTGGGAACGCACTTCGTGATGGCGCGATCTGATGCTGCAGCCGTACGTACCTGGACCTTTGCCGGCACGCGCGCCAACCGCACGTGGGCGCACCAGGCTTCGGTCGGTGGCCAGAAGGTTCGATTCGATGCCATGAGTGTGCACGCGCCAGCATCGCTGCTGGCCGATGCAGCGCCGGGGCAGTTGACCTTGACAGACGCAGAGATTGCCACCTTTGCCGAGTCGGTCAAGTTCGCCGAATGCGTGCCCCAAGCGCTACTGAAACGAACAATCGTCGCGCGAAACTTTGAAAATCCGAAATAGCAACGGTCTGCCTACTGGTCATTGGTTTAGCTGGGCTATATAGCTATGGCCGATTGCTATCAAATAAATAGCTACAACCCCAATAAGGACGGGGGCTAGAGGCCAATTTGAGTCATGGATTCCCGGTCGTAGCCGGGAATGACGACATTGGGGCGGGAATGACGAATCTCCGTCATCCTCGCGCAAGCGGGGATCCATGCCAGCCCACAGGCTCGCCGAAGCCTCAGGACACCGTCTGGTAGTACAGGTTCTGCGGGTGCTTGGCTTGGGCGAAGAACAGCCAGCGTTCGGCCAGCAGGCCGGGGGCTTGCAGCAGGGCGGCCAGCAGCCAGGGCCAGGCGCCGGCATTGACTAGGCCCCAGCCCATCAGCAGCACCGGCAGGCCAAAGGCCAGCAGCTGAAAGCCCCAGCGCACATGCCGCAATGCCGCAGCGCTGGCACCGTGAAAGAACTCGCGGGTGTTGAAGGAGCCAGCCGACATGCCCATGGACTTTTGCACCAGACGCTCGCTGCGGATGCCGGTGGCCGACTGCAGGTTGGATTTGTGGCGCAGCAGGCTGTTGCGGCGCAGGCTAAGCCGGCGGGTGGCCCAGGCCAGCCAAGTGATGGCAAAGGCCCAGGGGCCGGTGGCACGCAGCAGCGCCTGCTCACCGCTAAGGCCGGCCAGTGCGCAGCCCAGCACCAGCCCGGCCGACAAGCCGATGAGGATGAAGTTGACGACGGTCAGCGGGTGCGCCCATTCCGCAATAAAGCGCAGGCAGGCGTAAATCATGGCGGTGCAGTACCACAGGGCCACGGCACCCAGGACCACCAGGGCCGGCAACCAGACCGTGGCCAGGGTGCCACTGCTTAAGCTACCCAAGCTACCGCCAACCGCCAGCAGCAGCCACCAAAGTGCCACCAACGCGATGAAGGCCGGCAACAGAATCACCTCACGCGACATCCAGGAGGTGCGCCACATCAGCACCGCGCGCCAGGCGCGCATTTTGTGGCCCAGGTGCAGAAAAGACGCGGCCAGGCCCGCCAACATCAGCAGCTCAGCCAGACCGATGGCCGCCAGCACAAAGCCGCTGGCCATGGGCACGCCCAGGAGCAGCGCCAGCGCCATCAGCACCAGCAGGCCCTGCCCGGTGCCGGCCAGGGTGGTGAAAAACAGAATCGAAAAAGCGGGATGCATGGTGCTTCAGCCCGCCCGTGCTGGCGTGACACGCCGCGGCAAATACTGGTTGGCCGGCTGGGTCTCCCACTCTGGCATCAATGCGTAGCCACCGCGCTCGCGGATCGCTTTGGACACCTCAGAATCAGGGTCTTTCACGTCGCCAAACAGGCGGGCGCCGGTGGGGCAAGCCTTGACGCAGGCCGGCTTGCGGTCCTCCTTGGGCAGGTGCTCGTCGTAGATGCGGTCCACGCACAGCGTGCACTTGGTCATCACCTGGCGCTCTTCGTCCAGCTCGCGCGCGCCGTAGGGGCAGGCCCAGGCGCAGTACTTGCAGCCGATGCATTTGTCGTAGTCGACCAGCACAATGCCGTCTTCCTTGCGCTTGTAGCTGGCGCCCGTGGGGCACACCGGCACGCAGGGCGGGTCTTCGCAGTGCAGACAGCTCTTGGGGAAGTGGATGGTGTCGGTGCCGGGGAAGGTACCCGCCTCATAGGTCTGCACCCGGTTGAAAAACGTGCCAGTGGGGTTGGCACCATAGGCGTTCAGGTCGGCCAGCGGGCCGGCACTGCCCGAGGTGTTCCACTGCTTGCAAGAGGTCACACAGGCGTGGCAACCCACGCACACGTTCAGGTCGATCACCAGCGCCAGTTGCTTGGCCAGGGTTTCGCCCGGCAGCGCGCGCACCGTGGGCGGTGGCGGCGGGGGCTGGCTGCGCCCACTGGCGGGGGCGTCGGCCACCAAGTTGGATTGCAGCAAGTCTTTGAGCCAACGGATCATGATTTTTTACGTCCTGCAAAGTAAGTGAGCACCTGGGCCGCCCGCCCCAGCACACCGGCTGGCGCCGGCACCGCGGCAATCTGTGGAAACGATTCGGCGGCCTCGTCGGGCTCAGCCGGGCGGATGCGCACCCGCACGTCGTACCAGCCAGCCTGGCCGGTGATGGGGTCGGAGTTGCTGATGGTGGTGGCGCCCTGCGGCCCCTTGAAGGGCAGCTCCTCTGCGATCAAGTGATTCAGCAAAAAGCCCTTGCGGGCTTCGTCGGCGCCGGGGGCCAGTTGCCAGGCACCGTCGGCCTTGCCGATGGCGTTCCAGGTCCAGACCGTGCCCGGCTCCACCGCCTCGGAGTAGCGCAGCATGCAGCGCACCCGGCCCCACTGGCTCTCCACCCAACACCAGCCGCCGTCGGCAATGCCTGCAGCCTGGGCAGTCAGCGGGTTGACGTGCAGGTAGTTGTGGCTGTGAATCTGGCGCAGCCAGGCGTTTTGCGAATCCCAAGAGTGGTACATGGCCATCGGCCGCTGGGTAATGGCATTGAGCGGGTAGGCCGCCAGGTCGGTGGCAGCCTCTTCCAGCGGTGCGTACCAAAAGGGCAACGGGTCAAAGTAGGTGGCAATCCGCTCGCGCAGTTCATCGGGCGGCTCGCGGCCACCGCTCTTGCCCTGGGCAGCCAGGCGAAAGCTCTGTAGCGTGTCGGAGTAAAGCGCCAGTTGCACCGGGTCGTTCTTCTGGCGCCAGCCCTTCTCTTTGGCAAAGTCCAGGTAGGCCTGGTTCCAGTTGCGCATGTAGTGCATGCTCTCGGGCATGTGGTACTGAAACACGCAGTTGTTGGCCGCGTAGGCCTCCCACTGCTTGGGGTTGGGCTCGCCGCGCAAGTGCTCGTCGCCGTTTTTGCCGCGCCAGCCCATCAAAAAGCCAATGCCGGGTTGGGGCTGGAAGTTCACCACAAAATCCGGGTAGCCGGTGAACTTGGGCGTACCTTCTGCGGTGGTGAAGGCCGGGAATTTAAGACGCCCCGCCAGCTCGATCAGCACCTCCTGGAAAGGCCGGCATTGCCCCAGCGGCGCCACCACCGGCACCCGCACCGAATCCACCGGGCCATCGAACTCAGAGATTGGCCGGTCCAGCATGCCCATCACGTCATGCCGCTCCAGGTAAGTGGTGTCGGGCAGCACCAGGTCGGCAAAGGCCACGGTCTCACTCTGGAAGGCGTCGCACACCACCAGGAAGGGGATCACATGCTCGCCAGTCTCATCCTTGCGGTTGAGCATCTCACGCACCGCCATGGTGTTCATCGAGCTGTTCCAGGCCATGTTGGCCATGAAGATCAGCAGCGTGTCAATGCGGTAGGGGTCACCCTTGGCGGCGTTGGTGATCACGTTGTGCATCAGGCCGTGGGCCGACAGCGGGTGCTCCCAGGAAAACGCGTGGTCGATGCGGATCGGTGAGCCGTCTGGGTTGATGGCCAGCTCGTCCGGGTGCGCCGGGAAACCCAGCGGCGCCGCATTGAGCGGGGTGTTGGGTTTGATCATCTCAGGCGCGTTGAAGGCCCGGTAATTGGGCACGATGTGGCGCGGGTACGGCGCCTTGTGCCTGAAGCCGCCCGGCGCGTCGATGGTGCCCAGCACGCTCATCAGCACCGCCAGCGCCCGCACGGTCTGAAAGCCGTTGGAGTGCGCCGCCAGGCCGCGCATGGCATGAAAAGCCAGCGGCCGCGCCTGGGTGCTGGGATGTACCTTGCCCCAGGCGTCGGTCCAGGGGATGGGCAGCTCAAAGGCCTGCTTCAGGGCCGCGTCGCCCATCTCAAGCGCCAGTGCCCGGATACGCTTGGCGTCAATGCCGGTGATGGCTGCGGCCCACTCGGGGGTGCAGCTTGCAACCCGCTCGCGCAGCAACTGGAACGACGGCGCTACCCGGGTACCGTCGGACAGCGTGTAGTGGCCTTCCAGGGCCGGGTCGCAACCGTCGGCAATGCCCTCGGGGTAGGCGTTTTTGGCGCTGCCGCTGGGCAGGTCCCACACCAGCTTGTTGTGCGGGTTGCGGCCGTCGCCGGGGGCGCCCCGGGCCGGGTCGGGGTCAAAGGCAAACAGGCCCTCGCGCGGGCCGTCGTCCAGCACGACCAGTTGCGGCGCATTGGTGAAGCGCTTCAAAAAAGCGTGGTCGATCAGGTCCTGCGCGATCAGCTCGTGCAGCAGCGCCATGAACAGCGCGCCGTCGGTGCCGGGCTTGATCGGAATCCACTCATCGGCAATGGCCGAGTAGCCGGTGCGCACCGGGTTGATGGAGATGAACCGCCCGCCCGAGCGCTTGAACTTGGACAGCGCAATCTTCATGGGGTTGCTGTGGTGGTCTTCGGCGGTGCCGATCATCACAAACAGCTTGGCGCGGTCCAGGTCGGGCCCGCCAAACTCCCAGAAGCTGCCGCCCACGGTGTAGATCATGCCGGCGGCCATGTTGACCGAGCAAAAGCCGCCGTGTGCGGCGTAATTGGGGGTGCCGAACTGGCGCGCAAACAGGCCGGTCAGGGCCTGCATCTGGTCGCGCCCGGTGAACATGGCAAATTTTTTCGGGTCGGTGGCGCGAATCTTGGCCAGCCGCTCGGTCAGCAGGGTCATGGCCTGCTCCCAAGAGATCGGGTCAAACTCGCCGGCACCGCGCTCGCTGCCCGGGCGGCGCAGCAGCGGCTGCGTCAGGCGCGCTGGCGACACCTGCTTCATGATGCCTGAGGCGCCTTTGGCGCAGATCACACCCTGGTTCAGCGGGTGCGCCGGGTTGCCGTCGATGTAGCGCACCTCGGGCCCGTTGGCGCCTTCGGCCAGGTGGACCCGAATACCGCAGCGGCAGGCGCACATATAGCAGGTGGTGCACTTGACCTCGGTCTGGTCGGTGGGGGTGGGTGCGGCCAGCGGGTCGTGCAGCGGCTCGGGAGAAAGGAACTTAAACATTAATTTATCCTTGGTTCAGGCCCGCAGGCCCGCGATACGCGCCGTGTGGCGGGCAATGACCGACTCTTCATTGGTGCGCAGTACCCGCACATCGACAGCGCTGTCGTGCGCGCTGATGCGTGGCATCCGGCAGCTGTTGCCCCGCACGTCCAAGCGCAGACCCATCCAGGCGGCGCCTTCGAGGATACGCGCACGCAAACCGGCTGCGTTCTCGCCAATGCCACCGGTAAACACCAGCGCATCCAGGCCGCGCAGAGCGGCTGCCATGCCAGCCAACTCACGCAGCACCTGCTCCACAAAGTAGTCGATGGCCAGCCGCGCCCCAGCAGTGTCAGAGGCCATCAACTCGCGCATGTCGCTGGACAGGCCCGACAGGCCCAACAGCCCGGATTCACGGTGCAGCAGGCGTGACACCTCATCCACACTCATGCCCTCCCGGCGCATCAGGTGCAGCACCACCGCCGCATCGAGCCGGCCGCAACGGGTGCCCATGGGCAGGCCGTCCAGCGGTGAAAAACTCATGGTGGTGGCCACAGGGCGGCCATCGCGCACCGCCGCCATCGAGGCGCCGTTGCCCAGGTGGGCGATGACAACTCGCCCGCGCGGCACCGACGGGTCAGCGGCCAATTGCGCGACGATGGATTCGTAGCTCAAGCCGTGAAAGCCATAGCGCCGAATGCCCCGGTCAAACCAGACCTGGGGCAGTGCGAAATGCTGGTTGAGCGCGGGCGCATCGCGGTGAAAGGCAGTGTCAAAACAGGCCACCTGCACCACCCCGGGAAAAGCCAGGCGCGCCGCCTGCACCCCGGCCAGGTTATGGGGCTGGTGCAGCGGCGCCAGTGGCGCCAACGCAGCCATGTCAGCCAGCACCTGGTCGTCAATGGCGCGGGGTTCGCCAAACAGGGTGCCGCCGTGCACGACGCGATGCCCCACCGCACGGATGCTGTCGGACGGCAAACGCTGCAGCACGCTGGCCAGCGCCTGCTGGTGGTCGGGCGGGCCACTGCGGGTGCCGATGCCGTCCACCTGCCCGGTCAGCGTTGGCACGACCAAGCTGGCGACCGGGTCAAATAGCGCGTACTTGATCGACGACGACCCGGCGTTGAGGGTAAGCAGGTGTTCGGGCATGGCCTGGGCAACAGCGCCGGTCAGCGGGCGGCGTCAGCTCAGACGTAGTCCTTGTACTTGTCCAAGAAACGCACCGGCTTGGACAGCGCATCACGGCGGAACGGGTCGCCCAGCTCACGGGTGCACATGATCTCGATCACCGTGGTCTTACCGCCGTTCATCTGGGCATCAATGGCTTTCTTCAGGGCCGGGCCCACGTCTTCGAGCCGGTCCACGGTGACGCCCTCGGCGCCCATGGCGCGGGCAATGCCCGCAAAGCTCTGGTTGTCTAGCTCGCCTGCGACAAAGCGGCGGTTGTAGAAATCGACCTGGTTTTTCTTCTCGGCGCCCCACTGGCGGTTGTGGAACACGATGGAGGTCACCGGGATGTTGTGGCGCACACAGGTCATGATCTCAGACATGCTCATGCCCCAGGCACCGTCACCGGCGTAAGAGATGGCGGGCCGGTCAGGGGCTGCCACCTTGGCACCAATCATGGTGGGCAAGGCATAGCCGCAATTGCCAAAACTCATGGGTGCGAAGAAGCTGCGCGGCTCTTCAAAGCGCAGGTAGCTGTTGGCCACCGAGTTGATGTTGCCGATGTCGGTGGAGACCATGGCCCGTGGCGGCATGGCTTTTTCCAGCTCGCGCAGCACCTGGCGCGGGTGCAGCCAGTTACCGGCCTCATGCTTGGCCTCTTCAATCACGTCCAGGCTGTAGGCATCGCGCTCGTGGGTCCAGTCGTCCAGCTCTTTCTCCCAGGCGGCTTTTTCAGCCGCAATGGTGCCGGCGCGGGCGGCCTGGTTGCCGTCGCACACCAACGCCCGGCCCTGCAGGCGCTGCAACATGGCCTTGGCCGAGGCTTTGGCATCGCCATGCACACCCACGGTGATCTTCTTGACCAGCCCCAGGTTGGTGTGGTCGGCCTCCACCTGGATGATCTTGGCGTCTTTGGGCCAGTAGTCCAGCCCGTGCTGCGCCAAAGTGCCAAACGGTCCCATGCGCGAGCCCAGCGCCACCACCACATCGGCCTGGGCGATCAGCTTCATGGCTGCTTTGGAGCCCTGGTAACCCAGCGGGCCGCACCACAGCGGGTGGCTGGCCGGGAAAGCGTCATTGCGCAGGTAACCGGTCACCACCGGCGCACCCAAACGCTCAGCCAGTGCCTGGCATTCGGCCACCGCATCACCCATCACCACACCACCACCGGCCAAAATGACCGGGAACTTGGCATTGGCCAGCAGGTCGGCGGCCGCGTTGAGGCTGTTTTCACCGCCAGCACCGCGCTCCACACGCATCGGCTTAGGGATTTCACAGGTGACTTCGCCATAGAAGTAATCGCGTGGAATATTCAGCTGGGTCGGCCCCATTTCGGACATGGCGCGGTCAAAGCAGCGCGCGGTGTACTCGGCCATGCGCTTGGGGTTGTTCACGTGGCCCTGGTACTTGGTGAACTCCTGGAACATCGGCAGCTGGTTGGCCTCCTGAAAGCCGCCCAGGCCCATGCCCATGGTGCCGGTCTCTGGCGTGATCATCACCACCGGGCTGTGCGCCCAGTAGGCGGCCGCAATGGCGGTCACGCAGTTGCTGATGCCGGGGCCGTTCTGGCCAATCACCACACCGTGGCGACCGCTGACACGCGCGTAGCCGTCGGCCATATGGCCGGCGCCCTGCTCATGCACCACCGGGATCAGCTTGATGCCGGCGGGGGCAAAGATGTCCATCGCGTCCATGAAGGCCGAGCCCATGATCCCGAAGATTTCTGTCACGCCATTGGCCGCCATGGTCTCGACAAAGGCCTCTGAGGGCGTCATTTTTTGCTGTCCGGCGGGCGCGGCGGGCTTGCTGGCGGTGGTGTCGTTCATGGGAAAGATTCTCCTGAAAATCGGCGGTTGGGTCGTGGTCTAGCGCCAGTGGACTACCAGAGTCCCCGGGCGCAAGCTGAAGCGGATTCTAAGATCAGGATTTTTACCGGTCAACCCAAATATCGATAACTAGAACGAAATCGACAACTATTTGGAATTTCGATATCATCCAAGGCCATGAAAGCCGTGCCCATTCAGAAGCCAGACGTTGTTGAAATCAACGGCGACACCCCGACGTTGCGCCTGTTTTCGCTGTTGGAGGCCATTGCCGCCAAAGACCAGCTGTTTTCCTTGCCCAGCCTGGTCGAAGAAACCGCCCTGCCCAAACCCACCCTACACCGCATGCTGCAGCAGCTCGAAGCCGCTGGCCTGGTGCAGCGCCAGGGCGACGGCAGGCACTACAGCACCGGGCTGCGCTTGCGCCGGTTGGCCGAAAACCTGTTGCTCAACAACACCTACCATGGCGCCCAGCATCTGGTGCTGCGGCACCTGGTGGATGAGTTGGGTGAAAGCTGCAACATCACTGCCCTGGCCGGCAGCGAGGTGATCTACCTGGACCGGGTGGAAACGGCAGCGCCACTGCGCTTTTACCTGCACCCCGGCTCTCGCGTGCCGGCGCACTGCTCGGCCAGCGGCAAGATGTTCCTGTCGCAAATGAGCCCGGCCCAGCGTCGGCGCCTGCTGTCCCATGCGCCACTGACCGCTTACACAGGCAAGACCCTGACCGACCCAGCACTGCTGGAGGAAGAACTCAGGCAGGTCAAAAGCCAGGGCTATGCACTGGACAACGAAGAGTTTTTGCCTGGCCTGTTGTGCGCGGCGGTGCTGGTGCCCTCCAGCGCCGGCCGCTCCAACCTGTGTGTGGCGGTGCAGGCGCCGATCATGCGGCTGACCCCTGAGAAGGTGCTGGCTATGTTGCCCATCCTGCAACGGGCCGCACAGGCGCTCAGCCACATTGAACTGCAAGCCCCGCCCGATGCCGCGCAGGGCTGATAGCTGCATCAACCCCACCCAGGACCACCACTTTGAGCGCCATTTCTCCCGTCCAACCTGTCCAACCCGGTCGACCTGACTTGCCCGACCGCATGGTGTCCGTTCGCGAGGTGTTCGGCATAGACACCCACCTGCGCGTACCGGCTTTCAGCCGAGCCGACGCCCATGTGCCCGAGACCGACAGCGTATACCGCTTCAACCCCGAGGTCACGCTGGCGCTGCTGGCAGGTTTTGCGCACAACCGGCGCGTGCTGGTTCAAGGCCTGCACGGTACCGGCAAATCAACCCACATCGAACAGGTGGCTGCCCGGCTGAACTGGCCCTGCGTGCGGGTGAACCTGGACGGCCACATCAGCCGGCTCGACCTGGTGGGGCGCGATACCGTGGTGCTGCGCGACGGCCAGCAAGTCACAGAGTTCCAGGAGGGCATCGTGCCCTGGGCGCTGCAGCGGCCAGTGGCGCTGATTTTTGACGAGTACGACGCGGGCCGGCCCGATGTGATGTTTGTGATCCAGCGCATCCTGGAGCAGGGCGGCCAGTTCACGCTGCTCGACCAGAACCGCGTGCTGCGGCCGCACCCGGGCTTTCGCCTGTTTGCCACCTCCAACACCGTGGGCCTAGGCAACCTTAACGGCCTGTACCACGGCGCCCAGCGCCTCAACCACGCCCAGATGGACCGCTGGAACATCGTGGCCGCGCTCAACTACCTGCCCGCCGCCGAAGAAATGGCCATTGTCGCCGCGCGTGTGCCCAGCCTGGCCGACCCAGCGCGACAAACGCTGCTGGAGGGCATGGTGGCCCTGGCCGACCTCACCCGCAAGGGCTTTGCCGCGGGCGACCTGTCCACATTAATGTCGCCCCGCACCGTGATCACCTGGGGCGAGAACATCGACATCTTCCAGGACCCAGCACTGGCGTTGCGCCTGTCATTTCTGAACAAGTGCGACGAGGCCGAGCGGCCGGTGGTGGCTGAGTACTACCAGCGCTGTTTTGGCGCCGAACTGGCCGAATCCCACGCGCTGACCGCCCCACGGCCATGAGCGTGCAGGCTGCCCAGCCCGCCCAGGTGCGCCTGCAACACCAGGTGGAGGAACTGTGCGCTGCCAGCATTCGGGCGCTCAGCGGCCAGCCGGACGTTCACTTTCGTGGTCGCCGTTTGCACCGCGCCGGCCTGGCCTTGCCACTGTTTGCACCGCACCTGCACCCCACGCTTGAAGGCGATGATTTTGCCTCGTTTCGCGGCGCCGCCGATGGCCTGGCCCTGAGGCTGCGGCTGTCTGACCCGGAGCTGCACCGCCAGCTGTGCCCGGCAGCACCGGTGGAGCGTTTGCTGTTTGAGCTGCTGGAGCAGGTCCGGGTCGAATCCCAGGTACCCACGGGCTTGGGCGGTGTGGCGGCCAACCTGCGTCACCGCTTTGAGCAGTGGTCACTGGCCTTTCACCGCTCAGGCCTGACCGACAGCATGCGCGGCATCCTGCTGTTCACCGTGGCACAAATCTGCCGGGCGCGGGTCACCGGCGAGCCGGTTCTGCACGAGACCGAAGACCTGATGGAGGCGACCCGCGCCGGCATCGCCCCGCTGCTGGGGCACGCACTGGCCGGCCTGCGCCGGCACCGCCACGACCAGGCCGCTTACGCCGGGCACGCGCTGGACCTGGCACAACGGGTGGCCGATCTGCTGCGCTCCGCCGAGCCCGAGGGCACGGACGACGACAAGGACAAGCCTACCGAGGAGATGGAGCGCGCAGCCTTCAGCCTGATGATGGACTTTGACGCCACGGTCGAAGACGGCATAGCCGCCGCCGTGAGCGGGCGCAGCCGGGTGCTTGAAGGCCAGGGCGATGTCTACCGCGTGTTCACCACCGCCTACGACCGCGAAGTGGCCGCCGCCAGCCTGGTGCGCCCTGCCCTGCTTCGCGAGTACCGCGAGCAATTGGACCGGCGCATCGCCGGCCAGGGCGTGAACACTGCGCGACTGGCACGCGAGCTCAAGCGGCTGCTGGCCCGCCCGGTGCAAGACGGCTGGGACAGTGGCCAGGAGGAAGGCCGACTGGATGGCCGTCGCATCGCGCAGCTGATCGCCTCCCCCACCGAGCGTAGGCTGTTCCGCACCGAGCGGCTACAGCCCGAGGCCGACTGCGTGCTGGGCTTTTTGATCGATTGCTCGGGCTCGATGAAGCAACACATCGAATCGGTGGCCATGCTGGTGGACATCCTGACGAAGGCTTTGGAGCAGGCCGGCGTCAGCACCGAAATCCTGGGCTTCAGCACCGGCGCCTGGCAAGGCGGCCGCGCCCAGCGCGACTGGCTGCGCCTGGGCAAACCGAAGCACCCGGGCCGGCTCAATGAGGTCAGCCACATGGTGTTCAAAAATGCCGATACCACTTGGCGTCGGGCACGCCCCGACATCGCCGCACTGCTCAAGCCCGACCTGTTTCGCGAGGGCATCGACGGTGAGGCGGTGACCTGGGCCTGCAGCCGACTCAAGCAGCGCACTGAAGCTCGCCGCATCCTGCTGGTCATTTCCGACGGCTGCCCGATGGACGGCGCCACCCAACTGGCCAACGATGCCCACTACCTGGATAACCACCTCAAACAGGTGGTGTCGCAGCAGGCACAAAGCGGTGAAGTCGCCGTGTTTGGCGTGGGCGTCGGCCTGGACCTGAGCCCGTTTTACCCCCACAACCTAGCGCTGGACCTGTCCAGCCCACCAGGCAATGGCGTGTTTCGCGAACTGCTAGGGATGTTGGCGAGGCATCTGCGCTTTTAGTTCAACGACCTTGCACTTGCACTTGCACTTGCACTTGCACTTGCGCTTGCGCTTGCGCTTGACGGCTTCGCGCTGGCGGGCGGCGTGGTTTGCGTTCTCCGGCCCACGCTCGCGGGTGCCTACCTTTGGCGCGTCGAGGTTGCTCCATCAACACCGTGTCTGGCAGGGCACTGTGTGGGCAACCGCAAATGGGGCCTGCGCCCGCAAACCCCACCGCCCACCGAGATGAGCGTTTTGGCTGCCCCCGCCGCGCCAAACCCGCTGCCGGGCAGGTGGTTTGGGTGTCCGGGCGCAGGCCCCATTCGCGCTGGCCACAGAGTGGGTGGGCCAACAACAGCATTGATGAGCGGATGCTTGCGTGCCGACCCATTGGGGCGCGAGCGTGGGCCGGAGAACGGACACCCGGACCGCCTGCCTGTCCAATGCTTTTCTGAACACGCGAATGGTCAAACTCCCCGGGCAATGGATCGTGACGACCTCGCACTGCGAGGCGGCATGTTTCGGGGATTGCTGGCACGGCAGCTACGCAGGTAGGCGCCCGCCGACTCACTCAGCCTTGATGTTCGCCACTTTCACCAGTTTGCCAAAACGCTCAAATTCGCTTCGGTTGAAATCTGAGAATTGCTGGATCGTCTGGTCTTCAGAGTTGCCGCCAAGGGACTTCAACCGCTCCTGGACATCGGCAAGTTGCAGGGTACGCTTCAATTCTGTGTGGAGCTTGTCAACGATGGCTTTAGGCGTACCCGCCGTGGTGTACAGACCGTACCAGGTGCTTATTTCAACATCCGGCATGCCCAGTTCCCGAACGGTCGGCACCTCAGGCAATTCTGGCGAGCGCTTGGCGGTGGTGATGGCCAAGGCACGTAATTTGCCGGCCTTGACCTGACCCATGGCCGACGACGTGGTGTCCAGCATGATCTGAACTTGTCCGCCAATGAGGTCCGTGTGCGCTGCGCTGCTGCCTTTGTAGGGTATGTGGACGGCTTTGGTGCCAGTCGCCATGTTGAGTGCCTCGCCAGCGATGTGCTGTGTGCTGCCGATGCCTGCCGAAGCGTAGCTGTAAGCGGCAGGGTTGCTTTTCATTGCGGCCACCAGCTCTTTGCTGTCACGGGCCTTCTCAGTCGGGCCAACCAACAGCAAGTGGGGGACCACCACCACCATGCCAATTGGTTGCAGATCTTTGAGCGGGTCGTAGGCAAGTTTGAGCAAGTGCGGCGCAATCGCCTGTCCCGTGTTGGTCGCCACCAGCAGGGTGTAGCCGTCCTTCGGCGCCTTGGCAGCCGCATCAGCAGCCAGCGTATTGGCTGCGCCCGGCTTGTTCTCGACGACGAAAGATTGCTTCATCGACTGGCCAAACTTGTCAGCCAGCATGCGGGCCAGAATGTCAGTCCCCCCGCCGGCCGTTGCCCCTACCAAGATCTTCACGGGCTTGGCTGATGGGTAATCTTGCGCCGAAGCAGTGGCGCCCACCAGCAATATAGCCAAGCTCGATGCAATGAATATCTTCCGTTTCATGGTGTTGTCTCCTGATGTGAATGGGCGGGGTTATGGGTAGGCCTGCGCCATGCGGCATGCCAGTTGAAAAGCCTGCTTGATGGCGCCCGCGTTGGCTTTGCCTTGGCCTGCAATGTCAAACGCGGTGCCATGGGCAGGAGTGAGGATTGGGATTGGCAAGCCACCCTGCACGGTCACGCCGCGCCAGAACCCCATCAGCTTCATGGCGATTTGACCTTGGTCGTGGTACATGGTGACGATTCCGTCAAACTGGCGTTGCTCCCCCTGGACCTTCAAGAACAAGGTGTCAGCAGCGAAGGGCCCCTCGACCGATATGCCGTTGGCGACCGCGCTGACCACAGCCGGGCCAATGGTGTCAAGTTCTTCCCGGCCGAAGGATCCGTTGTCGCCGTTGTGGGGGTTGAGGCCGCACACGGCGAGCCGTGGATTGGCTACGCCACTGCGTCGAATGGCGTGGTGCAGCAACTCAATGGCTTGCGTCACACCCGCACGCGTAATTTGACCCGCCACATCCTTGAGCGCAATATGAGAAGTCACACGCGAGGTCCAGAGTCCATCGAGCACGTTGAATTCGCATGTCGGCCCCACATGATTCAATTGGCTCGTCAACCAGTGCATTTCATCTGAAGTTGGCATCCCGGCCAAATGCAGGGCATGCTTGTTCAATGGCGCAAAGACGATCGCATCGACCACTGCCGTCTTGGCCGCTTCCAACGCTGTTTCCAGAGTTTTCAGAGCGTAGGCGCCAGCTTCAGGGCTGCAGACGCCAAACTGCAATGTATGGCTTGGCTCGGCCGGATGCGGCAGCAGCAGTGGCTGCTGACCAAAAAAAACCGAACTCAATGAGTCGACCCTCTGCAGCTCGACGCGTTGCCCGGCGATCGCCATCCCTTTGGCCAGTTCATGCGGATCAGCAATGACAAGAACGTCGGCCAGATGCAGGGTCTCAGGGTCTGCCAGCAAGCGCGCCACCAGTTCCGACCCAATGCCCGACGGGTCGCCTATGACCAGCGCGATGCGGGGCCTTCGATTAGTCGTCATACCCAGGCCGCACCGTCGGGGTAGGCATACCGGATGCGGCTGGCTATCAGCATTTCGATGCTGTAGCCCGGTCGCTGGGGCGGCATGTATCGGCCATTGCGAATTTTGACAGGCTCAACAAAATGCTCATGCAGGTGATCGACATACTCCAGCACACGGTTTTCCAGTGAGGCTGAGACGGCGATATAGTCAAACAACGACACGTTTTGAACGTATTCACATAGCCCGACGCCACCCGCGTGCGGGCACACCGGAACCCCAAACTTGGCCGCCATCAGCACCACGATGAGCACCTCGTTGAGCCCGCCTAAACGCGCAGCGTCGAGCTGGCAAAAATCGATCGCCCCAGCCTGCAGCAACTGCTTGAACATGACGCGGTTGTGGCAATGCTCACCGGTAGCCACGCCGATCGGCGCGATGCGCTGGCGAATGGTGGCATGGCCAAGGATGTCGTCCGGGCTGGTGGGCTCCTCAATCCACCAAGGTTTAAATGCGGCCAGTTGCCGCATCTGGCCAACGGCCTCATCCACGTCCCAGACCTGGTTGGCATCCATCATGAGCTTGCGGTCCCAGCCGATCTCTTCACGCAGTATGGCGGCCCGGCGCCTGTCATCGGCCAGGTTGCCGCCGACCTTTTGTTTGAAGTGGGTCCAACCTTCGGCGACGGCTTCTTTGGCCAGTCGTCTTATTTTTTCCTCGGTATAGCCCAGCCAACCCGCCGACGTCGTGTACCCGGGGTAGCCTTGCTCCAGCATTTCCTGCTCACGGCTCGCCTTGCCTGAGATATTCTTGCGCAGCATGGCCAATGCTTCCTCTGGCGTCAACGCATCTGTGACGAAACGGAAATCAAGGCATGCCACGAGTTGTTCAGGCGACATGTCTGTCAACATTTTCCAGACCGGCTTGCCGACCGACTTGGCCCACAGGTCCCACACGGCATTGACAATGGCGGCAGTCGCCAGATGCATCACGCCCTTGTCAGGGCCCAACCAACGCAACTGGCTGTCGGCGGAGGTGATCTGGCGCCAAAACCCGCCCATGTCTAAGGTGATGGCATCGAGCGTCCGGCCCACCACATGAGGCGCCAACACGCGAATCGCGGCGACACATATCTCATTACCACGGCCGATGGTGAACGTCAGACCATGGCCCTCCAGACCCTGGTTGCTGTCCGTGTGCAAAACCACATAGGCTGCCGAGTAGTCGGGCGCGGCGTTCATGGCATCAGAACCGTCCAGACTGCGAGATGTTGGGAAACGAATGTCCTGAACGGAAATGGAGGTGATTTTCATAACGACGAGGGGGCTCTTTAGATCAAGGTTCGGTCGTATCGTAGACCGTTGATCGATACTCGTCTAATCGTTATATTTGATTCATTGATCTATTTTTTCATATCAACTCAGCATGATCAAACCACCCACACGTCCTGAGGACAAATTCCAGAAGCTGCGCTTGAAAAGCCAACAAATCACGCTGCTAGCGGCATTGCACGAGCATCGCAACTTACGGCGGGCTGCCATGGCCATCCACACCACACAGCCAGCCGCGACGGCGGCACTTCAGCAACTCGAGGAGCGTCTGGGCGTCCAACTGTTCGAACGCCACCCCCGCGGCATGCGGCCCACGACCTACGGCGAGGCCATGATTCGCTACGCTCAAGGGGCCATGCATGACTTTGACCACGCGATGAATGAAATCGAGGCGCTGGCCGCCGGGGCCAGTGGCCTGCTGCGTATTGGCAGCGTCATGGGCGCCGTACCCAAAATTCTGACCGAGGCAATCAACCGCTTTCACGAGTCCAACCCGCGTGTGCGCTTGTCCTTGCTGGTAGAGACCAGTGACCTGCTGTTGCCCGCCTTGGTCAGGGGAGAACTCGACATCGTTCTAGGGCGTCTACCCGACGGCTTTTACGACAATAACTTGACGATGCAGCCCCTCGAAGCTGAGCCCATGTGCGTGATTGGTCGGCTCGGACATCCGGTTGCGATCAAGGCAAACCTGAGCCTGACCGACTTGTTGCACTGTCGTTGGGTGCTCCACCCAGACGGAAGTCCGATGCGTCGCCGCATTGAACAGGCCTTTCAGGCAGCGGGAATTGTGGCGATCCCGGACATTTTGGAAACAGCGTCTATCCTCGCCACCACCGCCCTGCTCTGCAACAGCGATGCTCTGTCGGTGGTACCGGCTAACGTGGCAGAGCACTACGCCAGTTACGGCATGGTGACGGTCATCCCGGTCAATCTGCCAATAGCCATGGCAAAGCTGGGTCTCATCACCAGGAATGACCGGAACACATCGCCGGCACAATTGGCCTTTGTGGACGTGCTAATGGCCAGCCTGGGCTGAAACCTAGAACTGCTGGCGGTTGAAGACCTTGCACTGGTGCACGACGACCTCGCACTGGCGGGCGGCGTGGTTCGCGTTCTCCAGCCTGCGCCCGCAAAACCCACCGCCCGCCGAGATGAGCGTTTTGGCTGCCCCCGCCGCGCCATACCCTCCGCTGGGCAGGTGGTTTGGGTGTCCGGGCGCAGGCCCCATTCGCGCTTGCCACAGAGTATTCACGCCGGCCACGGTGTTGATGAGCCAATGCCAGCACGCCAACCCATTGGGGCGCGAGCGTGGGCCGGAGAACGGATGCCCGGACCGCCTGCCGACGCACAGACTTGCCGAGCCGCGTGCCAACAAGCAGTACCGGCCAAATTGGAAAAAGTTAAAGGCTAATCCAGCAAAGGAAACATCGGGTCATCCATCACCGCCAGATCCGGTAGGCGGTCCGCCAAACCAGCAAAAGGCGGAGAGGTACGCCAGGGACGGACAGCGTGGCGGGCGTCGTCGCCCAGGTAGCGCGCTGAAAACACGCGGCGGCGCTGAGTGGGGCCGACGACGCTGCTGGCGTGCAGCGTCAACATGTGAAAGGCCACCGCATCGCCGGGCTCCAGCGCCCATGCCAATTGCCGGTGCTGGGTTGGTTGCGCCTCGATATCAGGCAGCTCGGCCAGGCTGCCGTCCGGGAACCACTTCGCCTGCTGGTCGCGAAAGGTGCGCGGCATGTACCAGGTGCCGGCATGGGAGCCGGCGACAAAGCGCAGGGTGCTGGCAAGCGGCACCGGGTCCACTGGCAGCCAGAAACTGACGTTTTGGCGGCCACTGACGTTGTAGTAGGGCTGGTCTTGGTGCCAAGGCGTCTCCTGACGCGTGCCGGGCTCCTTCACCAGCAGGTGGTCGTGGTACAGCCTGCAAGTCTGGCTTTGCATCAGCTGCCGGGCCACGCGCGGCAGAGCCGATTGCTGCAGCACCGCCGCATAGGCCGGGTTGGCCTGCCAGGTACAAAAATCTTCGACAAAACGGCCCGGGTCATTGGTCTGGCTGGCCACCAGCGCCAGCGGGCTCAGGTGGGCCAGGTTGTGCTCGATGCCGGCTGTGAGCTGGGCGAGTTCGTCGGCATTGAGCAGGCCGCGCAGCACCACCGCGCCATCGCGCGCAAAGGCCTGCACAGCATCAGACGGCAGTTGAAACCGTGCGGTCATCAAATCCACCAAAACAGCGAAAGGTCAAAGGCCCGCTCGACAAACCAGGCCAGCGCCACCAGCAGGGCAACCCAGGAGCCCCCGACTAACACGCCGCGTTGGTACAGGCGCGTATGCCGCAGCACAAAGGCCAGCGGCAAAAACACCGCCACGATGGCCAGTTGCCCCAACTCGACGCCCAGATTAAAGCCGACCAGGCTCACGACCAGCGCCCCGGTGGGCAGGCCCAGCTCAGTCAACACGCTGGCAAAACCAAAGCCATGAATCAGCCCAAAGAAGAATGCCATCAGCCAGCGCCCTTGCACCATCGGCACCAAGTTGTTGACGGCGGCAAACACCACCGACGCAGCAATCGCCGACTCCACCAGTCGGCTTGGCAAGCTGATGATCTCCAGGGCAGCTAGCGACAGGGTGATGGAGTGCGCCAAGGTAAAGGCGGTCACCACCGCCAGCACGCTCAGGCCCGCGTCTTTAAAGCGACTGACCCCGCGCGCACCACCACCACCGTCCGCGCCTCTGCTGCGACGTAGCAATACCGCCGGCAACAGCAAGGCCAGCAAGAACAAGATGTGGTCAAAGCCAATCCAGATGTGCCACACCCCTTGCCACAGGTACTGCACAAACTGGGCCCCGGCAGTGGTCGCCTCGGCGAACTGCATGACCCCGCTTTGCGGCCCCAGCACGGCGCTGTGAGTGACGCGGTCCAGATCGAGTTTGAGCAAGCCGCGATGTTGTGCGTCCAGGTCAAACAAGAGGCTGTATTGAAGTGATAAGGCGCCATGTTGTTGCGGGCAGCGGCCACGCCAGGCCAGCACAGCGTAGCCACCGTCGGTATGCTCGTCGACCTGTAGACTGGGTTGACCGAGTGTGCAGCTGCCCCCGCGCTGCAAGCTGAGACGGCTAACAGCCCAGGCTTGCAGCTCGCGCTCTTTCTGCTGCAACTCCCCCCAGGTGATCTGGTCGTCGCCGTTGGCGTCAAGGCCAATGGCGAATTGAATGTCGCGCAGGGCAATGTCCCACTGCACGCTGACCTGGTCGCCCTGGACCTGGACCGTCAGGTAACTGTCGCTTGATTTGTGGGCCTGCGCTGCGCCAGCCCACACCATCAGCCACATCACCAGCCAGGCCATGGCCACCGCCCGGGCCACCCCTTGGCCCCAGATGCCGCGGCTCATGGGCTGCCCTTGGGCAGAGCGGCCAGCTGCGTTAGTTGCTGACTAAGGGGCGCGCCCTGAAACCCGCTGCTCTTCACCCAGGTTTCGACCTTTTGGGCCGACGCCCGCTGGCCCGCCGCCAGCGCAGCCTCAAGCAGAATGCGGGCGTCGCGGGGTTCGCGCTGTACCTCGTAGTTGGCCTGCGCCAGGGCCAGGGCCGAGCCGATATCGCGGCGCAGCTGCAGCGCGTAGCGCGCCTCCTCGGCCCGGTGGGTGGTATCTCCACGCAGCCGGGTCGCGGCAAAGCGCTCATCCAGCATTTTTACAAGCGCAGGGGCTTTGGGAGAGCCCGTTTGCTGGTGCGCCAGGGCCAGACGCAGCAAAAGCGGGTCCGAAGCCTCTTTGTCAGCCAGCAGTGCCACCACTTCTTTGGGGCGTTGCTGGTCAAGCAAGAAGTCGCTCCAGGCGGCCAGCAAATAAGCATCGGTGAGCCCCAGACGCAAGGCGCTTTTGTAGTGACTTTCTGCCAACGCCGCACGGCCCTGCCAGGCCGCAACCTCGGCCAGCCGGGTCAACAGCCACAAACGGTTGCCGGGGTCGTCCGCCCGGGCCAAGCCCTTCTCAAGCGCCTGGTAACCCTGCGCCAATTGCCCGGTGTAGGCCAGAGTCAGGCCCACGCAGCCTGCCTGCAGGGTTAGCGCCCCGGCGGCGCCCAAGGCCGTGCAGGCCTGACCAGCGCCAGCGTAGTCGGCCTGGACCAAGGCGATGGCGGCGAGCCAGCCATGCGCCTCAGCAAAATCAGGCTGGGCGGCGAGTGCAGCGCGCAGGTCAAGCTTGGCGTCTTCAAACCCGTGGCGGTATTGACGCAGCAAGCTACGAACGAACAAAAGCTCGGCCGACAATTGACCCGTGTAGCCGTTGATCAGCGCATCGGCATAACCCACATAACGCGGGTCACCATGGGCCATGGCCAGGTCAAAATACAGCCGAGCCAAGGCCGCCACGGCCAGGGCGTCCTTCGGGGCGCGATTAACGGCTTGCTGGTACTGCTTGAGACGGCTGGCATCTGGATCGCCGGCCTTGACAGCCAGCCGCTCCAGCACCTCACCGGTGTCACTCGGCGTTCGAGGTGCCGACCAGCCGACGCTGGCAAGGCAACACAAGGCGACCCCGGTCAACCCTCGAGTTAAACGGGCTTTTAGCCATAAACCTAGTCCGGGCATAATATGGGCGCCTTATTAGGCATTTTTTGACAAATATGAATAGGAATTTACCATGTCTAAAGTTTTTTCAGTGTTGGTTGCATCGATGATGTTTGCGTCGGCCGCAATGGCTGGTTCACATGGCGGCGCTATGAGCGACGCAGACAAGAAGAAAATGGAAGAGGCTTGCAAGGCTGACGTGTCCAAAATGGATGCCAAGCTGAAGGCTGACTGCGAAAAGATGAAGGCTGCCAAGAAGTAATCTTCTCGGCGTTTGCAAAAAACGGGCCGCTGGCCCGTTTTTTTTGGCCTGCGTCGGGTTCCTGATCAACTGATGTCGCTCACCTGGTCACTCGCCCCGCCCCTGCCGCCGGCGTTGCTGTTGGCGGCCTTGCTGATCGTGCTGGCCGCCGGCGCGGTGCGCGGCTTTGCCGGCTTCGGCTTTTCTGCGCTGTGCGTGGCCGGGCTGTCGCTGTTTGCGCCGCCGGCCCAGGTGGTGCCACCCATTTTTGTGCTGGAGGTACTGGCCAGCCTGACGCTGTTGCGCGCAGCGCTGCGTGAGGTGGACTGGTCGTGGTTGAGCTGGCTGGCCCTGGGCAACGCGCTGTGTATTCCGCTGGGCATTGCGCTGCTGGCATGGCTTGACGAACTGCACCTGCGGCTACTCATTGGCGTGCTGCTGCTTGGCGCAGCCCTGCTGCTGCGAAGCGGCTGGCGGCTGGCTTTGACACCCACACGCGGCACTCGCTTGGCCACCGGGCTGGTGTCGGGCTTCGTCAACGGTGTGGCCGCCATCGGCGGTATTGCGGTGGCGGTGCTGCTGAGTACCACGCAGATGGCACCCGCGGTGATGCGGTCCACCATGGTGCTGCTGTTCCTGCTGACCGATTTGTATGCGCTGGCCTGGGCGGGCGTATTCTCGGCTGGCGACCCGCAGGGCCCAGCCCTGCTGGGGCTGGACACGCTGCGCTGGGCCCTGTGGCTGGCGCCGGCCATGCTGGGTGGCATCTGGGTGGGCAACCGGTCGTTCCAAGGGGTGTCGCCCGCGAAGTTTCGGCGCCAGGTGCTGAACCTGCTGGTTCTGATTGCGCTGCTCAGTGTGATCCGCGCGTTGTGGGGCCTAACGACATGAGCGGTCTGAGCCGCTTCAGCCGCCTTAGCCGCCTTAGCCGTCGGCATCCGACAGCGCGCAGTCGACTGGCTGGGCACCCAGCAATTTAACGCACACCTGTGGGTCAAGGCCCACCAGATAACCACGCCGACCCCCGTTGATGACGATCTTGGGCAACGCCAGGATGGACGCCTCCACATAGACTGGCATGCACCGCCGCGTCGCAAAGGGTGAGGTGCCGCCCAACAGATAGCCGCTGTGCCGGTTGGCCACGTCCGGGGTGCAGGGTTCGACCGACTTGGCACCGATCTGCCGCGCCAGATTTTTGGTAGAAACCTTGCGGTTGCCATGCATCAGCACCACCAACGGTTTGGCGTCCTGGTCTTGCATGATCAATGTCTTGACCACTGTGAACGGGTCCAGCCCCAGCACCTCAGCGCTGTGCTGCGCGCCACCGCGCTCCAGGTAGCCATAAGGGTGCTCGCTGAATGTGATTCGGTTGGCCCGCAGCAGGGCTGTCGCCGGTGTCTCTGACACATGGTCTTTTTTTCCATGCAGACGATTGTCCAACGCGGCCGGATGGCGGCTGGGTATAGTTGACCATTAGCCAATACATCGCGGGGTGAAATTGTGAGTCAAACCAGGTTGTTAATCGTATTTACCGGTCTGCTGTGCTGGTTCGGCGCTGGGGCTTGGAGCCAGTCAGTGCCGCAGCCCAGCCAGGGCGTAGCCGTGGCAGCCACCACCCTTCGCCAGGCCCAAGCGGCGGTGGTGCAGATCACTGCCCGCGCCATCGAGGACGCGCCCTCGGCCCGCACACTGGGCAAGGTTCGACGCGGCAGCGGCGTGGTGATCGGCCCCGATGACCTGATCCTGACCATTGGCTACCTGATCCTGGAAACCGACCAGATCGACATCCGCACCATGGACCGTAAAACCTACCCGGCCAGGGTGGTGGCCTATGACACGGCAACCGGTCTGGGTCTGCTTCGCCCGCTGTTTCCACTGGTAAACATACAGCCCGTGAAGATCGGCCAGGTGGAGCCCAGCGCGGTGGGAGAGACCTTTGCCGTGGCGAGCAGCGAGAGCGCCGAGTCCATCGGGCCGACCCGCCTGGTGGATGTGCGTGCATTCACTGGCTACTGGGAATACCACCTGGACAAGGCCTTGTACGCCAGCCCGCCCGTGGCCAACCATTCTGGTGCGGCTCTGTTCAACCCGCAGGGTGAACTGGTTGGCATCGGCAGCTTGTACATGCAGGACGTGCTGCGCGAGACCGACCCCCGCTCCCTGCCAGGCAACCTGTTTGTGCCCTCCGAATTGCTCAACAGCAGTCTGCCGGAATTGCTGGCCACCGGCAGCTCGGCCGACAGTCACCGGCCCTGGCTGGGCATCAACGCCGTTGAGCGCAATGGCCGGATACAGATCACCCGCGTGACGCCGGCGAGCCCGGCGGCCAAGGCCGGTCTGAGCCCAGGGGATGTGGTACTGAGCCTGGATGGCGAGGTGCTGACCTCGCTGGCACGCCTGTACAAGAAGGTGTGGGCCAAGCCGCTCGACGCAGGCAGCTTTACCCTGACCGTGCAAGACCGCGGACGGGTTCGCGACCTGCAACTCGAAGTGCGCGACCGCAGCAAGAGCATCCAGAAACCAGCCGGCATTTGAGGGCTGGGGCCATGGATGCCCGATCAGGTCGGGCATGACGGTACTGCGCAGAGTCGCACCACTGACAGCTTGTCGTCATCCTCGGCCACGACCGGAGATCCACCCCCCCTCAGTTCGACGGGTCGCGCATCTCCCAGCGCACAGCGTCAATCTGGGCCAGCAGTTCTGGCGACAGGGTGGTGCCCCAGGCGTCCAGGCACTCGTCGAGCTGGGCCACATCGGTCACACCCAGAATGGTGCTGGCCACACGCCAATTGGTGTAGCAAAAGGCCAGCGCCATGCGGGTGGGCGACAGACCATGCTGCAGCGCCAGGGCGTTGTAGCGCCGCGCCGCCGCCAATGATTCGGCCCGGCCCCAGCGCCCCTTGCGCACCGATTCATAACGCTGCAGGCGGCCACCCTGCGGCGCGTCAGCGCCGTCGTGGCCCGAGACGTCGTACTTGCCGGTGAGCTGGCCAAAACCCAGCGGCGAATAGGCCAGCAGCCCCACCTGCTCGTGGTACATGGCCTCATCCAGCCCGTTGTCCACGTTTCGGTTGATCAAGCAGTAAGGGTTTTGCACCGAGACGACGCGGGGTAGACCGTGCTCGGCGGCCACCCGGGTGAAATCCATCACACCGTAAGCGGTTTCATTCGACAGCCCGATCTCACGCACCTTGCCAGCCTTGACCAGCCGCGACAGACCTTCGAGCTGCTCGCGGGTGCTGGACAGGTCTGTGCGCACCTTGGCTGGATCGAAATAAGGGTTGCCAAAAGCCGGCACATGGCGCACCGGCCAGTGGATCTGGTACAGGTCGATCACATCGGTTTGCAGGCGGCGCAGGCTGTCCTCGCAGGCGCCCACGATGTCGGCCGCCGTCAGGTTGTCGCTGCCACCGCGCAACCAGGCCATGCCACGCGACGGGCCCGCCACCTTGGAGGCCAGCGTCCAGCGTTGGCGCACGCCGGGGTTACGGGCAAAGTAGTTGCCGATGATGGTCTCGGTGGCGCCATAGGTCTCGGCCCGGGTCGGCACCGCGTACATCTCGGCGGTGTCCATGAAATCCACCCCTCGCTCCAGGCTGCGCGCCATGATCTGGTGCGACATCGGCTCGTCCACCTGCTCGCCAAAGGTCATGGTGCCCAAGCAAATGGGGTTGACGGCCAGATCGCTTCGGCCAAGTTTGATTTTTTTCAGGTCCATGGGAATATGTGCTTTCATGCGGTGAGGATACCCGACTGGCGGGCACGGGATTCTTCTTGCAGGCGCAGCACGCGGCGCTGTACCTTGCCGGTGGTGGTCATGGGCAGGGCGTCGACAAATTCAATCTCTTTCGGGTACTCGTAGGGCGCCAGCTTGCCGCGCACATGGGCCTGAAGGGCCGCCACAAGTTGGGCATCAAATCGGGCCCTAGCCCTTGTCCCAATTGGCTTTCTAGCTATATATTCAGGAGCAAGCACAACATAGGCTTTGACCAGGCTGCCGCGTTCGCGATCTGGCTTGGGCACCACGGCGGCATTGAGCACCGCCGGGTGCTTGACCAGGCAGTTCTCGATCTCGCCCGGGCCGATGCGGTAGCCAGCGGCCTTGAACACATCGTCAGCCCGGCCCTGGTACCAGAGGTAACCGTCCGCATCACAGGTGGCCAGGTCGCCGGTGCGGCACCAATCACCGCTGAACTTGGCCTGGGTGGCTGCCTCGTTTTTCCAGTAGCCCAAGAAAAAAATCGGGTCCGGGTCGCCGTGCTCATCCAGCCGGTGCACCGCCACATCGCCCACCACGTCCGGTGCGCACACCTGCCCCGCCTCGTCAATCACCGCCACCCGGTGCCCAGGATAAGCCCGGCCCATGCTGCCGGGCTTGGCGGGCCAAGCCGGGGCACAATTCCCCACGATGTAGTTGATTTCGGTCTGGCCGAACATTTCGTTCACGGTCACGCCAAGTTGAGTTTGGCAGTAGTCAAACACCGCATCCCCCACCGACTCGCCGGCGCTCATGATGGCCTGCAGTTGCAGCCCGAACTGCTCGCGTATGGTGCGGCCGCGGCTGCCAGTTTCGCCGGGGTAGGCCTTCATCATGGCCTTGAGCGCGGTCGGGAACAAAAAGGTGTGGGTCACGCCAAAGCGCTGCATCAGCTCAAAAGCCGCCTGCGGGCTGAAGCGGCCGCTGTAAGCCACGATCGGGCGACCGAAGTACAGCGTCGGCAGCAGCGCGTCCATCAGGCCGCCAGTCCAGGCCCAGTCAGCCGGGCTCCAGAACACGGCGGCGCTGTCGGCATTGGCACGGCCGTCAAAACCAAACCAGTTCTGGCTGCAAACAAAGCCGCTCAGGTTGCCGATCAGCGCGCGGTGCGGTATCAGCGCGCCCTTGGGGTTGCCGGTGGTACCGCTGGTGTAGATCAGCACCGCCGCCTCGTCGGCCCGCGTGTCCACCGCCGCAAAGTGGCCTGGGGCGCCGGCCAGAGCCTGGGCGTAATCCAGATCGGCCCGGGCGGCGGCTGCGCCGACGCCCAGCACCCGGCGCAACTGCGGGCAGTGGCCCCGCACCGACAGCAGGTTGTCAATAGAACTCTCGTCGCAGATCGCCAGCACCGCCTCGCTGTCCTGCAGCCGGAAGTCGAGCGCATCCGGGCCAAACAGCATGGACAGCGGCATCGCCACCGCACCCATCTGCAGCACGGCCATGTAAGCCACTGCCGTCTCAAAGCGCTGCGGCATCACAATCGCCACCCGGTCACCCCGTGCCACGCCCAACGACCCCAGCACCTGCGACAGCCGGTTGGCCTGCGCCTGCAACTCGGCATAGGTATAAAAAGAGGCTAAACCCCCCGTATTCATTGACTGTATAGCTACTCTTTCAGGAGCATCTGGCGCAGCAGCCCAGCGCGCACAGCAGACCTGCGCCATATTGAAGCACTCAGGCACCCGCCAGCCGAAGCCGCTGTGCAGCATCGTATATGCGTCATCACCAACCATCAAGAAAGGCGGGCTTGCTACCATATTTCCAGGCTCAGCCGCTCGGCCGGCACTTGTGCAAACGCCTTGTCTCGGCTGACAAGAATGGCATCGGCCGCGACGGCATGGGCTGCAATCATCATGTCAAAGTCGCTCAAGTGGATGCCCTGCGATTCAAGCGTGCTGCAAAATTCGCTGTAACAGACGGCCACACTTTCATCCCAAGAAAGAACGTCCATGCGCAGGAGTATCTGGGTCAAAGCATTTCGGAGACGTTGCGGCTGCCCCTTGCGATGCAGGCCGTACTCCAACTCGGCCAGGGTAATACTGGACAACACCGCCCGCCCCACAGGCAGTTGCGTCAAACGCGCCAGCAGATCAGCATCACGCCCCTGCATGATGTGGCTGACCACATGGGTATCCAACAGGTACCGTCGGCTCATTCAGCCAAACCTTCAAAAGGGTCCCGCCGGGCGTGGCCTTGACGCCGTTCAATAAGCAGGTCGTGATCCCTGTTTTGCGCCACCGCGTCGAGCAAACCCTGCCAATCGGTCGGCTTGCGCGAAAGAACGACATCGCCTGTTGCCGGGTCGTGGCGAATGAAAACCTCGGCCGCATCAAATCGAAATGCCATTGGCAAACGAACCGCCTGGCTGCGGCCTGTGGTGAATATTTTGGCAGTCTGGTGCATGGTGTATTCCGGTCCGGGTGATATGTCTCATGATATGTACCGAAGTCACGCTTGTCAACATTCTGGATCACGCACTTCCATGTTGTCCCTGTTTTGACTGACACCCACACTCGCCCTCCGTAAGATCGGTCAAATGTACCAAGTCAAACGTCCCTCCCGCAGTGAATTTGTGCCGATCCGCCAGTTGCTGTACCACGTGCGGGTGTGGGGTGAGCCCTCACCGACCAAGATTCCGCTGGTGCTGCTGCACGGCTGGATGGACGTCGCGGCCAGCTACCAGTTCATGGTGGACGCCTTCCGCCAGAGCCACTATGTGATTGCCCCTGACTGGCGCGGTTTCGGCCTGACTGGCGGTGGTGGGGCGGACTGTTACTGGCACCCCGATTACCTGGCGGACCTGGATTTCTTGCTAGACCACTACGCCCCTGACCAGGCGGTGAACCTGGTCGGCCACAGCATGGGGGGCGGGGTGGCCATGCAATACGCCGGCGTTCGCCCAGAACGGGTGCGCCGCCTGGTTAACCTAGAGGGCTTTGGCATGCCCGCCACCCGACCCGATCAGACCGCCGAACGCCTGGGCCGCTGGATGAACGAGCTCAAGCAACTGCACAAGGGCGAGTTGGCACTGCGCGCTTACGCCGAGCCAGCCGGCGTGGCGCGCCGCCTCATGAAGACCAACCCCCGTCTCAGGCAAGACAAGGCAGATTGGCTGGCGCAGCACTGGGCCAGCCAAAACGAGGCGGGTGAGTGGCAAATACTGGGCGAACCCGGGCACAAGCTGCCCAACGCCTACCTGTACCGCGTGGACGAGGTGCTGGCCCTTTATGCCCGCATCAGCATGCCGACACTGATGGCTGAAGCCGCCGACGACCGGTTCGAGGGCTGGTGGAAAGGCCGCTTCACCCTGGCCGAATACCACGAGCGCTTGCGCGCGGTGGCCCAGGTGCGCATCGTCCGTATCGAGGACGCCGGCCACATGATGCACCACGACCAGCCAGAGATGCTGGCCACACTGGTCGAAGACTTTATCGCCTGATGCCGGGCGGCATGAGAAAATCTGGCTCATTACCCACCGCAACGATCAGGATACCCATCATGGAAGCAGAACAAATCAACCTCATTGGCACCCAATTGGCAGATCTGAGCGCACGCACTGCCGCGCTCAGGGGGTATCTTTGACTACGATGCCAAAGCCGAACGCCTGAGAACCGTCAACGCCTCGCTGGAAGACCCCACCGTCTGGAACGACCCCAAACGCGCCCAGGAATTGGGCCGCGAAAAAAAATCGCTCGACGGCATTGTGCTCACCCTGAATGACCTGACACGCGAGCTGGGCGACAACAGCGAGCTGTATGACATGTCCAAGGAAGACGGCGACGAGGCCGGCCTGCTGACCATCGAAGAAGACACCGCCAAGCTTAGCGAGACCATTGAGGGGCTGGAGTTCCGCCGGATGTTCAACAACCCGGCCGACCCGCTCAATGCCTTTTTGGACATCCAGGCTGGCGCCGGTGGCACCGAGGCCTGCGACTGGGCCAGCATGCTGTTGCGCCAGTACCTGAAATACGCCGAGCGCAAAGGCTTCAAGGCCACCATTGAAGACGAGTCCGCCGGCGACACCGCCGGCATCAAAGGCGCCACCATCAAGGTCGAGGGCGAGTACGCCTTTGGCCTGCTGCGCACCGAAACCGGCGTGCACCGGTTGGTGCGCAAGTCGCCGTTTGACTCATCGGGCGGACGGCACACCTCGTTTGCCTCGGTGTTTGTCTACCCCGAGGTGGATGACTCTATTGAGATCGACATCAACCCCGCCGATGTGCGCACCGACACCTTTCGCGCCAGCGGCGCCGGCGGCCAGCACATCAACAAAACCGACTCGGCGGTGCGCCTGACGCACATCCCAACTGGCATCGTGGTGCAGTGCCAGGACGGCCGCAGCCAGCACAGCAACCGTGACGTGGCCTGGAAGCGCCTGCGCAGCCGGCTATATGACTTTGAGATGCGCAAACGCATGGAAGAGCAGCAAAAGCTG
>CAMELV010000040.1 GCA_945925985.1 Comamonas sp. lk | reverse complement strand
CGGTTGATGCTCAGTACGTCATTGGTGATCCGGTTGTCGCTGGTGGTGACACTCGCCGTAGTGCTGCCGTCGTAGGTTTTGTTGACGCCGCTGTAGCTCACGCTCAGCGCCCTGGGCGTGACCACCGCCTGCCCGCCTACCGCACGAATGTCGTAGCCCAGCTGGAGGGAATACAAGCCAGCGGGCGTCACCACCTGGGTGCCGACGTTCTTGCTGCTGAGCACGTAGCTGGGTGTACCCAGAACGCCAGTGGGATCGGGAGTCTGCGAATAGCTCAGTGTGCCGGCAAAATCGGTCGTACTGTCGTAGACCCGGGTACCGTTGCCGGCAATGACGTCCAGTGGGGTCAAAAAGCTGCGTAAGAGCGGCGCAGTCTGGCCGTCGTAAATACGCCAGATAGAAGACGAGTCACCCGAGCCGCTGATGCTCCAACCAGTGTAGGGCCCCAGTTGCTTCATTTCTGCAGAATTCAGGCCGACGCCACCGTCCGATTGGGTCTGGAAGGACGTGTCCGTATTCCAGAAACTGCTGGTCACGGTGCCACCGTAGCCCCCATAACCAACCAAGCCGCCAACGGCACCAGTTTGACCCGAAACAAGCGACACGACCCCCGCGGCATAGCTGGTCTCTACCGTCGCACCAGCGTTGTATCCAACCAAGCCGCCCACATCGCCTGCGCCAATGACCGGCAACATGGCATAGCTGTCCACAACACGGCCAGCTATCGGCGGCGCCTCGCCTGGCGCAGGCGCGTCATTGCGGCCGACCAAGCCACCCACCGCGTAGCCACTACCTTCCACATACCCGGGCGCCACCCCTAACTCCGTGCGAAGTACAAAACTGCCGCTGATCAGCCCACCGTTTCGACCCGCAATGGCGCCAACATTGTTGCCACCGTTCACCTGCGGATCGATCAGGCCCAGGTTCTTCACCTGACCACCATAACCTACTGTGCCAAACAAGCCGGCATTGTCCCCGCCAATCACCTTCAACCGACCGATTGTGTGACCACCACCATTGACAGTACCTGTAAAAAAGGTGGCACCGCCAATAGGCACAAAACCGCTGCCCGATCGCCACGACGACGTGCCTGAAGCGTCAATGTTATTGGCCAGCACATAAGACTGGTCCAACATGCCCAAACTGCCAACCCCCTGCAATCCGTAGACATCGGTCAAACGGTAGGGGGTGCCAACAGTACCGTCGCCGCCCAATGCGCGGATGAAAGTGCCCCCGGCAATCCGGAAATCTGTGACGTCGAATACCGGCAGTGATTCGCTCACCTGCAGCCACGTACCCGTGTTCAACGTAAATTTATTGGCTGTAACGGCCAGGCTGGCCACGTTGGAGGACTGGTCTGCGTTCATGACCATCTCCCCAGCAGTGGACAGACTGATCAGGCCGCTACCGATCAGAGCGCCATTGATCACCAGATCCTCATTGGACGCCAGCGTAATGGGACCGCCATCGTTACGGCCGTCGTCCACATGAAGGGCCTGGTCGCTGCTGATGAACACGCCGCTGCTGGTCGTATTGGTGAAGTGCAGCGATGCAGTCAGGCCACGCCCACTATCTTCATAGACCTTGATAGGCAAGGCGTTAGTACCTATGCCGGTCGCGGCCGTCAGGTGGATGCTCTTGCCCTCCACGTCCAGATCAACAGCCAGGCGGGTCTTTGTGATGGCACCAGCGGTGGCGGTCAGTCGAACAGTGCCGCCGAATTCTCCTGGGGGGGCACTGACCAGCCCAGCGAGCACCATATTGCGACCAGCTGTGATGGTTATGTCGCCGTTGGCAACGATGGAATCGATGGTCAGCACGTTGGCATCACGCAGGGTCACGGCGCCGCCAGGGGCTGCGACAGACACATTGGAAAAATCGTTTCCGCTCTGGTCCAGCAACACTGCGGCTGAGGCACCCGCTGTCACACTGGTTGCCCCGGCTGCTGAAATAGCACCCCCAGTCTGGTTGATACCGCCGCTGGCGGCCGCGCTCAGACTCAGCGGGCCGGTGGCCGTCAAGTTGTGCCCCAAGGTCAGTCCGGTGGCCCCGGACAGCGACACAGCCGCCCCGGCCAAGTTGCCGGGTGTGCTCAGGCTGGCGCCGCTGCTGAGAGTGAGGTTGGCACTGCCGGTGTTGATCGCGCCAGAGGGCAGGCTCAGGGTGCCGCCTGCCACCAGGCTCACTGCCTTGTTGGCTCCTGCCGCCAGCGTCAAGACAGTCAATGCATCAGCATCGACCACGCGGATGGCGCCGCCATAGCCGCTGCTGGCTGTCAGCGCCACCGTGCTGAAGTTATTCGCTGCGTTGGTGAGAGTGATGTCGTGCTCGCCAATTGCGATAAAGCTGCTTTCGGCGCCAATAACAAGTCTGCCGGACTGGGTGATGGCGCCAGTGGCTGTGACGTGCAGACTTCCGGCCGTGATGGCGCCCAACTCCAGTGCATGACCGTCGACCATCGACACCGACTCCGGCGCGGTCACCGCCACGCTGCCAAAGGCATTTGCTGGATGCAGCAAAACCACTGATCCGCCAGCAGCCACCGTAGTCGCATTGGTCACCACCGCCGAGGTTTGAGTCAAGGATCCACCGACCGAAACAGTCAAAGCACCTGCATTGACTGATCCGAAGTCCAGATCGTTAACATCCACCAACACAACCGACCTGCCCACAGCTGAAACGGTGACGACACCCTGAAAGTCGTTACCGGCATGCGTCAAGGCAACTGACCCACCGGCGCTAATCGTCGTAGCGCCACTTGCAAAGGTTGCGGCAGTTTGGGTCAGCCCGGCTTGCGTGACAAGCGTCAGGGGACCGTGCAAGCCGCTTAAGCCGGCGGTGCCCTCTGCGCCAGAATCACCCGTCAAACCTGGGTTCCCCACAGCCGGGATATAAGAGAAGAAGCCGGGAAAAATCTGCTCCTCCTCGTCTTCGATACCATGGCTGTTTCGGTCGTCAAACACATTTATGTATGTGGTGAAGCCGCCGTAACCACCCATACCCGGACTTCCACCAGAGCCAGGTGTCGCAGTGGCACCCCCGACCCCTACCCGCGTTTCAATCTGCCCAAGGACCATGTCAAGGCTAGACGACAGACTAATGCCACCACTAGCGCCCCCTAGCTCCCCATAGCCGCCCTGGCCGCCAGGCCCGCCATCACCACCCGTACCAGGGGTATCTACAAAATAGTCGTGTGCGATGAAATCAGACTGACCTGCGTTACCGCCAATGCCACCCATACCGCCACCACCACCTGCCCCAGCGGCCCCGCCTGCACCGCCAACCGAACTAACCAGGGCGCTCGCGTGCATCACAATACCGCCGCCGCCATACATCAACACCAAACCAGCATTGCCGCCCCTACCACCCCCACCGCCCGCGCCGCCCCCGCCGCCGGTGCCGCCATTTCCACCTTCACCGCCGTGGATAAAGACATCGTCGTTGTAACCACCGCCACCCTCCCCACCAAGGCCACCCGCGCCTCCAGCTCCGCCAGAACCACCAAGCGACTGAACGCTGGCTGACGCCATTAGCGTCACCGCGCCGGCCGCGGCACTTGAGCTAGTAACCGCGAGTGTGATAGCCCCCCCGTCCCCGCCTGCACCACCTGCACCACCTGCACCGCCTGCACCGCCTGCACCACCTTCACTGCCGCCACTGCCGGCAGTGGCGCCGTACCCTCCCCCAGCATCACCAAACATGCCAGCGCTACCTGTAGCGCCAGCGCCGCCCGCACCACCTCGCGAAACCAGCCCGCCAGCGCTGCCAATCGTGATGGCCGACACCGCCTCCAGCCTCACAGTGCCGCCAGCGCCACCCGCGCCAGCCCAGCCACCCATGGACTCGCTGGGTGCCCCAGGTTCACCGGCGCCGCCTTCGGACTTCACAAGGGCGGACACCGTAATGGCACCACCAGCCTGCAGACTAATCGGCCCGCCAGCACTCCCATTGCCACCGTTGCCCCCCATCCCGTTCTGCCCCACGGCACCTGTGGAGGTTATCGACTGATTAACCATCAAATTGCCACCAGCTGCAGTTACGGTGATTGCCGCCGCCGAGGTCAGCGCACCATCAATGGTGATGTCCCCGCTTGATGCACCCAGGCTCAGCGTACCGCTGGCTGTTATGTTGTTCGCAATCGTCAAACCCGTGGAACCCGAAAGAGTCACAGCGCCGCCAGAAATGGCCCCATTCGTGGTCAGCGCACCAGCGGCCACGACGCTAGTCAGGCTGCCTGCGGTGATCGTGCCCAACGCCAAATTACCGCTGGACTGATTGATCGATAAACTGCCCGTTTTATTGACGACCCCAGCAGTTTGAGTGAAGCTGTTGGTCACCGATATCGTGGCGTCCCCACCCAGGGAGCCGCCAGTCAATTCCAGCTCGCGTGCATTGACCACGGCATTGTTGACGGCCAATGCGCCGTTACTTAACTTGATGCGGCCATCCCAAACGTAGTTGCCGCCATAGCCTGCAGTCGATGTCAGCACACCGCCAGCCAAATCGATAGTCACCGGGGCAGAGAGGTTGAAGTCAGTAAGTCCCCCTGCCTGCAAACTGAGGTTGAGAGGAGAACCCGACACAGCGGTTATGCCACCGTTGATGTAGATGTCATTAGCTGCCTTTAAAGTCAGCGTGGAAAGGCTGCCACCCGACTTGGAAATAGGCGCCGTGACTGAAATGTTCCCTCCGTATCCAGGACTGCCGCTATGACCAGTCTCAACCACGACGTTGGAGCCCTGCGACAGTGCTTGGTTGATGACGCTGGCGCTGATGCTGGAGAAAAACTCACCGGAAGGAGCAAAACCACCATTCGATAAACTACCAAAGCCACTGCTACCGATGCTCACGTTATAAGGATCCAGCAACCAAGTCCCCCCCTTGCCCAGCGGCGCCGAGGCATCGGCGGCCTGGGTCACGTCCAGCAAGCGTTTGCCTGATGTCTCGATAAAGCCGCCATCGCCGCCCTGCGGCCCGCCGCGGGCGCTGAAGCTGCCGTGCACGCGGGCGGTGTCGTCGGCCCAGACGATGACGGTGCCGCCGTCGCCCTGGGTTGTGGCGTCGGCGCGCAGCTGGGCGCCCATCTCTACCGTGGTGGTTTGGGCGTTGCTCAGGCGGGCGTCTTTGCCCTGGTAGCCGCCGCCCACCAGCAGCTCGCCGCCGCCGGCAGCGCCACTGGCGTCCAGCACGGCGCTGGCTTGTACCAGCACCTCGGGCGCGGTGGCCTGAATGGTGCCGCCGCGCTGGTTCAAGGCCTGGGCGTTCACTTGGCCGGCCACATCAAGCTGGCGGCTGGCCTTGAGCACCACTTTGCCGCCCTCCACCGTGACGGCGTCGGCCCGGATCTGGCCGCTGTGTTTAAGGGTGCCGGCAAAAATGCCCACCGCATTGCCACTGAGCTTGCCCAGGTTCAGCGCCTGGTCACTGGGGGCTTGCAGCTGAAAGCTGATGCCCTCAAGCCCACGCCCTGTAATCTCAACTTGCTGACCAGCCGCCAGCAGGGTGCTGCCATTGGGCGCCTGGATCAACGCGTCTTGACCCACATCAACGTTGGAGCCGATCAGCACCGCGTCGCCGCTGCGGGCCAGGATGCGCCCTTGTACCGAGACGCCGGCGGTCGAGACAGTGGCATCGCCAAAACGCAGCCGCCCGGCCAGCGCGTCGGCGTCAGTCATGCGCAGGGCGGAGGCGGTGAAGCCGGCGGTATCCACCAAGGCACCGGCGCCCACGGCGATGCCGGCCTGGTTAACCAGCACCAGCCGGCCATTGCTGGACAGGGTGCCAAACAACTGCGAGGGCACATTGGTCACCACGCGGTTGATAACCGTGCTGGCCGCGCTAGGCTGCTGAAAATGCGTGGTGTTGCCCGCAGGCACTGAAAAACTTTGCCAGTTGATGGCCGAATGCTGCAAGCCCACGCCGTTTTGAGTGGTCACAGTCAGCTTGTTGCCTTGAGTCGATAGGCTTGCGCTGCCCACAATGGCCGCGGCCCCGGTGGGGTTGGCCTGAACCACTGGCGCCGACACGCCCCAAACCAGGGCAATGCTCAGGGCGAGTATTCCGATGCGGGCAATGACGTCTTGTGCCGCCGGCAAAGGCTCTAGGTGGCCGCTACCGGGCGCGCCGCCGCCGCACTGGCTAGGGGCAATTTCCGCCACCGCCACCATGGCACCCAAAGACGGGTTCCAGATGGTGCGGTAAACGTGGTTTAACGAAGCCCGACTGCCCACAACATCCCTTATCTTGCCTATTGCGAAATCGCAAACAATTTATTTTGGCATTTGTAATGCTACAACAAATGATAAGGTATTACCAAGATGTTTAAACCGTGGTGTGGCATGTGAACCACCGTTTTTTTATAGGGTTTAGGTCGGCGCAGGGGCTCAACCTTTCGTACCGAACAGGGCATTGTTTTGGCACAATTTGCCTCTGGGGAAGTGTCTATACAAACCACAGGTTGCACCCGCCTGGATTTGCTCTTGGCCGGGGGTTTTGCCATAAACAGCTGGGCCTTACCCACACCGAGCTTTAGGGTACGCAATGCTGCCCAGATACAGCTCTAGGCCTCTATGATCAGCCAAAACTAGTGTTTACCCTATAAGAGATGTCAATGCCGCGGCGCTGGTGCGCAGGGACAGCTCAACTGTTCACATAAAGAAGGGCAATGGTTTGACGCAGGTCCTGCTGCGTGACAGCATCAATGCGACCGATGGACCGCGCCAGCCTGGATTTGCTGATGGTACGAATTTGGTCCACCGCAATTTCACTGGCCACGCCATCACAAACGCAGGCAACCCGACTAGCCCAATGTGGATGAAGTTGGCTGGTTAAGGGGCAGACGACGACGGTTTCCAGACTGCGGTTCATGTCTTCAGGGCTAACCACGACGACCGGACGGGTTTTGGAAATTTCACTGCCGCGCGTGGGGTCCAGTTGGGCCCAATACAAACCGTAGCGAACAATTTTTGAGGCTACCACTTCAGGGTGTCCAGCCCGTCAGCCTCTGCCGCTGCCAAATCGCTCCAATCTTCAGCCATAGCGGCTTGTTCCTGTGCCATTTCAGCAAAGGTTTGTTTTAGCGATACCTTGGCAGATACTGCACCTCGCAACAACAAGCCCTCAGGTCTTTCCTCAAGCATGATTTGATCCCCCAAACCATAACGCCGCAACAAAGCTTGGGGCAATCGAATCCCCTTTGAGTTGCCGATGTTGATCAGCTTGGTTGGATGCAGCGTATTGGGCGTCAGCATAGGACTTGTTTATGTAATTACAGTGCCTACATTATAGGGACCGACCTCTACCAGTAAAGATGTCAAGGCCGCCCGGATGTAGCCCTTGGCATCCGGGTCGCCACGCTGCCGGCAGCTGTGCGCCAAGGCCGCGGTGCTGGTGCGCAGGTCGGGATTGGTCAGCAAGGCGTGGATTTCTTTGGCGTAGCCGGGCTGGTCCTGGTAGGCCAGCAGGGCGCTGCCCTGCGCCACCAGGCGTCGGGCCACCAGCAGTTGCTCCTGGTGCCGCGGGATCAGCAGCTGCGGCAAGCCGGCCAGCATCAGCGTGCTGACAGTGCTGTGGTTCCCGTGGCTGATGGCCCAGTCGGCTTGCGCGGCCACGGTACCCAGGTCGACCAGCTGACTCAAAAACTGCAGGCGCTCGCTGCTGGAAGCCTGACGCAGTTTCGGCGGCAAGTCGTTCACCCACAACAGGGCGCAGACGCCACTGGCCCGCAAATCACGCAGCAGTGCCTCCAGCGATGGCATGTTCTGCAAGTACCCAAAGACCTTGGGGCCACTGACAGCTGGCCACTTGGCTGCCTGATGTATCGCCAAGGCCTGGTTGCCCAGGTAGCTCTGGCCGGGCCTGGCGCCAAAATGGTCTAGCTCGGGCCAGGTTAGAAACAGACGTTCGTCCAGCTGCTGGTACAAATCGGCCAAGGCGGCCAAGGGCGCCAGCGCCAGATGGGTCCGCGCTCGGTTGATCATGCCCAACACCTGGGACTCGTCAGCGGCCAGTCGGGTCAGCACCTCAGGGGTCAGCGCTGTGGTGCTAAAGGGCGCAAAGGGGGCGCCCGGCCCTGGCGCCGGCGGGTTATAAAAACCGCTGCCCACCGACACTTTTTTGAACGGTCGCCCGTGGCTGGCCACCAGCGCGGTGGGGCTGTGGTCATAAAGGACAAGGTCGGGCTTGACCAAGTCAAAAATGCACAACCAGGCGCGCAGGTAACTCTCCAGCTCAGCCATGCTGGAGAAACATTGGCGCGCCAAGATGTGGATAAAGCTTAAAAAGGCGCTTTGGTCAGCCGGCTGCACGTTTTGCTTGAAGGGCGCCGGCAGCAGCTCAATGCGCAAACCACCCAAGGCCTCGGGCACCCGGTGCAGCTCACGCGCGGCCAGGACCACACGGTGGCCCAGCTGCAAGGCGATCTCAATGGGTTGGCGCAGGTTGCTCAGGTGGCCCAGGTTGCCTCCCTGCTCCCATACGCACAACACCGTAGCCATAGTCAGCGCATCCGACTTGCCGTCATCCTCGCGAAAGCGGGGATCCATGGATTCCCGCTTTCGCGGGAATGACGGGGGGAGCTAGCGACTCGCATCACACCAGCACCCGCTCAATACCGCCCTGGTTGGCTTGGCGCACGTAGTCGGGCAGCCAGTTTTCTCCCAGAATTTGGCGCGCCATCTCCACCACGATGTAGTCGGCCTCCAGCAGGCCGTTTTGCAGGTCGTCGCCGAAGCGACTGAGGCCCTGCAAGCAGGCCGGGCAGCTGGTCAGTATTTTGACGTTATCGCGCTCGCCAAGCAGGCCCTGGCTGCGCAGCTGGGCTTCGCCTTTGAGGATTTCTTCTTCTTTGCGAAAACGCACCTGGGTGGAGATGTCGGGCCGGTTCAGGGCCAGCGTGCCCGATTCGCCGCAGCAGCGCTGGGATTGCAGCACCTGGTCGCCCAACAATGCTTTGACCGTTTTGATCGGCTCCTGCTGCTTCATGGGGCTGTGGCAGGGGTCGTGGAACAAAAAGGTGCCGGCGTTGGCCAGGGTAATTTTCTTCTCCAGCAGGTACTCATGGATGTCAATGATGCGGCTGCCAGGGAAGATTTTGTCGAACTCGTAGCCCTGCAGCTGGTCAAAACAGGTGCCGCAGCTGACCACCACGGTCTTGATGTCCAGGTAGTTCAGGGTGTTGGCCACCCGGTGGAACAGCACCCGGTTGTCGGTGATCAGCTTTTCGGCCTTGTCAAACTGCCCGGCGGCACGCTGGGGGTAGCCACAGCACAAATAGCCCGGCGGCAACACGGTTTGCACGCCCGCATGCCAAAGCATGGCCTGGGTGGCCAGCCCCACTTGGCTGAACAGCCGCTCCGAACCGCAGCCGGGGAAATAAAACACCGCCTCGGTCTCGGCGCTGGTGGTTTGCGGGTTGCGGATGATAGGCACGTAGTCTTTGTCTTCAATGTCCAACAACGCGCGGGCGGTCTTTTTAGGCAGGCCGCCGGGCAGCTTTTTGTTGACAAAGTGGATCACCTGGGTTTTCAGGGTCGCCGTACCGAGTGAGGCCGGTGGGGCGGCAGTTTGCCGACGCGCCACCACTTTGAGCAGGTCATGCGCGAGACGCTGGGCTTTCATGCCCACATTCACCATGGCCGAGCGCGCTAGCCGGATGGTCTCGGGGTTGGTGGCGTTGAGCAAGAACATGGCTGCCGCGCCGGCCGGGCGGAAGCTCTTTTTACCCATCTTGCGCAGCAGGTTGCGCATGGCCATGGTGACCTCGCCAAAGTCGATGTTGACCGGGCAGGGCGACAGGCATTTGTGGCACACGGTGCAGTGGTCAGCCACGTCTTCAAACTCTTGCCAGTGCTTGATGCTGACGCCTCGGCGGGTTTGCTCCTCGTACAAAAAGGCCTCCACCAGCAGCGAGGTGGCCAAAATCTTGTTGCGCGGGCTGTACAGCAGGTTGGCGCGCGGCACGTGGGTGGCGCAGACCGGCTTGCACTTGCCGCAGCGCAGGCAGTCTTTCACGCTGTCGGCAATGGCGCCAATGTCGCTTTGCTGCATGATCAAAGATTCATGCCCCATCAGGCCGAAGCTGGGCGTGTAGGCGTTGGTCAAATCGGCCTCTAGCCCTTGTGCGGCCTCAATAGTTTGCTCTTTATTTCGTAGCAATTTGCCCCGATTGAAATGGCCCTGCGGGTCCACCCGGGCCTTGTAATCGGCAAAGGGCTGCAGCTCCTCGTCGCTCAAAAACTCCATCTTGGTGATGCCGATGCCGTGCTCACCTGAGACCACACCGCCCAGGCTACGGGCTAGCGCCATGATGCGCTTGACGGCGCCGTGCGCGGTTTGCAGCATGTCGTAGTCGTCACTGTTGACCGGCAGGTTGGTGTGCACATTGCCGTCGCCAGCATGCATGTGCAGCGCAGCCCAGACCCTGCCCTTGAGTACCCGCTGGTGCACCGTAATGCACTCTTTCAAAATAGGCTCGAACGCCCGACCGGCAAAAATCTGCTGCAGTGGCGCCAGCAGCTGGGCTTTCCAACTGGCGCGCAGCGCGTGGTCTTGCAGTTGGGCAAACAGCGTGTCCACCTGGTCCAGCCAGCCCTGCCAAAGGGCCCGCATCTCGGTCAGCAGCGCCAGTGCCTGCGCCACCCGGTCGCCCAGCAACTCGGCCGAGGGGATCTCGCCGGCGTCGTCCTGCCGGCCCAGAGGCAGTCCGCCCCGGGTAAAGAACTCGGTCAGGGCGTCGCACAGGGCCAGCTTGTTGCGCAGGCTGAGCTCGATGTTGATGCGCTCGATGCCGTCGGTGTACTCGGCCATGCGCGGCAACGGAATCACCACATCTTCATTGATCTTGAAGGCGTTGGTGTGGCGCGAGATGGCAGCGGTGCGCTTGCGGTCTAGCCAAAACTTCTTGCGCGCCTCGGGGCTAACGGCGATAAAGCCCTCGCCGCTGCGCGAGTTGGCAATGCGCACCACCTCGGAGGTGGCGCGGGCCACGGCGTCGGCGTCGTCGCCAGCAATGTCGCCCACCAGCACCATCTTGGGCAGGCCACCGCGTTTGGACTTGGTGGCATAACCCACCGCCTTGAGGTAGCGGTCGTCCAGATGCTCCAGCCCGGCCAGCAACACGCCCGAGCGCTTTTGCTCGGCAAACATGTAATCCTTGATCTCGACAATGCTGGGCACGGCATCGCGAGCATTGCCAAAAAACTCCAGGCACACCGTTCGGGTGTGGCCCGGCATGCGGTGGACGATCCAGCGGGCGCTGGTGATCAGGCCGTCGCAGCCCTCTTTCTGGATGCCGGGCAGGCCGCTGAGGAACTTATCGGTGACGTCCTTGCCGAGGCCCTCTTTGCGAAACGAGGGGCCGGGGATGTCAAGCTGCTCAGTGCGCAGCAGGGTCTTGCCGTCGGCCTTGAAGTACTTCAGCTCAAAACTGGCCAGCGCGGCGTCATGAATCTTGCCCAGGTTGTGGTTCAGGCGCGTGACCTCCAGCCACTCGGCCTGCGGCGTCACCATGCGCCAACTGGCCAGGTTGTCCAGCGCGGTGCCCCACAGCACGGCCTTTTTGCCGCCGGCGTTCATGGCAATGTTGCCGCCAATGCACGAGGCCTCGGCGGAGGTCGGGTCTACCGCAAACACATGGCCAGCGCGCTCGGCGGCGTCGGCCACCCGCTGAGTCACCACGCCGGCCTCGGTCCAGACCGTGGCCACCGGCTGCGCCAACCCGGGCAGGGCCAGAAACTCCACCTCGCTCATGGCTTCGAGCTTTTCGGTGTTGATGACCACGCTTTTCCAGGTCAGCGGGATGGCGCCGCCGGTGTAACCCGTGCCGCCGCCGCGCGGAATGATGGTCAGGCCCAGCTCGATACAACCCTTGACCAACCGGGCCATCTCAAGCTCGCTGTCGGGCGTCAGCACCACAAAGGGGTACTCGACCCGCCAGTCGGTGGCGTCGGTCACGTGTGATACGCGGCTGAGGCCATCAAACTTGATGTTGTCCCGCGCAGTCAGGCGGGCCAGAGCGCGCTGAGCCTTGCGCCGCAGCGCCGCCACTTCCACAAACGCGGCGTCAAACGCCTCCACCGCCACGCCTGCAGCCTGCAGCAGTTCGCCCACCAGGGCGTCGCGCTGCAGTTCGACTTCGGGGGTGCGGCGCTTTTGCACCTCGGCCAAGCGATGGTGCAGCGCGTCCACCAACTGGCGGCGACGTTTGGGGTTGTCCAGCAGGTCGTCCTGCAAATAGGGGTTGCGCTGCACCACCCAGATGTCACCCAACACCTCATACAGCATGCGGGCCGACCGGCCGGTGCGGCGCTCATCGCGAAGCTGGTTGAGCGAATCCCAGGCCCGGGCGCCCAGCAACCGGATAACGATCTCTCGGTCAGAAAAAGAGGTGTAGTTGTAAGGGATTTCCCGGATGCGCTCGTGAGGGTGCGGCTTGGCAGCGGCACCGGCCATCAGGTGCTGGATCGGCAGGGGGGCATTCATCGTCAAATAGTACCGCAGTGCAGCATTCACCTACGACACTGACGGAAACCCCAATAAAGGTGGCCGAACAAGGCGGGTTTAATCAGGGTTGAGGTGCATTGACTTATTTTTGTCGCGAAGGTGTCACGAAGACGGGCTAAGGTACGCTTTTTTATTCAAAAGGAATACCATGAAACTGAAAATTGCAAGCATCGCCATGGTCGGCGCATTGAGCCTGCCGGCTCTGGCGCAGACTGAAATCCAATGGTGGCACTCCATGTCGGGCGCTCTCGGCGAATGGATCGGTGATATCGCCACAGACTTCAACGGCAAGCAAAAAGACTACAAGGTCGTGCCAGTTTTCAAAGGCAGCTACGATGAGTCCATGGCCGCCGCAGTTGCGGCCTTCAGGGCCGGTAATGCGCCCCACGTTCTGCAGGTTTTCGAGGTGGGCACCGCCACCATGATGGCGTCAAAAGGCGTTGTGGTCCCGGTCGAAAAAGTCATGCGTGACGCTGGCTACAAATTCGATCCCTCCTCCTATGTTCCGGCGGTGGCAGGCTACTACACGGCCCCCAACGGCCAGATGATGTCCTTCCCGTTCAACAGTTCCACCACCGTGCTTTGGGTCAACCTGGATGCTTTCAAAGCAGCTGGCATCGCAACAGACAAGTTGCCGCAAACTTGGCCCGAAGTGACTCTGGCGGCTGCAAAATTGAAAGCCAACGGCCACAAGTGCCCGTTCACCACAGCCTGGCAGGGCTGGACCCAGCTGGAGAGCTTCTCCACTTGGCACAACACCGAGCTGGCGACCAAGGGCAATGGCATGAAAGGCATGGATGCGCGCATGGTCGTGAATTCCCCACTGCACGTTCGACACATCGAAAACCTGGGCAATATGGCACAGCAAGGCCTGTTTGTTTACAAGGGTCGCGCCAGCGCAGCGGGCACACCTTTTGAGTCTGGCGAGTGCGCCATCAGCGTCAACTCCTCGGCAGCCTACGCCGGCGTGAAGCGGAATGCCAAATTCCAGTTTGCTGTCGGAACCCTGCCTTACTACCCCGACGTGGCCGGCGCACCGCAAAACACGGTGATCGGCGGCGCAAGCCTGTGGGTGATGTCTGGCAAAAAGACCAACGAATACAAAGGCGTTGCGGCATTTTTTGACTACCTGTCAGACCCACAAATCCAGTCAGCCAACCATAAGCGCACAGGCTATTTGCCTGTGACAATGGCGTCCTTCAAGCTGACCGAGGAATCTGGTTTTTACAAGCAGAACCCTGGCACGGACGTGTCTGTCAACCAAATGATCCGCAAGACGACTGACAAGTCGCGTGGTATTCGGCTTGGCAACTATGTGCAGATCCGCAACATTGAAGACGAAGAGCTGGAGCAAGTCTGGGCCGGCAAAAAGTCAGCCAAAGAAGCCTTGGACAGCATTGTCAAGCGCGGCAATGAGCAACTGGAAAAATTCGAAAAAGCCAACAAAAAGGGCTGATAGCAAAAATGGGGAGGGCCTGGCGCCCTCCCTCTCGGTCCAGAAAACAATAAATACGGCCTAGAAGTTAGTGCAAAAGCAGGTTGTCTTCCATTCCAAATGGCTCCCTTGGGCCTTGGTCGCGCCGCAGGGACTGGTCATTCTGGTCTTTTTCTTTTGGCCTGCGGCACAGGCCTTGGTTCAATCCTTTCAACAATCGGACGCATTCGGCACATCGGTCGAGTGGGTCGGGTTCGATAATTTCAAAGCACTTTGGGCTGATGAAAGCTACTTGGCTTCATTCAGAACAACAGCAATTTTTTCTGCACTGGTTGCAAGCATTGGCATCGCGGTGTCGTTGTTGCTGGCTTTTTTTGCAGACCGCATTCATCGTGGCGCCTGGGTTTATCGCACCTTGCTGGTCATGCCCTACGCTGTTGCGCCGGCTGTGGCCGGCATATTGTGGTTATTTTTGTTCTCACCTTCCGTCGGATTGGTGGCCTACGCTTTGACCCGCTTTGGCTTCGAATGGAATGCCTTGCTCAACAGCAACCATGCGATGTCCCTGATCGTCATCACGGCGGTATGGAAGCAGGTGTCTTACAACTTCCTGTTTTTTTTGGCCGGCTTCCAGAGTATTCCCAAATCGCTGGTGGAGGCGGCGGCCATTGACGGCGCCGGGGTTTGGCACCGGTTTTGGACGATTCAATTGCCACTGCTCACGCCGACCACGTTTTTCCTGCTGGTCGTTAATACGGTTTACGCGTTCTTCGACACCTTCGGTATCGTTGATGCCACCACCAAGGGTGGGCCAGGCAAAGACACTGCCATCCTGGTCTACAAGGTCTATTTTGACGGCTTCAAAGCGCTAGACCTCGGCGGCTCAGCAGCACAATCCGTGGTCCTGATGACCATCGTCATTGGGTTGACGATCGCGCAATTCCGCTACATAGAACGCAAAGTGCACTACTGACATGATTCAGCGTCAACCATGGCTGAAAGTCGCCACTCACCTGGTGCTCCTGCTCGGCGTGTTGCTGGTGGTATTCCCGATCTACATCGCGCTGGTGGCCTCAACGCACACCGGTGAAGACATGGCGCAGTCGCCCGTGCCGATATGGTTTGGCAGCCACGCGTGGGAAAACTACGGCAATATTCTCAGTGGCAACGTGCCCGGAATGACGAATCAAATACCGGTTTCCCGGATGCTGTGGGTCAGCCTGGTGATGGCACTGCTCATACCGGCCGGAAAAATCGTGATCTCTCTTATGAGCGCCTTTGCCATTGTTTATTTTCGCTTCCCATGGCGTATGGCCGTTTTCTGGGCGATCTTTGTCACTTTGATGCTGCCTGTCGAGGTGCGCATCTCGCCGACCTACAAGGTGGTGGCCGACCTCGGCATGCTCAACACCTATGCTGGCCTGACGATTCCGCTCGTCGCCTCGGCCACTGCCACTTTTCTATTTCGACAGTTTTTTATGACCATCCCTGATGAACTGGTTGAGGCGGCCAAGATCGACGGGGCGTCGCCGATGCGCTTTTTCTGGGACATTCTGTTGCCACTGTCGCGCACCAGCATTGCGGCCCTGTTTGTGATTCAGTTTATTTACGGGTGGAACCAATACCTGTGGCCCTTGTTGATCAGCACCAATGAAGACATGTACCCCATCGTCATGGGTATTCGCCGGCTAATCGGCGGTGGCGACGCTCAGGTCGAATGGAACGTGGTCATGGCCACCGCCGTGCTGGCCATGCTGCCACCGGCGCTGGTGGTGATGCTGATGCAAAAATGGTTCGTCAAGGGCCTGGTGGACTCCGAAAAATAAACCGGCAACCGTTTAACTCAACATGGCATCGATCAGTCTGCAACACCTCATCAAGCGCTACGGCGTTGGCAAATCGGCCAACCAGGTGATCCACGGCGTCAGCGCCGAGGTCGCCGACGGCGAGTTTGTCGTGATCGTTGGCCCGTCGGGCTGCGGCAAGTCCACGCTTCTGCGCATGGTGGCCGGGTTGGAAGAGATCACGGGCGGGCAGGTCAAAATCGGCGACCGGGTGGTGAACGACCTGGAGCCGGCCGAGCGCGATATTGCCATGGTGTTCCAGAACTATGCGCTGTACCCGCACATGAGCGTGTTCGAGAACATGGCCTATGGCCTGAAGATCGCCAAGGTGCCCGCCGCCGAGATCCGTCAGCGGGTCGACAAGGCAGCAGCGATTCTGGAGATAGGGCCTTATTTACAGCGTAAACCACGCGAATTATCGGGAGGCCAGCGCCAGCGGGTGGCCATGGGCCGGGCCATCGTGCGCCAGCCCCAGGTGTTTTTGTTTGACGAGCCGCTGTCCAATTTGGATGCCAAGCTTCGGGCCCAAACCCGGCTTGAGATCCAGAAGCTGCACCGCGAGTTGGGCATCACCTCGCTATTTGTCACCCACGACCAGGTGGAGGCCATGACGCTGGCGCAGCGCATGATGGTGATGAACAATGGGGTGATGGAGCAATTTGGCACGCCCGAGGAGGTGTACAACCTGCCGGCCACCACCTTTGTGGCCAGCTTCATCGGCTCGCCACCCATGAACCTGCTCAAGCAGGCACCCGATGCCCGCCCCGGCACCATCACCGGCGTGAGGCCTGAGCACTTGGACATCGGGGCGACCGGCTGGGCGCTCAAGGTCGAGGCGGTGGAGCTACTAGGCGCCGAGCGCCTGGTGTATGGCCGCTGGCAGCACGGCGGCGACGAGGTGGTGGTGCTGCGGACCGACGAGTCCAACGCCGTGCCCGGCCTGGGTCACACCCTCTACGTGCAGCCCCGCCCCGGCAAAATTCACTGGTTTGACGCCGCAAGCGGCCAACGAAAGGACTCCCCATGACACCTGTCACTACGGACCATTGGCCTTACCCGCGCTGGGTGGCGCACCGGGGCGCCGGCAAACTCGCGCCAGAGAACACCCTGGCCAGCTTTCGCCTGGGCGCCGCGCACGGCTACCGCATGTTCGAGTGCGACGTCAAACTTAGCGCCGACGAGGTGTGTTTTTTGATGCATGACGCCACTCTGGGCCGCACCACGAACGCCCGGCAACAGCTGGGCGCGGGCGTCAGCGCCGTCGGTGGCGACCACCCCTGGAACACGCTGGCCCAAATTGACGCTGGCAGTTGGCATTCCCGCGCTTACGCGGGCGAACCGCTGCCCACGCTGGCCAACATCGCCCGCTATTGCTTGGCCAACAGTTTTTTTCTCAACATCGAGATCAAACCCACGCCGGGCCTGGCTTGCCGCACTGGCGAAGTGGTGGCGCAGCAGGCGGCGCAGCTCTGGGCCGGCGCTGCGGTACCGCCATTGCTGACCTCGTTTGAGCCCGACGCGCTGGCCGGCGCACGCGACACCCAGCCGGAACTGCCGCGCGGTCTGCTACTCGATACCCTCTGGACCGGCTGGCTGGAAACAGCCCTCAGACTGGAATGCGTGGCTGTCGTGTGTAACCACGCGCTGTGGGACACCTCCAGCGTTCGGCAAGCCAAAAGCGCGGGCCTTCGCACCCTGAGCTACACCGTCAACGACGAATGGGCGGCGCAACGGCTGCTTGACCTGGGCACAGACGCCATCATCACCGACCGGGTTGACCTGTTCCCCCCAGCTTGAAACTTTGTCCCTTTGCTATTTTTTCCCTCATTTTCTGAAAGGATGCCCAAAATGACCTTCAAATTCAAACAACTTGGCTTGGCTCTGGCTGCCGGCGCTCTGATGCTGGCTAGTGCGGCTCAGGCGGCCGACCCCAAGGTGCTCAACATTTACAACTGGTCGGACTACATCGCCGAAGATACGATCAAGAATTTTGAGAAGGAAACCGGCATCAAGGTGCGCTACGACACCTACGACAACAACGAAATTTTGCACGCCAAGCTGGTGGCCGGCAAAACCGGCTACGACATCGTGGTGCCGGGCTCGCACTTTGCCAAGACCCAGATCGAAGGTGGGCTGCTGCAAAAGCTGGACCGCAGCAAACTCAGCAACTGGGGCAACCTCGATAAAGGCCTGCTGGACCAACTGGCCAAGTTGGACCCCGGCAACGCCTACCTGGTGGACTGGATGTGGGGCTTTGTCACGGTGGGCATCAACGTCAACAAGGCCAAAGCGGCCTTGGGCGACCTGCCCATGCCTGAGAACGCCTGGAGCCTGCTGTTTGACCCCAAATACGCCAGCAAACTCAAAAGCTGCGGCGTGAGTGTGCTCGACTCAGCCTCCGAGGTGCTGCCGGCCGCCCTGCTCTACCTGGGCAAGCCACCCTACAGCCGCGACGCCGCCGACTACGCCGAAGCCGCCAAGTTGCTCAAGTCCATCCGGCCCTTTGTCACCAAGTTTTCCTCATCGGGCTACATCGAGGACATGGCTGGCGGCGCCACCTGTCTGGTCATGGGTTTCTCGGGCGATATCAATATCGCGCGCAGCCGCGCCGCTGAGGCCACCACCACGGCCGACAGCAAGCCCAAAAACAAGGGCAAAGCCAAGGAGCCGGTGGTGATTGAGGCACTGGTCCCCAAAACCGGCGCCACCCTTTTCTTTGACACCATGGCAATCCCCAAGGACGCCAAAAATGTGGAGAACGCTCACTTGTTCATCAACTACATCCTGCGCCCCGAAGTGCACGCCTCGCTAACCAACAAGGTGTTTTATGCCAACCCGAACGCGGCCTCGTTGAAGTTTGTGAAAAAGGACGTGGCCGAGAACAAGTCCATCTTCCTGGATGCTGCTGCCACCAAGACCATGGTGGCCCCTGACGCTCTGCCGCAAGACACACGCCGGGTACAAACCCGCACTTTCACCAACTTCAAGGCGGGTAAATAAGCGCTAAGCTTGCCAACCCCGTGCCATCAGCCACTGGCTGGTGGCACACGTGATCGCCATGGCGGCGTAGCTGGCTATCTTGCCGTCGCGGCCCGTCAACCACAAGCCCAGTGCCAGGACCGCAAGACTCGCTATTATATTAATAGCTAACTGTGTAGGCAGGGCAAGGGCTTGAGGCCTTTTTTTCATAAATAAATGAGCGCCCAGTGTCACCAGCAACGCCAGGCCAAGTGCCGGTGCGGCAAAGTTCAACAGGTGGGTGAGCACAGCAATAGGGCCCATCAGCCTTGAAACCTTTGTCGAAGTGGTGAATGCGTCACCGCCTGATTTTATAATCCGGTTATGCCAGTCTGGGCCCTTGGGCTAAACCACACCACCGCGCCGCTTGATTTGCGTGGCCGTTTCGCCTTTGCGATCGAGCAGATTGAGCCCACCCTGCTGGCCCTGCGCCGCTCCTTGTCGCGCCCGCCAGAGGCGGCACTCATCTCCACCTGCAACCGCACCGAGATTTACTGCGCCGGCGAGCAGCCCGAGCTGGAGCGCACCCTGGACTGGCTGGCCCAGTCGGGTGGTGTGTCGCCCGCCACACTTCGCTCTCACGCCTACACCCTGCAAGACGGACTGGCCGCGCGCCACGCCTTTCGGGTGGCCAGCGGGCTCGACTCCATGGTGCTGGGCGAGCCGCAAATCTTGGGCCAGTTCAAGGACGCAGTGCGTGCCGCCGAGGCCGCTGGTACCCTGGGCAGTACCCTGAGCCAAATGTTCCAGCGCTCGTTTGCAGTAGCCAAAGAAGTGCGCAGCTCGACCGAGATCGGGGCCCACTCCATCAGCATGGCAGCAGCGGCGGTGCGCCTCTCGGGCCAGTTGTTTGAAGACCTGGGCAAGGTCAATATTCTGTTTGTGGGCGCGGGCGAGATGATCGAGCTGTGCGCCACTCACTTTGCCGCCAAAAGCCCCAAACGCATGGTGATTGCCAACCGCACGCTTGAGCGCGGTGAAAAGCTGGCCAGCCGGTTCGGGGGTGAAGTGATGCACCTGGCTGAAGTGCCCGCAAGGCTGCATGAATTTGACGCGGTCGTCAGCTGTACCGCCAGCACTCTGCCCATCATTGGTCTGGGCGCGGTAGAGCGGGCACTGAAGCAGCGGCGACGCCGACCCATGTTCATGGTTGACCTGGCGGTACCACGCGACATCGAACCCGAAGTCAAGGCCTTGGGTGACGTCTACCTGTACACGGTGGACGACCTGGCCGGTGTGGTTCAGACTGCCCAAGCCAGCCGGCAAGCGGCCGTGGCGCAGGCCGAGGCCATTGTGGATGCCGGCGTACAAAGTTTCATGCACTGGGTGGACCAACGCAATGCCGTGCCATTGATTCAGCAGCTCAATGCGCAGGCCGACGAGTGGCGGGCAGCTGAAATTGCCCGGGCGCGCAAATTGCTGGCCAAAGGCGAAAACGTAGAGACCGTGCTCGAAGCGCTGTCGCGCGGCCTGACGCAAAAAATGCTGCACGGGGCTCTGGCCGAACTGCACGCCGGTGACACACTGGCCCGGGAACGCGCCAGCTCGGCAATCCAGCATTTCTTTTTGCGCCGCGAACGTTAGCGACGCTGTCCGCTGCCGCCGGCGGCCAATGCCGGGGTAGTGCCCTAGCCCGGGTTGCCAAACGCAACCGCCTGACCCCAACTGCTGCTCAACCCGAAGCCACCATCGCACCTCCCGACCGTGAAACTATTTTTCCGACAACAACTCGCCCGCTACGCCGACCGTCTGGGAGAGCTTGAGTTTTTGCTCTCGCGCGAAGACATCATGAAGGACATGGCCCAGTTCCTGGTGCTGTCCCGTGAGCACACTGAGGTCGCGGCGGTGGCTAGCCGTTGGGCCCGCTACGGCCAGCGCGAAGCCGATCTGGCCAGCGCACAGGAGATGCTGAGCGGCTCAGCAGATGACCCAGAGATCGCCGGCATGGCTCAGGAAGAGGTCGACGCCGCCCAAGCGGAGCTAAAGGTGCTGGACGACGAACTGCAACGCATGCTGCTGCCCAAGGACCCGGACGATGCGCGCAACGCCTTTGTCGAAATCCGCGCCGGCACCGGTGGCGATGAATCGGCGCTGTTTGCCGGCGACCTGGCGCGCATGTACACCCGTTATTGCGACAAGCAGGGTTGGAAAACCGAGGTCATCAGTGAATCGCTGAGCGAGCTCGGCGGCTACAAGGAGCTGGTGTTGCGCATTGAGGGGGTGCAGGTGTACGGCATGCTCAAGTTTGAATCAGGCGGCCACCGGGTGCAGCGCGTGCCCGCCACCGAAACCCAGGGCCGCATCCACACCAGCGCCTGTACCGTGGCGGTGTTGCCCGAGCCGGACGAGGCCACCGCGGTGCAGATCAACCCGGCCGACCTGCGCATCGATACTTACCGCGCCAGCGGCGCCGGCGGCCAGCACATCAACAAAACCGACTCGGCGGTTCGCATCACCCATATCCCCACCGGCATCGTGGCCGAATGCCAGGATGACCGCAGCCAGCACCGCAACAAGGCCAAAGCACTGCAAGTGTTGTCGGCACGCATTCAGGAAAAAGACCGCTCTGAGCGCGCCGCACGTGACGCCGCACAGCGCAAAAGCCTGATCGGCAGCGGTGACCGCAGCGACCGCATCCGAACCTACAACTTCCCGCAGGGCCGGCTGACCGACCACCGCATCAACCTCACGCTGTACAAACTGCTGACCATCATGGAAGGCGACTTGGACGACGTGGTGCAGGCGCTGCAGGCCTATGAGGCGGCACAGCAGCTGGCCGAACTTGAAGTCGGGCTGGCGGGCTGAGCAGGCCATGACGACGCTGAGCACGGCCCTGCGGCAGGCCCAGGCACAGGGCCTGGACCGGCTCGACGCCCAGCTCTTGCTACTGCATGTGCTGGGCCAGGAGGCGCACGACAGGGCCTGGCTACTGGCGCATGACTCAGACGCTTTGCCCGCCGCTGCCGAGGGCCGCCTCGCCGCCCTGGTATCGCGCCGGGCCGCTGGCGAGCCCCTGGCGTACATCATCGGCCAACGCGAGTTTTTTGGGCTGGACCTGGAGGTCAGCCCCAGCGTGCTGATCCCCCGGCCTGACACCGAAATCTTGGTCGAATGGGCTCTGGCGCACCTACCACTTTCACCAGAGCCGCCGATGGCGGTGCTGGACCTGGGCACCGGCAGTGGCGCGATTGCGCTGGCCCTCAAGGCCCAACGGCCTGGGGCCCAGGTGCAGGCCCTCGACCGCAGCGAGGCCGCGCTGGACGTGGCCCGACGCAATGCAGCACGCTTGGGCCTGGACATCACGTTCACCCAAGGCAACTGGCTGCAAGGCAACCACCAACGCTACCACCTGATCGTCGCCAACCCGCCCTATGTGGCCGACGCCGATCCCCACTTGCCTGCCCTGGCACATGAGCCACGGCAGGCGCTCACGGCTGGCACCGAGGGTTTAGACGATTTACGCACCATCATCGCCAGCGCGCCAGCCCATTTGCACCCGGATGGGCATTTGTTGCTGGAACACGGGCACGACCAGGCCACTCGCGTGCGCCAGTTGCTGCACACAGCTGGCTTCGACGACATCGCGTCGCGCCGTGATCTGGCAGGCATCGAGCGCTGCAGCGGCGGCAGGCTCAGCGGCTCAATGTCTGCGTCGACATAAAAAAAGCCTGGGGTTGCTCTGGCTTGATCCAGGCCAGCGTCTCCTGTGGCAGGCTGTCGGGTCGAATGGCCGCCATGATCTTGAGGTCGTCGGCATGATCCAGCGCCAACACCTGCGCATCCTCCTTGCTGGTCAAGGGGTCGTAGAGCAGCACGGTGGGTTTGAGGCTGTCGACACCGGGCGCCACCACTTGCCCCAGGGAGCCGTCACTCAGTTGCACCAGTGTCCCCGGCGGGTAAATACCCAGCAGCTTGATCAAAAACCCGAGCAGGGCTGGGTCAAATTTGCTGGATTCGCGGCGTAACAGGGTTGACAGGGCTTCCATCGGCACCAATGGCGCCACGTCTACCGCCTCTGGCGCACAGAGGCGGTCGTACCGGTCCACCAAGGTCAGGATGCGCGCGCCCACGCCCATGTCTTTTTTACCGGTTGGCCAGCCACTGCCGTCCATGGCCTCATGGTGGTCCGCCAGAATTTCTAGCGCTTCCGGGCTGAACTTACCAGACTCAGTGGCATAGCGCAGACTGAACTCAAGGTGCTGGCGATACTGTTTTTCTTCATGCTTATTGCGATGGGCCAGGGTAAAGATCTGCACTGGCACCTCAGCTTTGCCGGCGTCATGCACCAGTGCCGCCATGGCCAAGTCAGTCAGCGCCTGGCGACTGAGCCCAACCCTTTTGCCCAATAGCAAGCTCAAAGTCATGGTGTTGATGGCATGAAATTGCTGCCCGCCACCACTTTTTTGACCTAGCAAATGGAGCGTAACTTGCTTGGCATCTGCAACTGCGCCGGCGGTATCAGTCGACAAGTTTTGGACTTTCGCCCCTGCCTGCCCGGGGGCGACGGCAATCTTCAGCAAGATATCGCGCGTCAAACGCGCCGCCAAATCCCACGCTCGATCCGCGGCAGCCCCGGCCATTTTTTGCTGGATCAAAAGATCGCTCTTGGCCTTTTTTTGGTCCTGTAACAGCTGCGGCACAAGCAAAGGCGCAGCACGGCGCAGAGTCCGCCTGACTGGAGTCGGCTCAGCCTCAGCCACCGGAGAAGGCAACGGCACCTCGCTCTTGTCTGGAAAGCAATACAAGCGCCCAACCAACGGCAGTGTCCGGATGATGGCGATGTCTTCCGCGGTCTTGATCAGCATCCGGTTCGAAAGAAATGGGTGCTCAGACCATTTCAGGTCAAACCAGACAAACAGGCCTACCACCAGTTGCGATGGGAAGATAGGAATAGCCCCCACAGATTTATCCCACAGACTCATGCGCTCTTTCTGTCATCTTTTTTCACACCATCGGCGCCAAGGCCTGGTCCAATTCGTTGGCAGCCAGCGCTCAGGTGTCGAAGACTGTGAAGTAGTATGACAGACGTTGTTGCGGATTCAGCCAGGCCATGACGTCCGGCGCCAGCGTACTAGGACGCACGGCAGACACAATTTTCAGCTCGGGCTCGGTCGCCAGTTCCAACACGGGGGCCTCGTCTTTGGAGAGCTCTAGGCTGTAGATCAGCACCTTGGGCTGAAGGCTTTGCGGTCCGGGCGCAACCACCAATGCCAGAGAACCATCGTTGAGCTGAACCACCGTTCCCGGCGGATAAACACCCAGCAACTTGATCAGCAGGGCCAGCAGGGTGGCGTCATATTTGCTGGATTCCTGCCGAAACAGCGTGGCAAGGGCCTCCGCAGGCATCATCGGTTCCTTGCCAGGCGCCTCTGGGGAGCACAAGCGGTCATAGCGGTCGACCAAGCCCAAGATTCTGGCGCCGGGGCCAAAATTGGTTTTTTGCTGAGGCCAACCCTTGCCATCCAGTGTTTCATGGTGGTCGGCAATGATGGCCAACGCCGATGGGCTGAAGGCGCCCGACTGGGTCGCTAATTGGACGCTGTAATGCACATGCTGCCGGTAAAACTCTTCCTCATCCTTTTTCCGTTGCGCGTTTTTCAGGATGTGCAAAGGCACCTGAGCTTTACCCGCGTCATGCGCCAATGCCGCCATGGCTAGATCGGCCAGTTCAGGTTCGTCTAAGCCCGCTTTTTTACCCAGCATCAAACACAAGGTCATGGTGTTTAAAGCGTGGAAGTGTGGTCCTTGGGTCCCAGAATCGCCCTGAAGGTGTAGCAGTATCTCTTTGCCTTTGACCACTGCTGCGGCTTTGTCGCTCGACAGTTGCTTGAACTGCACCCCCGCTGTCTAAGGCGAACCTGCGAGATTGACCAGGGCATCTCGAATGCCCGAGGCCGCACTCTCCCAAGCCCGTGCCGCTCGGGCCACTGCATCTTTTTGCGCCCAAATTTTGTCTTTTTTGGCTTTTTCCAGGAGCCTGACTTCCTGGATCAGCGCCTGCTTGGCCTGCACCTGCGCCTCATTGGGCGCATCTGCCGCGACCATGGGCGGCAATGCCTGTTCACTTTTGTCCGGATAGTAATAAAGCCGACCCAACAGATCGAGCGACTGAATGATCTCGACGTCTTTTTAGGTCTTGACGAGGAATCGATTCGTTACAAAAGGATGCTCCGTCCAACTCAGGTCGAGCCAAACAAAAAGCCCGACCACCACCTGGGAAGGCGCAATTGGCACAGAACCGGCTGACTTACCCCATAGACTCTTGCGTGATCACTGCTCGAAAAAATCTGACGCATTATGCTGTCAGGCTGGAGCGCCAGTCAGCCACTACATACCGGCAAAGTCTATCCCACAAAATGGCTCAGGTCTTTGCGCTGCAGTTGAAGTCAGCTTGCCCGCGTCTGCATCCCTTCAATCCATAGGGTCACCGGCAGCACACCGACGCCCAAGGTGAAATAATACGGCCACTGAACTTTTAGGAGCCCCATCATGAGTGACACCCAACAACGTATTGACCAATTGGTCAAATCCAGCGACGTGCTGCTGTTCATGAAAGGCAACGCCAATTTCCCGCAATGCGGTTTCTCCGGTCGGGCGATCCAAATCCTGAAGGCCTGCGGCGTTGATGCCAAGGCCGTCACGACCGTCAACGTGCTGGAAGACCCCGCCATTCGTGCCGGTATCAAAGACTACAGCAACTGGCCCACCATTCCGCAGCTCTATATCAAAGGAGAGTTTATTGGCGGCTCCGACATCATGACGGAGATGTATGAAAGCGGCGAACTACAGCAGGTGCTGACGGGCAAAGCGGCCTAAATTCACTGCCAGTCCAGCACGGGGGGGCGGTTCAAAGCAACCACCGGCGTTTGGTCGCCAGTACCGCGCTGGGGTAAGGCGATTGCCCTCGCGATCCGTTGTAACGTCCCAAAGCCATGAACAGGTCGCCCCGCTCAAGATCAAGGTAATGGCGCAGGATCACACAGCCAAAGCGTAGATTGGTCTGCAAGTGGAACAGCCTTCCGGTATCGCCATGGCCCAAGACTCGCATCCAGAAGGGCATAACTTGCATATAGCCTCGCGCGCCAGCGCTAGACACTGCGTGCTTGCGAAAATTGCTTTCCACCTGAACCAAGGCCAAGACCAGCGCGGGCTCGAGCCCGGCGCGGCGACTTTCGTACCACAGCGTCTGTAAAAATTCCCTCCGCACGTCAAAGTCCGGCTTCTGCTTTTTCAGGCGCTCGCTCATGGTGCCCAGCCAACGCAGGTAATTGAGTCGATCGGCGCTGTCCGCAAAATCTAGCACCGGTGGCGCAGCATTCGCGACCGCCGAACTCAAAGCAGTTCGAACCGCATCCGCAAGGGGCTCTTCAAGCTGTCCGCCCGCCTGAGCATGCTCTGAAATTGAGGTCAGCCCAAGCCCTGAAATCAAGGCCAACAGACCTAAACGCCTTGAAACCAGCGGGCTGGCCACGGCGTGGCTCAGACCGCCAAACGTGCACTGAGCAGGGCTGCGATATCAGCCAGTGGCACCGCCGTGGCTGCGGCGTCGCGCCGATGCTGGTACTCCACCTCACCAGCCTTCAGGCCCCGGTCTCCCAGTGTCACCCGATGCGGCACCCCAATCAGTTCCCAGTCGGCGAACATGGCGCCGGGGCGCTCGCCGCGGTCATCCAGGATCACATCGACACCCATGGCGATCAACTGGGCATAGAGCCCATCAGCGGCGGTCTTGACTTCGGGGAAACGGTCCGGACTGATGGGGCACAACACCACGGTGAACGGCGCCAGCGCATCAGGCCAGATGATGCCGCGCGCATCATGGTTCTGCTCAATCGCCGCCGCCGGCAGACGGGTGATGCCAATGCCATAACAGCCCATTTCCATGAACTGCGGTTTGCCGTTCACGTCAAGAAAAGTGGCGCTCATCGCCTGGCTGTACTTGGTGCCCAAGTAAAACACATGCCCAATCTCGATACCGCGCTCGATCGCCAGCAACCCTTTGCCGTCAGGCGACGGGTCGCCCGCCACCACGTTACGCAAATCTGCCACAAGGTCGGGTTCTGGCAGGTCACGGCCCCAGTTGACGCCGGTGATATGGAAATCGACCTCATTGGCACCGCAAATCCAGTCGCTCATGACAGCGACTTCGCGGTCAGCCACCACACGAACCGGTTTTTTCAGGTTGATCAAACCAAGGTAGCCCGGCTTACATCCAAAGTGCTCGTCGATTTCGTCCAGCGTAGCAAAGCGGAAGCCGCCTTCCATGCCAGGTAATTTATTGGCCTTAACCTCGTTCATGTCATGGTCACCGCGAAGCATCAGCAGCCAGACCTGGCGCTTCACAATCTCGCCAGCCTCGTTTTTGTCCTCGGTGGTGAGCACCAGAGACTTGACGGTTTGCTGCAACGGGACCTGCAGGTACTCGGCCACATCAGCACAGGTACTCTTGCCCGGCGTCGCCGTTTTGGTCATGGCCTGGCCTGGCGCCGGGCGCGGCACCTGTGGCGCCAGGGCCTCGGCCTTTTCCATGTTGGCAGCGTAGTCGCTGTCCGGACAGAACACGATGGCGTCTTCGCCCGTGGCGGCAATCACCTGAAATTCTTCACTCAGGTCGCCGCCAATGGCACCGCTGTCGGCTGCCACGGCCCGGTAAGTCAGGCCAAAACGGTCAAAAATCCGCCGGTAAGCTTGGGCCATTACCTGGTAACTGGTCTTGGCGCTGGCCTGGTCGCGGTCAAAGCTGTAGGCGTCCTTCATGATGAACTCGCGCCCGCGCATCAGGCCAAAACGGGGGCGGCGCTCGTCTCGGAACTTGGTCTGAATCTGATAAAAGTTGCGCGGCAACTGCTTGTAGCTGCGGATTTCCTGGCGTGCGATGTCGGTCACCACCTCTTCACTGGTGGGCTGCACCACAAAGTCACGGTCGTGCCGGTCTTTGATGCGCAGCAACTCCGGCCCCATCTTGGCAAAGCGGCCCGTCTCCTGCCAAAGCTCGGCCGGTTGGACCACCGGCATGGCCAGTTCGACTGCCCCGGCCCGGTTCATCTCTTCCCGAACAATGGCTTCCACCTTGCGCACCACCCGCAGACCCAGCGGCATCAGGGTGTAAATCCCAGCGCCAAGCTTCTTGATCATACCGGCGCGCATCATCAGTTTGTGGCTGACCACCTCAGCGTCGGTTGGCGCTTCCTTCTGGGTGGAGATAAAGAATTGGGAGGCTTTCATGGCAGGGCAATCACTATTGTCTGAGGGCTGTTCCTCTTGCTGCGCAGCGCTTGCTGTGCATAATGGGGACAGTTAAAAATCCGAGGTTTGATTATGCTTGACCGGGACGGCTTTCGCCCCAATGTCGGCATCGTCCTGCTCAACCAGAAGAACCAGGTGTTCTGGGGCAAGCGAATACGAACGCACTCTTGGCAGTTTCCGCAGGGTGGCATTGACCGGGGAGAGACCCCAGAGCAAGCCATGATCCGTGAGTTGCACGAGGAAGTCGGGCTCCAACGTGAGCATGTTCGTATTGTGGCCCGCACCCGGGACTGGTTGCGCTATGAGGTGCCAGACCGATATATCCGCCGCGATGCGCGCGGTCATTACAAGGGCCAGAAACAAATTTGGTTCCTGCTGCAACTGGTCGGTCACGACTGGGATCTGAACCTGCGGGCGACCGAACACCCCGAGTTCGATGCGTGGCGCTGGAATGATTATTGGGTGCCACTGGAGGCCGTCGTTGAGTTCAAACGCGGCGTCTACGAAATGGCCTTGACCGAACTGGCCCGCTACCTGCCGAGAAATGACCAGCGCTTGCGCTTATTGCGGCCAGGTCGGCGCGGGCCGGAACAGCCCAGCGACCTCGAAGCAGAACCTCTAGACAGTTCCATGTCGCTGCCCGTTAGCGGCAGCTATACCCGGTTGGGCGGTGGCTTTACCCCGACCTGACTGCCGCCTAGGGCTAAGCGGGCGGGTCGGCCGGCTTAGCGCGTGAGCACCAGGTTATCGCGATGCACCATTTCTGGTTCGGCGGCATAGCCCAGCAGTTTCTCGAACTCTCCCGAGGGTTTGCGGCAAATCAGCCTCGCTTCTGTGCTGGCGTAATTGGCTAGGCCACGGGCGATCTCCAGCCCCTGCGGGTCTCGTACGGCGATCACATCGCCGCGCGAAAAATCGCCCTCAACCGCCGTCATGCCGATCGGCAGCAGGCTTTTGCCCCCAGCGCGCAATTGGTGCACAGCGCCGGGGTCCACCGTGACCGCGCCGCGCAATTGCAGGTGATCGGCCATCCATTGCTTGCGCGCCTGATTTTTCTGCGTGGGTGCGATCAACAGAGTGCCAATCGCTTCGCCCTGCATCAGACGCAACAGGACGTCCGGCTCACGGCCCCAGGCGATCACGGTAGAGGCCCCCGAGCCGGCGGCCCGTTTGGCCGCCAAAATCTTGGTGATCATGCCGCCCCGTCCCAGGCTAGAGCCTGCGCCGCCGGCCATGGCCTCCAGCGCCGGATCACCGGCCTTGGCTTGATGCACAAAGCTGGCCTTTGGGTCACGCCGTGGGTCGGCAGTGAACAGCCCGTTCTGGTCGGTCAGGATCACCAGGGCATCAGCCTCGACCAGGTTGGCCACCAGAGCCCCTAGGGTGTCGTTGTCGCCAAACTTGATCTCGTCAGTGACCACGGTGTCGTTTTCATTGATCACCGGCACCACGCCTAGCCTGAGCAGGGTTAGCAGGGTCGAGCGGGCATTCAGGTAACGCTCGCGGTCCGCCAGGTCAGCATGGGTCAGCAATACCTGGGCGCTGCCCAAACCGTGTTCACGCAGCTTGGTCTCATACATCTGCGCCAGTCCCATCTGGCCCACCGCCGCCGCGGCCTGAAGTTCATGGATTTCGTGCGGCCGGGTGCGCCAGCCCAGACGCTTCATGCCCTCGGCGATGGCGCCGCTGGACACCATGATGAGTTCACGCCCACCCCGCACCAACAAAGACAGCTGACGGCACCACTCACCAATGGCGGCCTCATCCAGGCCACGCCCGTCATTGGTAACTAGGCTGGAACCAACCTTGACCACAATGCGGCGCGCATCGCGCAATACTGTAGAGGCGACGTCTGTGGTCATTTCGACTCCTAAGCCCCGTGAATCATAGAGTAGTAGCTACAAAATAAATAGCAATTAGACTATTCGCCGTCCACCGCAAACCGCGGGTCTACCTCCACCGGCACCAGTTCAGCCGCCTGTTGCGCCTTGATGTGCTGGTAAACCGTCTTGATCAAGGCCTCACAGCCCTCACGCGTCAGGGCCGAGATCTCGAACACCGGGCCCTTGAATTTAAAGCGTTTGACAAAGTCTTTCACCACCTCGGCCCGCCGGTCCAGAGGAATCATGTCGAGTTTGTTCAAGACCAGCCAGCGAGGTTTTTGGTGCAGCGCAGGATCATATTTCTTGAGTTCGTTAACGATGGCCTTGGCCTGCGCCACGGTGTCCACTCCTTCGTCAAACGGGGCCAGATCGACCACGTGCAGAAGCAGCCGAGTGCGCTGCAGATGCCGCAGAAACAGGTGCCCAAGGCCGGCACCCTCCGAAGCACCCTCAATCAGACCGGGCAGGTCAGCCACCACAAAGCTCTGCTCCGGCCCGACGCGCACCACGCCGAGGTTGGGATGCAGGGTGGTGAATGGGTAGTCGGCAATGCGGGGCCGCGCGTTGGATATGGCGGTGATCAGGGTAGATTTCCCAGCATTGGGCATGCCCAGCAGGCCGACGTCGGCCAGCACCTTGAGCTCGAGCTTGAGATTTTTCTTGTCACCGGGCCAACCCGGCGTTTTTTGGCGCGGCGCCCGATTGATCGCGCTTTTGAAGCGCATGTTTCCAAAACCGCCATCACCACCCTTGGCAATGGTGATCACATCACCTGGTGTCAGCAGTTCGAACAGCACCTCGCCGGTTTCAGCATCGGAAATGATGGTGCCCACCGGCATCTTGAGCGTGATGTCATCACCGGCCGCGCCAAACATGTCTGATCCCATACCGTGCTCACCGCGCTTGGCATCGTGCCGGCGTGAAAACCGGTAATCGACCAAGGTGTTGAGGTTGGGGTCTGCCACGGCAAAAACGTGGCCACCACGACCGCCGTCCCCGCCATTGGGGCCGCCAAATTCTTTGTACTTTTCATGCCGGAACGAGACGCAACCGGCCCCGCCATCTCCAGCCGAGATGTCAATATAGGCTTCGTCAACGAACTTCATGATTTCAGGCTTTATAAACGAAAAACCCCGCGCAGCGCGCAGGGTCTCTCAGGTGAAATTACCGCAGCTCAGGCCGAGGTGATGTTCACCGTGTGCTTGTTGAGCGCACCTTTGATGGCAAACGACACATGGCCGTCAACCAGGGCAAACAGGGTGTGGTCCTTGCCAATGCCGACATTCACCCCGGGGTGGAACTTGGTGCCCCTTTGGCGGACGATGATGGCGCCGGCACTGACCGACTCCCCACCATATGCCTTCACGCCGAGCATCTTGGGCTTGGAATCTCGCCCGTTTCGCGTAGAGCCGCCGCCTTTTTTCTGTGCCATGACCTGTTTCCCTTATGCCGCAATGGCACCGATCAGCAGTTCGGTGAACTGTTGACGATGCCCCTGCCGTTTTTGGTAGTGCTTGCGACGACGCATCTTGAAGATGCTGACCTTGTCGTGCTTGCCGTGTGCCAAGACTGTGACACTCACTGTTGCGCCGGACACCAAGGGCGTACCCACTTTCAGTTCAGCGCCGTTGCCGACAGCCAGAACATGGTCGAATACGATTTCTTGGCCTACGTCCGCAGCAATCTGTTCTACTTTAATTTTTTCACCAGCAGCAACTCGGTATTGCTTGCCGCCGGTTTTTATGACCGCGTACATATTGACCTCTTCTCATTTGCTCTGAGAACGGATTTTCACAGAGCCCATGACTATAGCACAGGGGATTTAGGTGGCATCTGCTCCCCTGTAGGGTGTCCGCCACGCCCACTCACCTTCCTATAATCGCCCTGTCGACTCCTCTACAAACCGTGCAAACCGCTCCCGCCTCCCCCTCACCCGCCACTTCCATGGCCGTCATCGGCGACGACATGCGCGAGGTCGATCGTGTGATTGCCCAAAGGCTGAATTCTGGGGTGCCACTGGTTGGTCAGGTCTCAAGCTACATCATTGCCGCAGGCGGTAAACGGCTGCGCCCCGCCTTACTGCTCCTCTGCTGCGGAGCCATGGGCTTTAACGGTGTGCAACGCATTAATCTGGCGGCAGTGGTCGAGTTCATTCATACGGCCACCCTGCTGCACGATGACGTGGTTGACGATTCGGCCCTGCGCCGTGGCAATGCCACCGCCAATGAGACCTTCGGAAACCCCGCCAGTGTTCTGGTGGGCGACTTTATGTACTCCCGGGCGTTCCAGATGATGGTGGAAGTCGGTGATATGCGCATCATGGCCGTGTTGGCCGATGCCACTAACGTCATTGCCGAGGGGGAAGTGCTGCAGTTGATGAATATGCACAACGCCGAGCTCGACGAGGTCAACTACTTGCAGGTGATCCGGTCAAAAACCGCTAAATTGTTTGAGGCTAGCGCCCGCGTCGGTGCTATTTTGTCGGGTGGTTCACCAGCCCTAGAGGCGGCCTGCGCGGATTACGGCCAGGCGCTCGGTACCGCATTCCAGGTCATTGATGACGTCCTCGATTACGCTGGCGACAGCGAAGTGATGGGGAAAAGCCTGGGTGATGACCTGCGCGAAGGCAAGGCGACACTGCCGCTGATCGCCGCGATGCAACGCGGCACGCCAGAAGAACGCGCCTTGGTCAAAAGCGCCATTGAGGCTGGCGACTGCGACCGCCTCCATGAGGTGATTCAAGTCGTGCGACGCACCGGCGCACTTGACGTTGCGCGGGAAGCCGCCGGCGCCGAGGCTGCCAGAGCGGTGACAGCGGCAAGACAATTACCGCCGGGCCCGCACGCCGACTGTTTGATCGAACTCGCAACCGCGTTGCTGCAACGGCAATCCTGAGCCCTGAGCGGCGCGCCAAGCGAATTGGATTGCTGCTGCGGCGGGGAACGTTACTTTTTGGGCTCAGGCGTCACCACATCCACCACGGCTCCGACCGTCTTGGCAACCACTTTGACGCCAGTGGCAGCCACGGTAACTGCAGCGTCAGCCACTGCAACCACGGCGCAAGCGCTCAGGCTTGAGGCCGAAACAACGACGCATACAATTCGTAATAGGTCCATCGGTGGGCAGTGTGGCAAAGGTCATCAGCGGGTAGTAGTTCAAAGCGTCATATTACACGCCGCCCCGGTCGCCGAGGGTTTGTTAGAATTAACCTCGTAGTTTTGAGGCGTCACTCTTGGCACTTCGGCGACAGTATCGGGGTGTAGCTTAGCCTGGTAGAGCGCTACGTTCGGGACGTAGAGGCCGGAGGTTCGAATCCTCTCACCCCGACCAAAATGGCTCAGTTCTAACGGCTCCCAAGCGTGTTGGAGCGTCGGATTCTGGTTGGCCAAGCGCTCTAGCCGATTTCATCCCCCCCAAAAGTAGATCGACCCTGAGGCGATTGACGCCGCACCCAGAACGATCGGACTTACAGACTGTCAGCTTGTTGAAATCGCCTCACAAGCCACCTTGCTAGGATGACAACTCCTTATGCTTGAGCCAGTTCCCCTGAGCGATAGCACAGTGACTGTGAGCCCATGGCTCGTGATCATTGTTTGTTGCCCGTAGCGGTTCAGCTGGTGCCAATGCCCCAATTTTTCCAAGGATATTGTCATTATTTAAAATTTATCTTAATTTTTGTTGTTTTCCCCTTGCGGAGCCTTAACATGTTCAAATCTATTAATACTGCCGTCGCCTATGCGCCCGTGTGTTGCGGCGATGTGCTGACACACTCTAATTCCCGACGCGAATTTATGCGCGTTGCCGGTGGTGCGGTTTTGTTTAGTTCGATTGGTATGCTGTCCGCTGGTGTTCAGGCGGCTTCGGGGAACTATGAAGCCATGGTCTTGTCTTGTATTGATCCCAGGTTTCAAGACTTGGTCAATAAAAAGCAGGCAAGCGATGGCCTGAACGGGAAATACAGCGCGTTTACGATTGCCGGCGCGTCTATAGGCGTAGTCGCTCCGGCATTTAAAGAATGGAGCAAGACCTTCTGGGAAAACTTGGGTGCCTCAGTGCAACTGCACAACATCAAGAAGGTGATTGTCGTCAACCACCGTGATTGCGGCGCTGCAAAAATTGCTTATGGCGAAGACAAAGTGGCCAATTCGGCTGTCGAAACAGAGACGCACAAGCAGGCCTTGCTGGAGTTTCGGCGTCAACTGAACGAGAAATTTCCAGCCCTGGGAGCGCAATTGGGTCTGATGGGCCTAGATGGGACACTGGAAACTTTTTCCTAATCCAATTTTTACTTGCCCGACAAGGCTTCCGAAAGGAAGCCTTTTTGTTTGCACTTCGAGCAAAGATGTATAGGATGCCCCGCTCCAACTAACCCACTTCACGTAGGGGACTTCAGGTTTTTTACTGTCTTCAGCTGCAAATCTATCGATTGACGGGCATGGGCCTGGGGTTGTAAAGGTGGGAACGGTACTTTTGAATCGGCAAAAAATTATATCAAAAATTAATGGGATGAATAGGATGGAAAGACGCCAACTAGTCATGGGCTTGGTTAACAGCACGATTGCCGCTCTCCCGAGTTCGACACCAAATGACGCAAGTTGTTGATTCATATAGGGCTCGCTTCAAAATTGCCACTACAAAAGGGTCAACTGGGCGTCTTGGGTGGGTTTTCTGATCTTCAAAGTCTCCAGCACTTCTGCCTGGGAGTCATTAATCGTT
>CAMELV010000039.1 GCA_945925985.1 Comamonas sp. lk | reverse complement strand
ATTTATGTGCAACCCCAAACACAGGTGTTGGCCAACCCCGTCTATGTTCTGCCGTATTCGCCGCCCTACTATTACAGCCACCCCCTGCCATTTACCTTTAACTTTGGCCTAGGCTATTACCGCTGGCGGCGTTGAGACACTTTTGAAGGCCGAAAAAAAACCCGCCTAAGGCGGGTTTTTTGAATCAACGGCCGAATTACTTCAGCTTGATTTCTTTGTATTCCACATGCTTGCGAGCCTTGGGATCAAATTTCATGATCGACATTTTTTCGGGCATGGTTTTCTTGTTTTTGCTGGTGGTGTAGAAGTGACCGGTGCCGGCCGTGGATTCCAGCTTGATTTTTTCGCGTCCGCCTTTGGTTGCCATGGTGCTGCTCCTTAAGCTTGGCCACGTGCGCGCAGGTCTGCGAGCACTGAGTCGATACCGTTCTTGTCGATGAGACGCAGACCGGCGTTGGAAATGCGCAGGCGCACCCAGCGGTTTTCAGTCTCGACCCAGAAGCGGCGGTATTGCAGGTTCGGAAGGAACCGGCGCTTGGTTTTGTTGTTGGCGTGGGACACATTGTTCCCAACCATCGGGCCTTTGCCCGTGACTTCACATACGCGTGCCATGAGGACACTCCAGATTGACATCACGGCGCCCATGACTGGGCGCCTCACCTCGCCAATAAAAAAGGGTGGCGGTAACCCTGTTGCCGCATTGATTGAAACCGAAAGCTTCAACTATTTCAGCAAAGCCTGAAATTATAGGCGATGCCCTATCATGTGCCGATGCCGTCCACACGCATCATGACGCTCACTGCGCTGGCCATGCTGGCTTTTGCGGGCAATTCCCTGCTTTGCCGGCTGGCGCTCAAGGATGGTGCCATCGACCCCGCGAGCTTTACCACCCTGCGCTTACTGGCTGGCATGGCCACGCTTTGGCTGGTGGCACGCTGGCGTTCTTCCGGCACGGGCGGCGGTCACTGGCTGTCTGGCCTGGCCCTGTTTGTCTACGCGGCCGGATTTTCCTTTGCTTACCAGAGCCTGCCGGCGGCCACTGGTGCACTGCTGCTGTTTGGCGCGGTTCAGGTCACGATGGTCGGCCGCGGTGTCTGGGCTGGCGAGCGGCTGCGATCACGGCAAATCTTGGGCGTGGTACTGGCCCTGGTCGGTCTGGTGGCCCTGCTGCTGCCCGGCCTGGCTGCGCCGCCCCTTTCCGGCGCCTTGTTGATGCTGGCGGCTGGCTCCGCCTGGGGTGTCTACTCCCTCAGGGGCAAAGGGGCGGGCGACCCCACCCGGGTGACCGCTGGCAATTTTTTGCTGGCCTGCCCTTTGGCCCTTGGGCTGAGTCTACTGACAGCCAACACAGCGCACTTAGACGCTACCGGTGTGGCCTGCGCCCTGGCCTCAGGCGGGTTGACGTCGGGCCTGGGTTATGCACTCTGGTACGCCGTCTTACCGCGCCTGAAAGCGATCCACGCCAGCACGGTACAACTGAGCGTTCCGCCGCTAACCGCATTCGGTGGTGTGATGCTGCTGGGCGAGCCTTTTACGCTGCGCCTGGCGCTGGCCAGCGTGGCGATCATCGGGGGCATTGCGCTGGTGCTGCGCGACAAAGCGCCAGCCACAGACCGCTAGTGGGCTGGCGGTACCCGGCCTGGTTTAGCCTTGTTCCAGAAAGCGTTGCGCGTCGAGTGCAGCCATGCAACCGGTTCCCGCGCTGGTGATGGCCTGTCGGTAAACGTGGTCTTGCACGTCGCCGGCGGCGAACACCCCGGGCACGCTGGTCATCGTGGCAAAACCTTTGAGCCCGCCCTGGGTGATGATGTAGCCGCCAGCCATCTCGAGTTGGCCCTGGAAGATGTCGGTGTTGGGAGAGTGGCCGATGGCAATAAAGCAGCCTTTGAGGGTGATGTCTTCCGTCACGCCGCTGTTCACGTGTTTCAGGCGGATGCCGGTCACGCCGCTGGCGTCGCCCAGGACCTCGTCCAGAGTTTGAAAGGTTTTGAGCTCGATTTTCCCGGCGGCCACTTTTTCCATTAATTTGTCGATCAGGATGGCCTCGGCCTTGAACTTGTCACGCCGGTGCACGAGGTAGACCTTGCTGGCGATGTTGGACAGGTACAGCGCTTCCTCGACCGCGGTGTTGCCGCCCCCAACCACACAGCACAGCTCATTACGGTAAAAAAAGCCGTCGCAGGTGGCGCAACCTGATACGCCGCGCCCCATGAAGGCGGTCTCCGACGGCAGTCCGAGGTACTTGGCTGAGGCGCCGGTGGCCAGAATCAGCGCGTCGCAGGTGTATTCGCCACTGTCTCCCTTGAGCGTGAACGGCCTTTTGCTGAAGTCGACGGCGTTGATGTGGTCAAACAAGATCTCAGTCTTGAACCGCTCGGCGTGCTCCAGAAAGCGTTGCATCAGCTCGGGCCCCTGCACGCCGTGCACGTCGGCTGGCCAGTTGTCCACATCCGTGGTGGTCATGAGTTGCCCGCCTTGGGCGATACCGGTGATCAGCATCGGGCTGAGGTTGGCGCGTGCGGCATAAATGGCCGCGGTATAGCCGGCCGGACCAGAGCCCAAAATCAGGACCTTGGCGTGACGTGTGGTGGTCATGGTAAAAACCTTTGCAAAAATGAGAATCTGGCGTGTACAGTTCGGGTTGGCATGGGGCGGGAAACAAGGGCGCCCTAGCCCGGGCTTGGCTCAAGCGGATTTCAGCTTGTTTGTGCCGCCATTGTAAGAACCATGCGGATTGGCCTTGATGCCTGCGTAACCACCCCTGATGACCTATTCACTCAACACCCTCAACGACAAACGCCGCGCCAACGTGCCGGTGCGACCAGGGTGGTCCCGCTTTACCGACGAATTTGGACTGGCCCTGGGTCTAGTGGCCCTGATTTTTTGGTTGTTGGCGCTGTCGAGTTACTCCGCGCAGGATGTGGCCTGGTCGACTTCGGGTGCGGGTGGGCCACTGCGCAATCGGGGCGGACATCTGGGCGCATGGTTGGCCGATGTCAGTTATTTTCTATTTGGTTTTTCCATCTGGTGGTGTGTGGCGGCGGGCATCCGTTATTGGTTCGTCAGTCTGTCGCGTTGGTTGCACGAGCGGGAGCCTGGTGCCAAATTAGCGGAGCCGGAGAGTCCAGCCGATTCGCCGTGGCGTACGCCTCGTAGCGCTGCCTGGATGGGGCTAGCCCTGCTGCTGGCGGGCAGCGTCAGCCTGGAGTGGGCACGTCTGCACCGGCTGGAAGCCTACCTGCCGGGCCATGGCGGCGGCATTCTGGGTTATTGGCTCGGCCCGTTGAGCGTGCAATGGCTGGGCTTTGCTGGGGCGGCTCTGGTCGGCATTGTGTTGGCACTGGTGGGCGCCTCGCTCGCGTTCAGGTTTTCCTGGGGCCGAGTGGCCGAGTGGCTCGGCGCCTGGATTCACAGCCAAGTCGAGTCCAGGCGGGAAAAACGCGAAGTCGCTCAGGACATCGCCCTGGGCCAGCAGGCGGCGCGCGAGCGTGACGACCTGCTTATTGAGCCGCGTGACGATGCTGTGTTTGCGCCCGTGCCACCGCCGGTGGTGATCGAGCCGGTGTTAGCCGAAATGCCAAAAAGTGAGCGTGTGGCCAAGGAGCGGCAAAAGCCGCTGTTCACCGAGCTGCCAGACAGCAGGCTGCCGCAGGTCGATTTGCTGGATGGCGCGTTGGCGCGTCAGGAGACGGTGGCGCCGGAGACGCTGGAGATGACCAGCCGCATGATCGAAAAGAAGCTGAAGGACTTCGGTGTCGAGGTGCGGGTGGTGCTGGCCCAGCCTGGTCCGGTGATCACGCGCTACGAGATCGAGCCCGCTACCGGCGTCAAGGGATCACAAATTGTTGGCCTCGCCAAGGACCTGGCGCGCTCGCTTAGCCTGGTGTCGATTCGGGTGGTGGAGACCATTCCCGGTAAGAACTTCATGGCGCTGGAGTTGCCCAACGCCAAGCGGCAGTCAATTCGCCTGTCTGAGATTCTTGGTTCCAATATTTACAACGAGGCCAGGTCCATGCTGACCATGGGGCTGGGAAAGGACATCATCGGTAATCCTGTGGTGGCCGATCTGGCCAAGATGCCCCATGTGTTGGTGGCGGGCACCACCGGCTCGGGCAAGTCGGTCGGCATCAACGCCATGATTTTGAGCCTGCTTTACAAAGCTGAAGCGCGCGACGTGCGCCTGCTGATGATCGACCCCAAAATGCTGGAGATGTCGGTGTACGAGGGCATTCCGCATCTGTTGGCGCCGGTGGTGACCGACATGAAGCAGGCCGCCCATGGTCTCACCTGGTGCGTGGCTGAAATGGAGCGCCGTTACAAGCTCATGAGCAAGATGGGGGTGCGCAATCTGGCGGGCTACAACGTCAAGATCGACGAAGCCAAGGCGCGGGGCGAGCACATCGGCAACCCGTTCAGCCTGACACCGGAGGCGCCCGAGCCGCTGGACCGGTTGCCGCACATTGTGGTGGTGATCGATGAGCTGGCCGACCTGATGATGGTGGTGGGCAAAAAGATCGAGGAACTGATTGCCCGGCTGGCTCAAAAAGCCCGGGCTGCCGGCATTCACCTCATTCTGGCAACACAGCGGCCCAGCGTTGATGTGATCACCGGCCTGATCAAGGCCAATATTCCAACCCGAATCGCGTTTCAGGTGTCGAGCAAGATTGACAGCCGCACCATTTTGGATCAAATGGGCGCCGAAGCCCTGCTGGGCATGGGCGATATGCTGTACATGCCCAGTGGCACCGGGCTGCCCGTGCGAGTGCACGGCGCCTTTGTGAGCGACGAAGAAGTGCACCGGGTGGTCAGTTACCTTAAGAGTCAGGGCCAACCCAACTACATCGAAGGTGTGCTTGAAGGCGGCACGGTCGACGGTGAGGGTGACACCTTGGGCGAGGGTGGGGCCGGCGGGGGTGAAAAAGACCCGATGTACGATCAGGCCGTGGAAGTCGTCCTGAAGAACCGTAAGGCCAGCATCTCGCTGGTGCAACGCCACTTGAAGATTGGCTACAACCGTGCGGCCCGGCTGGTCGAGGATATGGAAAACGCGGGACTGGTTAGCAGCATGAGCAGCAGCGGCCAACGCGATATTTTGGTACCGGCTCGCGCCGAGTAAAACACATGATCACATCTGTTCCTGTCTCTCGGATCCTTGCTATTATTTTGATAGCTATAACCCCAGTACTGGCAAGGGCTGGAGGCCTAGAAAGCTTGGAGAATTTTCTCCGGGCGACCCAATCCGGTCGGGCTGAATTCACCCAGCTTGTGACTTCGCCGCCCAAGGATGGCGTAGCTGGTCGGGCCAAGTCATCAGGCGGCAGTTTTGAATTTGCTCGCCCGAACCGTTTTAGGTTTATTTACCGTAAGCCGTTCGAACAGACCATTGTTGCTGACGGCCAGACGCTTTGGTTGTATGACGTCGATCTGAATCAGGTCACAGCCCGCAAACAGGCCCAGGCACTTGGGGCCACACCGGCGGCCCTGATTGCGTCCGCGGGCGACCTGCGCACTCTACAAAACGACTTTGTCCTGGCCGATGCCCCTGACCGCGACGGCCTGCAGTGGGTGTTGGCGACCCCCAAAGCGCGCGACGGCCAGTTGCAGAGCGTCAGGGTCGGGTTTCGCGGTAGAGAGTTGGCGGTTCTAGAGATGCTCGACAGCTTCGGCCAACGCTCGGTGCTCACTTTCAATGCTTTTCAGTCCAATGTGGCCTTGGATGCTGCCAGCTTCCAGTTCAAGCCGCCTGCCGGTGCTGACATCATTCGTCAGTGAGCAGTCGTCCACGCGTCGGGGCCCCAGGGCGTAATGGGCTCTGGGCCTTGGGCTTTGAAGCGTTCCGGCAGGTCTTCCGTCATGTCCCAACTGGCGGACAGCCTGCCAAAACCGATGCACAAGGCGCATACCATGCCAAGCTCGACCAGCGCTTTCTCGGAAAAATGCGTTTTTAACAATTCATAAAACGCGTCATCGATGGCCAGGTGGTTGTTAGCCAGCAGGTCGGCGTACCGCAGAGCCACCCGCTCGGCATCAGTCAGGTCAGGCGCTTCGTGCGGCCTCTCCAGCGCGCACACCAAGGCTTCACTGACGCCGTCGTCTACCGCATCCGCATAGCGCATGGCCATACAACTGCGACATTGGTTGTGAAAGGCAATGCGTAACCGTACCAACTCTCGCAGACGCGCTGACAGCACGGAATGTGCCTTCAGAGCCCCGCCAAAACGCAAATAGGCTTTGGCCAGCTCTGGGTGGTGCGCCCGCACACTGGTGGGCCGCAATTCGCGCTCAGATTTTTGATTTGCATTGAGCAGGCTTCGAAGTTCAGGGTCGAAAGCTTCGACCGCGAGTGATCTGATTCTGGGCATGGGAATTTGGCTGCGTTGAATGGTTCAGGCTGGCGCTCTGCGGCTGTCGATGTAGGTTTGCAGCTGGTCGGGTAGGTCTGCCAATTGCGGCTCGGTGCCGGGCCAGCGCACGCGCAGCGGCTGGTCCAGCCCATTGGCCAACTCGCTCAGGGGCAGCACGTAACGGAATTTCAACGCGCGTGACTGGAACACCCAGTGGCCGTCGATCTTGGTGTAGGTGTCAAGGTAACGCAAGGCGATGTGGACGGCTTGGCCATCGATGCACAGCTCCGCATGCGCGTTGACCACCCCTGAGGCCTGGTGATCCGAAATCAGATCGAAGTGCCAAGTGTGCGCGTAGTGGTAGCTGGTCGTGAACAGGGAGGTGCGGTAGCGGTAAAAGGCAACGACGGCGTCGCGGCCTGTGACCGCTTGAAATTGGCCATCCGGTGCAAACAGGCTGCCCAGCGTGTCGAAGTCACGGTCATCAACGACCATGCCGTAGCGTGAGATCAGTTCGGCGAGTTGTTGTCGATCATCAACGCGTTGGATCAGTTGGGTCAGGTGCTGCAGATCGGGGTATGCGGCGGGCTGCGAGGTTTCCATTGGGGCTCCGGTATCGAGTAGTAAGCCGCATTTTGCATTGGCGCGGCCTCGCAGGCAACAGAGAATCCGCCGTCAGGCCGCCTCTTGCGGGTGCTTCACTTCCCAGGGTGGCGTCCAGTCACCCGCCACTCGCAAGGTGAGTCCCGAATCCTCCTCAATCAGCCGGCATACGCTCATCTCGCCAGCCTCAGGGCCGTACCGCTGCGCGGCTTCTTTGAAGCGTGCGTGCGTGGCCTGCGTCAGTTCGCTTCGCGTGCCCATATCGACCACCAAGTCATCGATCAAGCCCAAGTCTTTCAAGCAGAGTTCAAGTCGAAATGAGGGGTCGTAGTGGCCTGCAAAGATCGATGGCACGTCATGCTGCATCACGAAACTCTCGGCTGCGCCACCTTTCATGGCGGCCCACCAGACCTCTGGTTCCAGCCCGGCTTTTTTGGCAGTGACCATCGCTTCGCCAATGGCGGCGGCATGCACCAGCCAGAGCTGGTTGTTGACCAGTTTGGCCACATAGCCATTGCCATGAGCCCCGACCAGGCGAATTTCGCCCATCGCCTCAAGCGCGGGGCGCGCCCGGGCGACAGCCTCATCGGCACCGCAGACAAAAAGAATCATGTCCCCCCGGATCGCCGAGTCAATGGAGCCCGTCACAGGTGAGCCCACCGGCAGCCCACCGCGCTGCGTAAACGCCGCACCGAGTTCTCGCATCAAGGGTGGGCCGCTGGTGGTCATGTCGATCCAGACCTTGCCGGTGCAGTCGCCGGCCAACAAGCCCTGGTCGCCGCGCAGCACCTCCTCAATTTGGCTGGGACCGAACACCATGGTGATGACGATGTCGGCTTGCGCCATCACCGCCGCCGGGCTGCTGGCCCAGACCGCACCTTGCGCGATGAGCTTGTCGGCGGCTTCCCGCCGGATGTCGTGGACTGTGAGGGCGAAACCGGCACGCTGCAGGTTGCGTGCCGCTGCTGATCCCATGTTGCCAAGCCCGATAAAACCAATGTTCAAGATGCGGTCTCCCTGCGTTGAGCGGTACTTCAGACGAACCAGCCTTTTTCTGCCAAGCGGTTGTCGTTCATGTCGTAGCGTGCATGCGATTCCAGCCCTTTGAGCTTGTTGCTGCTGCCGTCCATCTGATCCCCGACGCCAAAGCAAACCATGCCAGCCTCTTCCGAAATGATGCGTTGGGCCTCGGCGTACAGCTCCCGGCGTTTGTCGCGGTTGAGTTCAATCCGGGCATCAACCACCATCTTGTCCAGGGCCGCGCTCTTGAAGTGGGTGTCATTCCAGGCGCCACCCGATAGGAACTGGGTCGAGATCTGCAGGTCTGCCGTCGGCCGATTGCCCCAGAAGACAGAGCAGAACGGGACCTTCATCCAGACGTTGTCCCAGTAGCCGTCGCCGGAGACGCGTTTGACGTCCAGTGCCATGCCCGCCTTCTTCAGCGATTCCTGAAACATCACGCCGGAATCAACCGCCCCTGAATAACAGCCATCCGAGACCTGGACCTCGAGTGCGCCCGAAAAGCCGGCCTTCTTGAAATGGAACTTGGCCTTGTCTGCATCAAAGGCCTTGGGCTTGAGGTTGGCGTTGTAGAACTGGTCAGCGGGCCCAACCGTCTGGTCGTTGCCCAGCGAGGCATAGCCTGAAAAGACGTTGTTGATGACCTTCTGGCGGTCAATGCCGTACTTGAGCCCCAGCATCAGGTCTCGGCTTTTGAACGGGTCGGCGTCCACCAGGGCCACAAAGCCGTAGCGGTTACCTGTGCCTTTGGTTCGGGTGACATTGATGTCCTTGTTTTTTGCCAGCAGTGCCACCGTCTTTGGGTTGAGCCGGTTCACGGCGTCTACCTGACCCGTCAGCAAGGCCTGGGTCCGCGCGGCCGAGTCGCCGATGTAGCGGATTTCCACCGTATCAAAATTGCCACGGTTGGGTTTCCAGTAGTTGCCTGGCTTGCGTTTGGCGACCACGCGCACGCCGGGTTGCCATTCCGCCAAGGTGTAGGCACCGGTGCCGTCGGGTTTCGAAAAGTCTGTGGTGCCTGCGGGCACGATCAACAGGTGGTAATCAGACAGCACAAATGGCAGGTCAGCATTGCCGGACTTCATGATGATCTGGATCTGATGCGTCGAGAGCTTCTTGATCTCGGTGATCGGCTCCAGGATGCCTTTGGCCGGTGACTTTGACTCGCCGCGATGCAGGTTGATCGAGTAGATCACGTCGTCGGCGTCCAGGGCCTTGCCAGACCCGAAGGTGATGCCCTTTCGGATATTGAACACCCATTCTGCAGCACCTGGTTTTGATTCCCAGCTCTCAGCCAACTCAGGTGTGGCGTTGCCTTTGGCGTCAATTTCTACCAGTTGGTTCCAGAACATCAGGCTGTAAGAGATGGGGATGGAGTCCGCATAAGTGCGTGGGTCCAGGCTGTCCGACGCGGAGCCGCCCTCCATACCCAGCCGCAAGGTGCCGCCTTTTTTGGGCTGGCCTTGGGCCATCGCTGGTCCTGCGCCCAGGCCAGCCAGCCCAAAGGCGGTCGCACCAGCGAGAAGTTGGCGGCGGTCCAGATGGATGCCGGAATCGTTTGAATTGAGCGGGCTGTTCATGGAATGTTGTCTCCTGGTGGGTGCGTGGGTTGGGTTGATTCAGCACTGTGGGTCACTTTAGGTTGGTAGTGGCTTGCATGCAAACGAATAATTGTTATGCTTCCTATCACAAAACGTTATGAAATAGGTGGCCAAGATGTTGAAGTACCTGGATCTCACGCTCTTGCAGGCGTTTTCTGCGGTGATGGACAGTGGCAGCTTTACCCGCGCGGCCCAGTACCTGTGCCGGACTCAGTCCGCCGTCAGCATGCAATTGCGCAAGCTTGAAGCGCTGACTGGCCACCCTTTGCTTGAGCGCGGCAGTCGCCCGATCAAGTTGACCGAAGAGGGCGAGGTGCTTTTGGCCTATGCGCGGCGCATGCTCAGGCTTAACGAAGATGCGCTGGCCGCCCTGAATCAGCCTTTTGCCGAGGGGCATGTGCGGCTGGGCATGCCTGACGACTACGCCCATTGTTTTCTGCCCGCTGTGCTGACCCGCTTCGCCCATGCCTATCCCCGGGTTCAACTCGAAGTGATTGGTGCGCTCAGTGGTGAGTTGCTGGACCGGGTGGAGGCCGGTAACCTTGACGTGGCACTGATCACGCGCCAACCAAACCGCCGCGCGGGGAAGATTCTGCGGCGAGAGCGCCTGGTCTGGGCGGGTTCGCGACAACACTTTGCGCATGAGCAAGACCCTTTGCCGCTGGCACTGTTCCCTGAAGGCTGCGTGTTCCGCGCCCATGCCTTGGCGGCGCTCGATGCCCAGGCCAAGCCCTGGCGGGTGGCGTACAGCAGCCAGAGTTTTGCAGGTGGGAAAATTGCGGTCTCGGGCGGCCTGGCCCTGACCGTCGTGGCCCAAAGCATGGTGCCGCCAGAGTGGCGCATCCTCGGCCAAGACGAGCAGTTACCGCGATTGCCCGAGATCGAAATAGCCCTGCATCGGGCGCCTGGTACCCTGCCGATGGCCGCGTCTTTGCTGGAGACCCAACTCATTGAAGGCGTCCGGCTTGATCCGGGCAGTTTGGGGCAGGACTGGATGCCAGACAGCCTGCGCGCCAGACAGATTGCCCCACAATGACGCCCCATGGCCAACCACCTACCTGACCACCAACCGCTGGCCGAGCGCTTGCGCCCCAAAACTCTAGCCGAGGTAATCGGGCAACAGCACTTGCTGGGTGAGGGCATGGCCCTGCGCTTGGCTTTTGAATCGGGGCAGCCCCACAGCTGTATTCTGTGGGGTCCGCCGGGCACCGGCAAGACCACCATGGCCCGGCTGATGGCGGATGCTTTTGACGCGCAGTTCATCACCATCAGTGCCGTCTTGGGCGGTGTCAAAGACATCCGTGAGGCGGTGGAGTTGGCTCAGGTCGCGCGAAGCCAGGGCCGGCGCACCATTCTGTTTGTCGATGAAGTACATCGCTTCAACAAAAGCCAGCAGGATGCGTTTTTGCCCCATGTCGAAAGCGGCTTGTTCACCTTTATCGGCGCGACCACTGAAAACCCGTCTTTCGAGGTGAACTCGGCCTTGCTGTCGCGCGCGGCGGTTTATGTGTTGCAGGCCTTGTCACAGGCTGACCTGGAGCAAATTGTGGCGCGCGCCCTTGGCAGCGGCGCTGTGCCCCCCATAGAACGCGAAGCCGTCGATCGGCTCATTGCCTATGCGGACGGTGATGCGCGTCGGTTGCTCAATACGCTTGAAACACTGGCTGCGGCCGCCACCCAGGAAAGGCGCGCCGAGGTCACCGATGTCTGGCTGCTCAAGGTGCTGGGTGAACGCATGCGCCGCTACGACAAGGGCGGCGAGCAGTTTTACGACACCATCAGCGCACTGCACAAATCGGTGCGCGGCTCTGACCCGGATGCGGCTCTTTACTGGCTGGTGCGCATGCTCGATGGTGGGGCTGATCCCCGTTACATGGCGCGGCGCCTGATCCGCATGGCCAGCGAAGACATTGGCCTGGCCGACCCGCGTGCGCTGCGACTGGCCCTGGACGCCGCTGAGGTCTACGAGCGAATGGGCAGCCCCGAGGGTGAGCTGGCGCTGGCCGAGTGCGTGGTGTACCTGGCCGTGGCGGCCAAATCCAACGCGGTTTACAAAGCATTTAACGAAGCCCGGGCTTTTGTCAAGAAAGATGGCACCCGGCCGGTGCCCATGCACCTGCGCAATGCACCCACCCAACTCATGAAAAATCTGGATTACGGCAAAGGCTACCGCTACGCGCATGATGAGCAGGGCGGTTTTGCCGCCGGTGAGAACTACCTGCCCGAAGGCATGGCCCCGCCCGGGTTTTACCGCCCGGTTGAACGCGGCTTGGAGATCCGAATCGCGGACAAGCTGCGGCAACTGCGCAGCCTGAACCAGCAGGGAAACTGATGGCCTGAGACTCCTGCTGATGGCTTGCCCGCAGGAGGGTAAACCCCTGCGAAAGCGACTCTGCTCCGGGTGTGTGCTCGCTACAATCTAGATCAACCGCCTGCTCGTTGCGCCATATCGGCAGGGAAATTGCTAGAGGCCTGTTAGCGCCCACAAGGCCGCGCGGCTCGGCGGCAAACCAGCAACGCAAGCGCCGGTCACCCATCGGAGAAGTTTTATGGATACCTTGATACAGCAGATCATCAACGGTCTGGTGTTGGGCAGCATGTACGCCCTCGTCGCGCTGGGCTACACCATGGTGTACGGCATCATCAACCTGATCAATTTCGCCCACGGCGAGGTGTTGATGGTCGGCGCCCTGACCAGTTGGACCATCATCGGCCTGATGAAAGAGGGCATGCCGGGAACCCCGGGTTACGTGATTTTGTTCGTGGCGCTCATCATTGCTTGCGTGGTGGCTGCCGCGCTCAATTTTGTGATTGAAAAAGTCGCCTATCGGCCGCTGCGAAACAGCCCTAAACTGGCGCCCTTGATCACCGCCATCGGCATGTCGATCCTGCTGCAAACGCTGGCCATGATCATCTGGAAGCCCAATTACAAGCCTTACCCCACGCTGTTGCCCAGCACGCCGTTCAACATTGGCGGCGCCGTGATCACGCCCACCCAAGTGCTGATCCTGGCCATGACCGCTGTTTCGCTGGCTGTCCTGATGTGGGTGGTTAACTCGACCCGGTTGGGCCGAGCGATGCGCGCCACTGCTGAGAACCCGCGCGTGGCGGCGCTGATGGGCGTCAAACCCGACATGGTGATTTCGGCCACCTTCCTGATTGGCGCGGTATTGGCTGCCATTGCCGGCGTGATGTGGGCTGCCAACTACGGCACGGTGCAGCACACCATGGGCTTTTTGCCGGGTCTCAAAGCCTTCACGGCCGCTGTGTTTGGCGGCATTGGCAACCTGGCCGGCGCCGTGGTGGGGGGCATTCTGCTGGGTCTGATCGAGTCGATTGGTGCCGGCTACATCGGCGCTCTGACCGGCGGTGTGCTGGGTAGCCATTACTCCGACATCTTTGCCTTCATCGTGCTGATCATCGTGCTCACGCTGCGGCCTTCGGGCTTGCTGGGTGAGCGGGTGGCAGACCGGGCCTGAGCATCGCACCCCCTGACTCAAGGACTGACATGAAACTGAATCAACGCAATTTTGTGGCGCTGGCGCTGTCGGCGGTGGGCTTGCTGCTGCTGCCCCTGTTGTTGCAAGGCTTTGGCAACGCCTGGGTGCGCATCGCCGACATGGCCCTGCTGTATGTGCTTCTGGCGCTGGGCCTGAATATTGTGGTCGGCTATGCGGGCCTGTTAGACCTGGGCTATGTGGCCTTTTTTGCGATTGGCGCCTACATGTACGGGCTGATGGCCTCACCCCATTTGAGTGAGTCTTTTGCTGCGGTGGCCTCTTTGTTTCCCAATGGTATGCACACCCCGCTGTGGATCGTGATTCCGGCGGCGGCCGGACTGGCCGGCATTTTTGGCGTGCTGCTTGGTGCGCCGACGCTGCGCTTGCGGGGTGACTACCTGGCCATCGTTACGCTGGGTTTTGGGGAAATCATCCGGGTTTTCTTGAACAACCTGGACCATCCGGTCAACATCACCAACGGGCCTAAGGGTCTGAACCAGATCGATTCACTGAGTTTTTTCGGGCTTAACCTGGGCAAGAAAATCGAAGTGTTTGGTTTTGAGCTGGCCTCGGTGTCGCTTTACTACTACCTGTTTTTGGCCCTGGTGCTGTTCAGTGTTCTGGTCTGTCACCGGCTGGAGCAGTCGCGCGTGGGGCGGGCCTGGATGGCCATTCGGGAGGATGAAATTGCGGCCAAAGCGATGGGCATCAACACCACCAACATGAAACTGCTGGCCTTCGGCATGGGCGCCACCTTTGGCGGCGTGTCGGGTGCCATGTTTGCCTCGTTTCAGGGCTTCATCTCGCCCGAGTCCTTCAGCCTGATGGAGTCGGTGATGATCGTGGCGATGGTGGTGCTCGGGGGCATCGGTCATCTTCCCGGGGTAATTCTGGGTGCGGTGCTGCTGTCAGCCTTGCCTGAGGTGCTGCGTTATGTAGCCGGGCCGTTGCAGGCCATGAGCGGTGGTCGGCTCGATTCGGCCATTCTGCGCCAGTTGCTGATCGCGCTGGCGATGATCAGCGTGATGCTGTTGCGGCCGCGTGGCCTGTGGCCCGTGCCGGACCACGGCAAGTCCCTGCAAAATGCCAAGAGATGACGAGAGCGCACCATGACAGACACAGTACTTGAGGTGACCGGTGTTTCCAAGCGCTTCGGTGGGCTTCAGGCTCTCAGCGATGTGGGCATCCGGATCCAGCGCGGCCAGGTGTATGGCCTGATCGGTCCCAACGGCGCGGGCAAGACCACTTTTTTTAACGTCCTGACGGGCCTGTACACACCCGACAGCGGTCGCTTTGCCCTCGCTGGCAAGCCGTACCAGCCTACGGCGGTGCATGAAGTGGCCAAAGCCGGTATTGCGCGCACCTTTCAGAACATTCGTTTGTTCGCAGAGATGACCGCCCTGCAGAACGTGATGGTGGGCCGCCACATCCGCACCAGTTCGGGCCTGTTGGGCGCCATCTTCCGTACCCCCAGCTTCAAGGCCGAGGAACTGGCCATTGCCTCGCGTGCCCAGGAACTGCTGGACTACGTCGGGATAGGCCGTTTTGCTGATTACAAGGCCCGCACCCTGAGCTACGGTGACCAGCGCAGGCTGGAGATTGCGCGCGCCCTGGCAACCGACCCGCAACTGATTGCCCTGGACGAGCCAGCCGCCGGCATGAATGCCACCGAGAAGGTGATGCTGCGCGAGCTGATTGACAAAATCCGTAACGACAACCGCACTATTTTGCTGATCGAGCACGATGTCAAGCTGGTGATGGGCCTGTGCGACCGGGTGACCGTGCTGGACTACGGCAAGCAGATTGCCGAAGGCACGCCTGCCGAAGTGCAAAAAAATGAAAAAGTCATTGAGGCCTACCTTGGCACGAGCTAAACCATTCAGTGCAGCGCGCAGACCCTGTTCCCGAAGGAAACAAGCATGACAAATACGCTACTCAAGGTGACCGGTCTCAAGGTCGCCTATGGAGGTATTCAAGCCGTCAAAGGTGTTGATTTTGAGGTGCGTGAGGGTGAGCTGGTGTCGCTGATCGGCTCCAACGGCGCCGGCAAGACCACCACCATGAAAGCCATCACCGGCAGCCTGCCGATCAACGACGGTGACATCGAGTACCTGGGCAAGAGCATTCGTGGCCAGGGCCCCTGGGACCTGGTGCGCCAGGGCCTGGCCATGGTGCCCGAAGGGCGCGGTGTGTTTGCCCGCATGAGCATCACCGAGAACCTGCAGATGGGCGCCTACATCCGCGACGACAAGGCCGGCATCCTGCAAGACATCGACAAGGTGTTCACTATTTTCCCGCGCCTGAAAGAGCGCCGCGACCAGCTCGCCGGCACCATGAGCGGTGGCGAGCAGCAGATGCTGGCCATGGGCCGGGCGCTGATGAGCCGTCCCAAGGTGCTGCTGCTTGATGAGCCGTCCATGGGCCTGTCGCCCATCATGGTCGACAAGATTTTTGAAGTGGTGCGCGACGTCTACGCGCAGGGTGTGACCGTGCTGCTGGTAGAGCAAAACGCCAGCCGGGCCCTGTCTATCGCTGATCGGGGCTATGTGATGGAGTCTGGCTTGGTCACCATGACGGGTGATGCCAAGACCATGCTCAAAGACCCCAAGGTGCGCGCAGCCTACCTCGGGGAGTAAGCATTGGGGCCTTTGCTGGCTCCAACATCTCAGATCGTCATGCCGCCATCCACGGCGAACAACTGGCCGCTGGCAAACACCGACTCGTCGCTGGCCAGGTAGACCACAATGGGCGCGATCTCAGGCGCCTGGGCCAGACGGCCCATCGGTTGCCGGGCCACAAAGTCTTTGCGCGCTTGCACCGGGTCGGAGTAGCTGTTAATGCGGTCCTGCAGTGAGGGCGTGTCCACGGTACCGGGTGCAATAGCATTGCAGCGGATGCCCTTGCCCACGAAATCGGCCGCCACGGCCTTGGTCAGCCCCACCACCGCCGCCTTGCTGCTGCCGTAGATGAATCGGTTGGGCAGACCTTTCAAGCTGCTGCAGACGCTGGCCATGTTGATGATGCTGCCCCCGCCGCCTGCCAGCATGCCGGGCAGCACGGCCTGAATCATCCAGTACTGGGCACGCACATTGAGGTTAAACGCAAAATCCCATTCGTCATCGGTGGCCTGCAAGATGCTGCCGTTGTGAACCACGCCGGCGCAATTGAACAATACATTCAGCGGCGGCAGGGTGACGACCAGGCTGTGTATGGCAGCCTTGTCCAGCACATTCAACACGGCAGTACGGACATTGGCCACGCCCTCATAAGCTGCCAACAGTTGCGGATTGATGTCGGTGGCAATCACCTGCGCCCCCTCTGCGGCCATGGCCAATACGCTGGCATGACCAATGCCCTGGCCAGCGGCGGTGACCAGTGCTGTTTTGCCTTGGAGTCTCATGATGTCGTCCTTTTGAGTGATTGATCGGCAATTTGCCGTTGGGTGATTTCTTGCCAGTCCCATTCAATGCCCAATCCTGGCGTGTCGGGCGGGTAAGCGTAGCCGCCTTCAACGCGGATGCGGCTGGTGGTGATGTCGTCGAGCTGCGGGATGTACTCCACCCATGCAGCGTTAGGCACGGCCGCGCACAGGCTCACGTGCAGCTCCATCAGAAAGTGCGGGCACACCGGCACATCAAACCCTTCGGCCAGGTGGGCTACCTTGACCCAGGGCGTGATGCCGCCGATGCGGGCCACATCAGGCTGAACAATGCTGCAGGCGCCCTGTTCCAGGTACTCGCGGAACTGGCTCAGGTGGTACATCGATTCACCCACAGCAACTGGAATGGCTGTGTGCTGGCGCAACTGGCGGTGGCCGGCCACGTCTTCGGCTGGCAGCGGCTCTTCCAACCAGGCCAGGTCAAATGGGGCAAAGGCGGCTGCCCGGCGCACCACCTCGGGGCGGTTGAAGCCCTGGTTGGCGTCGGTCATCAGCTCAAACCCGGGGCCCACGGCAGTGCGCACCGCCGCCAGCCGGGCCACATCTTCACTGACATGCGGCCGACCGATCTTGATTTTTGCGCCCTTGAAGCCCTGCGCCTGGGCTGCCAGGGTTTGCGCTACCAGTTCGTCAGCATCCAGATGCAACCAGCCGCCCTCAGTGGTGTAGACCGGCACGCGGCTCTGTGCGCCACCCAGCAGCTGCCACAGCGGCAGCTGCTGGCTGCGCGCGCGCCAGTCCCACAGCGCCGTGTCCACGCAGGCCAGGGCCAGGCTGGTGATGGCGCCAACCGCCGTGGCGTGGGTGTGAAAGAAAAGGTCCTTCCAGATCGCCTCGATGTGCAGCGGGTTGCGGCCGAGCAGGCGCGGCGCCAGGTGGTCATGCAGCAGCGCCATCACCGACGAGCCGCCAGTACCAATGGTGTACGCGTAGCCCGTGGCCTCAATGCCATCGCTGCAGCGCAGTGTCAGCAGAATGGTCTCCTGCGTCACAAAGGACTGGATGGCGTCGGTACGCACGACCTTGGGCGGCAGATTGACTTGCCGCAGGCGGATGGCGTCGATGGTTGGGGTAGGGCGCATGGCAGGGTTTCACCGGATGGCAGCAGTGCAATTCCATGCCATCATAAATTGGTCTGACCACCTGTCCCATCCACGTTAACCCTGTAACCCCCGCCGCCATGCCGCCGCCAACCATCGAGCCGCAACGCCTGTACCGCCAGATCGCGGAACAGTTGCGTCTGCGCATGGGTCAGAGCGAATTTGCTGCGGGCTCGCGCTTGCCGGCCGAGCGTGACCTGGCCAAGCAACTGGGTGTGAGCCGGCCCACAGTGCGCGAAGCCCTGATTGCGCTGGAGGTAGAGGGCTGGGTCGAGGTGCGCTCTGGCTCAGGTGTCTACGTGCGTGAGCGTGCGGTGAGCCAACGCACCGTGCCCACCGATCCGCTGCCGCCCGAATGGGGGCCCTTGGAGCTGATCCGGGCCAGGCGTGTGGTCGAGGGTGAAACCGCCGCGCTGGCTGCCATCCAGGCCAAGCGGCGCGACATTGCCGCCATGCGCCAGGCCATTGACAGCATGGCGCAGGATTCCGAGCAGGGTCTGGCCCCGCTGGCTGGCGACCGCGCCTTTCACACCGCCATCGTGCAGGCCTGCGGCAATGGCGTGCTGGTGGAGACCGTGCAGACTTTTTGGGATTCGCGCCATGGCCCGGTGCATGAGCGCCTGGGTGGCCATTTTGAGACGGTGCCGTCCTGGCGTGCCGCGATGCAAGAACATGAGGCTGTACTCGCCGCCATCCGCAGCCGTGACCCTGCAGCTGCCCGTGATGCCATGCACGGCCACATGGACAAATCCCATGCCCGATTCAGTGCGAGCTGGCGCCGCACCCGAAAGTAAGTGTCAGTAGCCCAGCTGTTTTTCACAACCCTTCAACAACCCAAGGAGACTCTCATGACAAAACGTTTCGCTCTCAAAGCCCTCGCCGCCGGTGCCGCACTGGCACTGAGCCTGGGCGCCGCCAGCCTGGCACAGGCCCAGACCAAGCTCAAGTGGGCCCACGTCTACGAGACATCCGAGGCCTACCACACTCAGTCGTTGTGGGCCGCAGAAGAAATCAAGAAGCGCAGCAACGGCAAGTTTGACATCCAGGTCTTCCCGGCGTCCACCCTGGGCAAGGAAACCGACATCAACCAGGGCCTGCAGCTGGGCACGGTGGACATGATCATCAGCGGTCCATCGTTTGCGGCGCGCAGCTACCCGCGCTTTGGCATTGCTTACTACCCGTTCATCTTCCGTGATGGCGACCACCTGCTGGCTTACGCCAGGAGTGCCGTGTTCAAGGAAATGGTCGATGAATTCCGGGCCAAGACCGGCATCCAGGTGACCGCTTACACCTACTACGGCGCGCGCCACACCACGGCCCAAAAAGCATTCACCAACTGCGAAGGCATGAAGGGCATCAAGATCCGCGTGCCCGACGTGCCGGCCTACACCGCCACGCCCAAGGCCTGCGGTGCCAATCCTACCCCCATCGCCTTTGCCGAGGTCTATCTGGCCCTGCAGAATGGCACGGTTGAAGCACAGGAGAACCCGCTGACCACCATTGAGGCCAAGAAGTTCTTCGAGGTGCAAAAGGCCATCATGCTGACCGGCCACATCGTCGACGGCCTGACGACCCAGATAGCGCCGCACGTCTGGAACAAGCTGACAGATGCCGAGAAGACCCTGTTCACCGACGTCACGCGCGAAGCAGCAGCCCGTGCCACCGCCGATATCAAAAAGCGTGAGGGCGAGTTGGTCGAAGAGTTCCGCAAGAAAGGCCTGCAGGTGGTCAATGTGGACCGCAAGAGCTTCCAGGACGCGGTCCTGAAAAACTCGCCGCTGGAGTCCATGGGCTTTACCCGGGCCGACTTTGACAAGATCCAGGCCGCCCGCTGATGGACATTGACGCCGGCCCCAAAGTCATGGGGGATGACGGACAGTTCCACGCAGCCGACGAGGCGGTGGACCTGTCCGGCACGCCGGTAGAGGCCTGGGTGGCCCTGGCGCTCTTTTGGGCGCTGGGGCTGACCGTGTTCTACCAGTTCTTCACGCGCTATGTGCTGAACAACTCGGCCTCCTGGACTGAAGAGATCGCGCGTTACCTGCTGATTGGCACGGTGTTCGTTGGCGCCACCATTGGCGTGGCCAAGAACAACCACATTCAGGTCGACTTTTTTTACCGTTTCATGCCCCGGGCGCTGTCGCGCGCCATGGGCCTGCTGGTGGATGTGATGCGTATCGTATTCTTTGGCCTGGCTGTGGTGATGAGCTGGCAGATGATGCAAAAGCTCGGTAGCTACAAGATGACCGTGATTGACCTGCCCATGAACATCGTGTACGGGGTGGTCATGCTCGGCTTTGCCGCCATGTTTGTGCGCTCTTTTTGGGTGCTGCGGGTGCACTGGCGGCGTGGCTACTGTGTGCTGGAGCGGCCCGAGAGCACGATGGACGACCGTTAGAAGAACACCATGCTCAAAATTATCTTTCTCATCCTCATGTCGGGCGGCATTCCGGTGGCCATTGCCATGGCCGGTGCCTCGCTGATCTACCTGTTCTGGCAGGACACCACGCCGCCCTTTGTGGTGATTCACCGCATGGTCAGCGGCATTGACAGTTTTCCGCTGCTGGCGGTGCCCTTTTTCATCCTGGCTGGCAACTTGATGAACAACGCTGGCATCACCAACCGCATTTACAACTATGCCTTGGCGCTGGTTGGCTGGCTCAAGGGCGGCCTGGGCCATGTCAACGTGCTGGGCTCAGTGATTTTTGCCGGCATGAGCGGCACCGCCATTGCCGATGCTGCCGGCTTGGGCACCATTGAGATCAAGGCCATGAAAGACCATGGCTACGACACCGAGTTTGCGGTGGGTGTCACGGCCGCTTCGGCCACGCTGGGCCCCATCATCCCGCCGAGCCTGCCCTTTGTGATCTACGGCATGATGGCCAATGTGAGCGTTGGCGCGCTGTTTCTGGCGGGCATCCTGCCGGGCCTGATGATGGCGCTGTTGATGATGCTCACAGTAGCCTACTTTGCCCACAAGAACGGCTGGGGCTCAGACATCAAGTTCGAGTGGCCCCGGGTCATCAAGGCGCTGGCTGAAACTGCGGTGGTGGTGGGCTGGCCGCTGGCGCTGTGGGTGCTGATCACCAAGCTCGGTTTTCCGCCGCAGGTCACGGTCTTTGCCGGGCTGGTTGTGCTGTTTGCCGCCGACCGTTTCTTCAACTTTCAAGCGGTGCTGCCCATCATGACGCCCGTGCTGCTGATCGGCGGTATGACGACCGGCATCTTCACCCCGACTGAAGGCGCCATTGCCGCCTGCGTCTGGGCCATGGTGTTGGGCCTGGGTTGGTACAAGACCCTGTCCTGGACCATGTTCGTCAAGGTCTGCCTGGACACGGTGGAGACCACGGCCACGGTGCTGTTCATTGTGGCGGCCGCCAGTATCTTTGGCTGGATGCTCACCGCAACGGGCGTCACCACGGCCATTGCCAGTTGGGTGTTGGCCTTCACCAAGGAGCCCTGGGTATTCTTGCTGATTGCCAACCTGTTGATGCTGTTTGTGGGCTGCTTTCTGGAGCCCACTGCCGCCATCACCATCCTGGTGCCTATTCTGGTGCCCATCTGCCAGAAGCTCGGCATTGACCTGGTTCACTTCGGTCTGGTGATGGTGCTCAACCTGATGATCGGCCTGCTGCACCCGCCCATGGGCATGGTGCTGTTTGTGTTGGCTCGGGTGGCCAAGCTGTCGGTCGAGCGAACCACCATGGCCATCCTGCCCTGGCTGGTACCGCTGCTGGGCTCCCTCGCCATCATCACTTACTTTCCCAATGTGGTGCTGTGGCTGCCCCGGCAGTTTTACTGAAATCCCCAACTAGGGCTGACATGAACCCGTTTATCCGACTCCACCCTTCTGATGATGTCCTGATTGCCCGCAGCCAATTGGTGGGCGGCACCACGGTCGAGAGCGTGACGGCCCGTGGGCTGATCCCGGCCGGTCACAAGATTGCCGGCCGCGCCATCGTCACGGGTGATCCGGTGCGGCGCTACAACCAGATCATTGGCTTTGCCAGCAGGCCCATCGCGGCAGGTGAGCATGTGCACACCCACAACCTGTGGATGGGAGAAGCCAAAGGCGACTTTGCCCGTGATTACGCGATTGGCGCCGACCTCAAGCCCGAGCCAGCGCGCCTGGAGGCCAGCTTTATGGGCTACCGGCGCAGCGACGGCCGTGTAGCGACGCGCAACTACATCGGCGTGCTGTCATCGGTCAATTGCTCGGCCACGGCGGCGCGGGCCATTGCCGATCATTTCTCAAGGCAAAACCACCCCGAGGCCCTGGCCGATTTCCCTCATGTGGATGGGGTGGTGGCCCTGACCCACGGCTCGGGCTGTGGCATGGACAGCGAAGGCCTGGGTTTAAAGGTGCTGCAGCGCACCCTGGCCGGCTACGCCACGCACGCCAACTTTTGCGCGGTGCTGGTCGTGGGCCTGGGCTGCGAGTCCAACCAGATCAACGCCTGGCTGTCCCGCAGCAGCCTGCGAGAGGGTGAGACGCTGCGGACCTTCAACATCCAGGACACCGGCGGTACCCGCAAAGCGGTGGACAGGGGCGTAGCCTTGATCCGTGAGATGCTGCCAACGGCCAACCAGGCGAGGCGCGAGCCCTGCAGCGCAGCGCACATCAGCATCGGATTGCAGTGCGGTGGTTCGGATGGCTACAGCGGTATCAGCGCCAACCCGGCACTGGGGGCGGCGGTGGACCTGCTGGTGGCGCATGGCGGCACCGCCATATTGTCGGAAACCCCCGAGATTTATGGCGCCGAGCATATGCTGACCCGGCGCGCTGTATCGCCCGAGGTGGCGCACAAGCTGATTGAGCGCATCAAGTGGTGGGAGAACTACACCGCCATCAACAATGGCGAGTTGAACAACAACCCCTCGCCGGGCAACAAGGCCGGCGGCCTGACCACCATTCTGGAAAAATCCCTGGGTGCGGTGGCCAAGGGCGGTACCAGCAACCTGCAGGCGGTGTATGAGTACGCCGAAACCGTGCTGGCTAAGGGCTTCGTCTACATGGACACCCCGGGCTACGACCCGGTCAGCGCCACCGGTCAGGTCGCCGGCGGCGCCAACATGATCTGCTTCACCACAGGGCGTGGTTCTGCCTATGGTTGCGCCCCGTCGCCCTCGCTCAAATTGGCCACCAACACCCGCTTGTGGGAGCGCCAGGAAGAAGACATGGACATCAACTGCGGCGACATCGTCGACGGCAGCGTGTCGATTGCACAGAAAGGCCAGCAGATTTTTGAGCTGGTGCTGGCTACGGCATCCGGGAGTTTGAGCAAGAGCGAGCACCACGGTTACGGTCAGAATGAATTTGTGCCCTGGCAGCTCGGTGCCGTGATGTAAACCAAAATATATGCCAAAAACACTCGCAGCCCTTGCGCTGCAACAGTCTATTGCTACTATTTTAGTAGCGGCCGGCAGTTCAGAAACTGAGGCCGAAACGGTGGCTGCCAACCTGGTCATGGCCAACCTGAGCGGCCACGACTCTCACGGCGTGGGCATGTTGCCGCGCTACGTGGATGCGGTGCTGGAAGGTGGTCTCAAGCCCAACGCGGCCGCCCGAGTCACCGCAGACATCGGCAGCATGCTGGCGCTCGACGGGCAGCGCGGCTACGGCCAGGTGGTGGGCGAGCAGGCGATGCAGATGGCGATTGAACGCGCCCAGACGCATGGCAGCTGCATCATGTCGCTGTCGCAGACCCATCACCTGGGGCGCATCGGGCATTTCGCCGAGATGGCGGTGGCGCAGGGCCTGGTGTCGCTGCATTTTGTCAATGTGCTGTCGCGCGCCGTGGTGGCACCCTGGGGTGGCGCCGACGGGCGGTTTGGCACAAACCCCTGCTGCATTGGCATCCCTTTGGCCGGCCGGGCCGGCAGCACAGGCCGTGCTGAGGCTGGTGCCCATTTCATCCTGGACTTTGCCACCAGCCGGGTGGCGCAGGGCAAGATGCGGGTGGCTTACAACCAGGGCCAGCAGGTGGCACCGGGCACCCTGATTGACGAATGTGGCAAGCCCACCACCAACCCGGGCGTGGTGGTGGTGCCGCAGGCCAATGGCCTGCTGGGTGCCCTGCTGACCTTTGGCGAACACAAGGGCTTCGGCCTGGCGGTGGCCTGTGAGCTGCTAGGCGGTGCGCTCAGCGGCAACGGCACCTGGCATGATTCCGACGCCGCGCCGGTGCGCTCGGTGGTGAACGGCATGCTCAGCATCCTGATTGATCCGGCCCGATTGGGTACCCAAGCCAGTTTTGAGCAAGAGGCGCTGGCCTTCGTCAACTGGGTCCAAGCCTCACCGGCGGCCCCAGACGGGGAGGGTGTGCAGATTGCCGGTGACCCTGAGCGCACCGCGCGGGCACAGCGCCAGCGCGACGGCATCGTCGTCGACGACCAGACCTGGCAAGAAATTCTGGATGCCGGGCGCAAGGTCGGCGTGGTGCTGACATGCTGAGCAGCGCTAGCCTACCCGGTCTGGCGGCCCACGGCGTGGCAGTGCCAGCCTACCCGCGCGACGGCGCCCCCGGTGTCGTGCACCTGGGCCTGGGCGCCTTCCACCGGGCCCACCAGGCGCTGGTCTTTGACCGGTTGCTGGCCGGTGGTGACCGACGTTGGGGCGTGCTGGGCGTGGCCATGCGCAATCCCGCACTGGTGCAGTCGTTGGTGGCGCAAGACCATTTGTATTCGGTGCAGACCGCCAGCGCGCAAGAGCGCAGCTGGCGGGTCAGTGGCGCTATTTGGCGCAGCTGCGTAGCCGCCGAGTCACCACAAACCGTGGTGCAGGCCATGGCGGCGGCCAGTACCCGCTGGGTCACGCTCACCGTCACTGAAAAAGCCTATACCCCGACCCTGGCGGACTTGCTGGTGCAGGGGCTGCGCGCGCGCCGTGCCGCTGGGCTGGGCGGCCTCACGGTGGCCAGCTGCGACAACCTGTCGGGCAATGGCCGCCAATTGCGCGCCCTGTGCCTGGCCGCCGCCAATGACCCTGCCGGTGGCTCTGCCCATGGATCAGAAGACGGCCTTGCCGACTGGATCGCCGCCCACTGCGCCTTCCCCAACAGCATGGTGGACCGCATCGTGCCGGCAGCCTCCAGCGTCACTAGCGCCGAGGCCGCGCAAGCGCTGGGCATGACGGACCAGGCCGCGCTGCGCACCGAGGCGTTTTGGGAGTGGGTCATTGAGCGCAATTTTGTGGACGACACCGACGCGGCCACCCTGAGTGCGGTGGGTGTGCGGGTGGTGGACGAGGTGGTACCGTTTGAAGAAGCCAAGCTGCGCCTGTTGAACGGCAGCCATTCAGCCATGGCCTGTATTGGCGCACTGGCCGGCCTGCCGGTTATCAGTGATTGCATTGCCCAGCCTGCGGTCTATCAATTGGTGCATGGGCTGATGACCCATGAGCTGGGACCCTTGCTGCGCCGACCTGACTGGCCTGATTACCGCGACGCCCTGCTGCAGCGCTTTGCCAACCCCACGCTGCAGCACAGCGTGCATCAGATTGCCACTGACAGCTCACAAAAAATCAGCCAACGCTGGGTGCCCTCGGCCTTGGCTTCGCTGCAGGCCGGCCTGCCCGTGGAGCGACTGGCCTTTGCCGCTGCCTGTTGGTTACGCTACTGCCGTGGCGTGGACGAGCAGGGCCGCGCCTACGCGCTGGCCGACCCCTTGGCCGATACGCTGACCGCTCTGGCCCGAGCCGCTGGCGACGACCTGGACACCCTGGTCGCCACGCTGGGCTGCCTGCCGGTGGTGTGGGGCGAGGCGCTGCCGGCCCACCCAGGCTGGTTACCTCGCGTTCGGCACTGGCTCGGGCGTATTCAGGCTGAGGGTGTGTTGGTGAGTGCTGACGCTGTTCGCTGAGGGTTGGCGGGGCCGGCGTGCTTCTTCAAGCGCTGGTGTCATACAGCAGTTGGCCTTCTTTAGAGGCCCAGTACGGCACGGTCCCGGGGACCTGACGACGTCGCTCGAACTCCTCGCGCGAAATAACCATCACGTCCACACCAACACCTAAGTGGCCAACGGCGCGGTGAAGCCTGAGGTACTCCGCGGCTTTATCAGCCACTTGTTGTTCAATGACCAGCAAGTCCAGGTCTGAGTCAGAATTGGCCTCGCCTCGCGCGTAGGAGCCGAACAATAGAACCCGTGCCGGACTGCTGGCAGCTAGGGCGGCACGGCGGGCAGCATCAAGAATGGTTTGCGGCGCAAGCATGGAATCGGTTCAGATTAAGTGTCTGATTTAACCATGCTTAAGGCTACGCCACTGGCTTGGGCGGGTTCAGATCGAGGGTGTGTTGGCCAGCGCTTCCCTCATCTGACCCCTTATTGGTCCGGGCTACGATTGAGCGTCAGGTCGGTGATGACACCCATGTCCAGTGCGGTGACGGCAAGCGTGCTGCACCCCAGGGGGCGTGATTGCTCCCGTCCGACACAGTTGAACGTTTTTTCGGTGCGAAAGAACGTCCGGGTCTGGGGGTGCATGAACGCGACCATGCCTGTGTTGAGTTCGATGTTGATCCAGCGTTGCACCAGTTCACGATCAGCTTTACCGTCTGAGAACTTGATGATCCATTCCAGCAGGCCGAGGCGTTCAACCAGTGCGCGGTTGAGTTGGCCCTTGGCATCGTAGTGGCCGTGAAAGCCCACGAAGGTTCGTTCTAAACCGTAGTCATTTGAAAAACGGCGCTCCTTGCCGCCCAGGAACATGCGCGAGCAGGAAGAGACGCAGTGACCAGAGACGACGGTGGACAAACCCTTCTCGCGAATGAGTTCCCCGATCCGGTAGCCGGAGTCCACGTGGCCACCCCAAGAGTTGCGCAGCACCACGGTGCCGATGCCCGGGTTGGCCGCCAGGGCCTCCTTGAACCTCTGAATGTCGCCCTGGATCACCGGCCCAGAGAGGATCAGTGTGTCATTGACAACCTTTACTTCCATGGCCGGACTGGTGGTGAGCGTGAAGGCCAGGCTGGCAAGCCAAAGTACAGTTCGAAATAGCATCCTAATGACGTCCTCGACAAAATCCCTGTTGAACGCAACCGACAAACTGCAATGAGGGCTCGCGGGTCAATGCGGGGGGAGCCATTGAGGCTGCTGCCAACCGTCAAAACCATCTAATGGAGTTTCTCAAATTATGCTCTGCCTGACAGGCACCTTGGTAAAGATGCTGCGGCGTTCGCTGTATTGGCCAGGGGCGTACCGTGGCCGCTGACGTGGCGCTGCAGCACCTCAAAACTAGTCGTGGCGGCAGCCGTCGATCTGCACCAACTCGCCCAAGCGGGCCCGTCTGGGCCTGGGGCTGGGCCGCCATCGCCTGGCTGACCTACCCATCAACGACCCGCTTGATTACCGCCAATCGCTGCGCCCCCTTCTCGCTTATCAAGACCGCTCCATCGACCACTAGACACCCCTTCGAACATCAAAGTCGACATGACTACTTTGGACTCACATATTAACTTATGCATACATAAATGCATATACTTCTCCAAATGGAATTCACGTGCAACGTCATCAAAAACGACACCAACATACGCGAGCGTGGTCTGCCTCTTTTGACTGCGCGGGTCATGTTTGATGCGGAAATGGTGGTGGTGTTTTGCTGCCCCACGCCACAGCGCACGCATATTATTTCTTTCAGAAAGGCCAACGACCGTGAACAAAACCAGTTTAAAACTCAAAGCCTCTGATGCACCTGCAGCCATTAACTGGGCAGCAGTGGACGCGTCTCCCCTTTCCGCCACACCTGATGCGGACAGCCCAGCGTTGACCCGAGCCCAAGCTGCCCAGTTGCGCCCACTGGGTGAAGTGCTTCCAGCGTTCTCCACTGGCAAAACACGTATCACCATCAATTTGGACGATGCGGTGTTGCAAGCGTACAAGGCGCGAGCCGGTGGGCGCGGTTACCAAACGCTCATCAACGAGACCCTGCGCGAAGCCATGCGGGGTGTGCAATTGGCGGATTTGGTGCGCAACGTGATACGTGAAGAACTGCGCACGTCATAAGGCGCAAACTGGTGTCCAGCGGTGCTTAGGTGCTTGACTTAACCATGCCTAGGGCTGCGCCAATTCCCGCGCCAGCCGGTTGTGTCGCTCCAACAGCGGCCCCAAATCCAGCGTAGCCAGTTGACCTTCACGCACCACCACCCGGCCGTTGACCACGGTCCAGGCGGCCTGGGGGCCGCCGTGCGTGGCCAGCGCCAACGCATCGCGCGCGCTCATCTCGGCCGGGCCCAGGTCGCAGCCAAAAAAGGTCTGGCGCTCGCCCTGGCTGTTATGCCATTCTTCGGGCGGCTGCATGGCGCGGCCGACGCGGGCCAGCAGCATCGCCTGCCGGGCCTCGTTGACCATATGGGCACTGTCATTGCTAGCGCTCCCGTCCACACCCAGCCCGACCGGCACGCCGGCATCCAGCAGACGGCGAATCGGCAAACAGGCTGATGCCGGCGTCGTCCAGCCGCACGCAGTGGGCGTGCCAGACATCGGGTCCGAGCCAGCCCAGGTCTTGCGCGTACTCGGTTGGTGTGCAGTTGAATTTTTCCCGTGAATAGGCCAGGTCATGGTCGTTCTCGGCCAAGTGGGTGTGCAGCCGTGCGCCCAGGCTGCGCGCCAGCGCAGCAGATTCACGCATCAGATCGCGGCTGACGCTGAACGGCGAGCAGGGCGCAGCTGCCACATTGACCATGGCGCCGTGGCGCGTGTCGTGCCAGGTCTCGATCAGGCGCTGCGTGTCTTTGAGAATCAGCTCCTCGCGCTCCACCAGAGCATCGGGCGGCAGGCCGCCCTGCGACTGGCCCACGCTCATGCTGCCGCGGGTGGTCGCTGCTGGTGGTGCAGCCGCTCAGCAGCAGCTCGGCCATCGCCACCCGGCTGCTGACCTGCACCATCTCCGGCGTCAGGCCCGCCCAAATCGGGTACAGGGCACGCAGCCAGCCAAACAGTTCGGCGTTTTGCGCCTGGGGAATAGCCCGCGTCAGGCTCTGGTACATGTGGTGGTGGGTATTCACCAAGCCTGGCAGCACCAGGTGGCCGCGGGCGTCAATCACCTCGTCGGCAGTTACAGGCAATTCAGCGGCAGGGCCAATGGCTTCGATGCGGTGGTCGCGAATGAAGACGGAGGCCTGGCGCAGTTCTCTCGCTTGGTTTGGGTCCAGGTGGTCAAAGGTGGCGACGCAGTCGGCGTTACGGATGAGCAGGGTGGGCATGAAGAATCGTCACAATGCGGGGCTGGAGACCTGCCAATGATCGCACCAAACCCTGCCACCTCGCCCCGCGAATTCCTGACCCAGTTGTACCGCGCTGCGGTTCAGCGCGCCCTGCCGCTGCACAGCATGGCGTCGTTTTTGCCGCCGCCGCCAAGCGGGCGCACGCTGGTGCTTGGCGCTGGCAAGGCCGGCGGGGCCATGGCGCAGGCCTTGGAGGCGCTGTGGCCTGCTAATGCGCCGCTGAGTGGGCTGGTGGTGACGCGTTACCACCACGTTCCGCCGCGCCCTGCAGGGCTGGCCCATCGTATTGAGGTGGTGGAGGCAGCGCACCCGGTGCCAGACGCCGCCGGGCTGGCCGCGGCCGAGCGTATGCTGGCGCTGACCCAGGGGCTGACTGCCGATGACTTGGTGCTGTGCCTTATTTCTGGCGGCGGCTCGGCCCTGCTGACGCTGCCGGCCGACGGCCTGAGCCTGGCCGACAAGCAGGCCGTCAACCGGGCCCTGCTGGCCAGCGGCGCCAACATTGGCGAGATGAACAACGTGCGCAAGCACCTGTCGCGCATCAAGGGTGGCCGCCTGGCGCAGGCCTGCTGGCCAGCCCGTGTGGTGACGCTGACCATCAGCGATGTGCCGGGTGATGACCCCTCCACCATCGCCAGCGGCCCGACCGTGCCCGATGCCAGCACCTGTGCCGACGCGCTGGCCACGCTGACCCGCTACCGCATCGAGCTGCCGCCTGCCGTGGCGCAGGCGCTGACTAGCGGCACGCTGGAGACGCCCAAACCCGGCGACCCCCTGTTTGCCGGCCATGCCGTGCACCTGATCGCCACGCCCCAACAATCATTACAAGCGGCGGCTGACCTGGCGCGCTCATCTGGCCTGGCTGCATACATTCTCAGCGATGAGATGGAGGGCGAGTCACGCGAAGTGGGCCGGGTGCATGCGGCGCTGGCACGCGCTGTGGCGCGCCAAGGTCAGCCGTTCGCAAAGCCCTGCGTCATTTTGAGTGGTGGTGAAACCACCGTCACCATCCGTCCGTCCCTGCCCGGTGCCGTGCGCGGCCGGGGTGGTCGCGCCGGTGAGTTTTGCCTCGGTCTGGCCGAAGGCTTGCAACGCCAGCCTGGTGTTTATGCACTGGCCGCCGATACCGACGGCATCGACGGTGTGGAAGACAATGCCGGCGCTTGGGTGGCGCCGGACACCCTGCAGCGCGCCGCCGATGCGGGCCTGAAGCTGGCAGACCACCTGGACCGCAACGACGCCTACGGTTACTTTGCGGCCCTGGGGGACCTGGTGGTCACCGGGCCGACCTTTACCAACGTCAATGATTTCCGGGCGGTGCTGGTGTTGTGACGGCAGCCGCTGCGGCTTAGTGCAGGATTACACCGGCAACGAGATCAGTGACACGTTCTGGCACGAAGTGACCCACGCCCCCTTGGGCGCTAGACTTAGGGTTTCACTGGCAGATCACTATGGCCAGCTTGCTTTGACTGATAACCCGCTTCTAACCCGTAAGCGGATAGCGATGCAGGAGGCGAAACATCCCTGTGTCAGCCTCTTCGCCGAAAAGGCACAAATCTTCAATCACGAAAGGTACCGGGAGAACCTTGTCGAAATGAAGTGACGCTCTAGTTTCAAGCTCCAGTTGAACATTGGGGGCAATGCGATTGCTCAGTGTCAGCTGAAAACACAGTTCCTCCATCACCATTGGGTAGCCCCAGCGATGGAGGTATAACCGCTGCCTAGGATTCAGATTCTCTGACAGTTCGCGTTGTGCGATCTCATCAGGCCTCAACGGCGCTCTTAAGCAATCAGTATGCTCAACGACGGCAGCGGCTAGTTTTAGGATCTCAGCTTCTTCGCCCACTGGCTTGAGCGCAAGACCAAATCCGTATGGGTTACCAACCTCCAATCCATCACAGCGTGCGGGCTCAAGGCGCTTGGCTAGGTCTGCCAGGCAGGCAGCGACGCTGGCCTCATCCTTACCTTTTGCAGGTCGAAAGGGTGCGCGGAGCGTCCCATGGAAGCCGTACTTGCGCGGTTTCGTTGTCAAAGGGGCCAAATCTGCCAAGGAGCCTTGCAGTTTTGGCTGAGCCAAGGAAAACCCGGTTTGGCAATTGCGACCAAGCCAAACAGCACCTGCCTCGGCAAAAGCACCAGTACGAGGAGCGTAGTAGACCGCGTAGCGGCTAAAGGCTGTCATATTCACAACTGCAAAAAACCGCTTGAATAGACACACTGACCTCTTACCAGTGTCGCGACCACTCGCGGATTAGATCGCAAGTCAAGTATGGCGATGTCTGCCTGATTCCCAGGTAATAAAGACCCGCGATCATTCAGACCCAAAGCCTTGGCTGGATTCGTTGAGGCAAGTCGGACGGCACCACACAAGCCATCTGCATCGTTCTCGGCCAGAGCGATGATTGCGGGCAACATGCTAGCGGGGTGATAGTCAGCAGCCAGAATGTGAAGAAAACCCACCGAGTGTGCCTCGCGCGCAGAGAGGTTGCCTGAATAAGACTGCCCGCGCATGGCATTCGGTGCACCCATTGCTACAAACATTCCATGTTCGGTCGCTGCGCGAGCCACTTCGATCGTGATTGGGAATTCACTGATCACTGAACCAAAGGTCATCATCATCAATACCTTGCGAACCGTGTCGTCATCATGGCTTGCGAGTTTGATTCCAGCCTTGCGGCTGATCTCAGCAAATTGTTGAAGGCGGCCCCATCTATCTGCCTCGGGTCCTGCACGCTCTACTTTGTTCATGACGTGCCGCTCGGCAGCTTCATGCGTAATGTTCTCACGCAGCGCAATCTTGGCGATGTGGCGTTCGAGATCACGATATTGCCCTTGACCTGGTGTATGGTCCATCAAGGAGACTAGATCAACAAGGCCTGCAGCGAGGAGATCAGAAAGCACGTCCTCAGCTTCAGGGAAATCTATGTCAAATCTAGCGTGAATTCGGTGATCTATTCCACAGTTGGCTCTTGCTTCGCGCAGGGCCTTGATGATGCCTTCGCTGTGCTCGCGAGACCTTCGTTCGCCGCGAAACGAATTGGTACAGAAACTGACGGCCGCATAAGCCGTCGTGAAGCCGCAAGCGGCCATGCGGGCATCGAGGTGGGCTATGGCATGATTTTTGGGGAAGTCAACTCCTGCGCGAGGTTCGACTTCAAGCTCGATCATATCGCCGTGCATGTCGATGAAGCCTGGGCAAAGGAACAGTCCCGTGCCATCGACTCCGCTAGGGACAACACGTGGAACGATTTCGGCGATGATTCCGTCCTCGATCCGAAGGGATGCGCCTGTGATGACCTTTTCGGGGCCAACAACCGTGAAATTTTTGAGCCACATTATTGTTTGTGTGCTGGCGTCGCTCACTGCCGCCGTAGACGATCGACGAACATGTTCAGTTCCAAAACGGGCAGGTAAGCATCATGCGCCACCGGAGTGAAGGTGCCTGCCTTGCCATCGAACACGCGCCGAACAGCTTGCTCATCCTTCAGACTGGCCGAAAGCCAAGCAGTGCGGATACGATCTTTTAGATCCTGCGGCAAGGTGGCCAGATAGGCGTACGGGCCCGCCATGATCAAATCTGAACGAAAGATCGGACGAAAATCCGATGCATTCAATATCTTCTTGGCGGCCATTCGGGTTAGGTTTGAATCCGTATCCGAGTTCAACCAAGTTGCTGCTACATCGACCGTGCCATGTGAGAGCGCCAGCAGTGCATTCTCATGACTACCGGTGTAGATCACATTGGAGAAAAAATCCTGAGGTCGAATGCCCATCTTGTCGAGCGTGAGGCGGGGAACATTGTTGCCAGAGGTCGAGTTCGGATCCACTAGACCCAGCGACTTGCCACGCAGATCCTCAATTTTCTGAAAGGTACTGTTCGCCCTGACGTAGAACACAGAATAGTACCCAGTAGATCCGTCGGCGTGCTTGTCGATCGCAAAAGGCTCAATCTGCGCGCCGATTGTCCGCGCCCTGGCATAGGAGGATGCGCCGTGCCAGGCAATATGAATCTGGCCGGCACGTTGCGCCTCAATCACCGCCGCATAGTCGGGCACAAGGCGCAAGGTGATTTTCGTCCCTACCTCACGTTCCAGATAGCGGATCATGGGGCCCCAGCGATCCACTATTGAAGAAGAATTCTCACCCGGCACAACAGCGAAGATGAGTTCAGGATATTGGGATTTCCAATTTTGGGCAAAAGCGGTGTTTTGCAATCCAACAAGGCTGGATACCGCCAAGCCGGCGATGAGGATGCGGCGTTGGAACATTGGTTGCTCCTTGGATTTACTGTCAGTCAAGATACGCTCCTTTGATGAGTGGGCTGTTGATGGCGGGTCTGCCCATAAGTTGAATGGTTGGCAGAAGATTCCCAAGCACTTGACGGAGGATGCCCAATGAAAGACTTGCTCCCCCGTCCATTCGAGCGGGTAAAGCGCTGGCCGAACTCATTCGAATGAGTTGATCCTACATTTCTTAGATGACAAATTTGTGACGTCAGGCAGACGTCTGACAGATAACTGAACTGCAGGTAAGTGCGTGCGACCTTGACCCTGGAATCTGTATCCGTTCGCCGACTTAGGCTCTGACTTGCCGAGTTTGATCGGTATGCCAGTTTGATTAGTCGTAAGCGCCCGGTGAACCCATCTTGAACGGGATGCCGTTGGGGCGCTACATCATGTGCAGGCAACCAATCGTGGACACAATGCTCAAAGACCAAGAGACTTGTCGATACGCAGTGCGGCGCACGCACAGGTTAGACCATCCGTCTATCACATAACTTGACAAAATTCAGCCGGCAAAGCCATCTCGGTAAATGGGCACGCTCAAGTTATGTTCTCGATGGAATTACGAATCGGATTCTTGAAGCCGCCCAGACAGTTGTTGAATAGCCGATGACCGCGCCGGAACTATCTACATCGCGGGTTTTGGTCTCGACGATTGGCATCTCCGGTTGTTGCTTTAAAAGATCGGCCTCTTCGACCCTTGCCGTTCGTGAGGTAAGCAGGGTGTCCTCTCGAAAGAAGTCGTGAATACCATATGACTTGTAAAACATGCGCTGTGTCAATGCAAATTGGCGATGGATCTCATAGTCGGGAAAGCGGGCGAGCGGGTGAAATGATCGACCGATGCCAAGTGGAACGTCGTCTACAAGGAGTAGTACGTCGTTAACGTGTACCGTCGACCTCTCGTCGAGCCCGAGGGCCGAGGCCACCTCGGCATTTGCAGGATGCTCTCCCGACGCAAGGGCAGTCACCTCACCCAAATGACCAGCGCTTTTGAGTTGGTCGAACAACCGCTCTCGACGATCGATCGTGTATTGGAAAGCGAGACCATCGCTAACGAAAGCCCCACGACCATGCGCGATTCGCAAACGCCCCTCAGACGACAGAGCGCTTAGCGCGCGCCGCACAGAATGCCGTCCTGCGTGGAACATCAGGCTCAATTCTGGTTCGCTTGGAAGCCGATCGCCAGGTGAGAACTGTCCGGATTCAATTCGTTGGGCGAGGGCATCACGGATCTGAGTCCACGCGAGAGATTTAGGTTGCATAACTGCGAATTATGCTGAAAGAAGCTGCCTAAATCGCTTGGAGACGGTTGGATGGGTATGCCGGAGCAACGTGACCAATGATTCCGGTCGAACGTGACCAGCCATTCCGGTCATCGTGACCGGCACGACGCTCTGCAACATCGGCACCGTGTTGCGCATGTATTTCATATTTCGGCGTGTACCTACACCGCAATGATGAAATCTTGGTGCTGGCAATTGCACCAGACGGCAGGAAGCCAGGCTACTGGCTTTCTCGAAGGATCGAGCGATAACATGTTGCTCGTCATGGACACACATACGGTGCCGGGCGCACGCAGTAAAGACTCAGGTCGGCGGCCCGCTCAAGTGCAAAAAGTCTAGCCCGGCAAAGCGATTGAAATCGCCATCAAAGGAAACCAGTCGGCATTGGCTGCTGATTGCAAAAGCGGCCAACCAAACGTTGATATCGGGCAGGTCGTTCATTGACCGATTGCACCGCTGCGGACACGTTTGTACTGCGCCAAGTCTTCTTCCTCCAGAATGGCATGGAGATGGGCGTTGGTGAGGTAGGGCGTGACTGTGCCATCGGCATCCCGCGCAATGGGGATCGGGTAAGTGGGGGTTGGTTCTGTAGCGGCTGGGGTGGCTGCAAACGGCTTGATCGCAACGGGCGGCGTGCCGGACTGCTGCACTGGTTCAAAATTTTGGTGCTTTCTTGATCCCAATCAAGGCGACTGGCTGTTTGGAAGTGCACAGTCATCACCATGCTGCCCATCCACACCGCGCCGGTTTCTGTTGCAAGCGAGACCGCCTCGCGCGGCCAAGTCTTGGCGCGTCGCACGCAGACCTCGGCCTGGGTCAGTTTTCTGGAGTCTGGGCGGGTGGTGCTCGGTGTGACGGTGGGCGATGTGATGGAACACCAACTCGGTGTGCTGGAGGGCCCCTGCTGGCTGTTAGTGCAACATCCTTTCTGTAATTTCCCGGAGCATTGAATTTGGCAGTTTTTGGTTCTGGGAATTTTTCAATAGGCCCCTGCCAGGCCGCCGGAGGCCCCCCTTGGGCCTCACGACAGAAAGAAATATCATGGCCCAACGAGCCGAC